>DASRHY010000330.1:0-27556 GCA_035650275.1 Kribbellaceae bacterium | reverse complement strand
AGCGCCGTCGATCCGATCCAGATCTGGAGCTGGGTCAAGGCGAACGACTCGACCGGGGAAGTGTTCGGCGGCCAACAGTTCGTGTCCCTCTTCTCCACAGCCTTCCTTCGGAACCACGAAGCGGTACGGGACACCGCCGAGATGATGGCGAGCAATCCGTACCCGATGAGTCCCGAGGCGTACGGGCGACAGGCGGATGCGTACCGGGAGTTCGATGCCCTCGACCGGCTGGGCGCAGTCACGGCTCCGACCCTTGTCGTTGTGGGCGAGCAGGACCTGCTGACTCCACCCTGGATAGCCCGCGAGGTTGCCGACGCGATCCCGGGCGCACGGTTCGAGGTCATCCGAGGAGACGGCTCCTCGCACGTGGTGCCGATCGAGCGACCCGACGACTTCAACCGGCTCGTGTCGGACTTCCTCGCCGAATGACTCCATAGGCGAGTCACACCTCAAGCAATCGTGCACACCGGAAGTTGCGGCCGGTCAAGACCCGATCCACTCACCGCCATCCTCTGGCAGACATGACGTCGCAGTCTCGTCAAGGAACCACCGGCGGTCGGCACGGCAGTGAGCGGCCACGAACTCGCAGCCCGGCCTGCCGAACTCGCCATCGGGTCGTCACGCCATCGGCGACGTCGCTATCTCCTCCTCGTCGACGCGCCATGCGAAGAACTGCTGTAGCAGGGTCACGACGGCCAGATAACTGGACCGGATAACTTTTCACGGCCTGCACGGGGTGCTGGATGCTGGAGAAGGCCTGGTCAGAGGCACTCTGCGCCCCCGGTAGGACTCGAACCCACGACCCGCTGCTTAGAAGGCAGCCGCTCTATCCACCTGAGCTACGGAGGCCTGGCGCACGCTCAACGCTAGTGGCTACGACCCCCAGCCCAGCCGCGCGGTACCGGCTGGCGGGGGCGCCAGCCAGGTCGGATAGGCTGTCGATTCCCTTGGTGGCCGTAGCTCAGGTGGTTAGAGCGTCAGGTTGTGGCCCTGAAGGTCGGGGGTTCGAGTCCCCTCGGTCACCCCAGGTCAGAGCGTTGCGGCTCTGAACGAACTGCATCGAGAGTCCCGAGCGGGCAACAACCGGGCAACTAAACGCCCGCCCGCGGTTCTCCAAGCAGCGGCTGCCTCACGCCGGCGCTGCGCTACGGGTCAATCGGCGGCGAGTTCGTCCAGCCCGACTCCGAGTCTGAGTGCGAGCTGGCGCACCGTGAATATCCCCGGATTCTGCGTACGACCCTGCTCGATCGCCCGGAGCGTGTCGAGATTGACACCGGAGCGAGAAGCAAGTTCCTGCTGGCTCAGGCCCGCAGTTTGGCGCGCCTCCCTAAGTCGTGCACCAAGCTGAGCACCACGGCCATCACCGTCGAGCACGAGCCCACCGGGAAGATATACCTAGGAGTATTCTGCTACTCTGCAACATCGGGGCGGCGGTGTCGCGGATGAGGCTCCTGCCCACCCCAACTCGACGATCCACAACGGTTGGGCGTATGGCGAACACCGGGACGAGCGGAACACCGGCCAACCCAGACCCCGAACGCGTTCCACCATCGATCCAACAGCTGCCAAGCTTTATCGGCCAAACTCCTAGCCGGCTGACGCTGCAGCTCTTTGGTTGTTACGTCGTCGATCAGCGCCGACAAGCGAGAATCAGTTTCGATGTCTTCGCCCGTGCGGCTGTTCGCTCCGACGAGTGGCTGTCAAGCGTCGAGCGAGGTGCTTGTGCTCCGTCGCCCCGCGGCTTCGCAGCGCTTGAGCGCGGATTTCATTATGGCGGTGCCGATATAGATGCCATCGACCTAGGTGGAACGTATCAGCGGCTTGACGCTGAGCCATTCGGTGACTTGGCGGGGAGATTGCGAATCAA
Organism: Kribbellaceae bacterium; assembly: GCA_035650275.1. GTDB lineage: Bacteria > Actinomycetota > Actinomycetes > Propionibacteriales > Kribbellaceae > DASRHY01. The sequence continues at coordinate 25,689 of DASRHY010000330.1, read as the reverse complement.
GTTCGGACTTCAAGTTCCGTCCAAGTCTGACAGTAGTTTGAGCGACCCCGATGGTATGCTTCCTCTGTTGCAAACCATCCGATTCCACGATCGACTCTTAACGATTACACCTCTCATACTACTTACTGCGCTTATTGGCGTGTTCTGGGCGGGACGGCCTTGGCGTGGGCACGGCATCGACTTAAGGAGCTTGGACTTTGGCGCAATCTCCTTCGTTGCTCTGGGCGTGATTGCCTTTGCGTCTCTCGTCATGCCTACCTTGAGCAGGCTACTGCTGCGCGCGTGTGAGAGAACGAGGTTCGGAGATGCCCGTGTACAGCATCGCGGGCTCTGGGAATACAGGTCGAAGGAACAGGTCCCTCTTCGGCGTAGTCTCGGATGGTCAGCAGAGGAAGAACTGCCCTTCCTCGTCCCAGAGTCCCGGGAAGAGTTTAGCACCGCTTGCCTGGAACTAGACTTATATGAGCGACTGATACTGGTCCTAGGCGCTGGAACCGCATTGTATCTTACTGCGGTGCTTTTCGCCCGGAATGCAAATGCTTCGATCTCGTCTTGGATCCCTTGGGCGGTTGCCGCAGGCCTGACGCTGGCGGCAACAATCGCCTCGATTGGGCGACGAGCAGGGCTTTCGAGGCGCGCTGCCGTGGTTGCTCGGGATGCCTACGGAGTAAGGTTGATATCTCCTAGTCCGTCGCCGCCGTCAGCTTCTGTTGAGGCTACCTCGGGCAACGAACCCTGAAGCTTCTGCGCTTGGCGCATCTCAATGAATGAGTCCAACTCATCTTCAGCTGGCTTACGTTTCAGAAGCTCTGCTTCTAGCTCCTCCTTTGAGATACCCGGGTTGTTGAACTCTGTCCCGAGGATCGTGCCAAAGAGGACACTAAGAATCGATCTATGGCGAAGCCGTACGCGACGGCGTGCCCTGCGTTGTTGGGTCATCACTCCTCCGAGCCCAGATCTCATGATCAACACTGTCGCAGTGATCATCGCCGCCTGAGACACAAACAGCCAGGAAAAGGTTGCCATGAGGGTTCGGAGACCTTAATCGCTCACACTTCAGATCAGACCGTCCGTAGTGCAGGCGTGATGGCCCTTGAGTTGCTCGCCGCAAATAGCGACAGCGTGGTTCAGCGACGAGCCGAGCGAAAGCCAATGCTGCCGCTGACTGCTGGCGAGGCAGGACGTGGCTGTAGATCGACAGGGTGAGGGCCGGCGAAGAGTGGCCTAGGCGCTGAGCGACGACGTGGACCGGGACGCCAGCCTTGAGCAACAGCGTTGCATGGGTGTGGCGGAGGTCGTGGAATCGGATGGTCGGAACGCTCGCCTTGCGCACAAGTCGGTCGAATCGGTTCGCCACGTGGTCAGCGTGAAGCGGCTGGCCAGACTCGTCGGTGAAGACGTAGCCCGAGTCGACGTACGCCGCCTCCCAGGCGCCCCGCTCGGCCGCCTGGGCCTTCCGCCACGCCTTGAGAGCGTTCACCGTCTCGGCGTCGAGGTCGACCACCCGGGCGCCGGCCGCCGTCTTGGTTCCCGCCCGATCGACCATCGTGTAGCCGACCCTCGTACGCCGGCTGGCGATCGAGATTGTGGCGGCCGCCAGGTCGACGTGCGACCAGCGCAGGCCCAGCAGCTCGCTCCTGCGGGCACCCGTGTGGCTGGCGAGCCGGAACAGCGGCGCCAGGCGCTCGGCCTCGACCGAGGCGAGGAACGCCGCCAGCTGGCCGGCCGACCACACCCGGATGTGGGTTGCCTCCCGACGTGGGCGATCCACGTCATCCATCACGTTGTGCGAGACGAGCTGCTGCCGGACGGCGTACTCGATCGCGCTCTTGAGCGTCGTGTAGGTGTGCTGCAACGACGTCTCGCCGAGCGGGCGGCTGGCCTTGCCACGCCGGTTCGCTCCCGGCTGACGGAGGGCGCGCAGCATCTTGGCGACGTGGCCTGGACGCAGGTCCCGCACCTTGTAGCGGCCCAGGTGCGGCTTGATTCGGTGCTCGACCACGCGGACGTACTCGCCGTAGGTGTTCGGCTCCAACGCCGGCTGCCGAACCATCAGCCACTCGTCGAGCAGCTCGGCGACCGTGATCTTGCTGGGGAGCGTTGGCCTGCCCTCCCGGGACTTCTGCAGCTCGTCCTTGAGCCAGTCCTCGGCCTCGACCCGCATGCGGAACGGCCCCTTCGATATCTGGCGACGCTCGCCCTCCACCATCACCCAGTGGTAGGCGAACCAGCGGGGGTTGCGGGCGGTCCCGCGGTTGCGTACCGCCCCGGTGCCTTTCGGGCGCCGGCGCCGCCGCTCCTTGTCGGACGTCCGCTCCTTGTCGGACGTCCGCTCCTTGTCGGTCATCTGGCTGGTCTCCTCGGTGGTGACCGGCCGGCGGGCAGGCGCTCACCGCCCGCCCGCCGGCGGCGGTCAGGCAGCGTCGCCCTGGTGGACGATCTCGACGGGCAGCGACAGCGCCTCGGCGACTCGCAGGGTGGGCCAGCGGTAGCGCTTGCCCAGGGCGAGCGGCTCGACGGGCAAGGTGCCGCGGCCCAGCTCGGCGTAGAGCCGCTCGGGTGAGCAACCCCAGAGCTGCGCGGTCTGCGCCGTCGAGAGCGTCGGCGGGTAGGGCGTTCCGGCGACGACCATGGTCACCGGACCGGGGTTGGTCGTGGGCATCTGGCTGGTTCCTCTCCTGGTGTTTGTGACGGTGTGTGGCGGGCTCGGCTTGGTTGTCAGATGGGCGAATTCGTCGTCGCGCTCGTCGCGGCCGTCGCGATGCGCCGGCCGGTGCTGGTCAGGGCGTTGCGGGCCGCGACGAGCTCGCGACGAGGGCGCGTCCTGGCTCGTCGCGTTGTCGTCGCGCCTCGTCGCGATGGGAGGCCGCGTCATGCCTGGTCACCGCCGTCTCGCGACGAGCGCGACGAGCGCGACGAGGAATCCCCGCTGTTGACAGGTCCCGGACCGCCTGCGCGCAGCGTGATGATCCGGGACTGCCCCCGCGGTGGGAACTCGACGGTGAGCCCACCGCTGGCACGCAAGGCCGGCGCCAGCCGTTTGAGTGCCCCACTGACGGCCTGTGGCGTCCGCGGCCAGCCCTGTGGCCGGTGCTCAGGCATGATCCGTGTCAGCAACTCGCTGGCGGTCCCGCTCCACACGTTCTGCCGACCCATGAGGCCGAGCACGGCGTCGGCCACAGGGTCTCCGTCGAGCACGGCTTGGGACGCCTCGGCGGCCGCGGCGTTGTAGTCGGCGAGCGTCGTCCATCCTCGGATGCGGTCGAGAGCACCGAGGATGCGGGCAAAGTCCGCCATCCGGGGCAGCTCGTCGAGGCGAACGCTGGGCAGGGCAGCCAGAACTTCAGCGGCGAGGTCGAGCAGCGCGCCGAGCACGATCGGCTGGGCGGCCTCATACTGCGCGACGATCTCGGCGTCGGGACGCCGGCGCTCGGGCGGGATGACGTCAAGTTCGATCGTCAGCAGCCGCTCGGCCAGGTCGCCGGCGAGGCGGCCGGCGTCGATCGACGTGAGGACGACGCACCGCCGGAACGTGATGATGTTGATGTCGTCGTCGGTGTGCAGCGCTCGCTCGACAATCCCGTCGCCCGTGACGGCCTTGCAGAGCGTGTCCGAGAACCACGCCGGGATCGACGACACGTTGTCGATGAACACGACCCACGACGCGGCAGCCATCGCCGCCCACGAGCGCATCTCCTTCGGGGGCGTCCGCACCGCCGCCGGCGACGAGTCGACCAGCGACATGACCAGGCGCCCGGCCGTGGTCTTGGCCGTGCCCTGCTCCCCCACCAGCGCGAGGATCGGATGCGGGATGCCCGGGAACAGGGCCGAGACGAGCCACGCCACGATGAGCCGGAACCGGGCCTCGTCGACGTTGAGCAGCTCGGCGAGCGGGGCCAGGCTTCCGCCCCGCGCAGGCACGGGCAGAGGGCCGGTGAGCGGCGTCCGACGGAACAGCACGGGCGCCCGCTCGACCACTCGCCAGCCGCCGGTGTCGACGACTACACAGCGTCCGTCAAGGCCGGCCAGGTCGAGGACCACCGAGCCCGGGCCGCCGTCAGCGATCCGGAGTGCAACGGGCTCGCGCTCGGCACTCTCGGCCCTGCCCTCAAGCACTGCGAGGGCGTCGGTGAGCGCCGCGCCGCCCGGCGCCTGGTGGTGGATGTCAAAGTAGAGGCTCGACAGCTTCGACCGCAGCCCGTCCTTGCCCCGGAGGCTCCGCACGACCGCCGGCCCGTCGTGCTCGGCGACGTACAGCCGGCCGTCGTCGCCCTGGACGAGTCGGTAGTGGGCGAGAGCGAGGGACACGAGGCGGGTCGCCTGGCTGTCGCCACGACTGTCGCCGGCCGGAGGGATGTCCTGCGGGTGGTTCACGATGTCGTCGGCGGTCAGCGGGTCCTCGAGGTCAGGATCGTCGGGACCCTGGCCGGGATCGGGACTCGGATCGGTCATCGGTGATCAGCTCCCGGGTAGGCGACGCGGGCGGGCGCCGGGTGACCGACGCGGTCGAACGGGTGTCCGGCAGCTCGGCGGGCGGCGGTACGACCGCCCCTTGTGTGCCTGGGCTTCGCACTCGGCGAGGTAGCGGTCAGCCACGTGGGCAAGCGATCGGGCGAACTCCAGGTGAAGCCCCCCGGCCGCCGGCGGGCCTCCGCCGCCGAACAACCGAGGCTCGACGACCCGTGCCCACCAGGCGACTGCCGCGACGACGGTGGTGACGCCGAGCACCGCCGCGGTCACGATGGTGCCGGCGATTACGAAGCCCAGCCGTACGGCCACGAAGGCCAGGGCCATGCGGCTGGCCAGCCGGACCAGCCGCACGAGCAGGTGACGGATGTCGGCGGACCGCAGCCGGCTCACGGCTGGCTCCGGAGTCGGGCGTCGATCGCTGAGCGGATTGTGGCGGCCACGCTGGCGGGTGTCTGGCCGCCGGCGGCCTCGCCTGCGACCTGGAGGGCGGCCTCGACGTCGCCGCGGTCAAGGATCCCTGTTGCGATGTGGCGGGCGAGGTTCCAGGCGGCTCGGTTGAGGGCGGCGTTGCGCTGGCCGACCGGGGCGTCGAGGACTCGCTGTACCTCGCCAGCGAGCGCTGCTGGGGCATAGCCCCGCCCTCTAGGTCCCTGTGCGTCCGCCGGCGGGCGGGCCGAGGCCGGCACCGGTGGGGCCAGGCGCTCGGCCAGCCAGCCGGGCAGCTCGGCCGGCTCGTGGCCGTCGATGCAGACGTAGTGGCGGCCATCGACGGCGGAGCCCTCGGCCACGACGTAGCCGCCGGCGGCGCGGGTGTCGATGTGCCAGCCGATCCGGCCGGCTGTATTGCTCCACGGGCCTCCCCACGATGGTGCCCGGTAGTACAGGTGCAAGCCCCCGCGGGCGGTGCCCACGGTCCACGTGGACACGTGCTCGTGCTCGGTGGCGAGCGCCCGGTACACGTCCAGGCCGCTGCGGGTGCCAGGCCAGTCCGCTGGTGCTCGCTCGCAGGCCGTGGCGACGTCGAGGTCGACGACGACGAGCCCGGCGGGCCCGGTGGCGATCGCCACGTTGTCGTCGGGGTGGCGGGTCCACCAGCGGGTGATCCGCTCGGCGTCGACCGTGGCTCGCGACTCCGAGCTCGTGAAGCCGGCCTGCGGGCGCTTGGTGCCGGACTGCAGCGGGAAGACGGGCCAACCGTGGCCGGCGGCATCGAGGGCGAACGGCAGCCGGGTGGTCATGCCATGGCTCCCGACGCGCAGGTGGGGCAGCACTCGGGATGCGCGGCCTCGTCGCAGTCGCACCACCCGTGGACGGCCATGCTGCAGTGCGGCCGGTGGGGGTAGTGCTCGTCGCCGAGCGCGATGACTCGGCCACACGCGATGCAGCCGGCCAGGCCGCTCGGCAGCGTCGACGCGACGCTGGCGCATCGGCCTCGGCCGACCCCGCCGGACACCAGCCCCTCGGCCCGCAGCTCGTCGAGCGCCTGGGCCACGGTCTTGGGTCCGACCGACAACTGGCGGGCAAGGGCGTTGACACCTGGGAGCTGATCACCGGGCCGCAGCTCGCCACGGGCGATCCGGTCGCGCAGGACGTCGGCGACGTGCGCGGCAGCGGGCCGGCGGGCGCCCGCGGCTTCCTCAATCCAGGCCCAGCCCCACACCATCAGCGGGTGCAGACCCAGCCTGATCGCCCACTCGTCGGCCTGCCGGTCGCTCAAGCCACGCCGGCCGGCTGTGCGCAGCGTCGCGCCGGACAGGCCCAGCTCGCCGGCCAGGCGGGTAGGCGTCAGGCCGAAGGCATCCAAGAGCGGCTGCAGCGGCCAGCCGGCGCCGCGCAGCTCGCCGGGGGCCGTCGTGGCGGTGTCCGGGGTGCTCACCACAGCCCGCCGATCTTCGAGGCGCCCACGAGCGCTGGACCGGTCGCACCGGGCCGGGACAGGGCGGCCACGTTGGCGCGAGTGGCTGGTACGGACCGGATCGGTGTCCAGCCGTCGACGTCGTGCTCGGCGATGACGATCCGGGCGCCGGCGGGCGCGTCGACGACGGACGCCAGCATGGCCACGATCTCGCCGGCGAGCTGACCGCAGCACTCGCACTGCATGTCGACGAGGACCTCACCGCACTCGTCGCAGAGCGAGCCGGCGGCGGGGTGCCGGCGAGTGGTCCAGCGGGCCACCACGCCCGTGGTGACGACACTCATCGTCGGCCCCCGCGGTTCAGCACGTGGGCCAGGGCGTCGAGGTCCAGGCGGGCGTTGCTGTCGTCGAGGCCGGCGAGCAGGTTGGCGAGCGGGACGCGGGTGTCGATGCTGCCCAGCTCGGCGACCAGGCGCAGGATGTTGGCCTCGCTCGACGACAGCGGCGCCTGGTCGACGTAGTCGGGGATGGCCTCCCACACGATCCAGGCGACGGGGGTGGTGCCGTCGTGGTCGTAGTCGACACAGGCCGTGAGGAAGTCGACGCGGGTGAGCAGGCTCCGGTGCCCGCACAGCAGGTGGGCGGCCGCATGGCCGTCGGAGAAGTCGGCGGCCGAGGCTCGCAACAGCTCGGCGAGCTGGGCGGGGGTTAGCGTGGTCACTGGACTGGTTCCCTTCGTGGAGTTGGGCTTCTGGTTCACCGGTGGGGTCGGAGTTGGCGCTCCGGCCCCACCACTTGCTTGCTGGTGGGAGTTGGGTGAGACGGCGGCTCAGCGGTCGCCGAGCATGCGGATCAGCAGGTGTCCGGAGACGGCCAAGGCGGCAGGGCCGTAGCCGGCCAGCACCCAGCGGACGGCACGGAGCGACACGAGGGCGGGGTCGACGGCCATGACGTTGGCGGCGAGGCTGCCGGCAAGGCCGAGGGCGACGCCGGCCCAGGCGAGGGCATGGCCGGGCCGGCCGAGCTGGCGGTCGACGATCAGCGAGCACGAGGCCGCCACGACCAGGCCGTCGACGCCGAGCGGCAGCCAGCCGGCCAGGCCACCCATGCCGGCGGCACGGGCCAGGTCCCGGATGTGGGAGTAGCTGACGACTGCACACACGACCGTCACCACGACCACAGCGGCAGCCGTGGCGGCTAGCAACGGCAGCGGCACGCCGGCCGGCTGCTTGGGTGCCGTGCCGGTCCGTGCCGGCCGCGCCGTCCCGGTTGTGCCGGTGCCGTTCGCACGCGCCGAGCGCGCCACACTGCCGCCGGGCGGCAGCGCCGGTGCCGTCGAGGGCGTGCCGCCTATTGCCGGAGCGGCAGACTCGGAGCTGCCGTTGCCGTTGTGGTCGGTTCGGGCGGCAGCGATCTGCTGGCGGCCCCAACGCTCGGAGCGGCCGTAGCGGCGGCCCAGCTCGGCACCGGTGAGGCGTTCGCCGGCTTCCCGCCAAGCCTGGCGAGCATGGGCCTGGGCCTGGGCACTGCCCAGCTCGTGCAGCTCGACGGCCGGAGCATCGGTGCCGCTGCTGGTCATGGCTGGTTCCCTTCGGTGCTACGGGCGCGGGCGTGGCGGCGACGGAGGTTCTCAGCGGCTGTGACCGGCTCGAGGTGTTCGGGTCGCACGCAGGCGGGGTGGCCGCACAGGTGGTCGAGGGTCAGGCCCGGCGGGATCGGTCCGACTACGAGCACGTAGGCGTACCGGTGAGCTTTCACGGTCCGGTGAACGCCGGGGGCGAGCGTGCGACGGAAGTGGCCGTAGCCCCAGGCATTGCGCTGACCGAGCCACAGCCAGCAGCCCTGTGGGGCACTGCGGTCGACCTTCGACCAGAACCGGTCGGCCTCGGTCTGCTCGGGCCGGAACCGGCCGGTGTCTCCGCTGCTCGCACCATGCGACCGGTAGAGGTCCCCAGGATCATTTTCCGTCTGTTCCACACTTCGTTCGGTCGCTCCGCTCCCCTCGTCCTGCCAGCCTTCGGCTGGCCCACCGTGCTCGTGGTGGTGCGTGCTCACAGCGCCTGGCCCTTCGTGCCGGGCCGGTTGCGCTCCCAACGCACCAGCGCCTCGGGCTCGTAGACCCGTGCCTGGCGCCGCTGGGCCACCGCGGGCGGGAACTCGGGATCGCGCCGAGCTGCTTGGCGCAGCGCGTCGAACTTGAGGGCGACCACGCCGCGACCGCGATCCGAGCTGGCCTCTGCCAGCGTGACGGCGGCGGGCTGGTCGATGTCGCGCACGACGGTGAGCGTGGGTGTCGCTGCGACTGTCGCGGGTGGTTCGCCCAGCGAGTCAGGCTCGGCTGCGACGTGGGACACCGCGACATCTGCGGCCGGGCGAGGCGCGCCACCCATCACCCAGTCCCGCGCCTCGTGCGGCGTCATGAACAGCACCTGCGTCTCGGTCGCAGTGCCGCCGATGCACACCTGCGCCCGCCCCGGGTGTCGGGTCGAGGGAGCGAAGGTGCACTCCGGGACCAGCATCCGCCAGGCGTTGGCCGTGTAGCGAGCCAGGATGCGTACCGCGTAGTTCTCCCGCTGCTCGCCACCGCCCATGTCCTTGGCCGAGGCCATCTGCGCCACGGCCAGGACGTGGATGCGCACCGCGCGGCCCATGAACACCACCTGGCCGAGCGCCTCGACCGCCGGCGAGCCCGGTTGGTCGCCCCGCTCCCGGTTGTTGGACCACCACTGCTTGAGCATCCGCATCGTGGCGTTCAACTCTTCGCAGATGACGACGAGCCGGGGGAAGACGGGTGCGGGGTCGTCGATGCCCACGTGGTCGAACGCCCGGTTCCGCCGCTGGCCCTCGGCGCCCAGCGCTACCAGCGCGTGATGGATCTCTTCGATGTCTCGGAAGTATCGAACGCCCGGCACGTCCCGGAGCCAGGCGTGAGAGTGCCGCTTCGCGTCGATGACCCAGCACGTCGCCCCGGGCCGCATCAGCTGGGCGGCGATCGCCCGGATCGTCGAGGACTTCCCTCCCCCGGTGCCGGCGGACAGCAGCACATGCGGGCTCTCGTCGTCGAGGTCGACGGCCACCGCACGGCCGCCGTGCGTGAGGCCGATCACCGGCGCCGAGGGCTTGGCCCGCTCGACCAGCACCCGGACGGTGGGATCAGCGAAGGGCGCTCGCTCCGGCGGACGCTGGCGGGGCCGCAGCTGGAGGTACGCGTGCTTGCCCCGGAGCACCCAGTTGTCGGACACGTCGCCGAGGGCGAGCTTGTCCCGCACGACCTGGGCAACCACCAGACGCTCTGTGGGTCGGCCGGCGAAGGTGGGCGGTAGCGAGACGATCACGCCGTGCTTGCCGTCGGCGAACGTCCGGGGCACTCGCAGGTAGGAGCCCGGGCGCTTGTCCTCGGGCCAGCCCGCCGGACCGAACAGCGCCAGGTGGAGCGGCTTCACCCAGCGCCGGCGGTGCCACCACACCACGACCATCCATGTGCCGGCAAGAAGAGCGACGCCGGCAGCGGCAGTGCCGCCGAGGCCGACGGCAGCGAGGGTCGTCGGAGCAGCGCCGGCGGGCGCACCCCGCTGGACGTAGACCAGGACGACCACCACCGCAGTGACGAGCAGCCGACCAGCACCACGGCCGAGCCGGCCGGGCAGCCCGCGGTCACCGCTGATCGCCGGCCCGGCGCCGAGTCGGGCGCCACTGGCGAAGTTCCACAGCCACCAAGCGAGCACCCGGTCCACCGGCTGACTGCGGCGCCGACCGCCTCGGCCGAACCAGCCCCACCGGAACACCCGCACGGCGCGGGCGCTCATAGCGCATCGCCGATAGACAGGCGCGTAAGGTCGGCGATCGTCACGACGGGTTTCCTCCGTTGTGGCCAGGTCCCGGGGTGTTCCAGCACCGCCGGGACCACTTGATTTGCTTGCAAGCAAGACCGTACGTCCTGCCCTTGCCCAGGCGCAAGGGGTACCGTCGGGCGGTGGACCTGATGAGCACGGTCGAGATCGCCGAGCTGCTCGGCATCACCCGCCAGCGCGTGGACCAGCTCTCCCGCACCGACCAGTTCCCGGAGCCGGCGGCCGAGCTGGCGGTCGGCCGGGTCTGGGCCAAGGCCGATGTCGTTGCCTGGGCCGAGAAGACCGGCCGCCTCCCAGCGGGCTCCGCGGAGTGAGGTCATCGACGACATGCCGCGGACTCAACCGCCCAACCGCCCTGTGCCGGCAGTGTGAGCGCCGGTCACTCATGAGTCACTGCTGATCACAAGTCAGGAATGCTGATTGCGATGCGCGAGCCGCACCCAGCCGAGTACTCGCCCGCCGAAGTGTTCATCGCCGAGCTGAAGCACTGGCGCGACGTCCGAGGCCTCTCGCAGTCTGCGCTCGCCCGCCTGGTCAGCTACGACCCGTCCTATGTATCCAAGGTCGAGACCGCCCAGCAGCGGCCGTCCGACACCTTCGCCGCCGCCGCCGACGAGGTCCTGCGGACTGGTGGAGCTCTCAAGCGCAGCTTCTACGAGCTGGAGCAGTGGTGGCGCCGCACCGGACCCGCGCCCGCCAAGGGAACGAGCGCGCCGCCCACCGAGCCACACCCCGCCGGCCTGGTCGTCGAGCACGACGAGGCCGACCTGCGGTACGACGGCTCGACCTACCACCCGTTCCAGCGTCGCAAGATCCGCAACGTCGGCGACACGCCCGTCACGCAGTACCTGGTGCGGATCTCTGTCGACAGCCACCCAGGCGATCCGGAGCGATCAAACCTGCTTTACCGGGAGCGGCCACTCACATGGGACGAGCTGCAGTTCCGGGCGGTGCATGACGGCAAGCATCCGATGACCTGGAACGTCCGCTACGACCGGGATGCATTCAAGGAGCTGTGGCTGTGCTTCGAAAACGAACACGGCCACTTCCCGCTCTACCCCGGGGAGACCGCGTGGATCGCGTACGACTACCAGGTCAGCGACGAGAAGTGGGGCAAGTGGTACCAGCGGGCGGTCCGGCTCCCGACCAAACACCTGGCCGTGCGACTGGCCTTCCCGTCGGAGCTTGAGCCGATGGTCTGGGGCATCGAGACCTCGCTGACGGCGGAGGCCCTACCACTCCGCACGGCGATCGAGCACACCCACGAGGACGGCAACGACGTGTTCACGTGGTCGACGGACGATCCGCCGCTACACACCCGCTACCGGCTTGAGTGGACCTTCGGCCAGCAACCGGCCTCGGCGACCGTCCCCCCCAGCGAAGCCATGGCGGCGCTCGGCATCGTCCAGGAGGGCGACCCCATCCTCCGCGAGGTCGCCCGACCATTCGACCTACCAGCCGAGGCCGAGGACGCCCGCCGTGTGATCGGCTTTCTGGCGTCCGCGATGGAACGCGTGGAGAAGGTCCACACCTTCGGCAAGGGCATGGGCATCGCCGCTCCACAGATCGGCATCGGCCGGGCCGCCGCCCTCGTCCGGGCACCCGACGGCGAAACGATCACGCTCATCAATCCCAAGGTCATCGAAGAGACGCCCGGCGACGAGCAATACGAAGGCTGCCTCAGCTTCTTCGACGTGCGCGGCGTGGTGAACCGTCCGCTCACCCTCCACGTCGAGCACCAGGAGATAGAAGGGCACCGCCACATAACGATCTTCGATCGAGGCGCTGCACGGCTGGTCGCCCACGAGATCGACCACCTTCACGGCGTGCTGTACACCGACCGGATGGCACCGGAACTATCGACGATCCCAGTCAGCGAGTACCGGCAAGGTGGCCAACGCTGGCGCTACTGACGGCTGTGCTGCAAATGACACCCTGGCCCAAGCAGCTCTCCTCAATCAAGCGGCGCCGGTAAGGCCAGCGCCGGCCTGCAGCCGTCCCCAGGAGGGCGCCGGCTTCGTCCGAACGCGACGTCGGCGGTGTCGGCTGGGCGCCAAGACTCCGGTAAGTTGCGATGTCCGCCAGGAGGTACGTCAGGTGCCATGATGGGTCGATGGCGGGCACCATCAACGTTCGCCCAGCTGATCTCTGGCGAGTCGGCGGGGCGATTGCACTGGGCGTGGTCGGCAATTTTGTCTACGACGCCATCAATGGCGACTGGTTCGACACTGAGTATCTGGGCGCAACTATCTTATACGTGATCACTTGCATCGCGGCAACGCTCCTAATGATCAACGTCCTCAGGTCGGTTTCCAGATACGACGACGTGATCGCATCCGAGCATCCCTTCGGTGAATCCTCAGTTTGGAGGTTCCTCAATACGCTGGTCGGATCCATTCTACTCGGTGCACTCACTGCCAGCGTTGTTGCAATCGTTGCCACACTTCCTCTTCTGCCCAGTCGGACTCTGCAGCCGGTTCCGATCGTGCCGCCATTCTCGAACTATGAGGTAGGCGTAATTGGAGCCTTCACTGTCCTTTCAATTCTCGTGACACGGCGTCAGGTTGACTGGATAGCACTCGCTGGATTTGCTATCTCATATAGCCTTGTAGCGAGTTCTGTCCTTAAGCTGATCGAGCCGGATCAACAGTCCCTCGCAATGACCCTGCCCAGTTATGCGTTGATTTGCATCTTACTTGTCGTGGTGTCGCTTCTAGCACAGAGTCGCATCTTGCGTCTCTTTCGTGAACTGACAAGGCAGCGCTGACCTGTGAGCGTGCGTACGCTTCAAACCCAGCGTCCGGGACACAGGTTCGAAGTCGAAGCACACGGCCAGCCTCTCGTCGCCGAACTCCAAAGTTTGATCGAGAGGATGCTCCCGTTGCCGCCAATCGGGCGAGTACTCGGTGCGGCTGTCACCATCGCGATTGCGCCGATCGTCGTATCGTTACCACTAACTGTCCTCCAGCGGACTAGCGATGCCGAGTCCGCAGGATGGATAGCCCTCTTCTCAGTGGTGACCGTTGGGGTCCTTCTCCTTACCCGTTACGAATGGGCAAATCTACTGAACCTTAACAATGACATTGATGTCTTCCTAAACACACCGGAAAACCGAGCTCACGCCATTAGGTACGTAGCTCGATATGGTTCCAGAACTCCCCAGTTGGTCTCGGTAGGCATAGGTATCTTATTGGCAACAGGCTCGCTCTTCTTACTGGACATGAGAGACCTACTTCCAACGCAAACATCGGCGGCAAGCTATGCTGTTGTGGCCTTAGCAGGCGGGCTGCTTACTTGCACTGTATATGGAGGAATCTTTGCGGCTCTAATGATTCGGCTGATGTTCAGATTGACCGACGTCGAGACTCCGAGAATCATTCCAGCTGCATCACCTGCAGTTAGAGGTCTGACGTACCTATTCGTCACCTCAGCTGTAGGGGCTGCGCTGCTTTTTGGGATCATATCATTTCCGCTCTCCTACGTTGCGTGGCAAAGCGACTTCAATCGCGATGTGCTCGTTGTCTTAGGCGTCTTATATGTTGGTGGACTAACCTGGTTCGCCTTCGGAGTCGGATTGCCACAGTATTGGTTAAGTAGAATAGTCAGTAGAGAACGCAACGACACGATCATCGAGATCCAATCCGAGATTTGGCGCCTAAGTCGATCAACTGAATCGAACGACATTGAGCGCTTGGCGACGTTGCTCGACCTACTAGATACAGTAATGGCTTCACCGACGTCGACCATATCGCGCCTCACACGGTTTGGCAGTGCATTAGCTGTAGCTGTCGCTCCAATACTCATCGCCGAGGTGGTCCGGAATCTGTCGACGTGACGCTGGCGTTAGGAACCCGGACGACGAAGTTGGACTGGCGGTTGTGGGTGAAGCTGCTCCAGATCAGGCTCGGCCACCCCCGGAACACCGCAGACCCGTCCCCCACCGTGCGGCTGTCGAGGCCCAATCCGGTGATGGTGGTGAACAGCCAGCGCCTGGCCCTTGGGCGGCCCCTCTCAGTTGAGGGCGACAGCGGACCCCATCAGAGACCGTGGCCAAACGAATGTCCATCTCAGTCGACGATTGTGCCCGCACGCAGGTCAGGGATGCCGCATGCGCGTCCACTCACGCCACCGAGGGTGGCCCTCCCAGGTTGTGCCCTGAAGGTCGGGAGTTCGAGTCCCCTCGGTCACCCCAGGTCAGAGCGAAGTTGGGCGCCCTCTGGGCCGTGCTGGAGGGGCATTCCTTGTTGCCCGTTGTTGCCTGCCGTCCCAAGGACCCGGGGGACGGCCGTCGTCTGGCGCGAGTTGAGCAGCCCACTAGCGCGGCGAGTGCGGGCGGACCGCAGCCACGAGGGCAGCGATGGGACTCGGGTTGTGAGCGCCAAAAGGAGTCACTGCCACCCACTTGGGACAAAGCAGGGGTGTTGCTCCAGGAATCGGTGGAATTCTTCCTCGGCCGGCGATCGTTCTAGGAGCGTGGCCCATTCGGAGATGAGGTAGCTCTCACACTCATCCCATGACTAGGCCGCAACGCCGCCTCGCCATCTCGTGTGTCTTATCCACAGTGACTCGTCTTTGCTTGAGATTCAGGAGGCCCTCGAACGACGTTCATTGAGCATTGCCCAGAGCCCCCAACTCATTAAGCCCCACGATCCAGTCTGGTTCGGTGTAACGGCACGACCTTCGTTGTCCGTACGGATCCAGCGTAAGCATGCCTCCTTTACCTCACCGTTCACCGTAAGCCGAACGTCCAGCTTCGCGACAGCCGCCGCCTCGTGGTTGACACCATCAACCGTAAACGAGGAGAGTTCGCTGTCCTTGAACTCTGCGTTTACCATGCCGGCGGTCTTGTTGGTCGTTGACTCTCCGACGAGCGGGCAGATGAGGCTAGCCATCCGGCCATAGTTCTTTAGCTGCCACCACTTCAGGTAGTCATTGGTGAAGGCAACGACGGGGTCGGCCGCGAACTCTGGATCTTCAGGGGTGAGAGACGTAGGCTTCCAAGCCTCTAGAGCCTTCTTTGCCCTTGCGTTCTCCGCTATCAACTGAAGCGTGTCGCCCCAGGTCGGAGGCTGCTCAGGAGGCACGTCCCGCTTGTGGCGGCTCGCCGCCCAGTCTGCAACCGCGAACAGGCGGTTCCATGCCTTGCTGGCGACGACGTCGTTGTCGTAGTTGACGACCATCCCATGCTCGATGCCGTGTCGGTAGAGCTCGAGGGCCTCGTCGGTGACGATCTTCTTGAACGTCTTGGTGAAGGTCTTGTGCGCGTGGGCGAGTCCCATGTGGTGACCAACCACGCTGTCCCACGCTGCCAGCTCGGCGGCATCACGGGCGTGCAGTCCACGTCGCCGTTCGGGCTCGAAGTCGTTGACGAACCCGTCCATCACACTGAGCAGGAGCTGGACGGCGGAGTAGTACCTGCCCTCCAGGAAGTCGACCTTGGCGCGTTCGATCAGATGCATCCGGACCCGCAGCTCGGGGAACCGGTGCAGCGACATGACCAGGAATTGCAGAGTCTCCGGAAGTTTGTAGCTCGCGATAAGCGAGCGTTCGGCCTCGTCGACGGGCAGATCGACCAACGCCTTCATAGACGCAACGCTGAGCCGCTCGTGGAAGACCCAGTTCCGAGGACCGAGCAGCGCGTAGAAGTTGTCCACCAGCTCCGTGATCTCCTGCAGCTGCCGCTCGACGTCGAGCAACTTCTGGCGCTGGTCACGGGCGATCACTCTCGTGATGAGTTTCGCCGCCTGCAACTGCCGGCGCATCTCGACCACGGAGGGCAGGTCGCCGGCTGAGCCGTACGGCCCACACGTTCGGTTGGGCGAGTTCATGGCCACTCCTCGTTGAGCTGGCCCATGATCCGCTCGCCGCCGTCTCACCGCAACCAGATTCACCGAGCCACCGACCAGCGGGCACCTGGGAAACCGCCGGGCACGCCGACCGTAGGAACCGAAGGTTAATGGCCCCGGACGCGGCACCTAACAGTGAGACGCTAGGAGCGTGGCACCGGAGCCCGATCCTCGGTGGCAGCACTTCGTCGGCGGCGTATCGCCGTCCGGCGTCCTTCTGCCGGTCTCAGTCGAACTGCTCCAGCATCGAGCCAACGAACTGGCCGACCTCGCTCGTGATGTCGATGGTGGCCCGACAGAACTCCTCGCCACGGCGAGGACCCTCCTTGTGCAGTCGTGGTTCGAGTATGACCTGCTGGTGCAGGCCTGCCTCGTCTCTCTCCAGGCCGTCGAAGCTGCCGTCCGGCGGCACTACCCCGGCAAGGACAAGGTGCCGTTCAAGAAGCTGGTCAACCGAGCCGAGGAAGACGGCCGTCTGACCACCGAGGGAGCTCAGATCCTGAGGGATGCTGGGGTTCGGCTTAGGAACAACCTCTCCCACCCATCTGACCAGGTGAGATATACCCTCGGTATGGCGTTCCCCGTACTCAGGACGAGCCACCTGCTGGTCGCCGAGCTGGCAAGGACCGCCATCGCCACGCAGTGACCACGGCGCTGATGCCCGCCTGAGCCGAAGACCGGCTGGGCGGGCGGGCCGTCGTGTGCAAGCTCTTACTGCCTACCTGTTCGGGCCGTTGGCGCACTCGCGCGATCGTTGAACATGTGCCGGGCAACAGCGGGGCACCTACGGCCCCGTCGAGATCCTCGACTGAACATGGGCCCGCATGGCGGTCCGAATCGACAACCCCCAGGTCACCACCAGCCGCCGTCGGTCCATTAGATCGTCCGAGTGTGACCGCTCCCAGGTTGTGGCCCTGAAGGTCGGGGGTTCGAGTCCCCTCGGTCACCCCAGGTCAGAGCGTTGCGGCTGTGACGGGACTACACCGAGAGTCCCGAGCGGGCAACATCGGGCAACAAGCCCAGCCCGCTCGGGGTTCTCACCGGACGCCCGAGTCCCCACCACACGATGGCGAGTACCCGTACTGCCCGGCGTGACGACCGTCCGGCGCCGCCGCATCGGGATGCGCTTTCAGATCTGCCGGGTCGTTCACGATGCCAGGAATGGAATTGGCGGTAGCTCGAACTCCTTGAGCCCTGAGACAGAGCGTATGACGTTCCCGAGGTCAGCAAGGGCTGCGCCATCGCCTGGGGCGTCCGGTCGACCGCGGCAACCGCGTGACGTCCGCAGACGCCCAATCGACGATCAACGCCGATCGCCCAGACAGTCCGCCGGCCCTCGACTCTGTTCCGGCTCCGAGGCACGCCAGCGCGCCCGCGAGCCGATTCGTTGGCGATGGCAATCGACCACACCGTTCGCTCGGCCCTTGGGCTCGTTTGGTCGCCTCCCGAGTGCCGTGGCTTTCGTGGACTAGGCCCCGGAGGCTTGAACGACCGGGTTGCGCCGGTGGGCCGCTCGGTAGCCGATGAGCAACGCAGTGTTGGCGGCGAACAGCCAGAGGCCGAGCAGCACGACCGCTGCCAGGGCATCGGACGCGTACCGGTGCTCGAAGTTGGCGCCGAGCCGCAGGTAGGCAACGTACGTGACGGAGAGCACCGAGATGCTGGCCGCGGCGATGACCGCGCCCTGGCTCGTTGAGCGCCAGTCGAGCGGAGTGCGTGGGAACACCCTGTAGATGAGGCCGACGGTCACGAAGGTGGCGCCGAAGCCGTATACGAGGGCCGCCGCGAGCCCAACGACGAGCTCAACCGGCGTGTCCCCGAGCGCGGTGGCACCCGCATAGCTCGCGACGAGGCTGGCCAGCACGAGTACGGGCGCGAAGCAGACGAGGAGCAGCGCCGCGCCGCGGCGCCGGACGCCCGTGGCGTCGCGGTCGCCCGCCAGACGGTCGAGAACTCGTACCAACGCAGACCCGTAGGCGGTCGCTGGCCACAGGGCGGCAACCACAGCCACCAGACCAAGCCTGGTGCCAAGATCGGCGACCCGCTCGAGCGCCCGGTCGGCGCCGAGTGCCTGCGGGCTGAGGCGGGCGAGCTCTGCGGCAGCGTGATCGATCTGCGCCGGACCGACCACAAGGCTTGTGATCCACAGGGCGACCACAACGAGAGGGGCTACGGAGATGAGCCCGTAGAACGCGAGTGCAGCCGAATAGAGGAAGAGGTCCTCGGCGCGCGCGGTCGCCACGGCGCGGCGAGTCCGGCGGATCATGTCTGGCAGGGCAGGGGCCCGTGAGGTGGAACCTATGGGTGCTCCTCTCGTCGCCAGCTACCACTATCGCGGGGCCGCTGCACGCGACCCCGGGACGGTCGGGGAACCGGCGTCGCACGGCTCGTTGAGATCAGTCACGCACCGCAGCGATCGGCCGGCTGGCGGTGCAGCACCTGTGACCGGCCAGGCGCCGATGCGCTCACGATCGGGCCGTCGACGTGCGTCGCCGCAACGGACCCCGATAACTCCGCGAGTCTGCCGAACATTTCGGACGGACCACGTCTGCGTGGCGGTCGAGGCCACCGAGCCGGCGCGCTTCATTGGTGACCAGGTGACACGGATGCCCGCCACTTTCCCGGTGGCGAGCACCCGCCCGAGTGCGTTGTCGTTGGGTCGACCTAGTCAGCGAACACGTCGCGGCTGTGCTGGACGAAGAATGTGTGGTCGTGCCCCTTGTTGGGATCCTCCGCGTTGTACTTCGCGCTCGTCGGCGATCCATCGGGGAGATGCTCTTCGGAGTAGATCGCACCCACAGGACAGACATCGGGCTGGTAGCACGCAGTGCAAGACGTGCATTCCTCGAGATTCACGTACAGGATGCTGTCCCCGAAGACTTCGATCGCAACGGGATCTGCGGCGTATGTGGTTTCGATGGTGCCGCTGCCCGCTTCGTCCTCGGAGAACAGCACGTTCTGCTTCGGATCGAACTCGTAGATGCACTGCACAGGGCAGACATCGACGCAGGCTCGATCCTTCACGTCGATGCAGGCTTCGGTGATGATCGCGAGACCGGCCATGGGTCGGCTCCTCATACTTCGTCGTTGTGTCGCAGTTGTCCCAGGAACGACGCTCGGTGCCAGGTGCACAAGCATCCCGAACGTCGGATCCGAGCGCATCTGCGAGGTGGCCGACGGCACCGCGTGCCCGATCGACCGTCAAGGATCAGGTGAACCGATTGTCAAGCATCAAGCGGAGTCGGACATCGATGCTCTGATGGATCTAACGATTTCGGCTCTGGGGTCGAGTTCGGCCTTCGGCGCGGGGACTCGACGATGTAGCCGAGATCGCAGAGGCCTAGCACGTAGCGTGCAGGCCGCGATGGATTGCGCACCGTCATCGTGCCGCCCCGTGTTTCAAGCAACAACTTGCCCCGCAGGATGGCGACGATGGTGGTGGAGTCCATGAACTGGACTTCGCTGAGGTCGAGGACCAGATCGGTGTCATCGACGGCAGCAGCTGTGGCGATCGCAGCTGAGATTGAGTGAGCCGTCGTGAGATCATGCTCGCCGCACAGCGAGACGACGGTCGTGTCGGCATCCCGGCTGGCGGACGGCAGGAGCACGATTGGCGGCATGACCGTCGCCGGGGTGGTGGTCTGGGTCATCGACCCTCCCTGGTCGGGGTCGTTTCGACGACGCGTTACCAGGGTCCAGAGCACCGGCCGGCGGGCCGAAAGAACAGGCCCGGCAGGAGGGAAACGTCCTCATGCTGTGGACACAGTACCGCGGTCCGGTGCTGTGAGCCGAGAAGGAATCCTCTCGACCAGGCATGGTCATGCGATTGACACAAACAGGCTTCGCAGCAGGCTTGGCCGCGCTTGTATTCCCGTTCTTCTAGGTTGCGCTTGCCAGAATGTAGCGTCCGGCCTGCAGCTCGCCGTGTGGAGCGAGCAGCCGCGCAGTGGGGAAGCCCACCGTCGAATCACGCCTTCCGACCTGCTCCCCGGATGTCTCGGGCGAACGCCGACGGACTCCCCCCGGAGGGTGTTGCAAGGGCAAGATCCGGGATGCACAGGTCGCATAGCCACGGCCGGGCAACCAGCGGGCACCTACGCCCTCCTCGGCGGCCGCCGCCACGCCCGGGTAGACACGTGCCGCCAGGCCGCCCGTTCGCAGCTCAGACGTTGTGTCCCACGGGCGGCGGCGGTCCCCGCCGCCGGTATGTCCCAGGTTGTGGCCCTGAAGGTCGGGGGTTCGAGTCCCCTCGGTCACCCCAAGTGAGCAGGCGTTTTGCGGTCGCGATGACTCCGCCGGCGGGTTCCCGGGCAACTATGCCGACAACCTGCCCCGGCCCTCGGCAGGACGGGCACAGCGGCGTCACGCCTGGCGGAGCCGACAACCCCGGCTTCCGTCAAGCACCGGCCAACGCCAGGCCAGGCCTGTCCTTGAGCTCTGGATCACGAGCGGGTGACATCACTGTGATCCAGAACTCGTCATGTGGTGCGCCGCTCCGGCCCGTCGTCGCCGCTCGATCGCCTCGTCGGCGCCATCACACCGCCCGGTCGTGCCCGCCGCGGACGGTAGGACGGGCGGGAGCACCGGGGACGGTGAAAGGGGCATTTCGCGTCGTGCCTGTCAGGTCTGCCCGACGGTCGTGACTCGCTGCCTGGAGCATGTCGACGCCTACGGAATGCTGATCAACGTTTCGCAATCGGTAGGAAAACGGTCCCCCCAATACAGTCGGTCCGAGCCTGGCCCACCGTCGGCGACGTCGGTTCCCTCGTTGCACTCGAAGGTGTCGTCGCCGGCCTCGCCGAACAACTCGTCGGACTCACCCCCGCCGGTCAGATAGTCGTCACCCTCCCCGCCGTAGAACCGCGCCCGGCCCTTTCCGATCAATATGTCGTCGCCGGCGCCACCGCTCGCGACGTCGGGCCCAGTCTCGGGATCGGAAGGGTGCGCCGTTGTCAGTCATGACCCGCTCGATGAACACGCGGTGGGCCGTGAACCAGGCCACGGCGCGGGCGAGGAAGCCGGTGCTGGTCGGGCCGCGTTCGTCATCGAGGATCTCGACGTAGGCGAGCCGGGTGGCGTGATCGACACGGACATGGACCAACTTTTGGAGCCAGTCCGTTCACTGCAGACGGCGGCCCACGCTGCGGCCGCGACCGTCCGTCGATCCTCCACGACGCGCTGAGAGAGCAGGCGTCCACCAGCAGGGGTCAGTCGAGCGTTACGTTTGCCGACCCGAGGAACAACCTGCCTAGGAACCACGCCTATCGGTCACGCCGCGGCCCGTGGCCATCCAGTGAAGCTGCTGCCCGCTACTCTGGCCACGCCGGAGGACCGTCGCGGGACCGGCCGAGCGAGGGGGCGCCATGAGGCGTCGATCGGGTGACGCGAGCCAGCGTCGGGTTGGAAGGCGCTTCGCCGGGGCCGCGGTGGGTGCGGTGATCGCTGCAGCTCTCGTCGCCGTCGTCGACTCCGAGGCGGGGGCGATCGGCTTCACGGACCCCGCGGACTTCCCCGTTGGCGGTTCGCCGACGTCGATCGTGGTTGGCGACCTCGACGGGGACACCGACCTCGACGCCGCGCTGGCCGATCGCTCGAACGACGTCGTGTCCGTCATCGCCAACCAGGGAGACGGCAGCTACGGGCCGGCGGTGAGCTACGGCGTCGGCGACACACCGACCGACCTCGCGGTCGGCGATCTGGATGGAGACGGCGATCTCGATCTCGCCACATCCAATGTCGCCGACGACGACGTGTCCGTGCTGGAGAACAGTGGTGACGGCACCTTCGCCGCAGCCACCGGCTATCCGGCCGGTGATTTCGCCGAGTCCGTGGCCATGGGTGACCTCGACCTCGACGGCGATGTCGATCTCGCCACCACCAACGCCAACCTGGTGGATGGCACGATCTCTGTGCTCGCGAACGATGGGACCGGGACCTTCGCGGCGCCGGTCGAGTACGACGCCGGCGACGGTCCGACCTCAGCGGTCGTCGGTGACCTCGATGACGACGGGGACCCCGACCTGGCCGTCATCGACCGCTTCACCGCCACCCTCTGGGTGCTGTCGAACGACGGTACCGGTGCGTTCGCGGTGACCAGCAGCGCCCCAACGGGTGCCGATCCTCGCTCGCTCGTCGGAGCAGACGTCGACGGCGACGGCGATCTCGACATGGCCATGATCGACAACAACCGCATCAGCGCCTCGGTGCTGCTCAACGACGGCGCCGGCGCGTTCACCCCCGGTGCCACCTACTTCGTCAGCTTGTTCGCCGCCGCCACGGTCGGGGCGGGCGATCTGGATGCGGACGGAGACACCGATCTGGTGGCCACAAGCGGCTCTACCCCGACGGCCATCCTGGTCCTGGCCAACGATGGGACAGGCGTGTTCACGCGGTCAGTCGAGCTCCCGGCCGGGACCGGGCCAAAATCCCTGGCAGCCGCTGATCCAGCTGACCTCGACGGCGATGACGACCTCGACCTGCTGATCGCCGATGAGACCCACGGGCGCGCCCTGGTGTATCGGAACGGAGGCGCGGGCTTCTCGGCCGCTGCCAACTACGGAGCCGACTCTGCCAGTTCCGTGGCGATCGGCGATCTCGACACCGACGGCGATGCCGATCTCGTGACCACCCACTTCCTGACCGACGAGGTCGCGGTGCTTGCGAACGAGGGGGACGGGACCTTCGCCGCGGCCGGGGCCTACTCGGTCGGTGACTACCCGCAGGCCGTGGCCGTCGGCGACCTCGACGGCGACGATGACCTCGACGTCGTCACGGCCAACAACGTGGGCGGCACTCTGACCGTTCTCGAGAATGGCGGCGACGGCACCTTCACATTCGCGGCGGAGTACCCCATCGGCGACAACCCACAGCAGGTCGCCCTCGCAGACCTCGATGGCGACCGCGACCTCGACGTCGTCGTCCCCCACGCGCCGGATCTCGTGACGGTGCTCCGAAACACCGGCAAGGGGAAGTTCGGCAAACCCAGGCACTACCCAGCGGGCGGCGCCCCGTTCGACGTTGCCGTGGGTGACGTCGACGGCGACGGCGACGACGACGTGGCCGTTCCCACCTTCGAGGGCAACGTGGCCATCCTCTTCAACGAGCACCGCGGAAGGCTCGCCGAGCCCACTCTCTACCCGGCCGGAAGCGCGACGTTCAACATCGCCCTGGGGGATCTCGACGGTGACGACGACCTCGATGTCGTGACGTCCGCCCAGCAGCTGACGGTCATGCGCAACGACGGGGACGGCACCTTCGCCTCCGACGTCGACCTCTACGCACCCGCAGCAGACGTGGCGGTCGGCGACCTCGACGGCGACGGTGACCTGGATCTGCTCGGCGCCCGTGCCGCAGGCGTCGTCGCGGAGTTTCGCAACGCTGGTGATGGCACCTTCGCCGCCCCGATCACCTACGGAGTCGGTCCAAGCGGTCTTACGCCGTTCCAGGTTGCGCTCGACGACCTCAACGGCGACGGCGCCCTGGACGTCGCCGTGGCCAACCTCAACGGTCAGGGCGTTTCCATCCTGCTCAATGAGCGGAGCGGTGCGTGAGGACCCACCCCGTAGAACGCCGACGCCCAAGCGCGACTAAGGCCTTCGTCGTGACTTAGCTTGATTTCTGAACTAGAGCCCCACGAAACGGCTTGTGCCACGGTTGTGTCTGCTAAGAGAAGGCCGGAGAAGTCCAATAGCGTCGCCCGCAGCCTCTGCAGATAATTACGGGCTGAGCCCATCGAAGGGATAAGCCAACTCTGCCAGCGCGGTGACGAGCGTTGTCGCAGCATGCAGTCCGCCACGCACGGCGCACTCTCTGGAACGAACCGTGCTGGCCCTCTGAAAAGAATATGGGATCGAGCTGTGCTGAATGTATGCGCAATACATCGCTCAGAACAACCTTTGGAAACTTTGGAGGTCGCGCAGATCCGCTGGAGCAGCTCCCAGCAGAACCCTCCTGCGGCGCGGTTGCTCGGTCTCGTGTCCCTTTGTCTCCTTCTCGGACACTCAATTCACCTTTAGCTCACCGGATCCGAGTTGCCTCGTGCTCCGGTCAGACCAGTAACCAGGTGCCCGGGCGAGCCGCCCTCGGCCAAGGCACGACAACAAATCCGCATCGTCGCTCCGAATCACAGCCGCTTCCTTACTGCGATCGACCACGACCAGGAGGACGGCCGGGACACGTTTGCCTGGTCGACTAGCGAGCCGCTGCCGCGCGCTACCGACCTGAGTGGACATTCCGCCAGGAACCATGGGCCGACGGCGCTGGACCAAATTGCCCAGCGAGGCGATGCGGGTGCTTGGCATCGTGCAGACGACCTTCTCGGCGCTGGCGGACCCCGACTCGGGCAACCACGAGGCAACTACGCCCCTGTAGGCGGTCTCCGGCGAACGACACCCTTCCTCGGTGCGATACAGGACGGACCGCAGGCACACGATGCGGTCGGCGGTCGGGTCGTGCCGGCTGGGGTGGCTGCTCCCAGGTTGTGGCCCTGAAGGTCGGGAGTTCGAGTCCCCTCGGTCACCCCAAGTGAGCAGGGCGTTTGCCGAAACGGATGCACCTAGAGCCGCAGTCCGGGCAACTATCGGCAACTATGCCCACCCGCTCGGCGCTCCGGTCGCTTGTGTCCGAGCCGCATTGACCGTCCGGCGGAGCGCGTGGCCGCGCGTCGGCGTGTCGTGAGTGGACATTGGACGAGGCTGGGAGCCCAGGAACCATCGCTATCGCGCGCCACGAGTGGGCAGCAGCGCTGCCACCACATGACTCGATCTCGCTGACGAGGACGAGCCCGAGAGATGGTTTGGCAGGGAGGAGTGCCCAAGATCGTGACGAGCTGCTTCGGGCCAGGCTCCGACTATTGCTTGGCCATGGCGACGCGGAGGCGCTCCTCGGGGTCGATGAAGTGGTCGTGGTCGTCGTCACCGAGGTCGATTTGCACCCACTTGATCTTGCCGGTGAAGCGGCTGGTCTGGGGGGTGTACGCGGGTGTGACGGTCGTGCCCGACTCGTAGCCGATGTCGGTGGTTTCGTCGGCGGAGAACACCATCGGCTGGGTGGCGCCCACCCGTCCCGTGCCCACGGCCTGGCCGTCGTAGTAGAGGGTCACGTCGCCGCCCTTGGCCAACCCGCCGCCGTCATAGGCGAACTCCATGCGGACCTGGTGGGTGCCTGCCGGGATCGGCTCAGTGGCTTCGGTGGCGAACTCCTGGATGCCGAGCACGTTGTAGGCGAACCTCGCCCGGCCGTCCTGGACGTGGACGCACCACCCCCCGAACCGGCCGCCCTGCGCGATGATCACGCCGCTCGCGCCGGCACCGTCGCTGGGGATGTCGACCTCGGCGGTGACCGAGAACGACTTGTTCTTGATGCTGACCACGCTGTTCTCGGACAGGCGCCCCATGCCGGGGAAGAACAGCTGCGAGTTGCCCCGGATGAGGGTGGGCCGCCCGGCCATGCCGGGGTCCAACCGCTCGGCCGTGCGGTCGTCGAGGGGGAGAACGTTGTACTTCGTGGCCTCGATAAGCCAGAGCCGTTGCAACATGGCCAGCTTGTCGGGCATCTCGGCGGCCAGGTCGTTCGCCTGGCTGTAGTCGTTCTCGCCGTCGTAGAGCTCCCACAGGTCGGCGTCGAACGCCGGTATCACCCCGCCCACCATCACCCAGGGCGTGCGGTG
>DASRHY010000329.1:0-3405 GCA_035650275.1 Kribbellaceae bacterium | reverse complement strand
AGCGCCGTCGATCCGATCCAGATCTGGAGCTGGGTCAAGGCGAACGACTCGACCGGGGAAGTGTTCGGCGGCCAACAGTTCGTGTCCCTCTTCTCCACAGCCTTCCTTCGGAACCACGAAGCGGTACGGGACACCGCCGAGCTGCTGGCCAGCAATCCCTACCCGATGAGTGCCGAGGCGTACGGGCGACAGGCGGATGCGTACCGGCAGTTCGATGCCCTCGATCGGCTGGGCGCAGTCACGGCTCCGACCCTGGTCGTTGTGGGCGAGCAGGACCTGCTGACTCCACCCTGGATCGCCCGCGAGGTTGCCGACGCGATCCCGGGCGCACGGTTCGAGGTCATCCGAGGAGACGGCTCCTCGCACGTGGTGCCGATCGAGCGCCCCGACGACTTCAACCGGCTCGTGTCGGACTTCCTCGCCGCAACGGATAACTCTTCACGGCCTGCACCGGGCCACAGTGCCGGAAAAGGCCTGGTCAGAGGCCCGAGGCGCCCCCGGTAGGACTCGAACCCACGACCCGCTGCTTAGAAGTAAGCACGGCCGATGCGCCGTCCTGACCTGGGATGACGCATGTTGACCGAGAGCGACGACGCATAGTTATCCGCTGGTCGGCTCCCCTCGAACCCGTTCGGCATCGAGTTCTGCATCGTTCGATCCGCTCGACTGATGACTCGTCCGCTCGGGCCACCCTGCGGTGGGACCTGGCCTGCGGGCGGGCGCCAGACGCGCCCGCCCTCGGTCCGACGGGTACGTGGTCACGAGCTGTCGGTCAAGGAGGCGAGGCGGATCGTGCGCTCGTGCTGGTAGGGGCAACCGAGGGCAGCGAAGGTAGGGGCGAGACTTGTGATGGCCGTTCGGTCGCCTGCCGCGATCGCGGCGGCGCGTCCGATGATCGCCGAGGCGACAGGGTTGTGGCGTGCGGCGCGGCGGGCTCGGTCGAGTCGGTGGAGGGCGTCGTCGCACTCGGCGAGGACACCGGCCTCCGCCCATGTGGCGGCGTACCACGGCCGGACAATCATGGTGAACGCGTGCCACCACGCTTCGGGGTCGTCGACGTCGGTCGTGAGCCGGGCGACCGCGGCGTCGACGTCCATGCGATGGAGGTCGACGATCGCGTCGAAGGTGGGCTCCCACGCGACGGCGGCAACCATCTCAGAGCCCGCGCCGAGTTCATGAGTGATCTGCACCCACCGCTCGCGGTGGTCGTCGTCGCCCAGGATGCCGTGGACCATCGCGACGGCATGGGCGCAGTTGGCCAGGTTGGAAACGGCCGGACGGCCGACCCGCTCCCAGCTCACGCGGAAGCGTTCGCCCTGGTCGACCACAGCGTCGAAATGTCCCGCGAGCGCGGCGATCTTGAGCCCCGGCGCCAGCGCGAGGTGCTCCTCCTCCCGGTTGAAGGGCATGCCGGCCAAGCGGCGGGCGAGGTCGGCAGCTCCGGGGAGGTCCCCCGCCGCGAGCAGGATCTCGGCACCGTACTTGTAGTGGTCGCTGTGCTCGAACCCGGTGGTCGCCACCGGAGGGAGGGCGTCGATCAGCGCCTCGCGGCGTCGCACCACATCGACGGCAGCAGGAAGATCGTCCCGATGGAGGTGAACCGAGGACAGCAGGTCCAGCGCAGCATCCTCCATGACGAGGTCGCCGGCCTCGTGAGCGAGTGTGACAGCGTCCTCCACCCTCCCGGCGGTGAGGTCGGGGTAGTCCCCGTAGGCCGCAGCGACGGCGAGGGCGGCGTCCGCCACCGGCGACCCGTCGGTGACTGTCGTCGCCTCGACCAGGAGGGCCGCGGCCTCATCGGGAGCCGGGACCTCCGTCATCGTGCCCGGGGACCGGGTGATGAACAGCGACGCCCAGGCCAGGTCGCGGGCGGCGCCGCCATGGTCGGCCGCCGACGTCGCCATGTCCGCGGCCGACCGGAGCAACCGCATCATCTCCGTGCCGGCAAAGCGGGTGGCCGCTACACCGGCCGCCCGCCGCAGCAGCGCCACTCGTTCGGTCGGTGAGGGGTCGAAGTCTGCGGCCTGCTGGTATCGCTGCTGTGCCTCGGTGAGCCGCCCGCGGAGGAACAGCTGGCCGGCGAGCTGAGCCGCGAGCGCTGCCGCGGGCCCGGCTCGCCCGGGATCGCCGGCGCAGCGGAGGAGCGCGGCACGAGCGTCGTCGACGAGGTGGTCGAACCGGTCGCACCAGGCGTCGTCGGGTGGTGCCGCAGCCAGCTCCGCGAGCCGGGCGCGGCACCATTGGTCGTGCCGGGCCTGGACCGTCGCGAGCTCGTCCGCCAACTCGAGTTGCTCCTCGCCGTAGTCGCGGATGGTGCACGGCACGCGGTAGCGGGTCGGCGCACCGCGCTCGACGACGACCAGGCTGTGGTCGGCCAGTCGCGCAAGCCCATCGGCTACCACGGCTCGGTCGATGTCCGGTGCCGCGATGGCCTGTCCGGCGTCGACGTCAAACCACGACGCGAAGACACTGATGCCCCGCAACAGCGCCTGCTTGGTGGGATCGAGCAGGCTGTAGCTCCAGCTGATCGTGTCCCGGATCGAACGATGCCGGCCGGCAGCCGCCGAGCCGCCGACGTCCAACAGGCGCAGCCGCTCGTGCAGGCCGGCTTCCAGCCCGTCGAGGCCGAGGGTCGGGTACCGGGACGCGGCCAGTTCGATCGCGAGGGCCACGCCGTCCAACGCCTCGCAGAGGGCGCTGAGGCGACGGGGGTCTGGTAGTTCCTCGCGGGTTGCCTCATTGGCGCGGGCGAGGAACAGCGCCACCGCGTCGCCGTCGACTGCCATCCCGGGCACCGTGTAGAGACGTTCGTAGGACAGCAGGAGGCGGGTCCGGCTTGTCGCCAACACGGTGACGCCGGAACAACTGGCGACAATTGGCTCGACGCAGGCGCAGACAGCGTCCGCGAGATGCTCGCAGTTGTCCAGCACGAGCAGCCCGTCGCGGGTCGCCAGCGAGGCGACCACGGCCGCCTCCAGGGAGGCCGTCTGCTGCTGGGGAACGCCCACGGCCTCAGCGACGGCCGCGACCACAGCGGCAGGATCCGTGATCCGCACCAGGTCGACGAACCATGCGCCGTCGCGGCGCTCGGCGGCCAGGTCGGCGGCGACGCTGATCGCCAGGCGGGTCTTGCCGATCCCCCCCGGGCCGACCGCTGTTACGAGCCGATGCTCGGCGAGCAGCTGGGCGAGTGCGGCGCGCTCGGTCCTCCGGCCGATGAACGGCGTCACGGGGACCGGCAGGGCGCCACGTCCACGCATGCGTTCGACCGCCGCCTTGCGCGCCAGGGTGCGCCTGTCGGGAGCTTGCAGCTTCCGCAACAAGGCAGCGACGTGGCTGTCGACCGTTCGCACGGAGATGCTCAGCGCCTGGGCGATCTGTGCGTTCGTCAGATGCTGGCCCACC
>DASRHY010000328.1:0-4467 GCA_035650275.1 Kribbellaceae bacterium | reverse complement strand
CGGGGGTACCAGCCCGATCGCGACGTTGTCCAGCGACGCGAGCACGATGAAGACCACGACGCTGTAGATCCGGTGCGCGGCATGACCCCGGGAGCTCATGCCGCCACCCAAGCAGATCACGACCGCCGGCACCACGTCGGGTGTTCTAGCTGGCGAGGACGACCTCGTACACCGGGTCAGGCGGTACCCGTAGCCGGGCGAGCATCCGCTTGGCCTCGGCGTGCAGTTCAGCGGCGGCCGCCTGGTCGCCGGTTGCCGACGTGATCTTTGCCCGCTGCCGTAGTGCCACCGCCTCGGAGTACGGGTTGCGGCTGGAGCGCGCCAGCGACAGCGCCGCCTCCGCGTCCGCCATCGCGGCTCGGTGGTCGCCGGCGCGCAGGTGTACCTCGGAACCGACGAGCATCGCGTGACACTCCCGGCGGACGTCCCCGGTGGCCCGGGTGCAGGCCAGCGCCCCTTCGACATATCGACGTGCCACGGCAAGATCGTCGCGGTAGCAGTGGATCGCGGCGAGCACGCCCGCCGCACTTCCGACGCCGTCAGGGTCGTCCCGGTCTCGCCAGTCAGCCAGCGACCGCTCGAGGTGGCTCTGAGCCTCGTCCCAGCGCCCCAGCGCCGCATACACGTTGCCCAGATTGAACAGAATGGCAGCCTCGTGAACGTCCAGGGCGTGCCGGCGGCTGTACGAAAGGCACTCCGTTAGGTATCCGAGAGCCGCCTCGAAATCGCCGGCCTGCAGGGAGACGATGCCGAGACCACTCAGTGCCATGGCTACCCCTCGATGGTTCTCAGCCTGCTGGAAGACGTCGAGGGCCTTACGGAAGTGAGTCACTGCGGCCTCGCCGTGACCGACGTCCGCCTCGCTGCGGCCGGCGATGGTCTCGACCCAACCGTGCACATCCGGATCGGAGTGACCTAGGGCCGCGTCGAGAGCGAGCATCGCCAGTCGGTACCTGGCGACGGTCTCGTTCCGCGTGTGCAGAAGGGGTTGGATGGCGCCGGACAGCCACAGCGCGAAGCGGTGGCCCTCCGGCCCGAGTGCCCCGGCCTGTTCCGCCGCCGCCATTGCGTTGGGTAGTTCCGCCTCAACCCACGCTTTGGCCTGCGTCGGTTGGTCAAAGTGCGGGTAACGGACGTCGATGGGCACCTCGATGCCGTCAGGCACCCACGACCGGCCCGGTCGAAGCGCGCTGTCCGCCCGGCGCATCCCGCCCGCAAGGTACGCGAAGCCGCGCCCCAGCGCATCCGCCCGTACGGTCGGGGGGTCCTCGGCCGCCCGCTCTGCCGCGACAAGGCGTACCAGGTCGTGCAGGCGGTACCGCCCGTGAACCGCAGTCAGCAGTTGAACGGTGACCAATCGTTCTAGCGCTGCCTTGACGATGTGTACGTCGTGCTCGGCCAGCATGGCTGCGACGATCCCGGGCTGCACGTCCGGCACGTTGAGCAGCCCCAGCGCCCGGAAGCTACGGGCGGCGAGCCGGTCCCGCGGGTTCGTCCCGGAATCGAGCGCCTCGTAGCCGACACCGATGCACGACCGGACGGCGACACCCTCCAATTCCAGCTCGTCGAGGCGCTGTGCCCGGTCGGCGAGGCGCGCCGCCAGCTCGCCGGGGGGAAGATCGGGGCGGCTCACCAGTCTGCCGCCGGCGATCCGTACAGCGAGCGGAAGGTGATCGCACCGCTCGACGATCGCTGTCGCGGTGGACGGGTCGATGGACAGGTCACCGGTTATCCGCTGGAGCAGGTTCACTCCATCGGCGGTTGGCAACACGTCGAGTTCTATGCGTACGTCCGCATCCAGCGCGGCGAGTGCCTGGCGGGCGGTGGCCACGACCGCGCATCTGGCGCTAGACGGTATCAACGGCAGGATCTGGTACATGTCCGTCGCGTTGTCCAGCACGAACAGGTACCGACCGTCGGCGGTGAGGCTGCGGAGCTGTCCGGCGGCGCCGGCCTCGTCCTCGGGAAGCTCGTTCTGCGGTACGCCGAGGCTGCGCAGGATGCGACGGAGTGCTTCGACCGGAGTCAGCGGGCGCAGCCCCGGGCTCGACCCGAGCAGGTCGAGGTAGACCTGCCCATCCGGGAAGCGCCCGGCGACCTCGTGGGCGGCATGGATGGCGAGCGCTGACTTGCCGACACCACCGCTGCCGGACAGCACCACCACGGTCGGGCGCTGCCGGCCACCCGGGTAACTGGACATCAGTGCCGAGACGATGCGGCCGAGCTCAGCTCGACGTCCGACGAACTGCCCGATGTCGGGAGGGATCTCCTTGGGCACGGTCGCCGCGGAGGACCCGGCTGTGCCCGAGCGGTCGGTACTCCCGGTGCGGTTGAGTACCTCGTAGTGGAGGCGGCGCAGCTCCGGCCCCGGCTCGACGCCCAGTTCCTCGGTCAAAGTGGTGTGTGCCCGCCGGTACGCGGAGAGCGCTCCCGCTATGTCGCCGCTTTCGTGCAACGCTCGGATCAGTAGAGCGTGGGCCGACTCCCGGAGCGGCTGCGCGTGCACGTGTTCGTGCAACGCCGGAATCGCCCGGTGCGGCTCGTGCATCGCGATGTGGAGCCCGGCGAGGTGCTCTACGGCCGCGATCCGCTCCGCCTCGGCCGCGACGCACCGGGCGGCCAACCCTGGTCCGTGCCGGAGACCGGCGAGCATCGGGCCTTTCCACCGGCTGAGCGCGTCCGACAGCATGGTGGCGGCCCCCGGATGGTTCCCGCTTTCCGCCTCCTGCTGTCCGCGCCGGCACTCCTCGCGGAAGGCAAGAAGGTCCAGTTCGTCCGGGTCGGCATGGAGCAGGTACCCGGTGCCCCGGCGGCTGATCCGATCGCGCATGCCTTCGGCGGCGGCGAGCAGCCGCCGGAGGGTGGCCGCGTAGCTGCGAATGTTCACGACGGCCGAGGCCGGCGGGCAACGGTCGGGCCAGAGCTCGTCGACCAGCTCCTCGATGCCGACCACCTGGTTGGCCTGTACCGCCAGCAGCGCCAGCACACACTGTTGCTTGGGGGCGCCCAGCCAGAGCGTCGCCCCGTTGATGTTCAGTTCCATCGGACCGAGGACCCGTAGATCCAACGTTGACCCCCGCGCCGTCCCAGAGCGCCTCGCGGAGGACTGTAGCGGAACGTGGTCGTACGAATCGACCCGGAGAATCGCAACCCACCGATCTCCGGTTGATTGCGTACAGTAACAGCGACGCTTATGGCGACATGCCCTTATTCTCATAACGGGTGTCAGGGGACCCCGGTTCGGCTATCTCCCGCCAACCGTTCGGCTAATATCTGCCCAGCGCCGGGTGGAGGAGGGCGCACCTGGGTTGGTCCCCACCGCCGCCTGTGGCACGATCAGTTCAACCCCCAGCAACCGGGCTCTCGCGCACATCGACAGGAGCTACGAAGATGCGTGCAGGCAGGATCGGCCGGACCGTCGGCCGGACAGTGGCAATCGCCCTGTTCGGTCTGACCGTGACCGTGGCCGGCATAGTGGGGGTCAGTGCCGCAGAGTCCGACGACTACTCCTGGGACCTGGGTCCGGGTGGCAACGGGGGATCCACCGGTGACGGCCTGGGCGCGGTCCTCAACGAAGCCGCCAACACCGCTACGGCGTCCGACTACTCCTGGGACTAACCGGCCGCTGCCGGTGGACAAAGGATGCCGACTCTGAGGACACCGATACGGCGCTCCCCGCAGCTCGCGTGGTTCGTCACCGTGCCGTTGGCGCTCGCGGCAGTACCGCTGGCGATCGCGGCGCAGCTCGGGCAGGCGCAGATCGGGTATAAGCTACCCCCTCTGCACTGGGCCTACGGGGCCTTCTACCTGGGCCTGTTCATTGTCGCGGAGGTCGCGACTCTCCGGTTCGAGTTCCGCCGCCACGCGATGGCCTTCTCGTTGACCGAAGTGCCGCTCTTGCTGGCGTTATTCTATGTTGCCCCGCTACCCGCGATTGTTGCGCGGATTCTGGCCTCGATTATTGTGCGCGCGCATCGCCGCATGAAGCCAGTACAATTGTGGTTTAACGCAGCAATCGCAGCGGTCGGAATCAGCGTTGCATATCTGGTCGTACTGCCGTATATGCCATTCGGGAATGTCGGACCGAAGACGTGGCTCGTCCTCGCCGCCGCGGTCGAGGCGAACGTGCTCGTCTCGCTTCTCGCGGTGGTCGCGGTCATCAATCTCGTGCAGGGGCGACCCTCCACACACGACCTGGTACGGACCGCCGTCCGGGGTCACGTCGTGGCAGTAACGAACATCACTCTGGCCCTGGTGGCGCTGCTCGCGCTCCAGGTCAGCCCGTGGGCTGTGCTGCTCCTGGCGGGTCTCGCGACGGTGTTCGTGGTCGCCTACCGGTCGTACGCGCAGTCGTTGAACCAGCGCTACACGCTGAGCGAACTCTACGAACTGACCCGGTCGATCAGCGATACCAGCAACGACAGCGCGCTCGCCGACGCGCTCCTGCGCCGGGTCCGGGAGCTGATG
>DASRHY010000327.1:0-2487 GCA_035650275.1 Kribbellaceae bacterium | reverse complement strand
CGCCCTGGCCTGCGGCAACTGCTTCGAGCGCAGCTCGCGTAAGCTCGCTCCAGGGCTTGGCCCTCGGCGGTCGTCACCGACGTTAGGCCGGTGCCCCACATGAGATCGACCCACTAGTGTCCTGATTCAGAAGTTCGTTGTACACTCCTCGCGGCCGGATCGAGGAGCGCAGCATGGGCAGTCCGCGGCTGAAGGCACTGGAGTTGGGCGAGGCGGAGCGGGTGGCGCTGGAAGCGCTGGCGATGCGGCGGCGGACGGCGCAGGGGCTGGCGCTGCGGGCGCGGATCGTGCTGGCCTGCGCCGAGACGGGCAGCCCGCGGCTGGTCGGCGCGCGGCTCGCTGTGCACCCCGACACGGTCCGCAAATGGCGCCACCGCTTCGCCCGGCATCGGTTGGACGGGCTGCGCGACGAGCCGCGCTCGGGCGCGCCGCGCAAGATCGGCGACGAGCGGATCGAGGCGGTGATCAGCCGGACCCTGGAGAGCCTGCCGGCCGACGGCACGCATTGGAGCTCGCGCGGCATGGCCAAGGCGAGCGGCCTGTCCACCGCCACGGTGCAGCGGATCTGGCGGGCCTTCGGCCTGCAGCCGCACCGGGTCGAGACCTTCAAGCTCTCGACCGATCCCGACTTTGTCGCCAAGGTGCGCGACGTGGTCGGGCTGTACATCGCCCCGCCGGATCGGGCGCTGATCCTGTGCGTCGACGAGAAAAGCCAGATCCAGGCGCTCGACCGCACCCAGCCTCTGCTGCCGATGCGCCCGGGTCAGGTCGAGCGGCGGTCGCACGACGACAAGCGGCCTGTCAGCTCTGCTGACATCCCTCCGGGGGATCGGGCTAAGCCCGATGGCACGACCTCGCTGTTCGCGGCGCTCGATGTCGCCACCGGGCGGGTCATCGGCAAATGCTTCGCCAGGCACCGGGCGGCCGAGTTCCGCCGCTTCCTCGACGAGGTCGAAGCGCACGTCCCATCCGATGTCGACGTTCATCTCGTCATGGACAACTATGCCACCCACAAAGCGCCGACCGTCCGCAACTGGCTGGTCAAGCGACCGCACTGGCACGTCCACCACACGCCGACCAGCGCGTCCTGGCTCAATCAAGTGGAGCGCTTCTTCGCCCTGCTGACCGATCGACAGCTCCGCCGCGGCGCCCATCGCAGCCTCGCCTCGTTGCACGAGGCGATCACCGCGTTCATCGACCAGCACAACGCCGACCCAAAGCCGTTCCGCTGGACCAAATCAGCCGACGACATCCTGGCCAGCATCGAGCGCTTCTGCCACCGCGTAGCGTCCGAAACAGGTGACCAACGAACTTCTGGTCCGGGACACTAGAGTCATTTCACGCTGAGCGTGGCTAGCCGGAGTTGGCGAGGTAGTTGGCGCATTCGGCTGGTGGGAACAAGTCGAGCAGCTGGCCGATGGCGGTCCACAGTCCGTCGACGGTCCGCTCGGCGGCCTTGCGCAGCAGGGCCTTGAGCTTGGCGAAGGCCTGTTCGATCGGATTGAGGTCCGGGGAGTAGGGTGGCAGGTAGCGCAGCTCGGCGCCGCGGGCTTCGATCGCCTCGCGGATGCCGGCCACCTTGTGGGCGGGAAGATTGTCCATGATGACGACGTCGCCGGGCTGCAGCTCGGGTGCCAGCATCTGCTCGGTCCAGGCCCGGAAGATGGCACCGTTCATCGCACCGTCGGTGACGTAGGGGGCGACGAAGCCGCGGGCGGTGAGACCGCCGACGAAGGTGGTCGCCTTCCAATGGCCGTGCGGCACCGGCCCGTCCACCCGCCTGCCACGCGGGCCGCGGCCGTAGCGCCGTGCCATGTTGGTGGCGGCCCCGGTCTCGTCGACGAAGACCAGCCGCGCCGGGCTCAGCAGGGCTTGTCCGGCCCGCCAGTCGGCGCGTTGCCGGGCAAGCTCGGGCCGGTCCTGCTCCTGCGCCCGGAGCGACTTTTTTTCAGCGTCAGCCCGAGCCGGGCCAGCGTCCGGTGCATCAGGCCCAGGCTGGCGCTGACCTTGTGGGTCGCCAGCAGCCAGGCGCGCAGCTCGTTGAGCGTCACGTCCGGACGCTGCGCCACCTCGGTCTTGATCGCGTCGTGATGCGCGGCGAGCTTGAGTTCCTGGTGGTTGCGCTGCGGCCGGGCCTCGGTCTCGCCGGTCGTCGCCCGCCGGCCCAGCGCCTTGTCGATGCAGGACACGCTGACCTGGAACCGCTCCGCCACCGACCGGGCCGAAATGCCGCCATCAATCGCTGCCAGCACGCGGCCGCGTAGGTCCGCCGAATAGCTTCGCCCCGACTTCCACGCCATCACGCCACCTCGGTTCAACCCCAAACCGAGAAGCATGAATCACGTCCTGATCATCCTGTGAATCGGGAACAGATTCCGGTCAGACGAAATCTGCTCTAGCCAAGGGGGGGATGATGCTCAGGCTTGGTGCGATGGCCGCCGCCGCGGTCAGTGCGATGATGCAGGTGCCCGCGACTGCCTGGGCCGC
>DASRHY010000326.1:0-40046 GCA_035650275.1 Kribbellaceae bacterium | reverse complement strand
TGCCTTCAGCAAGCGGTTCACCGGCGGCTGTGCCGGGTGAGGCGAGCGCGGCGGTGGCGGCCAGTAGCGCGGCGGCGGCCAGTCCGACGGCGCGGGATCTCCGAGTGGTTCTCACGGCGGTTCTCCTCGGTGTGGGCGGGTTCATCGAGTGCCGTAGCTGTCGTAGAGGGCGGCGACCTGCGGCGGGCTGAGCGCCTCGTCGTACGTGATCAGCTCGTCCAGGTCGGCGCGGGCCATCCGGCGGTTGGCGCCGATCGAGTGCATCGGCAGGTCGATCACTGCCGCGATCGAGCTGTGCGGCCGGCCGTTCACGTACAGAGCGGTGCCGCTCGCGGTCGCGACGAAGGTCAGGTGCACCCACTCGCCGAGCGGCGCGGTGTAGTCGAAGCTGTGGTCAGCCAGGCCGTACCGGGTGATGCCGACCCGGCCGGTCTGGAACTGGTCGAGCTTCAGCGCGGCTGCCGTCGAGTTGAGCAGCGGTCCATCGTCCCCCCGCCCCGGCGCCGGCGTCCAGTCCGTGAGCCGGGGAACCGTCTGCGGTGCCGGGGCGGGCTCCTCCAGGCCATGCGCGGAGCCTGGGGGCATGCCTAGAGATCCGATGAATAGTGCAAGAACTGTGGTGCAGAAGGTGATTCTGCGCAGCATCGGTATCTCCTGGGCGGCGGAGTGATGGGATGACCCTAGACGCCGCCTGCACTCTCCGCAAGGCTTCGTGCCCGATGAGTCGTCGATGCCAGTGCTTGAAACTAGCCGGTTTCACGCATAAGAGCGCAGTCAGGCTGAGGGAAGCAACCGGATCAGCGCCTCCGCGGCGAGGCCTGCGGACCGGTGCCCGTTCGGCAGTGCCACCGATACCTGAGACCGTTCCGCGGCGCCGTTCTCCAGCGGTACGACGGCGTGGCCGAAGCCCTTCTTGGTCGAGATCCGCTCCGGCACCAGCGCGACGCCGAGACCGTGCCGGACCAGGTCCAGCAGCGTGTGTACATCGCTGACCTCGAGCGTCACCGGATGGGCGATGCCGGCGTCGGCGAACGCCCGGTCGGTGATCGCCCGAGCGCCCCAGGTCGGGTCCAAGTCCACGAATGACTCCCCGGCGAGCTCGGCCAGTGTCACCGGGCCGGCGGTCGCCAGCCGGTGCTCCGGGTGGCAGACCAGCACCATGTCCTCGACCGACAGCGGCCGCAGCTCGACCCCGTCCACCGGATGGCCGGCGGTGGCGACGAACGCGACGTCCAGTCGGCCGGCCGCGAGCTCGTCCAGCAGCCCGGTCGACCCGCCCTGCCGCACCGATAGATCGACACCCGGGTGCGCCTCGCGGAACCGGGCCAGCAACGCGGGTACGTCGATCGCGCCCAGGCACTGTTCCAGCCCGACCGAGAGCGTGCCGCGCAGCAGGCCCTGCACCGCGGCCACAGCGTCCCGCGCCGCGGCGGCGCTGGCCAGGGTCCGGCGGCTCTCCGCGAGCAGTGCCCGGCCTGCCTCGGTGAGCTCCACGCTGCGGGTGTTCCGGACGAACAGCGGCGCGCGCAGCTCGCGCTCCAGCGACCGGATCGACGCGGACAGCCCGGACTGCGAGATCGACATCACCTCAGCGGCGCGGGTGAAATGCCGTTGCTCGGCGACTGCGACGAAGTGCTCGAGATGGCGAAGCTCCATGACTTAGAACCCTACCTTCTGGAATCCAGCGAATTCTCCTGTTGGAAATGTCGCCGGGCTCTGG
This sequence comes from Kribbellaceae bacterium, assembly GCA_035650275.1. Taxonomy (GTDB): domain Bacteria; phylum Actinomycetota; class Actinomycetes; order Propionibacteriales; family Kribbellaceae; genus DASRHY01. The sequence goes on along the minus strand of DASRHY010000326.1, from coordinate 38,326 downwards.
CAAGAGTGGAAGGCATGGACTACACCCATCTCGGCCGTACCGGCCTCACCGTCAGCCGCCTCTGCCTCGGCACCATGAACTTCGGCCCGGAGACATCCGAGCCCGACTCGTTCGCGATCATGGACGCCGCCCACGACCGGGGCATCAACTTCTTCGACACCGCGAACGTGTACGGCGGCGCAGGGGACCGCGGCCGGACCGAGACCATCGTCGGCAGCTGGTTCGCCCAGGGCGGCGGCCGGCGGGAGCGGACCGTGCTGGCCACCAAGCTGTACGGCGACATGGGCGACGGGCCGAACGAGGGCAGGCTGTCCGCGCTGAACATCCGCCGGGCGCTGGACGCCAGCCTGAAGCGCCTGCAGACCGACTACATCGACCTGTACCAGTTCCACCACGTCGATCGCTCCACGCCGTGGGACGAGATCTGGCAGGCGATCGAGGTGGCCGTTGCCCAGGGCAAGATCCTGTACGCCGGCAGCAGCAACTTCGCCGGCTGGCACATCGCCCAGGCCCAGGCGGCCGCGGAGCGGCGGAACTTCACCGGCCTGGTCAGCGAGCAGTCGATCTACAACCTGATCGTCCGGGCGGTCGAGCTCGAGGTACTGCCGGCCGCGCTCGAGTACGGCGTCGGCGTCATCCCGTGGTCGCCGCTGCAGGGCGGTCTGCTCGGCGGTGTGATCAGGAAGCAGAACGAGGGCAAGCGCCGGCTCGAGGGCCGCGCCGCCAGCACCCTGGAACGCCTGCGGCCGCAGCTCGAGGCGTACGAGGACCTGGTCGCCGAGCTCGGCCACGAGCCCGGCGAGGTGGCGCTCGCCTGGCTCCTCGCGCAGCCCGCGGTCACCGCGCCGATCATCGGCCCGCGCACGATGGACCAGCTCGACTCCGGGCTCCGCGCACTCGACGTCACCCTCGACGACAAGACGCTGGCGCGGCTCGACGAGATCTTCCCGGGCCACAAGACCGCCCCGGAGGACTACGCCTGGTAGTACGCCTGGTAGTACGCCTGGTAGACCGCGCGGCGCAGCTCGCGTGGTTGACCCGGCCAAATGCGGGTTCGCCCGGCGCACAACCGGGGCAGACCCGCCTGTCAGCGGGTTCACCACGCCGAGTGCGACGCTGCGCCGACCAGTTCGGCCGTCGACCCGGCGTGTGGGCGGGCGTGGGAGAATGGGCCGCTCAGCATCACCCAGCCCCTGCTCACCAGAGATGGATAGTCAGTGCCGCCTGCAGCTCGCCCCGGTGTCGTCGTACCGCAACCCGGTCGCACCGACCCGTCGCTGATCCGCAACTTCTGCATCATCGCCCACATCGACCACGGCAAGTCGACGCTGGCCGACCGGATGCTGCAGATCACCGGCGTCGTCGACGACCGGTCGATGCGTGCGCAGTACCTGGACCGGATGGACATCGAGCGCGAGCGCGGCATCACGATCAAGTCGCAGGCCGTCCGGCTCCCGTTCACGGCGGCCGACGGGACGTCGTACATCCTGAACATGATCGACACGCCGGGGCACGTCGACTTCACCTACGAGGTGTCCCGCTCGCTGGAGGCGTGCGAGGGTGCCGTACTGCTGGTGGACGCGGCGCAGGGGATCGAGGCGCAGACGCTGGCGAACCTGTACCTGGCGCTGAACGCGGACCTGCATGTCATCCCGGTGCTGAACAAGATCGACCTGCCCAGCGCGCAGCCGGAGAAGTACGCCGCCGAGCTCGCGCACATCATCGGCTGCGACCCCTCCGACGTGCTCCAGGTGTCGGCGAAGACCGGTGAGGGCGTCGAGGAGCTGCTCCGCGAGATCGTTGCCCAGGTCAACCCTCCGGTCGGTGACGCGGATGCGCCACCGCGGGCGCTGATCTTCGACTCGGTGTACGACACGTACCGCGGGGTGGTCACCTACGTCCGGGTGGTCGACGGTGAGCTGACCCACCGGGACCGGATCAAGATGATGTCGACCGGCGCGGTTCACGAGATGCTCGAGGTCGGGGTGATCTCGCCGGAGCCGGTGAAGACCCAGAGCATTGGGGTCGGCGAGGTCGGCTACCTGATCACCGGCGTGAAGGACGTCCGGCAGTCCCGGGTCGGCGACACGGTGACCTCGAACGTGCACGGCGCGACCGAGGCGCTCGGCGGGTACAAGCACCCGCTGCCGATGGTGTACGCCGGGCTGTTCCCGATCGACGGCGACGACTACCCGACGCTGCGGGACGCGCTGGACCGGCTGCAGCTGAACGACGCCGCACTGCAGTACGAGCCGGAGACCTCCGGGGCGCTCGGCTTCGGCTTCCGCTGCGGGTTCCTCGGGCTGCTGCACATGGAGATCGTCCGGGAGCGACTGGAGCGCGAGTTCAACCTGGACCTGATCTCGACCGCGCCGAATGTGGTGTACCGCGTCGTGATGGAGGATGGCACCGAGCACACCGTGACCAACCCCAGCGAGTTCCCCGAGGGCAAGGTCGAGGAGGTGTTCGAGCCGGTCGTGAAGGCGACGATCCTCAGCCCGAGCGACTACATCGGCGTGATCATGGAGCTCTGCCAGAACAAGCGCGGCGCGCTGCAGGGCATGGACTACCTGTCCGAGGACCGGGTCGAGCTGCGCTACACGCTGCCGCTGGCCGAGATCGTGTTCGACTTCTTCGACCAGCTGAAGTCGCGGACCAAGGGGTACGCGTCGCTGGACTACGAGCCGACCGGCGAGCAGTCCGCGGAGCTGGTGAAGGTGGACATCCTGCTGCACGGAGACACGGTCGACGCATTCTCCGCGATCGTGCACCGCGACTACGCCTACAACTACGGCGTCGCGCTGGCCGGCAAGCTCAAAGAGCTGATCCCGCGGCAGCAGTTCGAGGTGCCGATCCAGGCCGCGATCGGGTCCCGGGTGATCGCCCGGGAGACGATCCGGGCGATCCGCAAGGACGTGCTGGCGAAGTGCTACGGCGGTGACATCACCCGGAAGCGCAAACTGCTGGCGAAGCAGAAGGAAGGCAAGAAGCGGATGAAGATGGTGGGCCGGGTCGAGGTCCCGCAGGACGCGTTCATCGCCGCTCTGCGCACCACCGACACCTCCGCGGACAAGGCCAAGAAGTAGTGCCGGTAGTCGTTCCGGAGCGGTTCCGCGGCTTCGCCGACCGCGGCGAGGAGTGGGCGAGGTGGCTGGACCGGCTGCCGCGGCTCGTCGGTGACCTGCTCGGGGAGTGGGACCTGACGGCCGACGGCGCCGCGGTGCACGGTGAGTGCGCGCTCGTCGTACCGGTGCGCACGGCCGACGGGGTGCCGGCGGTGCTCAAAGTGAGCTGGCCGCACTGGGAGGCCGAGTACGAGCACCTGGCACTGCGCGACTGGGACGGTGCCGGCTCGGTCCGGCTGCTGCGTGCCGACCCGCACCGGTTCGCGCTGCTGCTGGAACGGGTGCACCCGCGTGACCTCACCACGGTGGAGGAGATCGAGGCGACCGAGCTGGTTGCGGCGACATACCGGCGACTGCATGTGCCGGCCGGCCCGCAGTACCGCCGGCTCTCGGTCGAGGTGACCCGGTGGGCCGACGGGCTGGCCGCGCTGCCGTCGGGTGCGCCGGTGCCACGCCGGTACGTCGAGCAGGCGGTCTCGCTGGCGCGCGACCTGGCCGCCGACCCGGACTGCGACGGCCGGCTGATCCACACCGACCTGCACTACTTCAACGTGCTGGCCGCGGATCGCGAGCCGTGGCTGGTGATCGACCCGAAGCCGCTGTCCGGCGACCCGCACTACGAGGTCGCGCCGCTGCTGTGGAACCGCTGGGACGCGATCACCGCGACCGGCGACGTCCGGGCCGCGGTACGGCGCCGGTTCCACGCCGCGGTCGACGCTGCCGGGCTGGACGAGGACCGGGCCCGCGACTGGGTGGTCGTACGCGAGCTGTGCAACATCGGCTGGGCGATCGAGGATCTCGGCGGCCGTCTCGTGGACCCCGAGACGCAGGACTGGATCACCACCGCGCTGGCGATCGCCAAGGCCGTGCAGGACTGAGAGTCGCCAGAACGATCAAGCGAACAGTCGGCCTGACCGCGCACAATCGGGGCATGACGACGTCCGCGCGGCCGCGACTGCTCTCGGTCAACGTCGTGCACGAGCTGGTCCGCGGGCCGCGGCGATCCTCCGGCATCGACAAGCGACCGGTCGACGGGCCAGTCGCCGTGGGGTACCTCGGCCTCGCAGGCGACGTCCAGACGCTGCCGTCACACGGCGGACCGGACCGGGCGCTGTACGTCTACGCCGCCGAGGACGCGGACTGGTGGGCCGGCGAGCTGGGTCGCGAGATCCCGCCCGGTCTGTTCGGCGAGAACCTCACGACGGCCGGTCTCGACGTCACCGGCGCACTGGTCGGCGAGCGGTGGCGGATCGGCCGGGATGTCGTGGTCGAGGTCCGCGAGGCGCGCATCCCGTGCGGGAACTTCAGCGCGCGGATGAAGGAGCCCCACTGGGTCAAGCGGTTCACCGAACGTGGCTGGCCCGGCGCGTACCTCAAGGTGCTGCACACCGGCGCGGTCGAGGCCGGCGACCCGATCCGGGTCGTGCATCGGCCGGACCACACGGTGACCATCGGCGACGTGTTCCCGCGCGGTACGCCGGAGGTCATGCGGGCCTTGCTGGAGTCCGGCATCGAGCTGTCCGACGAGCTGCACCGGGCCACCGGGCGAAGCGCCGCCCGCTAAACCGTTCGCGCCCGTGGATCGTGCCGGGCGAAGATGTGTCCATGCCGCAGCTGGTCGCCGTGAACGTCGTACACGCGCTGATCCCGGGTCCGAAGGACACCGGGCTGACCGCGATCGACAAGCGGCCGCGGACCGGCCGGGTGCCGGTCGGCGAGCTCGGGCTGGCCGGCGACACCCAGTGCGACACCAAGCACCACGGCGGCCCTGACCAGGCGCTGTACCTGTACGCCCGCGAGGACGCCGACTGGTGGGCGGCGGAGCTGGGCCGGAACATCCCCGACGGCCTGTTCGGCGAGAACCTGGACACCGTCGGCCTGGACGTCAGCAACGCGTTGATCGGCGAGCGCTGGGAGATCGGCGAGATCGAGGTCGAGGTGCGCTCGCCGCGGATGCCGTGCATCACGTTCCAGCACCGGATGGGCATCCCGGGCTGGATCAAGAGGTTCACACGCGAGCGCCGGCCCGGTGCCTACCTGAAGGTGCTGCGCACCGGCACGGTCGGCGCGGGCGATCCCGTGACCGTGCTGTTCCGGCCCGATCACGACGTCAGCATCGGGCACGCCCTGTTCGATCCCGACCCGGTCCGGATGGCCGGAATGCTTGCCTCCGGCATCGACCTGGACTCCGAGATGCGCTCGTATGCCGAACGCTCGGCGGGCCGCGACCGCGAGGTCGGATAGCCTCGTGCGCATGCGTGTAGGAGTCTTCGGAGCGACGGGCCAGGTCGGCAGCGTGATGCGCCGGCTGCTGGCGGAGCGGAACTTCCCGGTCGACGAGGTGCGGTTCTTCGCCTCGGCCCGGTCGGCGGGCAGCCACCTGCCGTGGGACGACGACAAGGTGGTGGTGGAGGACTCGGCCAAAGCCGACTTCGCCGGTCTCGACCTGGCGCTGTTCTCGAACGGCAAGACCGCGTCCCGCGAGCTGGCCCCGAAGGTTGCCGCCGCGGGTGCCGTGGTGGTGGACAACTCCTCGGCGTGGCGGATGGACCCCGAGGTGCCGCTGGTCGTCTCCGAGGTCAATCCCGGCGACCTGGACGACATCCCGAAGGGCATCGTCGCGAACCCGAACTGCACCACGATGGCCGCGATGCCGGTGCTGGCGCCGCTGCACGCCGAGGCGCGGCTGACCCGGCTGGTGGTCGCGACGTACCAGGCGGTCTCGGGCTCCGGTGGCGCGGGCGTGGCCGAGCTCGACACCCAGGTGCGCGACCTGGTCGACGCCGCGCCCTCGCTCACCCACGGCACCGCGGGCGTGCCCCTGCCCGAGCCGGCGTTGTACGCCGCGCCGATCGCGTACAACGTGCTGCCGCTGGCCGGCTCGATCGTCGACGACGGCAGCGGCGAGACCGACGAGGAGCAGAAGCTCCGCAACGAGAGCCGCAAGATCCTGCACATCCCGGACCTTCCGGTCGCCGGTACCTGCGTCCGGGTGCCGGTGTTCACCGGCCACTCGCTGTCGATCCACGCGGAGTTCGCCGAGCCGCTGTCGCCCGCGCGGGCCACGGAGCTGCTCGGCCTGGCCCCGGGCGTGGCGGTCACGGACGTGCCGACGCCGCTGGCCGCGGCCGGCCAGGACCCGTCGTACGTCGGACGGATCCGTGCCGACCGGTCGGTCCCGGGCGGCCGCGGGCTGGTGCTGTTCGTGTCGAACGACAACCTGCGCAAGGGTGCGGCGCTGAACGCGGTCCAGATCGCGGAGGAGCTGCAGCGCCGGCAGGCTCAGCGCGCGTAGGTGCCGACCAGCCGGCCGCGGGCGATCCCGGACGTGGCGATCGCCTGCAGGGCCTGGTCCAGCTTCGCGCCGTCCCGCAGCCGCGTCGGCTCGGACAGAGCGTGCACGGTGAACCGGTAGTGGTGCGTCCCGCTCGGCGGGCACGGCCCGGTGTACGCCGCCTTGCCGGCCGAGTTGTTCGCCTGCACCGCACCGGCCGGCACCGCACCCTCGCTGAGTGACGTGGTTCCGGCCGGCAGATCGAGCAGCACCCAGTGCACGAAGGTGCCGCGCGGCGCGTCCGGGTCGTCGACGACCAGTGCGACGGCCCGGGTCCCGGCCGGCAGGTTCTGCCAGGACAGCGGCGGCGAGACGTTGTCGCCGTCGCAGGTATACCGGACCGGGACCGGCTGCCCGTCGGCGAACGCCGGGCTGGTCACGGCGATCGTCACCGGTGTCGTCATTTCGGGCTCCCCTTGCTCGTCGTCGCACCCGGTCGTGCCGGCGAGAACCAGCACGGCCAGCGCTGCCACGGATCGCATCACTCGGCCGGCGTACCGTCCTCCCGCAGACCCAGGTCGGACATCCCGAGCACCTTGTCTGCGAAGTGCCGGTGCATCCAGTCCAGGTGGTCCCAGCGGCTGCCGACGATCCGCTCGGTGTCCCAGGCCGGGAGGTCCTGCTGCCGGAACACCGTCATCTTGTCCGGGGACACCTCGTAGACGTGGTCGAACCGCATCACCACGTCGTCCTTGATCCGCCGAGGCTCGGGCGGACGCTGCGCCGACAGCCGGAAGCCGAACACGTCTCAGTCCTCCTCTTGGTCCCCCTGGTAGGCCCGGTCGAGCAGATACTTGCCCGGGTTCATCACGTTGTTCGGGTCCAGTGCCCGCTTGACCTTCTTCATCACCTCGAAGCCGCCGCCGAGCTCGGTCGGGACGAACTCCACATCGCCCTCCCGGCTGGCACCGTGGCAGGCGCTGATCGAGCCGCCGTACTTCAGCGTCACCTCGGTGATCTCACGCTTGCAGGCCAGCCAGGCCTCCCAGTTGGTGTCGTCCAGCTTCTGCTCCCAGATCCCGATGTCGATCTCGACCAGGTAGTCGCCCCACGGCTTGTACGCCCCGTTCGTGTAGGCGAACATGCCCCAGTCGTCGAAGATGCCGTACTCGCGGATGTACCGGTCGGCGATCGCGTGCCACTCCTCGCGGACCTGCGGCAGCACGCTGTAGTTCAGCGCCGCGTCCTCGCAGTGCCACGACATCGGCACCACCTCGCCGCTGCGCAGCCGGCCGTGCAGCGGGATCGCGTACCGGTCGTGCCGGGCCGCCCAGTCGCCCTGGCTGACCTCGTCGCCGAGGTACGTGCCGCCGGACTCGCGGCCGATCCGCATGATCTCCCGCGCCGCCGGAACCACCTCGGCCTCGTTGCCGTACATCGCCACCGCGACGACACTCTTCAGCCAGTCCGGCTGCTCGATGTACGCCTCGTCGTCGCGGCGCAGGTAGGCGAGCTTCCACTCGTCGAACAGCACCACCCCTGCCAGCGTCGCGAACCCCGACTTCGCCAGCGCACCGGTGCTGGTCCATGCGGTCTGGTAGTCGTGGTACCCGAAGAACGCGGCGAACTCGACCTGGGGCCGCGGCACCAGCTCGAGCGTCGCCTCGGTGACCACGCCGAGGGTGCCCTCGTGGCCGATGAACAGCGGCTTGAGGGTGTACCCGGTGGACGCCTTCCGCAGCTTCCGGCCGCCGCCCTCGCCGACCCGGATCACGTCGCCGGTCGGCAGCACCACCTCCATCGAGCAGACCAGGTCGCGGGTGTGACCGTACCGGGCGCCGATCAGCGACCAGCCGCTGGTGCCGATCCGGCCGCCCACCATCGAGCAGGGGTAGCTGGCCGGGTCGTCGGGGAACATCACGCCGTGCGGCTGCAGCACCTCGTTCAGCTTCAGCATGTTGATGCCCGGCTGCACCGTGACGGTCCGGTCGACAAGGTCGATCTCGCGGATCTGGTTCATCCGCTTGACGTCCAGCAGGATCCCGCCGCGCATCGGGGTGGCCCCGTCGGTCAGGCCGGTTCCCGCCGCGCGCGGTACCACCGGTGTGCGGGTCCGGTTCGCCAGCCTGACGATCTCGGCGACCTGATCGGTGGTGCGCGGCAGCACCACGACGTCCGGGACCAGCTCGCGCCATCGGTGTACCGGGAACGGCGCCGGTGTCCGGGTCCGGTTCCAGCGGGCCGGCTTGTCGACCAGCACGCCGTCCGGGCCGAGGATGCCGACCAGCTCGTCGTACAGGGCGTCCGAGATCGCCGTCGTGGTCACGTCGTCACCTCGATCCCGGCCGACTCCGCGACCAGCTCCATCAGGTCGCGCACCTCGATGTTGCGCTCCTCGCCGGCAGCCGCCAGCGGCCGCTCGGACCAGACACAGGCGCTGACCAGCAGGTCCACCTCCAGCTGCGCGGCCCGGTCGAGCCGTTGCGCGCTGATCGCCGCGGTCAGCTCGGGCTTCTCGATCGCGAGGCCGCCGCCGGCGCCGGAGCAGTACGCCCACTGCGTGACGTGGTCCACGTCACGGAAGTCCAGTCCCGGGATGGCGCGCAGGATCTCCCGCGGTGACTGGTGGATGCCCTTGCGCTTGTTCAGCCGGCACGGGTCGTGGTACGTCGCGACCCGCTCGACCGGCACCGTGAAGGTCAGCTTCCCTTCCCGCACGAGCTCGGCGACCAGCTCGGTGATGTGCACGATCTCGAACTCGTACTCGTCACCGAAGTACCGCGGGTAGTCCTCGGTGAAGCTGATGTAGTCGTGCGGGTCGAGCGTGATGATCCGCCGGGCGCCGACCGCGCGCCAGTCCGCCACGTTGTGCTCGGCGAACTCGCGCGACTGCTCGACGTACCCCATCTCCAGCGCCGGTCCTCCGCAGCACCACTGCTCCCGCATCAGCCCGAACTCGACCCCACCCGCCTGCAGCACCAGCGCGACCGCCCGTGGCAGCGCCGTCCGGTAGAACGCCGCCTCGCAGTCCACGAACAGCAACGTCTCGCCGCCGACCGGAAGCCCGAGCCCGTCCGCCCAGCGGCCGACGTTGTCCTGCGACACCGGCACGTCCAGCACCGGCTCGTTCCGCCGGTCGACGGTGGCCTCGACCCAGCGTTTCCAGCGTGGCTGCTCAACCCCGGACTGCACCGCGAGCGCCCGCATCGCCTTGACCACGTCGACGGTGCGGGTCCGGGCCCGGTAGAAGTCGCCGGCCATCAGCGTGTTCGGGCAGCGCAGCTCGCACGCCCCGCACTGGGTGCAGTGCACGTAGTCCGCGGCGACGTCCTCGACGGTCAGGTCGCCCTGGCCCATCGCCACCACGTTGGCGTGGAACGCCGTGGGGGAGTGGTTCTCGTTCTGCGTCACGCCCATCACCGGGCACACGTTGCGGCAGAACTTGTGCCCCGAGCTGAAACAGCCGTACGCCGGGTCCCGCCACTGCTCGGCGAACTCGCGACTGAGCTCCGCTGTGTTCTCAGCGTCGTTGTCGGCGTCCAAAGTCATCACATGACCTCGGGCATCACCTTGTCGTGGATCAGGCGCAGCTGCCCGTGTACGTCGGGCACGCCGGTGACTTCCTTGCCGCTGAACAGCTTCACCAGGTATGGGTCGGTGACCGCGGCGATGATGTGGTTGACGCCGCTCGGCAGGATGTCGGACTTCAGCTTCGCCACACACTCGTCCGGCGTACCCGAGACCGACAGCGTCGCGGCCAGCTCTGGCGAGGTGAGCTCGATCGCCTTGTCGATCTCGCCCGCGCCGAGCGCGTCGATGATCGGCTGCAGGTCGGCCCGGTCGATGCCGTGCCGTGCGAGCAGGCTGGCCGGCATCGACGAGATGTAGAACGCGACCATGATCCGGGCCGCATGCTTGGCCGCCTCGGAGTCCTCGCCGACCGCCCAGCACACCCAGGCGCCGAAGTCGTAGTCGTCCAGGCTCTTGCCGGCCTTGTCCAGACCGGCCTTGACGTTCTCGGCGACGTACTCGTAGTTCTCCCGCGAGTAGCCGAGCGCCTGATGCATGCCGTCCGCGATCTCGCCCGCTAGCTGGAACGACCTCGGCCCGCCCATCGCGCCGATCTTCAGCGGGACCCGCTCCTGCACCGGGCGGGCGAACGTGTACAGCCCGGAGTAGGAGAAGAACTCGCCGTCGTAGGTGATCGCGCCGTCCGCGAGGAAGCGCCGCATCACCTCCATGCCCTCCCTGAGCCTGGCGAGCGGCTTCTGCGTCTGCCAGTCGATGTTGTACTGCGACAGCAGTCCGAGGTTGCCGAAGCTCACGACGGCCTCAGCCCGGCCGCCCGACAGCTCGTCGAGGGTGGCGAGCATCTGGCAGATGTGCGTCGGTTCGCGCAGGATCACGTGCGTGACGTTCGGCCCCAGCCGGATGTTCTTGGTCTTGTCGGCGGCCGCCGCGAACAGCAGCCACATGTCCTTGTGCCAGGTCTCGTCCACGCTGTACGCGGCGTAGAAACCGAGCTCGTCCGCGGTCTTGATCATGTCGATGCAGTCCGCGAGCGGGTAGTCGGGAAGCTGTAAATAGCTGAACCGCACCATCAGGCGCTCCTTCCGATGCCGAGCGCCGCATGCCGGCTGAGACAACGGCCGGGTGCGCAGCTCGGGCCCCAACCCTTTCGATCACTGTAGCCACACGCCCCCCTCTTGTCGCTGGCCAGGAACTTCACCCCGTGAGGGACCGGTTCCACCCTGTTCCGACGCGTTGCCAGAACGTGACGTGATTCGGACGCGCGGCTGCATTTCGACCGTGGCGCAGCGTTCTGGCACCGGCTACCGTTCGGTTACTTACCTAGGAGGGCAGCCATGCCAGACGACATCGACCAGGTAGCCGACGGCGGCCACCTCGCCGTTCTGACCGCCCGTAAGCCGCACATCGCGCAGCTGCTCCTGGACCGCGTCGCCGCGACACCGGACCGTGAGGCGTACCGGCACCCGGTCGGGTCGGAGTGGAAGTCCATGACCTGGCGCGAGGTCGGCACCGAGGTACGCCGCCGCGCCGCGGGCCTGGTCGCACTCGGGGTCGAGCCCGAGCAGCGGATCGCCATCGCGTCGAACACCCGGGTCGACTGGGTGCTCTGCTACCTGGCGATCGTCGAGGCGGCGGCCGCCACCACCACGATCTACCCGACCACGATGGCCACCGACGTGGCGTTCATCGTCGCCGACGCCGAGGTCCGGGTGGTGTTCGCCGAGGACGCCAGCCAGGTCGACAAGCTGCGCGCGCACCGCAGCGAGATCCCCAGCGTCAGCAAGGTCATCCTGATCGACGGCACGCCGGACGAGAAGGACGGCGACTGGGTGATCACCCTCGCCGACCTGGACAAGCTCGGTGACGACCACCTGGCGAGCAACCCGACCGCGGTCGACGACCGGATCGCGCAGATCGAGCCGGAGCACCTCTGCACACTGATCTACACCTCCGGCACCACCGGTCGGCCCAAGGGTGTCCGACTGCCGCACTCGGCCTGGACCTACGAGGGCGCCGCGATCGAGGGCACCCGGCTCATCGGCGCCGACGACCTGCAGTTCCTCTGGCTGCCGCTGGCGCACTCGTTCGGCCAGGTGCTGCTCGCGGTCCAGCTGCAGATCGGTTTCCCGACCGCGATCGACGGCCGGGTGGACAAGATCGTCGACAACCTGGCCGTGGTCCAGCCGACCTTCATGGGTGCCGCGCCGCGGATCTTCGAGAAGGCGCACGGCCGGATCGTCACCATGATCGAGTCCGAGGGCGGTCCGAAGGCGAAGCTGTTCCACTGGGCGTTCGGCGTCGGTCAACAGGTCGCCGCGCTGCGCCGCGAGGGCAAGGAGCCCGGCGGCATGCTGGCCGCGCAGTTCAAGCTCGCGGACAAGCTGGTGCTGTCCAAGATCCGGGCCCGGTTCGGCGGCCGGATCCGGTTCTTCGTGTCCGGGTCCGCGGCGCTGAACAAGGAGCTCGCGGAGTGGTTCCACGCCGCCGGGCTGCTGATCCTCGAGGGCTACGGCCTGACCGAGACCGCGGCCGGCTCGTTCGTGAACCGCCCGAACCAGTACCGGCTCGGCACCGTCGGCCCGGCGTTCCCGGCGACCCAGGTCAAGATCGCCGAGGACGGCGAGATCCTGATCAAGGGCCCGGGGGTGATGAACGGCTACCACAACCGTCCGGACGAGACCGCCGAGGTGCTGACCGAGGACGGCTGGCTGCACACCGGCGACATCGGCCACCTGGACGACGAGTTCCTCGTGATCACCGACCGGAAGAAGGACCTGTTCAAGACCTCCGGCGGGAAGTACGTCGCGCCCCAGGTGATCGAGGGCAAGTTCAAGACGATCTGTCCGTACGCCAGCCAGTTCGTTGTGCACGGCAACGAGCGGAACTTCGTCAGCGCACTGGTCACGCTCGACCCGGACGCGATCCAGGGCTGGGCCGAGCAGAACGGCCTGGGCGGCAAGAAGTACGCCGACATCGTCACCTCCGACGCCGCCCGCGCCATGGTGCAGGGCTACGTCGACCAGCTGAACGCCGGCCTGAACCGCTGGGAGACGATCAAGAAGTTCACCATACTGGACCGCGACCTCACCATCGAGGGCGGTGAGATGACGCCGAGCATGAAGCTCAAGCGGAAGGTCGTCGAGGAGTCCTACCGCGACGCGCTCAACTCGATGTACGACGACTGAACGCCGACTGGACCCGAACGCCAAGGCGTGTCGGCGACCGCTGGACCCGAATGCGAGGCTGGTGACGGCGGTCGCCGATGCGTGCTGATCCGGTTCGTACCATGGGGGCGTGCCTTCGCAGCTTCCTGACGGTGACGTCCCGCCCACCGACGGGTCGTTGCCCGAGGCGTCCATCGCGGAGGCGGCCGAGCGGCCGTTCGGGTTCTACCTGCACGTGCCGTACTGCGCGACCCGGTGCGGGTACTGCGACTTCAACACCTATACCGCGACCGAGCTGGGCGGCGGTGCCTCGCAGGCGTCGTACGCGCAGACCGCGATCGCGGAGATCGACCTCGCCCGGCGGGTGCTGGCCGGGCTGGACCGGCCGGTCGACACGGTGTTCTTCGGCGGCGGTACGCCGACCCTGCTGCCCGCGGGCGACCTGGCCGCGATGCTGCACGCGGTCCGGGACCGGTTCGGGCTGGCAGCGGACGCGGAGGTGACCACCGAGGCGAACCCGGAGTCGGTGGACCCGCGGGCGCTGGCCGCGCTGCGCGAGGCCGGCTTCACTCGGATGTCCTTCGGGATGCAGAGCGCGGCCTCGCACGTACTGAAGATGCTGGACCGGCAGCACACGCCCGGCCGGGCGCTGGCCGCGGTCGCGGAGGCGAAGGCCGCCGGTTTCGAGCACGTCAACCTGGACCTGATCTACGGCACGCCCGGGGAGTCGCTTGACGACTGGCGCGCCTCACTGGAACAGGCGCTGAGCGCGGAGCCCGACCATGTCAGCGCCTACGCGCTGATCATCGAGGACGGCACCCAGCTGGCCCGCCGGATCCGCCGCGGCGAGCTGGCCGCCCCGGACGACGACGACCTGGCCGACAAGTACCTGCTGGCCGACGACCTGCTCGGCGCGGCCGGCCTGGACTGGTACGAGGTGTCCAACTGGGCCACCGGTGCCGCGGCCCGCTGCCGGCACAACGAGCTGTACTGGCGTGGCGACACCTGGTGGGGGATCGGGCCCGGCGCGCACAGCCACGTCGGCGGCGTCCGCTGGTGGAACGTCAAGCACCCCACCGCGTACGGCGACCGGCTGGCCGCCGGCGCCAGTCCGGCCCACGCTCGCGAGCAGCTCGACGCCGAGACCCGCCGGGTCGAGCGGGTGCTGCTCGAGATCCGGCTCCGGGACGGCCTCCCGGTGGAGGTCCTGGACGAGGCCGGCCGGACCGCGGCCAAGGACGCCATTGGTCGCGATCTGCTCGAGGAGCACCGCAGCCGTCTCGTCCTCACCCGCCGCGGCCGCCTGCTCGCCGACGCCGTCGTCCGAGACCTGCTGCCCTGACGCTGCCAGTGGTCGGGGCCCGCGTGCTGCGGGTCGGCTACGACGGTGCGGTGACGTGGTCGATGAGCTCTTCGACCCGGCCGAGCAGGGCGGGTTCCAGGTCGGCGTACGAGCTGACCTTGGACAGGATGTGGCGCCAGGCGGCAGCGACGTCGGCCTGGCTGGACGACGGCCACCCGAAGGTCTCCAGGATCCCTTCTTTCCAAGGCTTCCCGTGCGGGATCCGAGGCCACGCCGCGATGCCGAGCGACGACGGCTTCACCGCCTCCCAGATGTCGATGAACGGGTGACCGACCACCAGTACGTGGTCGCCGGTGACCTGCGCCGCGATCCGCGACTCCTTGGACCCGGGCACCAGATGGTCGACGAGTACGCCGAGCCGCCGGTCCGGGCCCGGCGCGAACTCGGCGACGATTGCCGGCAGGTCGTCGACGCCTTCCAGGTACTCGACCACGACGCCCTCGATCCGCAGGTCGTCACCCCAGACCTTCTCGACCAGCTCCGCGTCGTGCCGGCCCTCGACGTAGATCCGCCCGGCCCGCGCCACCCGGGCCTTCGCGCCGTGCACCGCCACCGAACCGGACGCGGTCCGCGACGGCTTGGCCGGGGCTGAGCGCGCCGGAGCCTTCAGCGCCACCGGCTTTCCGTCGACCCAGAAGCCCGGGCCCATCGGATACGACCGCACCGTCCCGTGCCGGTCCTCCAGGTCGACCACGCCGTGCTCCCAGCGCACCACGGCGCCGACGAAGCCGGACGTCGGCTCCTCGACCACCAGGCCGTAGGAGATCTCCAGGTCGACCGTGCGACCGTTCTTCGGCTTGTTCCAGTCGCCCGCGAGTACGTCCGAGACGTAGCGATCAGTCACCGGGCAACGGTAACGACCGGAGCGCCGGTGGCCACGGACGTGACCGGCGCGTGTTGTCGACTCGGCGGGCGCCTGCGGACGGCCCGCCGGTCAGGGACCGATCAGCGGAAGCGTCCTGCGGGTGCTGCCGAGCTGGTCGTAGCCGCGGCGGATCGCGTTGGCCAGGTCCTGGGCGGGGTAGGGCCAGTCGTCGGTGTGGCGCAGCGCGTCGTCCAGCGAGACGCCGTTGTGGTGCAGGCCGGCGATGGTGTTCGCGACGGTGCCGAGATCGGCCTTCTGCGACTCCACGAACCCCTGGCCTACGACGTCACCGTGCCCCGGTACGACGCGGGTGGCGTCGCCGAGCAGTCCGGCCAGCCGGTCGGCGGTGTCCGGCCAGTCCAGCGGGAAGCAGTCGTTCCCGTACGCCGGATGGGCCGACTCCTCGATCATGTCCCCGGCGAACACGACGCCGGCGTCCGCGACCACCGCGACCACGTCCCCGTCGGTGTGGCCGCTGCCGAGGTGCAACAGCTCGACCGGGCGGTCGCCGAGATCGAGTACCCGGGCGACGGCGAAGGTCTCGCTCGCCGGTACCAGCGGGGTGTCCACCACGTCGCGCAGCACCTGCTCGGTGAGCACCCCGTCCAGGTCGCCCTCGGGGTTGTCCCGGCACAGCTGCTTGATCCACTCGCCGCGCTCGAGCATCCCAGCGACCGCGTTCTCATGCGCGTGGATGGTGCTGCCGGCGTCCGCGAAGGCCTTGTTGCCGAAGGTGTGGTCGAAGTGCAGGTGGGTGTTCGCGACGTACCGGATCGGTGCCGGGCTCAGCCGTCGTACGTCGTCGAGCAGTTCCTGGCCCTGTTGCAGCGTGCCGCGGGTGTCGATCACCAGCAGGCCGTCGGACCCGGCCACCACGCCGACGTTGACGTCCCACTCGCGGTAGCGCCCCACCCAGCAGCGCTCACCGACCTCGGTCCAGCTCATGTCATCCGCTCGCTGTCTGACTCTGCCAGCTCCACGCGTCGACCTTAACCGCAGCCTGGGTCTGGCGGTCGGCCCGCCGACGGGTCCGGGTCCGGGGACTCAGGTCGGTAGACTGGCACTCGGTCCGACGGAGTGCCAGTAGGCGAGCCGGCGGCTCCGGACGTGAGGCCCGGACAGCGAGGGAAGGTGACGTGCATGCTCGACGACCGCAAGCTTGACGTGCTGCGTGCCATCGTCGAGGACTATGTCGCGACCCACGAGCCGGTGGGCTCGAAGACGCTGGTCGACCGGCACAACCTCGGCGTGTCGCCGGCGACGGTCCGCAATGACATGGCCGCGCTGGAGGAGGAGGGGTACATCACCCAGCCGCACACCAGTGCCGGCCGGATCCCCACCGACGCCGGGTACCGGTTGTTCGTCGACAAGCTCAGCACGGTCAAGCCGCTCACCGCCGCGGAGAAGCGCGCGATCTCGACGTTCCTTGCCGGCGCGGTCGACCTCGACGACGTGGTACGACGCACCGTCCGGCTGCTTGCGCAGGTCACCCGGCAGGTCGCGATCGTGCAGTACCCGACCCTGACCCGGTCGACGGTCCGGCACATCGAGGTGGTGACGCTGTCGCCGCACCGGGTGCTGCTGGTGCTGATCACCAGTACAGGCCGGATCGAGCAGCGCATCGTCGAGGCGTCCGGCGAGGTGTCCGAGCAGCTGGTCGGGGACCTGCGGGCGCGGCTGAACGAGGCGCTGGCCGGGCAGCGGATGTCCGAGGCCGCGACCACTCTGGCCGGGGTGCCGGACCTGTTCCCCCACGAGCACCGGCCGCTGGCCGCGGCGGTGGTGACCACGTTGCTGGAGACCCTCGCGAACAACGGCGAGCAGCGGATCGCTGTCGGCGGCGCGGCCAACCTGACCCGCTATGGCGACGACTTCGAGCGCGACGTCAAGCCGGTGCTTGAGGCGCTGGAGGAGCACGTCATCCTGCTGCGGCTGCTGGGCGAGGCGACCCACCCGCAGACGCTGACGGTGCGGATCGGACACGAGAACCCGTACGAGGAGCTGTCCACCACCTCGGTGGTGTCCACCGGCTACGGCTCGAAGACCGAGTCGCTGGCCACGCTGGGCATCGTCGGCCCGACCCACATGGACTACCCGAGCACGATGGGGGCGGTCCGCGCGATCGCCCGCTACGTCAGCCAGATCCTGGCTGAGTCATAGAGGGAGTATGAGCGACTACTACGAGATCCTCGGCGTACGCCGTGACGCGTCCGCCGAGGACATCAAGAAGGCCTACCGCAAGCTCGCACGCCAGTACCACCCGGATGTGAACGACTCCGACGACGCGCACGAGAAGTTCAAGGAGATCGGTCGCGCGTTCCAGGTGCTCAGCGACCCGCAGAAGCGGCAGATCTACGACCTCGGCGGTGACCCGCTGGCCACCGGCGGCGGTGCCGGGCCGGGCGGCGGCTTCGGCCAGGCGTTCAGCTTCACCGACATCATGGACGCGTTCTTCGGCCAGACCGGGCCGACCACGCGCGGCCCGCGTCCGCGGGTACGCCGCGGACAGGACGCGCTGATCCCGCTGCGGATCACGCTCGCGGAGGCCGCGTTCGGCACCACTCGCGAGATCAAGGTCGACACCGCGGTGGTGTGCCCGACCTGTACCGGCTCCGGTGCCGCGGCCGGCTCCAAGCCGGTCACCTGCGTGATCTGTCACGGCCGCGGTGAGGTGACGCACACCCAGCGGTCGTTCCTGGGCGAGGTCCGGACGATGCGGCCGTGCCCGAGCTGCCGCGGGTTCGGTACGACGATCCCGAGCCCGTGCACCGAGTGCTCCGGCGACGGCCGGGTCCGCGCCCGCCGTACCGTCACCGTGAAGATCCCGTCCGGCATGGACACCGGCATCCGGGTCCAGCTGTCGGGCCAGGGCGAGGTCGGTCCGGGCGGTGGCCCGGCCGGCGACCTGTTCGTCGAGCTCGAGGTGGAGCCGCACGAGGTCTTCACCCGGTCCGGCGACGACCTGCACTGCACCGTCACGCTGCCGATGACCGCGGCCGCGCTCGGCACCCAGATCGACCTGCCGACGCTGGAGGGCGAGACCGTGCCGGTCGACATCCGGCCGGGTACCCAGTCCGGCACCGAGATCGTGATCAACGGCCGCGGCGTACCGCAGCTGCGGCACAGCGGACGTGGCGCGCTGGTGCTGCGCGTGGTGGTGGAGACGCCGGCCCGGATCGACGAGCAGCAGGCCGAGCTGCTCCGCCAGCTGGCCGGCCTGCGTGGCGAGGAGCAGCCTGAGGGTCAGGTCCAGGCCACCGCTCCGCGCTCGGTCTTCGGCCGCCTCCGCAACGCCTTCGGCAACGCCCACTAGCCCCGCCGCCCCTGGTCCCGATGCACCCCCACCTCCCCCGCGATCATCGGTCGGTTTGCGACGAGCTGTGGATAACCAGTCATGTGCGCGCCGGCGGTCAGGTGGCCGCGTTATCCACAGCTCGTCGCAAACCGACCGATGATCGCCTGGTGGGGGTGGGCGCCGGCCTGCAGGGTTCCGCGGGGGTGCGGTGCTGATGGGTGTCGCGGTGTTCTACTCGGCGGAGCTCGAGGGGGACGAGATCACGCTGGGCGGGGCCGAGGGGCGGCATGCGGGGGTGGTGCGGCGGATCGGGACGGGGGAGCGGGTCCGGCTGACGGACGGGCGCGGGTCGTACGTCGAGGGCCCGGTTCTGGCGGCGTCCAAGGCCGGGCTCACGGTCGCCGTCGATGTCCGCGAGAAGGTGCCTGCGCCGGAACCGCGGCTGGTGGTCGTCCAGGCGGTGCCGAAGGGGGAGCGGGCCGAGCTCGCGGTGGAGATGCTGACCGAGGTCGGGGTCGACCTGGTGGTGCCGTGGAACGCCGAGCGCAGCCAGTTCC
This sequence comes from Kribbellaceae bacterium, assembly GCA_035650275.1. Taxonomy (GTDB): domain Bacteria; phylum Actinomycetota; class Actinomycetes; order Propionibacteriales; family Kribbellaceae; genus DASRHY01. The sequence goes on along the minus strand of DASRHY010000326.1, from coordinate 19,152 downwards.
GGGCCAACCCGGAGCGGACCGCGAAGACGGTGGCGAAGTGGCGGGCGTGGGCGTTCGAGGCGAGCAAGCAGTCGCGCCGGTCCTGGTTCTGCGAGGTGGCCGAGCTGGCCTCGACCACGGACGTGGCCGAGCTGATACGACGCGCCGGACTGGCCGTCGTACTGCATGAGGAGGCGACCGAACCGCTGGCGTCGGTGACCGTACCGGGGTCCGGCGAGGTGGTGGTCGTGGTCGGGCCCGAGGGCGGTCTGACCGCGCGCGAGCTGGACGGGTTCGGGGCGGCACCGGTGCGGCTCGGCGACACGGTGCTGCGGACCTCGACCGCCGGCGTGGCGGCGGTCGCGCTGCTGCTCGGGCGGTCCCGGTGGCGCTGAGCTACTGGACTGTGAAGGGCCTGCTGTCCATGTGCACCTCGCTGCCGTCGACCACCGACAGCTCCAGGCACTCGACCCGGTAGCTGCCCGCAGGCAGCGGGACCGCGACCTGGAAGTCGCCGAAGTCGGGCGCGCCGACTGTGGCGGTCAGGTGCCCCTGCGCCACGACCGCGTTCGTCGCGGCGTCCCGGACCCGGTACGCGACCGCGCCCTCGAACGTCTGCGCGACGCCGCTGATGTCGACCGGTGACGGCACCGGTGCGCGCACCCCTGGCGTGATGATCCGGATCCTCGGCTGCACCATCGCGGTCCCCTCCGTGCGGCGGTTGCCGATCAGCGTACGGCTGTCCGGCTGACGGTCGGAAGGAGGTGGAGCGCGCCGTGGCACGACAGGATGAGCTCATGTCCTCGACCGACTGGCTGGAGTGGCACGCGCCGTACGACGACGCCGGCTCGTCGCTGTCGCAGCGGCTGGCCGCGGTGCAGCGGCAGATCCGCGCGGTGCTCGACGCCGCGCCGGACCGGACCCTGCGGGTGGTGAGCGCGTGCGCGGGTCAGGGCCGCGACCTGCTCGAGGTACTCGCCATCCATCCGGCCCGGGACCGGGTCAGCGCCCGGCTGGTCGAGCTCGACCCGCGCAACGTCCGGATCGCGCGGGCCGCGGCGGCCGCGAACGGCCTGACCGCGGTCGATGTGGTGCAGGCCGACGCTGGTGCGGTGGACAGCTATGCCGGTGCGGTACCCGCGGACCTGGTGCTGTTCTGCGGCGTGTTCGGCAACATCAGCGACGCCGACATCGAGCGCACCATCAAGGCGCTGCCGCAGTTCTGCGCACCCGGCGCCACCGTGATCTGGACCCGCGGCCGCTGGGCGCCGAACGTCGTGGCCTCGATCCGCCGCTGGTTCGACCAGGCCGGGTTCGCCGAGAAGGCCTTCGAGGCACCCGATGACGCCACCTGGTCGGTGGGTGCCGACCAGCTCACCGCCGACCCGCGGCCCGCCGTGCCGGGAGCGCGCCTGTTCACCTTCGTCAGGTGAGGGGGACCGCTGTGCCGCGCTCCAGCTCCAGCACGGACCGGCCCCCGAGCGGCGCGGCGAGCCGTACCGTGACCTCACGCATATGCCCTTCCATCGTGCAGACCACTCGTCCCGGGTAACTCCTGCCGACGATCACGACACCGACGGCGTTGGCCGACTCGACGACGTACCCGAAGTAGTCGGCGCCGCAGGGCGCCTTTGACGAACCGCCGGAACCGATGAGCCGGGCGGTCAGCGTTCGTCCGTCGGGAGCGATCGACGCGTCCATGATCGGCATGCCCGCCGCCTGGTCGAGCGGTGCGGGCGTGACCTGGGCGGCCTCGGCGGCGGCGACCAGGAGTTGCACCCGGCTCTCCGCGAACGTGAATCGCCAGGCCGGGACCGTGGCGTCGCCGCGGGTCGTCTCCACGACCAGGGTGGTCAGCGTCACCGCGGTGAGCGTCACCGGTTTCGGCGTGATGCCGTCCGCCGATCCGTCGGCGGGACAGTTGCTGCAGCGCATCGCGCCGGCCAGCAGGCGGTCGTAGGCCTCCTTCGCGGAGACGACCGAGGTCGGCACGGACAAGCCGTTCCGCCAGGTGACGACTCCGGCTGCCGGCGGCACGTCCGGCACCGCGGTGCGGACCTGGATACGCCGCTGCGCGAGCCCCCGCTGGTACGCGGCCTGGCCGCGGCTCCACGCCCCGGTCTGGTGGATCTCGAAGCGACCGGTCAGTTCCGGATCGCCCTGTGCGAGCGGCGGCCGCAGCGGCACGTAGACGGCGTCGCCGACCGTCCGTTCCCAGCGGGCGAGCAGGTCGCGGGCCTTTCGCAGCTGCTCGCCGGACGGCGTCGGCGCTGTTGCCTGGGTCACCGGTGGCGGTGTCGCGCGGGACTGCCGCGGGTCCGGCGAGTCGCCGACCGCGTCGGCGATGAGCGCCGCGCCTGCCGCCACGGCTCCGACCGCAGCGGCGGATACCAGTAGCGTGGTCCAGCTTCGCATGGTTCGTGCCGGTTCGTTCATCGGGGCCCCTCCGTCGGTCGTATCGACTGCTTCACCAGAAGACAGTCGCCAGACGCCCTCGACGTTGCGTGGCTACCGGACTGTGACGGTCTTGGAATCCGTGTTGGTCTCGCGGCCGTCCTCGGCCGAGATCTCGAAGCACTCGACCACGTACTTGCCCGCGGGCAGAGCCACGGAGAAGCGGAAGTCGCCGAACTCGCCGGTGCCCCTGGTCGCAGTCGTGTAGCCCTCGCGGACGACGGCGTTCGTCGCGGCGTCCCGGACCCGCCAGTTCACGGTCGCCTCGAACGTCGAGGCGATACCGGCCACGGCGAGCGGGCTGCCCGCCGTGCCGTTCTCTGCCGGTGACGTGATCCAGACGAACGCCTGGACGTCGATCGGAGCGGCACGGCGGATCGGGCTTCGCGCGTCGACCTGCCCGAACAGTGCACCGGCCGGCTCGCCGTCCAGGGTGACCCGGACCGGGTTGGTGGACTGCAGCGCGCCCTGCACGGTGTAGACGAGCTCCTGTACCGCGGTAGTCGCCTCCGCACGGCTCAGCCGGACCTCCGGCAGCGTGTCGAAGTCGGCCGTGATCACACCGCCCTGTCGGGTCACCGCCCGCACCTGTGCGCCCGCCCACGGCGAGCGGTAGTCCGGGTCGCCGGCCTGTCCGGTCGCCATCACCCGGATCGCGCCGGCCGCGGGGTCCTCGTCGGCGATCCGGACGAACGTACGGTACAGCCGTGGCGGCAGCTCGGGCCGACCGACCACGGAGCCGAGCCAGTAGACCGGCACCGCCCGGGCGTCGTCCGGCGGGCTGGCGATGGTGGGTGGCTTGATCGTGTTGGTCGGGCCGCCCCGTTCCGGTGTCGGCGATGACCTGGGCAGCGCCGTCGGCGGCGGTACGACGACCCGAGGGGAGTGGGAGGCCGTACTCGGCGTCGTACCGGTGCTTCCGGCGACTTCCGGGGAGGTGGCGGTGTCCTTGGTGGCGTCCGGGCTGAGGACGGCGAAGGCGCCGACCGCGGCGGCCGCACCGAGCGCGGCACCGGCCGCGGTGAGCACCCACGGACGACGGGAGCGCACCGGCGTACCGCGGCCGGCGTCGATCCGTTCCCGGATCCGGTACAGCCCGTCGGGGTCCGGGTGGACCTGCTCGGCCTCACGCTCGAGGGCCCGTCGTACCTCGTCGCCGATCGGGTCGTGGTCGGTCATGACAGTGGCTCCAGGGCGAGGCGCAGGGACTTGGCGGCCCGCGCGGCGTGGCTCTTGACGGCACCTCTGCTGATGCCCATCGTGTCGGCGATCTCTGCCTCGGACAGGTCGCCGTAGTACCGCAGCACCATCACCGTGCGCTGCTTCTCCGGCAGCCGCCGCATCGCGGCGATCACGGCGTCGGTGCCGGCGACGGCCAGCGCCGCCTGCTCCGCGCTCGGCTCGTCCGGCAGCGCGCGCGGGGTGTGCTTGTCGACCACCACCAGGTGCCGCTGCCGGGACCGGCACCGGTTCACCACCGAGGTGCGCAGGTAGGCCAGTGCCTTCTCCGGGTCGCGCAGCCGGTTCCACCGGGCATGCATCGCGACGAACGCGTCCTGCACGATCTCCTCCGCGGCCCCGGCATCGTGCAACAGCAGCGCACCGAGCCGCACCAGCGACGCGTAGTGCGCGCTGTAGACGGTGGTCAGCGCCTCGTCGGCACCCCAGGACTCGCGGGCCACGAGATCTTCGTACACCACGGCGGGCTGTGTCACACCGAGTCGACGCCTTCGTCATCGGTCAGGTTGACAACCGTGACCGAGGTGAGCCGAGACCGTGACCAATCCCTGCGCTGATCCGGTACGGTGCCGGGGCGAGAAAGGACTCGACCGTGGCGGACACCGACTGCCTGTTCTGCAAGATCGTCGCCGGCGACATCCCGGCCGACGTGGTGCTCGACGACGAGGCCTGCCTCGCGTTCCGGGACATCGACCCGAAGGCGCCAACCCACGTGGTCGTCGTCCCGAAGGCACATCACCAGGACCTGGCCGCCCTCGCCGCCGCCGACCCGGGGCTGACCGCCCGGCTGGTCGCCACCTGTACCGAGGTCGCGCAGGCCGCGGGACTGCCGGACAGCGGGTACCGGATCGTGTTCAACACCGGTGCAGGTGGTGGCCAGAGCGTGTTCCACGTGCACGGGCACGTGCTCGGCGGCCGCCGGCTCACCTGGCCACCTGGCTGAGCGGTGATCTGCCGTCCGTATTCCGGATGATCGGGCGGGGTCCGGGCGGCTACAGTGGACGGCATCCGTATCACCCGTCACCAGGAGGACAGGCTGTCCAGGACGCGAAGTATCCAGCCGTCGCGCAGTGTTGAAGGGGCGTCGGCTGCGGCTAATACAAGCGCCGACAAACCGTCGCACAAGGTCGTCGTACCGAACAGCATCGACATGGTCGCGCTGCTCGGCGCGGGCGACGAGTTCCTCCGGATCCTCGAGCGGGAGTTCGACGCGGACATCCATGTCCGCGGCAACGAGATCACCATGACCGGCGAGCCGCCCGAGCTCGCACTTGCCGAGCGGCTGGTCGACGAGCTGATCGCGGTGGTCCGTACCGGTCACGGCCTGACCGCCGACTCGGTGGAGCGCAGCATCGCGATGATCCGTGCCGCGACCAAGGAGGCGCCGTCCGACGTCCTGACACAGAACATCCTGTCCAGCCGCGGGCGCACCATCCGGCCGAAGACGCTGAACCAGAAGCGGTACGTCGACATGATCGACAAGCACACCGTTGTCTTCGGCATCGGCCCGGCCGGTACCGGCAAGACCTACCTGGCCGTGGCGAAGGCGGTCCAGGCGCTGCAGGCCAAAGAGGTCACCCGGATCATCCTGACCCGACCCGCTGTCGAGGCGGGCGAACGGCTCGGGTTCCTGCCCGGCACGCTGTCGGAGAAGATCGACCCGTACCTGCGGCCGCTGTACGACGCCCTGCACGACATGCTCGACCCCGAGTCGATCCCGCGGCTGATGACCGCGGGCACGATCGAGATCGCGCCGCTGGCGTACATGCGCGGCCGGACGCTGAACGACGCGTACATCATCCTGGACGAGGCACAGAACACCTCTCCGGAACAGATGAAGATGTTCCTCACCCGGCTCGGGTTCGGCTCCAAGATGGTGGTTACCGGTGATGTCACGCAGGTCGACCTGCCGACCGGGACCAAGTCCGGCCTGCGGGTCGTCCAGGAGATCCTGGAGGACGTTGAGGACCTAGCCTTCTGCCGGCTCACCGCACACGACGTCGTCCGGCACAAGCTGGTCGGCCGGATCGTGGCCGCCTACGACCAGTACGAGGGCACAGTGCACGAGCGGCGGGCATGAACGTAGAGGTCAACAACGAGTCCGGCGTTGACATCGACGTGAACGGGCTGATGCAGCTCAGCAGGTTCGCGATGGAGGCGCTGCGGCTGCACCCGGAGTGCGAGCTGTCGATCAAGCTGGTGGACGAGGCGACGATGGAGCGGTACCACGTCGAGTTCCTCGATCTGCCCGGCCCGACGGACGTGATGTCGTGGCCGATGGACGAGCTGCGTCCGGGGGCCGACGGCGACGGGGACGGGGACGGTTCCGACCTGCCGCTCGGGCACCTCGGCGATATCGCGCTCTGCCCGGCGGTCGCCGCCGCCCAGGGCGCCAAGGCCGGGCACGGCACCTGGGCCGAGCTGGAGCTGCTGACCGTGCACGGCATCCTGCACCTGCTCGGGTACGACCACGCCGAGCCGGCCGAGAAGGCCGAGATGTGGGACGTGCAGGGCAGGCTGCTGGAGGCGTGGCGGGCGCAGGACAGCGGAGTTCCCCCGGAACCCGACACGATCCGGAAGTGAGACTCGGGAGATGACGTCCGACGACGCCGTCCTACTCGTCGTAGCCGGCGTTCTGGTGCTGCTGGCCGGACTGTTCGCTAGCGCCGAGGCGGCGCTGGCGTCGTACTCGATCGTGCGCGCCGACGAGCGGGTCGAGCAGGGGGTGCGTGGCGCGGTCCGGCTGCGCACGCTGCTCGAGGACCCGCCGCAGTACCTGAACACCGCGCTGCTGCTCCGGCTGGTCTGCGAGATCACCGCGATCGTGCTGGTCGCGGAGGCGTTCGCGCTGGTGCTGCCGGTGACCTGGCAGCACGTGCTGATCGTGGCCGCGATGATGGTGCTGGTCTCGTACGTCGTGATCGGCGTCGGCCCGCGCACGCTCGGCCGGCAGAACGCGGAGCGGGTCGCGCTGGCGTCGGCCGGCCCGATCATGGCACTCACCAAGGTGCTCGGCCCGATCCCGAAGCTGCTGATCTTGCTGGGCAACGCGCTCACCCCGGGCAAGGGTTTCGCCGAGGGGCCGTTCGCCTCGGAGGCCGAGCTGCGCGCACTGGTCGACCACGCCGAACGCACCTCGGTGATCGAGTCCGGCGAGCGCCAGATGATCCACTCGGTGTTCGAGCTCGGCGACACGATCGCGCGGGAGGTGATGGTGCCGCGGACCGACATGGTCTTCATCGAGCGGCACAAGAAGCTGCGCCAGCTCACCTCGCTCGCGCTGCGCAGCGGGTACTCGCGCATCCCGGTGGTGGGGGAGTCGCTGGACGACATCGTCGGCGTCGTCTACCTCAAGGACGTGATGCGCCGGGTGTACGACAATGCGCAGGCCGAGTCGACCGAGCGGGTCGAGTCGGTGATGCGGCCGTGCATGTACATCCCGGACTCCAAGCCGGTCGACGAGCTGCTGCGCGAGATGCAGGCGGCCCGGATGCACGTCGCGATCGTCGTCGACGAGTACGGCGGGACGGCAGGGCTGGTCACGATCGAGGACATCCTCGAGGAGATCGTCGGCGAGATCACCGATGAGTACGACGAGGCGCCGGACGCACCCGAGGCGCTGTCGGACGGCGCGTACCGGGTGTCGTCGCGGATGCCGATCGACGAGCTGGGCGAGCTGTTCGGCGTACCGTTGGACGACGACGACGTCGACTCGGTCGGCGGCCTGATGGCCAAGCTGCTCGGCAAGGTCCCGATCCCCGGCGCCAAGGTCGAGATCGAGGGGCTGGAGCTGGTCGCCGAACGCCCGTCCGGGCGCCGCAACCAGCTCGGTACCGTGCTGGTCCGCAAGGCCGAGCCCGCCACCGACACCAGCCCCGACCACCCCGAACCCGCCGAGAGGCCCCACCCGTGACCTCCTCCTTCCCACGCCACCTGGGGGTGGTCGCCGCGTGAGCACCGAGGAGCAGGGGTTGTCACAGGAGGACGCGAAGCTGGTGACGTTGGCCAGGGCCAGCCGGGCGCGGAAGGCGGCTGCCGAAGGGGCCGCCGTACGGGACCTGGACGGGCGGACGTACGCGGCCGCCTCAGTGACGTTGCCGTCGCTCCAGCTCACCGCGCTCGAGACCGCTGTCGCGATGGCGGTCTCGTCGGGGGCGGAGGGACTGGAGGCCGCGGCCGTGGTGACCGCGGTCGACCCGGTGGCGGTGCACCTCGAGGCGGCCCGGGACCTGGCCGGGCGCGGAGTAGCGGTGCACATCGCGGACTGGGATGGTGAGGTCCGCGGTGTCCGCAGAACCTGAGTTCCGCAGTGGCTTCGCCTGTTTCGTCGGCCGCCCGAACGCGGGCAAGTCGACGCTCACCAATGCACTGGTCGGTCAGAAGATCGCGATCACCTCGTCGAAGCCGCAGACCACCCGGCACGCCGTCCGCGGCATTGTGAACCGCCCTGGCGCGCAGCTGGTGCTGGTCGACACCCCGGGCCTGCACAAGCCGCGCACGCTGCTCGGCGAACGGCTGAACGACATCGTCAGGACCACCTGGGCGGAAGTGGACGTGATCGCGGTCTGCCTGCCGGCGAACGAGAAGATCGGACCTGGCGACCGGTACCTGGCCGGCGAGGCCGCGAAGGTACGTCGTACCCCGAAGGTCGCGGTGGCGACCAAGTCCGACCTGGTCACCCCGGACCGGATGGCCGTGCACCTGACCGAGATCGCTGCGCTCGGCGACGCACTCGGGATCGAGTGGGCGAGCGTGGTGCCGGTGTCGGCTACGGACGGGTTCCAGGTGGACGTGCTGGCCGGCGAGCTGGTGCAGCAGCTGCCGGACGGCGTGCCGCTGTACCCGGACGGCGAGGTGACCGACGAGCCGGAGGAGGCACTCGTGGCGGAGCTGATCCGGGAGGCCGCGCTGGAAGGCGTGCGGGACGAGCTGCCGCACTCGATCGCGGTGGTGGTCGAGGAGATGGGTCTGCGCGAGGGCCGCCCAGTCGACAAGCCGCTGGTGGACGTGTACGCGAACCTGTATCTGGAGCGGGACAGTCAGAAGGGCATCGTGATCGGCCACAAGGGGTCCCGGCTGCGCGAGGTCGGCGCCGCGGCCCGGCAGCAGATCGAGGCCATCCTCGGCACGCCGGTCTACCTGGACCTGCGCGTCAAGGTCGCCAAGAACTGGCAGACCGACGCCAAGCACCTGCGCAAGCTCGGTTTCTAGCCTCCCGCGCCGCGGGCCGGCGGCCGTAGCGCGTCGGCCAGCTTGCGCATCGCCGACGCGGCGCTCTCACTGACCGTCGGGCCGAGTACCGCGAGGCTCGACATCAGTGCGGCCACCTCGGGCAGGTCGAACGCGATCGGCGGCACCGGACCGGTCGCCTCCAGGCACACCCCGCCACCGCGGCCCTGGTGGGTGCTGACCGGCACCCCGCTGAGCTGGAGCCGTTCCACGTCGCGGGCGACCGTGCGCTCGGACACGCCGAGCTCACCGGCCAGCTGTTCGAGCCGGACCCGCTCACCGTGCGCGGCATGCAGCCGCTCGATCAGTGCCTGCTGGCGCTCGACCCGCCGCAGCGCCAGGTGCCCGTCGCGGGAGGCGGCCGCGAGTCGGATGGCTCGGTCCACAGTGCCGATGTTAAGGCGCCACAGGCGTGTCGGGTTTTCGCCGTACCGTGGCAGCCGTGACGAAAACCATCGACAAGGTCGACGAGTTCTTCGACGGATACGCGGCGGCCCTGCTGGCCCGCGACGAGAAAGCGATCGCCGGGATGTACGCGGTCCCCGCGTTGATCCTGTTCCCCGGCACGTCGATCCCGGTCAGCGACACCAGCCAGACCGAGCAGTTCTTCGCCTCCTCATGGAGCCAGTACGACGGGGTGGACGCGGTGGACAGGCAGGTCGCGGTGATGGCCGAGGCGCCCGCGAGCGTGTGGGCCGACGTCACCTGGTCGTACGACGGCCGGCCGCGCGAGCGGTTCTGCTACCAGCTCGTCGAGGGCGCGGACGGCTACCAGATCGCCGTGCTCACTCCGCTGCAGCTGACCTGAGGAACTCCAGGACGTACTGGGTCAGCCGCTCCGGCTGGTCCTCGGGCACGAATGTGTACGAGTCCGGGATCGCCCGGATGGTGGCCTTGGGCAACAGTGCGGCCAGCCGGTGTGCCAGCCCGATCGGGAACAGCCGGTCCTCGCTCGCCCAGGCCAGCAGCACCGGCTTGCCGAACCCGGGCAGCTCCTCGGCCGCGGCCAGTGTGTAGCGGTTGTGCACGCCGCGAAGGAACCGCCGCAGGTCGGCTCGGATCGCCGCGTCGTCCCGGCTCGGGGTGAGGTACGAGTCGACCACGTCCGCCGGGACCGGCCGTTTGGCCACCCAGCCGAACGTGACCGGCAGCCGGTGCAGGGCACGCAGTTTGAGTGTCTGCGTCAGCAGCCAGGTCGAGCCGGGCACCCGCGCCAGCGGCGGCAGGAACGAGAACACCGGAGGGAAGAACCGCTCGAAACTGTCCGACGGGGTGAGCACCACCCGGCCGATCCGTTCCGGGTGCCGGGTCAGCAGGATCTGGGTGATGCCGCCGCCGGTGTCGTTCGCCACGATCGTGACGTCATCCAGGTCGAGCCGTTCCAGGAACGCGGCGACCAGGTCGGCGACGCCCGGCGGTGACAGGTCCGCGTCCGGGACCGGCAGCTCGTGCGACCCGAGCGGCCAGTCCGGCGCTAGGCAGCGGTACCCGGCGCCGGCGACCGCCGGTACGACGTGCCGCCACAGGTCCGCGTTGACCAGCAGGCCGTGCACGAACACGACCGGCGGGCCGTCGCCGCGATCGCGGTACCGGATCCGGCCGCCGGGCAGATCCACCTCGTGGACGCTGCCGAGCTCGCCTGAGCGGGACATGACCGCACCGTATCGCGGAACGGGTCAGAGGCTCCGCTGGTACTGGATGCCGCGGGCAACGATCCGGTAGCCCATCGCGTCGTTGACCGCGATCATGTGCTGGTTCGACTCGGCGTTCCAGGTGTCGATCGAGGCGAGCTGCGGCTCCGCCTCACGGAGCCAGCGCAGCAACTCGATCTTCACCAGCATGCCGAGCCGGTGGCCGCGGTGCGCGCGCAGCACGGCGGTGTCCAGCTGCCAGCCGACGTGCGGTCGCTCGTGCTCGACACCGACCAGCGAGTGGCCGCCGAACTCGCCGGACCGCTTGTGCCGGGCGATCACCCGGTACAGCCGGCGGTCCCAGCCGACCATCGCGGTCTCGAAGGCGCGGATCCGCTCCGCGGTGAACACCTCGTCCTCGATGTCGAGGTCGTCGGTGGGCGCGTCGTTGATCGCCGCCGTCATGGTCACGACGTCGTCGAGCAGATCGTCCGGTACGGCGTCGCGCACGCGCAGCAGCTCGTAGTCGCCGGCGGCGGCCAGCGCGTCGTCGTACATCAGGTCGAGCTTGTTCCAGTCCAGGTCGGCGAACAGCTGGCGCCGTCGTACATCGGCGGACTTCTGCTCGAAGCCGTGCTTCGCGGCGAACGCCACCCCGGCGGGCAGGTCCCAGCCGTCGATGCCGGCCGACCGGCGCCCGGCCTCACGCGCCATGTCGAGGCCGATGCCGAGCAGCTCGGAGCCGATCCCGCGGCGCCGGAACTCGGGCGCGACGGTGACATCGAACCAGGCCACGTGGGTGTTGTCGTAGGTCGGCAGGTCGACGGCCAGCACGGCGACCGGCCGGCCCGAGTCGTCGCGGGCCAGGTAGTTCCGCGGCGGAACGCCGTCCCAGCCGTACCGCAGTAGACCCGCGTAGCTGACCGCGGTGTGGTTGATCGCGTCCGGGCAGTCGGCGTCGCGGGCGCTGTCGAACACCGTCAGTGCCTCGGCGCAGGCGACGGCATCGTCCGGTGACAGCTGGCTGATCTTCACGAGACCAGCGTGCGCTCGGACCCCGTCCCAGCGCGACAGGTTTTCTAGCGGCCGTCCCAGCCGTAGACGTGGTCGACGTCGAGAGTGAAGACGAGACGGCGGTCCGTCACCATCGCGGCGCGGAACTCGTCCCAGTCAGGGTGCTCGCCGCCGATCGCGCGGTACACGTCGACCAGCTCGTCGACGACTGCGTCGTCCGGTGCCGCGGCCACCGGGCTGAGCGAGGCGGTGCCCTCGAGCACGACGTACGAGCGGCCGCGCGGGCCGTTGACGTAGAAGCTCACCCGCGGGTCCCGGCGCAGGTTTGCCGTCTTGGCCCGGCCGTCGGTGATGGACACCCGGACCCGGCGAGCCTGGGCGTCGTACGCGTAGCCGACGTTGGACAGCTGCGGGCGCCCGTCGCGCTTGATCGTGACCAGCACGCCGAGGCCGTGGTCCTGGACGAGCGCGAGCAGGTCAGCGGGGTCGGTCATGCAGCAAGCCTAGGAACTCGAGTGCGCTTGAAGGCAAATCGTGGTCACGAGGGCCCGATGATGAGCGACACGCCGGGTCACAAGAGCCCGATGAGCGAGACCGGGGTTTGCCAAGCGGACGGTCCCCGCTAGACTCCCGAGCGTTATGCGGCACCAGCTTCTCCTCCTTCGCTGCCGCGGCGGGGCCTGACACAGGCCGGTTCCCTCGCCGCGGAGTTTCGTCGTCCGCCGGTCATCCCGGACCACAGCGAGGAGCAACCGCAGATGTCACCCAAGAACCAGCCCACGCCGGTACAACAGCCGTCCGGCATGCCGATCCATCGCTATACCGCGTTCACCCCGATCGACCTGCCGGACCGGACCTGGCCCGGCAACGTCACGACCAAGGCGCCGCGCTGGCTGTCCACAGACCTGCGCGACGGCAACCAGGCGCTGGTCGAGCCGATGTCGCCGGCCCGCAAGCGCCGGATGTTCGACCTGCTGGTGCGGATGGGCTACAAGGAGATCGAGATCGGTTTCCCGAGCGCCAGCCAGTACGACTTCGACTTCGTCCGCAGCCTGATCGAGGGCGACGTGATCCCGGACGACGTGACCGTCTCGGTGCTCACCCAGGCCCGGGACGAGCTGATCGAGCGCACCGTGCAGTCGCTGGAAGGCGCGCCGAAGGCCACTGTGCACCTGTACAACGCGACCGCGCCGCTGTTCCGCCGGGTCGTGTTCGGCGTGGACAAGGCAGAGTGCCGCAACATCGCCGTGCGCGGCACCGAGACCGTGATGAAGTACGCCGAGGAGATGCTCGGCGACTGTGAGTTCGGGTACCAGTACTCGCCCGAGATCTTCACCGGCACCGAGCTGGAGTTCTCGGTCGAGGTGTGCGAGGCGGTCAGCGACGTGTGGCAGCCGGGTCCGGGCCGCCAGATCATCCTGAACCTGCCCGCCACTGTGGAGATGTGTACGCCGAACACCTACGCGGATCAGATCGAGTGGTTCAGCCGCCACCTGACCCGGCGCGAGCACAGCGTGGTCAGCCTGCACCCGCACAACGACCGCGGTACGGCGGTTGCCGCGACCGAGCTCGCGATGATGGCCGGCGCGGACCGGGTCGAGGGCTGCCTGTTCGGGCACGGTGAGCGCACCGGCAACGTGGACCTGGTCACGCTGGGGATGAACCTGTTCAGCCAGGGCATCGACCCGCAGATCGACATCTCCGACATCGACGAGATCCGCCGCACGGTCGAGTACTGCACGCAGATGCGGGTCCCGGAGCGGCAGCCGTACGCCGGCGACCTGGTCTACACCGCATTCTCCGGCTCGCACCAGGACGCGATCAACAAGGGCCTGGCGGCGCTCGACGCGGAGGCCGCCGAGCAGGGCAAGCCGGTCGCCGAGATCGCCTGGGAGGCGCCGTACCTGCCGATCGACCCGAAGGATGTCGGCCGCAGCTACGAGGCCGTGATCCGGGTCAACTCGCAGTCCGGCAAGGGCGGTGTCGCGTACATCATGAAGGCCGAGCACCGGCTCGACCTGCCGCGCCGGCTGCAGATCGAGTTCAGCCGGGTGATCCAGCAGCACACCGACACCGAGGGCGGCGAGGTGAACCCGCAGCAGATGTGGGACATCTTCGCGTCCGAGTACCTGGCCGAGGGCCGGCTCAAGCTGAACGCGGTGCACACATCCTCCGCCGCCGGCCAGCACGACGCGCTCCGGGTGAAGGTGTACCGCGACGGCGAGGCGCATGAGCTCGAGGGCGAGGGCAACGGGCCGGTGTCCGCGTTCGTCGACGCGATCAAGCCCCTGCAGCTCGACGTACGGGTGCTGGACTACCACGAGCACGCGCTCTCGTCCGGCGGTGACGCGACGGCCGCGGCGTATGTCGAGTGCGAGGTGGGTGACGAGGTGTACTGGGGCGTCGGGATGGACGCGAACATCCTCACCGCGTCGCTGAAGGCCGTGGTCTCCGCGGTCAACCGCGCAGTGCGCTGAGCCCGAGCCAGCCGAGGACGGCGACTCCTCCGATCAGGCTCAGCAGCAGTACGGCGGAGCGCCCGCGGTCGGCGGCCCGGGCGCGTCCGCTGTCGCTGTGCCAGACCCGGGACGCGTTCACCGCGACGAACGCGTCGCCGAAGACCGGGTTGGCGAGCCGGTAGTCGTGCCGTTCGCGTTCGAACATCTCCGACAGGTCGTCGGTGAAGTCGAACGCGCTGGTGACGCTGCTCGGCTCTGCCACCCGGTACCGGTGCGTCCGCCGCAGCGCGGTCCGCGTGCAGACCAGCGCCAGCAGTGCGAACCCGGCGAACAGGCCGGCGTAGAGCAGCGCGGACTCCCCGCCACCGAGCCGGTCGATTGCCTGTAGCAACGACCAGAGCGCGGCCACGGCGAACCCGAGTGCGGGAACGAGCAGCACGGACCGGAACAGCGACACCACCTGCTCGCCGAACGGCTGGCCGGTCTCCTCGGACCGGTGCTTGCTCGTACAGCTGAGGCAGAACGGCACGTCGGCGCGGAGCACCGCGTACGCCGTGCGCACGTCGCCGTGGCTGCGCGAGAAGACCTTCTCGACGCGTATCCGCCGACCGGCGGGCGCGCCACACCTAGCGCAGACCGCAGGAAATGCCAACTTCCCCGGTGAGCCTATGAGCTGCACCGAGCCCCTCCCCGACCTCACACACTCAGCGTAACCCCGGAGGGCAGAAACGCACCCCGAGATAACGCTCCGGATTCGCGGCGCTCAGTGCAGCGGGCGGTCCCAGCTGAGCCGGCCCTCGTCGAGCACGGCGTGCCCGTCGGCCTCGGCCGCCACTTCCGGGTCGTGCGTCGCGATCAGTACGGCGGCACCGCGACGGGCCTCGGCCCGGAGCAGCCGGACCACACGCTCCCGGTTCGTGCTGTCCAGCTCGCTGGTCGACTCTTCGGCCAGGACGACCGCGCCGCGCTGGGCCAGACCCCGGGCGACCGCGACCCGCTGCTGCTCCCCACCGGACAGCTCCTCCACCAGGTGGTTGCCGCTCTCGGACAGGCCGACGTCGGCCAGCACCTGGTCGACCCGGCCGGCGATCTCGTCGGCGATCTCGTCGTCGTCCAGATGGTCGCCGGGGTGGTCGCCGGGGTAGTCGCCGGGGTAGTCGGATGGCTCGTCGCGGCGAGCGGTTCGGCGGGTGCCGGCGATCAGCGGGACAGTGATGTTCTCCCGGGCGGTGAGCATCCGCGCCAGGCCGTTGCCCTGCGGGATCAGTACGACGCCGCGGACGCTGGCCGCCGACCGGTCACCGACCGGCTCGCCGTCCACCAGCACGGTGCCGCCGGACGGTGTCAGCGCGCCCGCGATCGCCCACAGCAGCGAGCCCTTCCCCGCCCCGGACGGCCCACTGACCGCGACCAGTGCGCCGGGCGGGACCTGGACGCTCGCCTCGGCGACGGCCACCACGTCGCCGTACCGCACCGTGACCCGCTCGACCGAGATGCCCTCGCTCACGACATGTCCTCCAGCGTCTGGTCCAGCGTCTGGACCGGCGTCTGGTTCTGGCCCACCGGGGTGAGCCGGACCTGGCCGTCGTCGTCGGTCACCCGCACCAGCGTGCCCGGCGGCAACAGCTCGGCCACGTGCGGCGGCAACGGCAACGAACCGTCGGTCGCGACCACCGCGAACTCCTCACCGGACCGGCCCTCGCTGGCGATCCGCCCGTCCCGGATCGTGACGGTCCGCGGCAGCGCGGCCGCGACCTCGGGGTCGTGCGTGATCAGCAGCACGGTCATCCCGACCGTCGCGTTGACCGTCCGGATCGCGTCGATCACCGCGTCTCGGGCCCGGTGGTCGAGCTGGCTGGTCGGCTCGTCGGCGAGCAGCAGGCCGGGGAACGTCGCGATCCCGACCGCGACCGCGAGCAGCTGGACCTGGCCGGGCGTCAGTTCCCGCGGCGGCGTCTCCGAGTGGTCCGCGAGACCGACCAGGGCGAGGATCTCGTCGATCGGCGGCAGGTCATGGCCCAGTCTTCGACCCAGCTCGCGAGCCGGAGCCTGTGCGTACCGGACGTTGTCCTCGCTGCTCAGGTAGGGGATCAGGTTGCGTGCCGCGCCCTGGACGACGATGCCGACGTCAGCGGCGCGCATCCGGTCCAGCTCGGGGCCGGTCATCCGGGCCAGGTTGTGGTCGCCGATCATCAGCCGGCCGGCGCTCGGCTGCAGCAGCCCGCCGCACAGCTGGAGCAGCGTGGACTTGCCCGCGCCCGACGGCCCGAGCAGCCCGACCAGCTCGCCGGGACCGATGGTCAGCCCGACACCGGAGAGTGCGGCGACATCGTGGCCGTCGCTGCGGTAGATGTGCACCAGCCCGTGCGTGTGCACGCCCAGGCCGTGCCGTGCCTCAGTCCGGATCATCCGAGCTCCTCCCGGATCACGGCGTACCGGGTGCGCCGCCCGAGCGCGCCGGCGAGTACTGCGACGCCGAGACCGAGGACGACGGCGCTGACGGCGAGGGTCAGCACGGCGGCCGGCCAGCTGACACCGAGGTCGACCGGTACGGCGGGCTGATCGGTCTCGAACAGCGGGATCAGCGGAACACGTCCCCTCCTCGGCTCGGACCACACCAGAAACTACGTTCGGCCGGGACCACGCGATGACATCGGCCAACGTCTGAGTCCGTACCGTTGTCAATTTGTTGCCGAGTCAGACACCGCCCTGGCGGACGGATAGGTTCGTCGTCATGCGAGAGTCGCGACTGGGTGAGTTGACCGTGTCCTGCCTCGGCCTCGGCTGTATGGGGATGTCGCAGTCGTACGGCGCGACCGACGAGGCGGAGTCCATCGCCACCGTGCACGCCGCCGTCGACAACGGCTGCACGTTCCTCGACACCGCCGATGTCTACGGCGCGGGCGAGAACGAATCGCTGGTCGGCCGGGCGCTGGCCGGCCGACGCGACCAGGTGGTGCTGGCGACCAAGTGCGGCCTGCTCACCGACGGCGAGAGACTCGTCGACGGCAGGCCGGAACACGTACGGTTCGCGATCGATGCCTCGCTGCAACGACTCGGCGTCGACCATGTCGACCTGTGGTACCTGCACCGGCGGGACCCGGAGGTGGCGATCGAGGACACGGTCGGCGCGATGGCCGAGGCGGTAGCGGCCGGCAAGGTCCGGTATCTCGGGCTGTCCGAGGTGTCCGGCGCCACCGTACGCGCGGCGGCCGCCGTACATCCGATCACCGCGGTGCAGAGCGAGTGGTCATTGTGGACCCGCGATCCCGAGTCCGGGGTACTGCCGGTGCTGCGCGAGCTCGGGATCGGGTTCGTCCCGTTCAGCCCGCTCGGCCGGGGGTTCCTCACCGGGCAGATCCGCACTCCCGACGACTTCGCAGCCGACGACATGCGGCGCAACCTGCCTCGGTTCACCGGCGAGAACTTCCAGCGCAACCTCGACCTGGTCGACGCGGTCCGTGCGATGGCCGAGGCCAAGGGTGTCAGGCCCGGTCAGCTCGCGCTGGCCTGGCTCCTTGCCCAGGGCAACGACATCGCGCCGATCCCGGGAACCAAGCGCCGTACCAGGCTGATGGAGAACCTGGCCGCCGCGGACGTCACGCTGACCGCCGACGAGCTCGCAGCCCTGGACGCCGCGTTCCCACCCGACGTCGCGGCGGGGGAGCGGTACCCCGAGGGCACGATGAAGCTGGTTGACCGGTGATCGGGGTCACCGGGGCGACCGGCCACATCGGCGGTTCGGTCGCCCGGCGGCTGCAGGCGGCGGGTGTACCGCAGCGGCTGGTCGTGCGGGACCCGGCCCGGGCGCCGCAGCTGGACGGCGCCGAGCTGGCGACCGCGCGGTACGGCGACACCCCGGCCCTGCTGGATGCGTTCGACGGCCTGGACACGCTGTTCCTGGTGAGCGGCTCGGAGTCCGCGGACCGAGTCGCGCTGCACACCGCCACCGTGGACGCGGCCGTGGCAGCCGGCGTCGCCCGGATCGTGTACCTCTCGTTCCTGAACGCCGCCCCCGACGCCACGTTCACCTTCGCCCGGGACCACTGGTGGACCGAGCAGCACATCCGCTCGACCGGGGTGGACTTCACCTTCCTGCGCGACAGCCTGTACCTGGACCTGATCCCGCACTGGGTCGGCGAGGACGGCGTGATCCGCGGTCCGGCCGGCGAGGGACGGGTCGGTGCGGTGATCCGGTCCGACGTGGCCGAGGCCGCGGTGATGGTGCTCACCGGTGACGGGCACGCCGGCGCGACGTACGACCTGACCGGCCCGGAGGCGCTCACCGTGACCGAGATCGCGGACGCGCTGACCAAGGCCTGGGACCACCCGATCCGCTACCACGCCGAGACATTGGACGAGGCCTACCGGTCGCGGGAGCGGTACGGCGCCGCGTCCTGGGAGGTGGCCGGCTGGGTGACGACGTACGCCGCGATCGCCGCGGGCGAGCTCGATCTGGTCACCGACGCCGTCGAGACCCTCACCGGCCACGCCCCGACGAGCCTCGCGGACCACCTCGCCCAGTCGCACTAGCAAGGTTGTCGCGACCTGGTCGGCTCCGGATCGGCGGGGGTGCTTCGGGTCGTGTGCGCGGCGGGTGACAATGAGCGGGTGACGCTCTACCGGGACGAGGCCGTCGTGCTGCGCACCCAGAAGCTGGGCGAGGCCGACCGCATCGTCACCCTGCTCACCCGCGCCCAGGGCAAGGTGCGCGTGGTCGGCAAGGGTGTGCGCCGCACCAAGAGCCGCTTCGGGGCGCGGCTGGAGCCGGCCATGATGGTCGACCTGCAGTGCTACGAGGGCCGCAGCCTCGACACCGTGACGCAGGCCGAGACCCTCGCGAGCTGGGGCGACGTCCTGGCGCGCGACTACACGACCTACACCGCCGCCACCGCGATGCTCGAGACCGCGCATGCGCTCACCGAGGAGCACGAGCCGCAGACCCAGCAGTACCTCCTGCTCGCCGGTGCGCTGCGCTCGATGGCCGAGGGCGCGCATGACCCCGGCCTGGTCCTCGACGCCTACCTGCTGCGCGCGCTCGCCATTGCCGGCTGGGCGCCGAGCTTCCACGACTGCGCACGCTGCGGCGCGGACGGTCCGCACCGCGCGTTCAACCTCGCCGCCGGTGGCACGGTGTGCCCGGCCTG
>DASRHY010000325.1:0-3544 GCA_035650275.1 Kribbellaceae bacterium | reverse complement strand
CGGAACATCAGCACGATGGCCGCCCAGACCGCCAGCACATGCACGGAGCGGACTGCGGCGAGCGAGACGAAGCCCGGGTCGAGGTGTACGGCGGACCAGGGCGCGCCGTCCAGCAGCCAAGCCACCGGGCCGGACAGCAAGGTCATCGTGGCGAGTCCGCCGACCAGTAGGGCGAGCGCGCCCCGGGCCCAGCCGCGGCCGTTCCACAGTTGGGAGGCGGCGGCCAGCACCCCGGTGAACAGCACGGCGCGCAGCGCCATCCCGGCCATCACGGCGGGGACCGGAGCCGAGCCGGTAGACAGTGCGTCGGCGGCGCCGAGCACGGTCTCCACTCCGCCCGCGGACACCGCGCCGACCCAGCACACGGTCGCGAGCTGGATCTCCCACGGCGGCACCGGTACGGCGGACATCGCAACCGCATCCCTTCGACTCCGGCCAGTCCTGCCGTCACTCTGCCGCCGGGACGCGGGAGGTTCAGGAGCCCAGGGACCCGTTCGGGGGTAGTGCTGGGTCTACCTTCGAGGGTCCACCTTCGCGAACCTGCCGGGTGTGGTGCCGAGGACGCGCTTGAAGTGCCGGGTCAGGTGCGCCTGGTCGTAGAACCCGGCCGCGGTGGCCACCTCGGCGAGCGGCTGGCCGGCGAGCAGCAGCCGGCGGGCGCTGTCGACCCGGCGGGCGGTCAGGTACGCGTGCGGCGGCAGCCCGAAGGCGGCGGTGAAGGTGCGGACCAGGTGCGTCGGGTGCGACCCGAGCACCGCCGCGGCGTCGCGCAGCGTGATCCCGTCGGCGAGGCGGTCGTCCAGCAGGTCACGCAGGTCCGCGGCCAGCCGCCGGGGCGCGGGCGGCGGCTCGGCTCGGTCCCGTAGCAGCCGCCGCAGCCGGTCGCCGATCAGCGCCAGCCGGCCTTCGGCCTCGAACGGCTCGGTGATGGACTCGTGCAGCTGGTGAACCCGGAGTCGCAGCAGCGGGTCGTCGAACGACGGGGTGTCGACGGCGGCGCCGACCAGCCTCGTACCTAGTACCGACGGCTCCAGGTAGACCACCCGCTTGCGGAACCCGGCCGGAGTCGCGGTCCGGCCGTCGTGCGCAACCCCGGGCGGCAGCAGCGTGACCTCGGAGGTGTCGGCCCCGTGCGCGTGCCGGTCCAGGTCGTACCGGATCGCACCGCTGTCCACGATCAGCAGCGCCCAGGCATCGTGCACATGGGCCGGGTAGACGTGGTCCACGAACCGCGCGTGCAGGATCTCGGCGACCCCGGGCACGGACGGCCGCCATGCGGTGAGCCGATCCCGCCCGGCCATGTCAACAACGTACAAGACCGCGCTGGGGCGCCAGGGTGACGATCACAGGATGATCCGTTTCGACACCAAGATCGCCGTCCTGCTCCGGGACGACCTGCAGACCTGGCAGCGGCTCAACGTCACCGCGTTCCTGGTGAGCGGCATCGCCGGCACCCAGGCCGAGGTGATCGGTGAGCCGTACGCCGACGCCGACGACACCCAGTACCTGCCGATGTTCCGGCAGCCGGTGATGGTCTACGCCGGCGACGGCGACCTGCTCCGGACCGCGCACGGCAAGGCGCTCGACCGCGGGCTGGCGATGTCGGTCTTCACCGCGGAGCTGTTTGTCACCGGCAACGACCAGGACAACCGGGCCGCGGTCGCCGCGGTCGAGCGGGAAAAGCTGGACTTGGTCGGGATCGCCGTATACGGCCCGAAGAACGCGGTGGACAAGGCCTTCAAGGGCGCGTCACTGCACCACTAGTCCCGCCGCGTGCCGGCCGGCCGCGGCTGCTGCCTCGAAGTACGCCCGGTCGCCGTCCAGGTCGCGCCCCATCGTGGACAGCTTGACCGGCGCGGCCCGCAACGCGTCGTACAGGCCGTCCACCGGGACCCGGACCACGTGGTGCCGCGCGTGCAGCGGCTCGGCCGCGTCCCGGACCAGGTCCCCGAACTCGCCGGGCAGATCCGGTACGACGACGTCGCAGCGCTGCAGCGCTACCCGGCCGTACGCGGTGAGGCTGTGGTGTGACACGCCTCGGTGCCGTGGTCGCGGGTCGGCGGAGGAGATCCGCAGCGACGCGACAGCGCGGCCGCCGAGCACCCCGGCCGCGTTGACCGCCTCGCCGGACTGCACGCCGGAGAAGCCCCAGCGCGTCCCGGTGCCGAGGTTGCCCGGACCCTGCGTCACGACCACCAGGTCCGCGTCCAGCACGTGGACGGCGGTGAGCAGGCCGGTGTGCACGGTGACCGCCTCCCGGTCGCCGCCGTACGCCTGCCCGACCGTGACGGTGGCCGCGAGCCAGCCGGCCTCGCGCAGCGCCGGCACGGTCCGCGAGAACGCCAGTGGCAGCGCCCCGCCGTCGGTCATCACATACACCACCCGGGTCGCCGGGCGTGCGTCGTACACCCCGGTGAGCACGGCCGGGAGCGCGGAGTGCAGGTCCGCGACCACGACCGGCGTACCGGCGAGGTCGTCGGCGTCCCGGAGCACGGCGTGGTCGGGGGAGTCCTGCTCGTCGGCGCCGAGCACCATCGTCTGCAGCGGCGTGTACCGCGCCTTCACCAGGTGACCCAGTGGTGGCGGGGGCTCCGGCGGGTCGGGCGGCAGCCGGTCGGGGATCGCCACCACCAGGGCGTACCCGCCGGTGCCGAGGCCGCGGTCCAGCGCGGCGACGTTCAGCAGCACCCGGTCCGCGACGAGCGGGGTGCCGACCAGGTCCGGGTAGGCGAGCGCCCGGACCACGGTGTCGCCGACCGATACCGACAGCTCCTGTGCTCCGGGCCAGTCGCGGCCCAGCTCGGTCACGAACCCCGCACGCCAGCGCATCACGCCGCCGACCCTAGCGCCATGTCCACCGCACGGGCGTGCGGGAACGGCGACAGCAACAGACCCGCCGCCGGTAGCGGTCCACGGATGAGCGCGGGGACGGCCCGGGCACCAACTAAGGTGAGTGTGTGTCGGCGCGCAAGAGCGAGCGGTTGCTCAACCTGGTGATCTGTCTGCTGGTCGCGCGCACCTACGTGACCAAGGACCGGATCCGCGAGGTCGTCGAGGGGTACGCCGGCCAGTCCGACGAGGCGTTCGAGAAGATGTTCGAACGGGACAAGGACGAGCTGCGCGACCTGGGCATCCCGATCGAGATGGGCAGCCAGGACAAGTTCTTCTCCGACGAGGTCGGGTACCGGATCCGCCGGGACGTGTTCGAGCTGCCCGAGGTCAAGCTGGAGGGGGACGAGGCCGCCGTACTGGGGGTCGCCGCCCGGGTCTGGCAGCACGCCAGCCTGGCCGAGGCGACCAGCTCCGCGGTGCTAAAGCTGAAGGCGGCCGGGATCCAGACCGACCAGACGGCGCTGGCCGCGATCGAGCCGCACGTGGCCGCCTCCGAGCCGGCGTTCGACCCGCTCTGGTCCGCGGTGGTGACCCGGTCGGTGGTGACGTTCGAGCACCGCCGCAGCGGCGCCGCCGAGGCGGTCAAGCGCACGCTGGAGCCGTGGGGGATCGTGTCCTGGCACGGCCGGTGGTACGTCGTCGGCCGGGACCG
>DASRHY010000324.1:0-3562 GCA_035650275.1 Kribbellaceae bacterium | reverse complement strand
AACGGTCACGTTCTCCAAGTGCGGGAGGAGAAGATCGAGACAGCACCGGACTCAGCTACCAGAGTCCACATAGGACATCCAGCCGACACGCGGGTCATCCACAAGATCGTCGCCAGAACCCATGATCGTGGCAGGCGACACTACAAGGCCTTGCGCGAACGCGGGATCGGCCATCACGCCGCAATCCGCCAGCTCGGCAACCGCCTCGTCGGCATCCTGCACGGCTGCCTCAAGACCGCCACCACCTACAACGAGACCACCGCCTGGGCACACCACCACGAAGATCTTGAAGCTGCCACTTGACATCAGAGAACATGGGATGTCTGCCGCCGTCCGGGCGTTACACAGCGCGCGCGTCGCTTCGCTCGCGCTGTTTCCTTCCGGTGCGGGGTTTGATCGTGGCGTGCGGATCTGCCGCTGTCCGGGTGCTCGCGCGGAGTAGCCGGCCGAGGCGTCGGCTCGTCCGGCTGTGACAAGATCGTGTTGGTCGAGAACAACGCGGACTCGCCGTCGGCTAGCGATTCGAATACGTCGATGTTGACACCATCGCGGGGCCGGAGGAGCGTAGACGGCGCATGAGACAGTGCCCGGCCCGGAGGCAGGCGGAGGTGTCATGCCAAACGATCATGTGCTTGATCCGAGCCGTCCCGCCGGTGACCCCGATTGGCCGTTGGCGCCCAAACCACTCGCCCAGGTTCACGATGCCGCACTGGATGGGTGGGCGCATTTTGGTTTCGGCGTCCACACGGGCCTCGGCCCCGGTAATGCGTTCACCGGGTACGACCGCGAGCAGCACCGATATAAATCCGACTACGTCAGGCCAGCCCCATACGCGCTGCGGGTTGACGCAACGCTCGGGCTGCGCAACGGCCCCCGCCCACTCGTTCTGCGCGCGGATCCGATCGATCGACCACGGCCGGTCAACGTCAACGACATCCGTGACCTGCTTCGGCCGCGGCCGCCGGACATCATCTCACCCGAGCCGGGCCATCCCCTCCTTCCCGATGACCTGGTCGCGTTCGAGTGGACTGTGACCGGCGAGGCAGGTTTCCGGGACGCGGCGACTGTTGGCCGGATCGTGAGTCCGCCCTCGCTGGCCTACCTGACGTTGCCGGGTACCGGCACCTACACGTTGAGGCTCCGGGTGGTCTTCGCTGGAGGCCGTTACGGCGAACGCTCGGTGGTGTTCGTGCTTCGCGACTTCCTGATCGTTTCGATCGGCGATTCGTCGGCGTCCGGCGAGGGCAATCCCGACTTCGCCGGCGATCCCACGTACGCCGGCCGCCAGTTCTGCGGGTCGACGACCGTATCGAAGGTATTGGAGCCACTACTAGAGCCGTGGCCGGTCATGGCCAACGATCCAATTTGGGTTGAACCGCTGGCGCACCGCTCCGCGATCAGCGGGCCGACCCTCGCGGCGCTGTCACTCCAGCAGCAGGCCCACGCGAACACGCTGTTCGGCCCGCATGGCGGCTTCTTCACCCTCGACAACATCACCTACCTGACGTTCGCGCGCAGCGGCGAAGATCGTTAGAGGGTTGATCGAATCGCAGGACCAGCCGCCGGCCGACGACTTCATCGGCATGGGGCAAGTAGAGGAGGCGGTCCGTGCGGTCGGCGGCAGACGGATCGACGCACTGCTGATCAACATTGGCGGCAACGACGCCGGCTTTTCCGGGGTGCTCGAGAACCTGCTTCGCGAGGACAACGTCTTCACCGCGAACAAGCAAAGCGACCCGGACGCGGTCAAGGACAACCTCGACCGGCTCATCGGCGTGGGACTACCACTTGGCGAGCACGGGCAGATCGAGAACGACCTCGAGGCCCTACGCGGTCTTGTGGTCCGTAACCTCAACCCTCGTGCGGTGTACCTCTCCGGCTACCCCGTCGCGCTGTTCGACGTCACCGAAGTGGACGCAACCGACCCGAGCCGCCGCGTCATCGGTTTTCAGGCGTGCGGGCTGTTCCAAGCGCGCGGACTGAAGATCGATCAACTCGACTACGAGCTTATCGTGCACTACGGCACCGAACTCAACGCCTTGTTAAAGCACAAGGCACACGACTTCACCATCATCGAGGACGCGGCACCGTGGCTTTTCATCGACGTCGCCGCCGACTTCGTCGGCCGCGGCTACTGCGATCGCAACAGCCTGTGGGTCGGTGCCGAGTCGAGCTGCCTGCAGCAGGGTGACTTCGACGGCACAATGCACCCGAACAGAGATGGCCACGGGCTGTGGGCACTGCGGTTCGTTGAAGCGCTGCGGCAGCATACGGTCAGACCGCTGCGCCTTCCCCCGGATGGCTCCACCCGCCCAGACGACCCTGGCGAGGTGCGACCCGCGTAATACTGCAACGGCACCTCGTGATCTTGGATTGGCTGATTCTTTGGTCCACCGCGGCTATCGCCGCCGACCTCAGCAAGATCAGGCGCGGATCTGCCGCGGTCCGATCGTCACGGACCGCAGCGCGCGTCGCTTCGCTCGCGGGGTCTCCTTCCGGGGCGGTGTTGACCTTCACGGATTTGCCGCTGTGGGTGTATAGACCGTGTCAGGGTGGGCGTCACCGCGCGGGCGGTTCTTCTCGCGATTCGCGAACGGGCACGAAGAACCCCCAGACCCCGTTGGAAACTCTCCCGCGGCGAACACGACGGCGGGTGAGACGGTTCGAATCTCGTAGATGTTCATCGAGTGTCGGTCATGCGGGTAGGACGGATGGGCGACCGTGATCGGGCTCCGCTCGACGGCTGTCCACTCCGCGTCCCACGCGTCGATCCCGCCGATGTCAACAGGGTCGCCCTCGACGCCGATGCCCACAAGCTGCCACCCTTGGGTGATGTCCTCCATGAGGTCAAGTTTCCACACACGACCCCATCCGCATCTGCGCAGTTCGGTCGCCGCGCACGGTGACCGCCACGGTGTGACTGTCGGGAGAGTCCGCGGTCGGTGGCCGGTTCGAGCGGGCGGAATACCATCCGCGAGCGATAAGAGGACCTGATCCGCCTGCGGCGGAGCACGCGTGGATCGATGCGCATGGCCGCCGACGCTCCGCCGCAACGTCGGCTGATCTTCGCGCAAGCGAGCGGGTATCCGTGGTGGGCCGCGCCTGCGTTGTTCCCGGCCACGTCCTCATGGTTGAGCTGCAGGTTGAGGTAGCCGCGTTCGGCGATGACTTCCTGCTTGCGGTTGTGCCGCCGCGCCCGGGTGGTGCAGTGTGGTGACTGCTTCCGGGCCGGGTCAGGGCGACCGCAGTCTGGCCGCGGCGCAGCCTGGAAGTCGTCGGCGACGACCGGCGACACGTCGGTGCCGGTCGGCGAGCACGGCGGAGACCGAGGCCGAGACGTCGCGTATCTGCTGGTTGTGATGGGCCTCGCCGCACCGACGCCGGTCGGATCGGATGCGCCGCCGAACGGTAGTGGGCCGAGTCGGTGTCGGGGGATGCAGGACGCGTCCGCCGCGCTCCTGGCCAATTGATCGAGCTGGGCCTGGTGGTGGTCCAGCAGGCTCAGCAGTGTCGCGCCGTGCGCCGGCACGAGCTCGGGTGCCGGACGGCGAGGGAGCATCGA
>DASRHY010000323.1:0-7349 GCA_035650275.1 Kribbellaceae bacterium | reverse complement strand
GGGGCCGTCCTCGTCAACTGCCGGCGGCGCGCCGCACTGGCGGACATCGCCACGCTGCTTCGCAGCCCGAGTACGGCACGTCGGCATCGAACCGGGCCGGCAGGCTCCCTCGCCTCCCGCTCGGGGCGGAGATCGCGGTGTCGCCGGTAGCAGGCGCCGGATCCTTACCCTGTCCGCGGTGGCTTTGGCGGGGTGTCGACACTCCGGTCGGCGCCGGGTTCTTAGGTGTCGTCTTCCTCGTGGTCGTGATCGCGATGGGCCGGTTCGCGAGTATCGCGTACGCGGTTCCGGTGGGGACGGCGGGCATGCTCGCCCTCGAGAGCCGTCGGCCAGTTGCCGGTGTCGCCAGCTGGTCTCCGCTCGGCGTCCGCGGAGCGTTGTCGCAGAGCCGACGAGCCTTCGCCGCGGCCTCTGGCTAGCTGGCAGGCGCCAGGACACTAGTGGCGCGAGCTCGAAGCTGTTGGACGGTCGGCTTTCGCGAGGATTTGTTCGGCGGTCTTGGTCCAGACTTGAAGACGCCGCGGCGGATGGCCTGGCGTTCCACGATCCCAAACTTCATCCAGGAGTGGATCTTGAATCGCGGGTTCGCCTCCCGCCACTAGCGCACGTTCGTGTGCTCGTGGGCGGCGTAGTTGTCCATGACCAGGTGCAGCTCGACCGGCTGCCCGGTCTTGGGGTCGAGGACGTTCCGGTAGGTCCGTTCGATCTGTTTGAGGAAGGCCGGGAACTCCTGGTGGCGATCGAGGCGTACCCCCTCGACAACGGTGACACCAAGGTCGACCTCACGATGGCGTACGCCGGCATCCGGAAGAACCTCGAGCGCGCCGGGTTCACGAACGCCGCCGACACCACCTCAGTGCTGGCGGGTCATCCCCGGGTCCTGCGCACAGCAGCTGGAATCGGCTGTGATCAGCCGCCAGGCTCGGTCGCGCAGGCGGTGGCGATGGCGGTGGGGTGGGAGCGGATCAGGGGCTCCGCGCGATGGCGGCCGAGGTTCCACTCGAGCCAGTCGTCGTCGCCGGGCTCGCGACCGGTCAGGGCGCAGTCCATCACCTCGTCCGGAAGGGTGGCGAGCACCGGGACAGCATCGTCCGAAAGGCCTTGCAGGTAAAGCCAATCCACCTTGCCAGTCGCGGCGTACCTGTCCACGTTGTGCTGGGCGATCCAGGCGTCCGGATTGATCGCCGCAAGCATCAGCAGGAGGCTGGCGCCACTGAGCAGCGCGGCCCGAGGCAGCCAGGCTGCCCTCAGTGTCAGGCCGGCCACCATCACCGCGATCACCAGCACTCCCAACCAGCCCTCGAAGACGTCGACGAGCAGGCGGAGCTCGGTGAAGCCGTACGCTTCCTGGTAGACGTGCATCCGGTAGAGAGCGGACGCGACCACGACCAAGGTCAGCACACAGAGCAGGCCAAGCGACCCGCGCAGCCAGGCGACGTCCGCGGTCGTAGTGCGCGGTGCCTTGCGAGCGGCAGCCCACACCACGAGCAGGGTCAGCGTGGTGGCCACAGTGAGCTGGCCGAAGCCTTGGTGGACGTACTCCGCGTAGGTGAGCCCCGTGATGCGCTCGACGTAGTCGTGCCCGCCGAAGTTGGCAGTCGCCTGCGCTGCCAGGAAGACCAGGAAGACAGCGTCCACGAGCAGCACCGGCACAAGCCACTCGTAGCGGCGCGCGACCGGCCGCGCCGGGTCAGCCCCGGACTCGACGTTGGGCGGGTTCAAACCGACGTACGTCGCCGCCAGCACGACTCCTCCCACCGCGACGGTGATGAATGCCCGCAGTACGAAGGAGTCGAGCTCGATGTCCGGGACGATCGCGCCCGCCCACTCTGCGAACAGCGCGTCGGCAGAGGCGAACAGCAGTCCGAAGACGACGACTCCCAGCAGCGACCACAGGACGGTTCGCAGCGCCGCGGCACTCGCCCTCAAACCTCTGACAGTCTGCGCGGAGCGACCCAGCCAAGGAAGCCCCCGCAGCCCGGCGAGCGGCCAAGCCATCGCGGCGAGCATGAAGGCAGGCAGGGTGCGACCGTTCACCAATCCGGCCATGCAGACCGCGCCGCCCGCCATCAGGCACAAGACCACGATCCACTCCGCATCCCGGACGACTACGGTCGCGGCCAGGAGCAGGCACAGCGCGGCACAGGCCAGGGTGAAGGGTGACCGGCGGTTCACGCTGAAACTGAGGATCACTGCCCCGGCCGCCAGCAGCACCACGAACATGCCGAGGCCGAGGTCGCGAAACGGCAGCACGATGCCGGCCAGCAGGCCGACACCCAAGCAGAAGAGGACGGCACGCACGTTGCCAGGAATGCCGGCCTCGGGCCAGATCTTGCCGAACAGCATGTCCATGCCCGACTCCTGCACCTGCGCCACAACGGAGGCGGGCGGGACGGCTGATGCGGGACTGTCTACCGGCTTCGTCATGACTGGCTCCTGTGCCTTCCTGGTGGCATGAGTGTGTTGCCGTGGTTCGTGCGGTAGGTCGACGCGAACCCTGGCGCCGGTACTGCGCGGCGCGGGGTCGACGAAGTGGATGGTGCCGCCGTGGAGATCGGTGACCCAGCGGGCGATTGCGAGGCCGAGGCCGGTACCACCGCCACCCTCCGCCTCAGCCAGCGTCCCGAACCGCTCGAAGACGCGCTCCCGGTCGGCGGCGGGGATACCTGGCCCCTCGTCGGCGACCTCCAGTCGCCAACCTGTGGCCGTTGCCTGGGCGGTGATCCGGACCACCCCACCGGCGGGGCTGTGCCGGGAAGCGTTGTCGAGCAGGTTGGCGATCAACTGGTGGAGCCGGGCCGGATCGGCCGGGACAGTCAGGGCCGGCGGCATGACGCGTTCGTCGTACCGCACCTCGCGACCGCTCACTCGGGCTTCGGCGACGGCGCGCTCCAGTAACTCCAGCACGGGCACCTCTGTTGTGGACAGCCGGGCTTCGCCCGCATCCACGCGGGCTAGGTCGAGCAGGTCGGAGGCAAGGGCGGAGAGCCGCTCTGCCTGATCGAGCGCCGTCCGTAGAGCCACCGGATCCGGCATGGCGACTCCGTCGACGAGGTTCTCGAGCACCGCGCACAAGGCGGCGAGCGGAGTACGAAGCTCATGGCTGACGTTCGCCACCAGCTCGCGGCGCCGGCGATCCACGGTAGCCAAGTCCTCAGCCATCCGGTTGAAAGCCCGGGCCAGCTCTCCCACCTCGTCGCTCGAGCTCGCGGTGACCCGTGCGGAGTAATCGCCGCGGGCCATCCCCCGGGCTGCAGCGGTCATCTCGCGCAGGGGCGACGTCATCCCGACGGCCAGCAACTGGGTCACTCCGAGGGCCAGGGCCACCGTGACCGGGACGCTGAGCCACACCGGCACGCCGCCAACCGCGCCCACCGCCGCCACGATCGAGGCCACGGTGACACTGACCGCGACGAGTAGCCCGAGCTTGACCTTGACCGACGTGACCTGGTCCAGCAGCGGGCTGCTCACTTGGCACGCCCGGGCTCGAGGGCGTAGCCGACGCCATGCACCGTCCGCACCCGGTTCGCGCCGATCTTGGCTCGCAGCGCCTTCACGTGGCTGTCCACAGTGCGGGTCCCGGAGGCGCCCGGCCAGCCCCAGACCTCGGCGTACAGATTGTCCCGGGTCAGGACGATGCCCGGGTTGGCGGCCAGGCAGAGCAGCAGATCGAACTCTGTAGGCGTCAGATGGACTTCAGTGTCGGCGACCCAGGCCCGGCGAGCGGCCCCGTCGACCCGCAGGTCGCCCAGCTCGGTCGCTGACCGAACGGCAAGCTCAGCTGCCCGGTCGACCCGTCGAAGAAGGGCGGCTACCCGGGCCACCAGCTCCCGCATCCGGAACGGCTTCGTGAGGTAGTCGTCGGCACCAACGCCGAGCCCCACCAGGATGTCCGCCTCGTCGTCGCGCGCAGTCAGCATCAGCACAGGCACCGGCCGTTCGGCTTGGATCCGCCGGCACACCTCGTGGCCGTCGAACCCGGGCAGCATCACATCCAAGAGGACGAGATCCGGCGCGGTGTCTGCAAACTGCGCGATCGCGCCCGGTCCGTCCCAGGCCTGGACGACCTCGTACCCCGAGCCGCGCAGCCGGTCGGTCACCGCCTGGTTGATCACCGGCTCGTCCTCGACCACGAGGATCCTGCGGGCTGTTTCAGTGACTGGCACGGTTCGAGCCTAGGAGCCAGCCCGGTCAGGCGTAGGGGATGACTCGTGAAGGTTCTGTGCAGGTCTCGCCCTAACCGATGGCCCCCACCTCTGTGCCCTACCACCGGCTCGGACATTCCGCCGAGGCCCAGGGTCGCGATCACCGACTGTGCAGGAGTCCCGCAGCGCAAACGCTGTGGGGCGGGTGGGACTCGAACCCACGACCCAGGGATCATGAGAGCCACGGCATTCACCACACTGGGCAACTTCAGGCAGCAGGAGTCAGCCGACCAACCTCTTCAACCCACTCTGACAACGCTGTTCGACGCGATTTCGCACCACGACCGGCACCACGCCACGCCGACTGCCGGCGACCTGCAGCTGGCGCTCACCGCCGCGCTGCGCAACCCCGCCGGGCAACACGCACAGCGAGGTGGCGACCGCGCCGCCGCGGCGGGCAGGTGTACGGCGAGTCCTGTGCCGGCGCGTTTCATGCGAGACACGAGCCTCGTTCCAGCAGCCTGCTGAATAGTGGGGCTAGGTCCTGGTCTCCCGGTCGGCTTCCGTAGACCGACTCGCGGAGGGGACAATCGCGGTGTGATGGGGCGGGGTTTCCCGTGGGTGAGGGTGGCCGTTCTCGGGGGCTTCCTTACCGCCTCGGGACTGGTGCTGTGGCGCAGTGACCTAGACGTCTTGGGTCAGTGGCTTGCGGTGACGGGCATCAGCGTCGCGGCTCTGGTGGGGTGGGTCGGCAGAGGCATCAGCCAGTGGCGGTCGGGGAGCAACACCGCGGTGGCGGCCCGGATAGCGCCGGCTGCAGCGGACCTGGCGACGGCGGTGCAGCGGACCTGGAGCCGCGAGGCCGTCCATCGCGGGTTGAGCACACCGCTGCCGATCGCCGTGCGAGTACGGTCCGCCGATCCGCGCATTGCGGCTCACCCCGCCCAATGGGGCGCAGAGGTATCCACGCCCGAGGCCACGCCATCAGAGGCAGGTTTGACCGGTACTGCCGCCGATATCCTTGCGGTTTATGGTCGCGTGCGGACCGGTCGGCTGGTGATTATCGGCGAGCCCGGCGGGGGTAAGACCGGCGCGGCCATACTGCTGTTGCTGGCCTTGTCTGACAGTCCCCGTGCGGATGGTCGAATCCCGGTGTGGCTTTCGTTGGCGTCTTGGAACCCGGTCATCAGCACCGTCGGCCAGTGGATGGTCACCCAACTCGTCACCATCTACGGCACCCCAGCGACGGTGGCGAGGACGTTGGTCGAGGACGGCCGCATCTTGCCCATCCTCGACGGGCTCGACGAGATCCCTCGAGGTCTGCGGTCGACCGCCATGGATGGGCTGCACGCCCTTGGCGCCGCGCCACTGGTACTGACGTGCCGTACCAGTGACTACAAAGACGCGGTCGCCAACAAGATCCTCGCCGCGGCCGCCGTCGTAGAGGTGGTTCCAATCGATGCAGCCACCGCGGCGGTCTACCTGGCTCGCTCTGGCAGTGCCGATCCCGGCCATTGGGCGCCTGTGCTTACCGCCCTGCACGCTCCCGCATCGAACCCGGTCCAGGAGGCACTGCGCAGCCCGCTTATGCTGTCGCTGGCCCGTACCGTGTACCAGGCACCGGGCTCCGACCCCGGCGAACTGACCAGCTACACCGCCGCGGTCGAGATCGAGGACAGGCTCCTCGATGGCCTGATCCCGGCGGTCTACGGACACGACCCGGCTGACACCACTCCGGCACAGGCACGCCGATGGCTCGCCTTCTTCGCCGACCATCAGGCCATCCTCGGCCCCGGCGCGATCGCGTGGTGGCGACTGCCGCTGTGCCTGCGCCCGCGGCAACGCCGCATCATTGCCGGACTAGGCCGCGGACTCCCCGCCGGGCTCGGAACCACAGTGCTCTGCCTGATCCTCGCCCCATGGTGGCTGGCACTCATAGCTGGCGCCGGGGTCGCCTTGGCGGTCACGATCGCGGCCCGATCGACAAGCGTCGCCCCGGCCACGCCGTCACAGTGGAGCTGGCCTGCCAGGCCAGACCTGGCGCGCGGACTCAAGTCCGGCCGTCGACCCGGGCTCGTCGTAGGGATCGTGGCTGTGCTTCCCTGGCTCGCCGCAGCCGTGGCGGATTGGTTCACGTATCAGGATTTCGCCACGCTGGCAGGCAATCTCGCGTTCAGCCTCGCGATTGCGCTCGGAAGTGGAGCCCTCGCCGCGGTCGCGTTTGGCCTCACCACCGCCTTCTCTCGACAGCAGCGCGACGCGGTGACCCCGCTTTCGGCATTCAGGACCGATACCAGCGCCGTCCTCCTCGTCGGGCTCGGCACTGGACTCGTCACCGGGCTTCTCGTCGGAGTGGTGGTCGGAGTTGCGATCATCGCCACCCGAGCTGATCCCGCCGCGATCAACACCCCGACTATCCTTGTCGCCGCCTCGTTCCTGGTTGGGGCTGTTGCCGTGATGGCAACCTGTTGGTTCGCGCTGAGACTGGCCGCCGCTCCCACATATAGCCTGGCGGTCGCACTGTTGGCTCACGGTGACGTACTTCCCCGGCGGCCCCTGCGATTCTTAGAGGACGCATACCAGCGCGGGGTAATGCGGCAGGCTGGGATGGCGTACGAGTTCCGGCACGCCCGCCTCGCGGAACGTCTCGCAACGCGTGTCCCTGACTAACTTAGTCCCTCCCGCGGGCTGGCCGCTTCGCGGACGCGCAAGCCCTTGACCTCCACCTCGCTACCAAGCAACCCACCTCGGCCGGCGGGACCCAGCCGTCGAGACGTGGAACGCTGACCTGCGGATTAACCCGGATCCACCGATCGTCGGAGTTTGGCGAGCGGGTCGTAACGCGAGAATGCCCTTGCGTACTGGGAAGGTGGGACTTGTCTAAGGTTCCGTTTCCACAGCACGAAGGGCATCTCGTAGATGCAACTGTCTCATACTCGCCCGGTCGCGGCGGCGGTCTTCGATGAGCCGAATCTCGTGTCGTCGGCCGGGCTGGTCCCGGTGCTGGCTTTGGCGCAGCGTGTCGGGCTGCGCGAGCTCGGCGATGAGCATTTGAGCGTGCCGACGGACCGGGGCGCGAACGCCGGGTTGAAGGTGTCCTCGCTGGTCGCGGGGATGGTCGCCGGCGCGGACAGCATCGACGACATGGCGTTGTTGCGGCACGGCGGCATGGGCCGGGTCTTCGATTGCGCCTATGCGCCGTCG
>DASRHY010000322.1:0-21626 GCA_035650275.1 Kribbellaceae bacterium | reverse complement strand
GGCTGGTGGCGCGACCGGCCGGCCGCCGTACGACGGTTGCTCAAGGCAATCACCGACGGTACCGACGACACCGTGGACATCGTTCTCGTCGTGGAAGGCCAGGCCCGCGAGGGTGTGGCGCCCGGTGTCCACGCGGGCGTCGAGGTGGTGCATGCCGCCGGCTCGGGCGACGACGAGATCGTCCGAGTGGTGGCGGCCGAGGCGGCCGGGAAGCGCCGGCCGGTCACGGTGGTGACGGCCGACCGGCTACTGCGGGAGCGGGTCACCGCGCTCGGCGCCCGGGTCCTCGGACCACGTCAGTTCAGGGATCGGCTCACCGCGGCGTCCTGACGAGACGGTCACGCCTCGAACGGCGGGACCGGACGGCGGAGGTCGTCGTCCCGGCCATCGTCAGTACTCAGGCGGATCGGATCTTCACCGGTCCGGTCGGCAGGTCGACGAGCCGATGCAATGCAGCGGTCGGCTGGAGGCCGAGCTCGGTACCGAGCAGCCGCCTGTACCGGTCGAACTCTCGCAGCGCCTCCGACCGGTTTCCCTCGGCGAGGTGTACCCGGATCAGGGCACGGCGGGCGCTCTCGCGCAGCGGATCGGCGCCCACCGCGGCGAGGGCGGCCTCGATGGCCTCGCCGTAGCGTCCCGACGAGGCGAGGTGGTCCGCGAGCGCCTCCAGGGCGTGCATGCGGAGCTGCCGCCAGCCCTCGGCGGCGGAGACCACCCAGTCCTCGTACCAGTCAGGTAGCAGCTCGGACGTCAGCGTGGCGATCGTGGCCGCGTCCAGGTCGGCCTCGGTGGGTCGTCCGGCCGGGGCGATCAGCCGGTGCGCGAGCTGCTGCGCTGCGCGCATGTCAACCAGCACGCCGGCGGACAGCGCGACGACCGCCGGGTCGACGGAAACGGCTGCGCGAGCCCTGGCGGGCAGCCGGCGCAACGCCGAACGCAGGCAGGCCTGAGCCCGGCGATCGGTCGTGTGCGGCCACAACGCGCCGGCCAGCCGGACGCGCCCGAGTGTGCGGCCGTCGACGGCCAGCAAGGCGAGCACCCGCTCCGAGCCGGCCGGGACCGGCACCGGTCCCTGGTCGTCGAACAGTCCGAAGCGGTCGAGCAGCCGAAGCGAAAGGTTGCGAGCCATCCCTACCCCCGCAGCAACGGTAACCCGCGGAACCCGCGGTGAGACACGGTGCGGACCACCGAAACCTTCGGCAGCGCGGTCAACCGGTCACGCCACGGTCACGCGGAACCTGATGCGATGGGATCTGGGTTCATTCCTGACATCTGACGGGCGTGATGATGACGATGCCGTCGCATGCGGCGGCGTGGCCGAAAGGGCGGGGACGATGGACAAGCACGCGCCGTACCGGATTGCTCGCATAGTGCGGTGGGGAGCCGCTCTCGCGACCGCATTCCTGATCGGGATCGTCGGCACGACCGAGGCGGTGTCCGCGAACTTCCCGCATTTCAAGTCATTCTCCGTCACCATCAGTAGCGGCACAGCGACTACGACCGCCAAAGCAGCAGCCGCGGCCGCGTCGGCCGACCTGCCGGACCTGCTGTTCACCTGGACCGAGGTCGGGATCGGCGCACCCGACGTCACCTACCGGCTGCAGTCCGTCGTGACCGCGACGTTCGGCTGCGTGAACACGGCGTCGAACCAGCCGCGGGCCGGCAACAAGGTGACGGTGACCGCCCCGGTCTCGACGGTGAGCACGCTGACGTCCGACCAGAACGGGAGGATCAGCGGGTCCGTGGTGCTGGACACCGCGGCGGTAGGCACCGGAGACTTCGCCTGCCCGCCGGGCCAGTCGCTGGTGGCGCTCTCGGCGACGTTCGCGCAGAACACGATCACCGATACCACGAACGGCGTGACGGCCACTGATGACGACATCGTGGTCACCTTCGGCCCCTGACGCCGATCCGGCCGCGACCATCCGGTGTGAGCGCTGCCAGCAGGAGACGGCGCCCGCGGCACGGTTCTGCCCGCAGTGCGGTGCGCCGATGCCCGCCGCGACGGACGCTTCGCGTGAGGTGCGAAAGACCGTCACGGTGATCTTCTGCGACGTCGTCGACTCGACCGCGCTGGGCGAGCGGCTCGACCCGGAGTCGGTACGACGCGTGATGTCGCTCTACTTCGACGAGATGCGCCGGGTGGTGGATCGCCACGGCGGCACGGTGGAGAAGTTCATCGGCGACGCCGTGATGGCGGTGTTCGGCGTGCCACGGCTGCACGAGGATGACGCGCTGCGGGCCGTCCGCGCGGCGCACGAGATGCGCGCGGCACTCCGTCGCCTGAACGAGGAGGTCAGCGCCGGCTGGGGCGTCACGATCGCCAACCGGATCGG
Source organism: Kribbellaceae bacterium (assembly GCA_035650275.1). GTDB lineage: Bacteria > Actinomycetota > Actinomycetes > Propionibacteriales > Kribbellaceae > DASRHY01. Next base: position 19,290 of record DASRHY010000322.1, on the reverse strand, counting down.
GGTCAACACCGGCGAGGTGGTCGCGGGTGAGGCGGTGGCCGACCAACGCCTCGTCACCGGGGACGCGATCAATGTCGCGGCGCGGCTCGAGCAGCACGCCGGTCCGGGCGACATCCTGCTCGGGGAGACGACGTACCGGCTGGTCCGCGACGCGGTCACCGCTGAGTCCGCCGTCCCGTTCGCCGCGAAGGGCAAGTCGCAGCCGGTGCCGGCCTGGCATCTGCTCGACGTCACCCCGGACGCGCCGTGGCTGCAACGGCACCTCGACTCGCCGATCGTCGGCCGCGAGGAGGACCTGGCGATGCTCGAGCGGTCGTTCGCGCAGAGCCTGAGTCCGGCGACGCGGCTGGTGGCGATCGTCGCGCCGGCCGGGCTGGGGAAGTCGCGGCTGACGCGCGAGTTCGTGCACCGGATCTCCGGTCGCGCCCGGGTGACCCGGGGGCGATGCCTGTCCTACGGCGACGGCGCGACGTACTGGCCGATCGCCGAGATCGTCCGGGACCTGGCGGGCGTGACGACGACCGACGACCCGGAGTTCGCCCGCTCCAGGATCCTCGCACTGCTCGAGGTCCGGCCGACCGAGCCCGACGGCGGGAACCCGGTCGACACCGATGCGCAGCACGTCGCCGACGTCGTGGCCGGCGCGATCGGGCTGTCGGCACAGACCGCTCAGACGATGGAGATCGCCTGGGCGGTGCGCCGGCTGCTGGAGGCGGTCGCGCGGTCAGGCCGGCCGCTGGTGGTGCTGTTCGACGACATCCACTGGGCCGAGCCCGCTCTGCTGGACCTGGTCGAGCACGTCGCGACGCTCGCCGCGGGAGTGCCGTTGCTGCTGGTCTGCACGGCCCGTCCGGAGCTGGACGAGATCGTGCCGGGCTGGTGCACCGCCGTCCACGGCGCGGTCCGGCTCACCCCCGGGCCGCTGGGTAGCGGCGAGATGGATGTCCTGCTCGACCACCTGCTCGACGGCACCCGCCTGCCGGAGCCGGTCGCGGCGCGGATCGTGACGGCGGCCGACGGGAACCCACTGTTCGTCGAGGAGCTCGTCCGGATGCTGGTCGACGACGGCGCGGTGGTGCGGACCGAGCAGGGCTGGGCGGCGTCCGCCGACCTCGGCGAGCTGGTGGTGCCGGCCAGTGTGACGGCGATCCTCGCGAGCCGGCTCGAGCGGCTCGACCCGGCCGAACGATCCCTGATCCAGCGGGCGGCCGTGATGGGCCGCGAGTTCTACCGGGATGCGCTCGAGCTGCTCGCGGGCGAAGCGGCACCCGCGATGGACCAGCACCTGCGGTCACTGGTCGCCAAGCAGCTGGTCCGTCCGGTGGGCCCCGGCTTCGGTGGTGCTGACACCTTCCGCTTTTTCCACATCCTGACTCGCGACGCGGCGTACGCGAGCGTGCCGAAGGAGATCCGCGCGGGACTGCACGAGCGGTTCGCCGGCTGGCTGGAGACGAGGGTCGGCGCGCGGTCGGCCGAGTACGAGGAGATCATCGGCTACCACCTGGAGCAGGCCGTGCGGCAGCTGCGCGAGCTCGGCCGGGTCGACGTACGCGGCCGGGCACTCGGTGCCCGCGCCGGCCAGTGGCTGTCCATCGCCGGTCGCCGGTCGCTGGCCCGCGACGACATGTCCGCGGCGTCGAACCTGCTCGAGCGCGCGGTGGAGCTGCTACCGGCCACCGATCCGGAGCGGCCCGGCCTGCTGCGCGACCTCGGCGCTGCGCTGGTCGCCGGCGGCCGCTTCGACGACGCCGACCGGGTGCTGTCGGAGGCGATCGAGCATGCCGCCGCGGCCGGCGACCTCGCGCTCGCCGAGCTCGCCGGGCTGGACCAGCAGGTGATCCGGCTGCAGACCCGGCCCGACGGCGCGGCCGGGTCGCTGACCCAGGCCACCGACCAGGCGTACCGCGTGTTCAGCGACCAGGCGGACGACAGCGGCCTCGCCCGGGTCTGGCGGCTGCGCGCCGAGCTCGACTGGCTGGCCTGCTCCTACGGCGCCACGTCGCTGGCGCTGGACCGGGCCCTCACCCATGCGCGACGCGCCGGCGAGACCAGGGAGGAGTCGACGATCTCGGTCTGGTTCGCCTCCTGTCTGGCGCTCGGGCCGACCCCGGCGCCGGAGGCCATCGTGCGCTGCCAGGACCTGCTGCTGCAGGGCTCCCGGCGGGTGGAGGCGGCGGTGTACGTCGTGCTCGCGTACCTGTCCGCGATCGCCGGCCGGCCCGAGATCGCGCGGTCCTACCTGCAGCGCGGCCGGCAGCGGCACGAGGAGCTCGGCCTTACCTTCAGCCGGGCGCACTGGACGGTGTTCTCCGGGATGGCACTGCTGCTCGTCGGCGAGCCCCGTGAGGCCGAGGAGGAGCTCCGCTGGGGCTACCAGACGCTGCGTGAGATGGGTGAGCGCGCCGGGATGTCGACGGTGGCCGCGTACCTGGCCCGGACCCTGGTCGCGCAGGGCCGGTTCGCCGAGGCGGAGGAGCTCACCGTCTCCTCGGAGCGGAACGCCGCCGAGAGCGACCTCGCGTCGCAGATCGCGTGGCGCGGCACTCGGGTGCCCTGCCGGCTCGCGGCTGGTGACGTCGCTGGTGCGGAGGAGCTGGCCCGCGCCGCGCTCGAGCTGGCCAGGAGCACCGACGACCTCGAGCTGCTCGGCTTTTCGCATGCCGGACTGGCTGCCGTACTGACGGCCAGGGGCGACGCGAGCGATGCGGCGGTGCAGGCCGCGGCGGCGACCGAGGCATACCGGGCGAAGGGAGATGTGGTCTCGGCGGCAACGCTGGACGTCGTGCCGGCGAGTCTGACGGCGGGCAGCTGACACCGATCGGCCGGAGAGCCGCTGAGTGTCGGTCAGCCGTCGTTCACGATGACGGCCTTGACGAAACCGTCCGGCTTGGCCCGTAGTGCGGCGAATGCGTCGTCGACCTGGTCGAGCCGGAAACGGTGGGTGACGAGCGGAGCGATGTCGATGCGCTTCGCCGCCAGCATGTCGAGCGCGGCGCGGGTGCTCTCCCGGAGCAGGTCCCGGTCCCGGACGTGGGCGTTGATCACGTCGATGCTCTTCCAGTTCCAGGTCTCGGCGTCCACCGTCCGGGCACCCTGGTGGAAGCCGAGGATCGAGACCATGCCGTGCGGCCGGACGAGCTCGGTCGCGAGGTCCAGGCCGGCCTGGCTGCCGGTCGCCTCCACGACGAGATCGAGGCCGTCGCCTGCGCGCAGGAAGGCCGGCAGCTCGTCGGGGTGGTACGCGTCGTCGGCGCCGAGACTCGCGGCGAGGGCACGGGCGTCCTGGCGCAGGTCGATGGCGGTGACGCGGGCCGTCGCGGAGCGGGCGAGCAGCTGCACCATGCACTGCCCCATGAAGCCGAGGCCGATGACCGCGACGCGGTCCGCGAGGTGGACCGAGCTGCGGCGCAGCGCCTCGGCGACACAGCCCAACGGCTCGCCCAGCGCGTGCTGCGGGTCGATGCCGGCGGGAACCGGCACGAGGTCGCGGAGGTCGGCGATGACGAAGTCCGCGAAGGCTGGTTCGACCCGGCCCGTCACCAGCGTGCCCACCGGCAGGTCGACCCCCGCGCCGGTGGTGTGCACGGTGCCGACCGGCTCGTGTCCCAGCCGCACGGGGTACTGGGGGAGGCGCTCGGACCAGGTGCTCAGGTCGCTCGCGCAGACTCCGCTGGCGATGACTTGGATCAGCACCTGGCCGGGTCCGGGTTGTGCGACCGGCTGCTCCGTGGTCCGGCCTGTTGTCGGCGCGATCAGCTCGTAGTGCCGGCCGGTGACCGCGTCCCGGTGCCCGGCGTCGTCGACGTTCGTTGCGTGCTGGTTCATCTGGTCTCCCCGGAGGTGTCGGTGGTCGCCTCGAACACGCGTGCCTGTCCGGCCCGGGCTCCCGGTCCGGAGTGATCCGCGGTGCGTCAGACCTGTCGCGGCGGACCGGTCGACTGCCGTACGACGAGCTCGGTCTGCAGCCACACCTCGCTACTGGTGCGGGGCTCGAGCTTCATGGCCAGGCCGGCGGCCTCCACGCCCATCTCGAACATCGGTTGCCGCACGGTCGTCAGCGGCGGCGCGAGGTGCTGGGCGTGGGTGTCGTCGAAGCCGACGACCGACGCCTGGTCGGGCACCCGTATCCGTCGCTCGTACAGGGCCTGCAGGGCACCGGCGGCGAGCAGGTCGGATGCCGCGAAGACGGCCGTGACCTCGGGAGACCGGTCGAGCAGCCGGGACATGTAGTCGTACCCGGTCCGCAGGCTCGGCCAGCCGGGGTCGAGGAAATACTCACCGAGCACCACGCGGGAGTCGTCACCACCGAACCCGTGCTCCTCGAGCACGTCCCGGTAGCCGGCCAGCCGCTCGGCGATCACCCGCGCGGTTCCTGCCATCTCCGGATCGGTGGGCGCCGGGTCGCCGATGTAGCCGATCTGCTCATGTCCGAGCTCCAGCAGATGCCGCATCGCCGCGGTCGCGCCGACGTAGTTGTCGACGAGCACCACGCCGGCGCCGCGGAACCTCGGCTTCTCGACCTCGACCACGACCACGCCGGCGCGATGGACCAGCTCGACGTTGCGCGCGTCGACCGCCTTGGCGAACACGATGGCATCCACGCGCTGGGACAGGAACGCGTCCACGCCGGTTCGCTCGTGCTCGGCCGAACCGCGCGCGTTGTACACAAGCACGTTGTAGCCGTGCTCGGTGGCGGCATGCTCGACGCCCAGCGCGACCTCGGCGAAGAACGGGTTCGGCAGCGTCTCGTGCAGCAGCACCCCGATCGTCCTGGTGCTGCCGCGCTTCAGCCCCGAGGCCACCGCGTTGAGACGGAAGCCCTGCTGGCGCATCGCCTTCTCGACCCGCCGCCGGGTCGCGTCGGAGACGTAGCCCTTCCCGTGCAGCACCCGTGAGACCGTGGCTGTCGACACGCCGGCCTGCGCCGCTACATCGTGCAGGGTCGGTCCCGACTTCCCGTCCTGTCCGTCACCCTTCGTCGGCGGTGTCATCTGGCTGCTCCCGCGGTGAGTCCGGTGATGACCTGCCGCTGCAGGATCACGAATGTCAGGACCGGGATCGCCATCACCACGGTGGTGCCGGCCAGGATCGCGGTGATGTCGGTGTTGAACTGGTTCTTGAACAGTGAGAGTCCGACCTGGACCCCTTGGTGCTCACTGGACGGAGCGAGCAACAGGTTGAACAGGAAGTCGTTCCAGATGTTGATGAACACGAGTACCCCCGCGGTCGCGAGTCCCGGCCTGGACAGCGGCAGGATGACCAGGCGGAGCAGCTGCCCGTAGCTCGCCCCGTCCAGCCTCGCCGCCTCCTCCAGCGAGGGCGGCAGCCCCGACAGGTACACCCGCTGGATGACGAACGACAGCGGGAACCACATCGCGCTGTAGAACACGACGAGGCCCAGCCTGGAGTCGAACAGTCCCAGATCTCGCATGATCACGAACACTGGCACGATCAGGCCCACGACCGGTATCGCAAGGGCGATCGTGAACATGACGGTGAGGCTGTGCCGGAACGGGAAGCGCATCCGCGCGGTCGGGTAGGCGGCGAGCAGTCCGGTCACCAGGGCTCCGGCCGTCCCGGCGACCGCGTAGAGCAGCGTGTTGCCCAGGTACCCGGCGATCTCGATCTCGGTGAACAGCGCGACGTACCCCTCCAGGGTGAACGGGTTCGGGAGGAGATCCCCGCGCGAGAAGATCTGCGCCTGGGTCTTGAACGACGAGACCACGACCCAGCCGACCGGGACCAGGCAGGCGACACCGACGACCGCGAGGAAGCCCCATCGACCGAGGGCACCGAGCACTCGTGCGGCCATCAGAGATCACGCTCCCCGAGCCGGAACACGCGTCGCAGCAGCAGGATGCCGAGCAGGCCGGCGGCGATCAGTACGACGCCGATGGCGTTCGCGTAGCCCCAGTCGCTGTTGGAGTACTCCTGGAACGCGTACAGGCTGAGCGTCAACGTCCGGTCGGCCGGGCCGCCTCCGGTCATGATGTAGACGCCGTCGAAGTAGGCCAGCGTCCCGAGTAGAACAAGGATCAGGCAGACCCCGACGACGTTGCGCAGCAGCGGCAGCGTGATGTGCCGGGTGAGCTGCCACCGGGACGCGCCGTCCACCCGGGCCGACTCGTAGATCTCGGCCGGGATCGCCTCGATCTCCGCCATCACCAGAATCATCACCACGCCGGCGGTGAACAGCCAGGTCGCCGCGACGGCGGGAAGGGCGGTGTCGACGTCGAACAGCCAGTCCCTGCTGCCGTCGAACCCGAGCCCGCTGAGCAGCTGGTTCAGCGGGCCGTACCGCGGGTTGTAGAACGTCACGTAGACGAGCGCCAACGCGGCGTACGACACGACGTTGGGCAGGAAGAACAGTGTCCGCAGCAGCCGCCAGCCGCGCACCCGCCGGGCGAGGATGACGGCCGCCGCGACGCCGACCGGCACCTGGATGAGCACCGCCGCCGCGAGGAAAACCGCCGTGTTGCGCGACGCCGTCCAGAAGATGTCGTCGGTGAGCAGCAGCCGGTAGTTCTGCGTCCACGTGAAGGTGAGCTCGATCGGGCCCCAGTCGGACAGCGATGTGACCACCACGACGACGAGTGGCACGAGGTAGAACACGGTGAACAACACCGCGCCGGGCAGTAGGGACAGCGCGATCCCGAGCCTCGTTCCGGGTTGGGCACTCTCCAGCCGGCCGGTACGGCGCTCGCGCCGCGGCGGCACGCTCGGGGGGTTGGGAGCGGCGGCTGTGGTCGGTCGCGGAGCCGGTGCGGTCACCGTTGCCGGCGTACTGGTCATCGCTGCCGCCGGACCGCGTCGGAGAGCTTGCCGAGGAAGTCCTCGGTTGACAGCTTGCCCTGGACGTAGGCGGGCCACTGGTTGATCCACGCGGTGTGGAACGCGAGCGGTGCCGCGAACTTGGCGTGCGGGTAGGTGTACGTGACCTGGCCGGCCTGCTGCACGAGCCGGACCGCGAGTGGCTCGAGCTGCTTCAGCTGCGCGGCCGTCGGCTCGAAGGTGGTCGGCCAGTACCCGCCCGTCACGACCGCCTTGCGGAACACCTGCTCCTGGGACGTGCGGAACCGGTTGAACTCCACGACCGCTTCACGGCTCGCGTCGTCCTTGGCGCCGCTGGCCCAGCCGGCACCGGAGAAGACGATCAGGCCGTCGCCGGGGGAGGCGGCGTAGCCGGCTTCGACCTTCGCGCCCTCGATGTCGGGGATCATCCATGGACCGTTGGCGATCATCGCCGCCTGCCCGCCGAGGAACGGTTGCGCGGCGCGGTCGTAGTCGCCGGTGAAGGCGTCAGAGTTCACGAACCCATCGGTGTGCAGGCTCTTCAGCTGTTCGGTCGCCTGGACCACGGTTGGGTTGCCGGCGTACTCGCCGTTCTTGATGCCTTCCTCGAGGAACTCGGCGCCACCCGGCGTCGTACCGATCAGGTTGGCCCACCAGAGCTGGGTGACCCAGTCGCCGTCCATCGCGAACGGGATCACACCGGCGTTCTCGAGCCGCGCCGCGGCGGTCCTCAGCTCGTCCCAGGTCGTCGGGAACGCCGTGATGCCGGCCTTCTGGAACAGCTTCTTGTTGTAGAAGATCCCGACAGTGTCGACCTGCTCCGGCACTCCCCAGACGTGTCCGTCCGCGTCGGTGAGGCTGGTGAAAACATCGGGCTTGAACGTCTCCCGCCACGCCTGGTCGCGCTCCAGGGCGTCCGCGAAGTCGAACAGCTTGCCGGTACGGGCCAGTGCCTGGACTGTGGGGGAGGCCTCGATGAACAGGTCGGGGAGCGTGTCCGTCGCCGCCTGCCGCTGGTAGTGCGCGGCGGACTCGGCATCGAGGTTCGTGTGCACGTACGGCTTCGACTCGATCCGGTAGCGGCCCTTGTACTTCTGGTTGAACGCGGCCGTCAGCTCCTTGCGGTACCGCCCGAACGTGTCCCCGGCGGTCGGCGTGAGCGCGCACGGCTCGCAGGTGATGACGATCTCCCCGCCGGCGGCGACCTCCGAGCCGTCGTCGCCCTCACACCCCGCGGCAGCCACCAGCACGGCAGCGAGCGAGCCGGCAGCCAAAGCTGTGCGAATCCTGGTCCTCATCGGGTCTCCTAGGCGGAAGCGATGTGTAAACGTTGACACATGTAAACGTTGACACATCGATTCGTCCCGGTCAACCGGCCCGGCGCGCAAGGCCTCGACTGCCCGGGGCGGTCAGGTCGCCGGGGTCTCGCGCGCGTCGGCGGTCGAGCTGCGCAGCATCAGTTCGGTGGGCAACGCGACCTGCGGCGGGTCAGCGCCGTCGCGGGCCGGACCGTTGGCCTGCAGCAGGATCTCGACCGCGGCCCGGCCGACCTCGGCGTGCGCGCCACCCAAGGTGGTCAGGCTCGGTGTGCACAGTTCGGCGGCGAAGATGTCGTCGAACCCCACGACGCTGACATCCTCCGGTACGCGCACCGAACGTTGCCGCAGGCGTTGCAGGACGCCGATCGCCAGCAGGTCGTTGTGCGCGACGATCGCGGTCGCCCGGGAGTGCAGGGCGCCGTCCGCGGCCGGCCCGCCCTGGGAGACCTTCGGGGTGAACGGCCCGATCCGCTGGGACCGCAGCCCCAGCGCGTCGGCGGCGTGGCGGAGCGCCGACCACCGGGTCGCGGCCATCCAGGAGTTCTCCGGGCCGGCAAGGTAGACCAGGTGCCGGTGGCCGAGGGATGCGAGATGCTCCACGATCTGGCGGCATCCCGACACGTGGTCGAGGACGACGCTCGGCAGGCCGCGCACCTGGCGGTTCATCAGCACCGTCGGGCGCTGCGCGGCGATCTGGGTCAGGTTCTCGTCCGGCAGCCGGCTCGCGGCGAGGACGAACCCGTCCACCGCCGGCACCAGACGCTGGATCTGGTCGTACTCGATCCGCGGGGACTCCTCGGCATTGACCAGTACGAGTGTGTACTCGGAGGCCTTGGCCCGCATCTCCGCGCCGCGGATGAGCTCGAAGTAGTGCGGGTTGGTGATGTCTGAGACCACCATCGCCACGGTGTGGTGACGGCCGGAGAGTAGCGCGCGAGCGTGCGGGTTCGGCCGGTACCCCAGCCGGGCGGCGACGGCCAGCACGTGCTGCCGGGTCTCCGCGTTGACGCGGTTGGGCGTGGAGAAGGACCGCGACACCGTGGACGTCGCGACGCCGGCCGCGGTCGCGACGTCGTAGATCGTGGGCCGGTCCATGCCCCACTGAACATCTGATGGCAACTGGTTGGCAACCCATTGCCGTCCAGATCGCACAATCCCTACGTTCGGCCTTGTGACGACCGACTCACCGCGCCGCGGCCTGCGCGGCTTCCTGGCGGAGCCGCCGCCCTGGGCCGCCCGCACGGTCCGTGCGCTGACCGCTGTCGAGATCGCCATCGGGGTGGCCGCGCTGCTGCTGATCTTCTTCCTCGTCCTGGTGCAGGCCCTGCAGCGCTACCTGCCCGTCGAGGGCTGGGCCTGGACCGGCGAGCTGGCCCGCTTCTGCCTCGTGTGGCTCACCTTCGTGACGGCCGGCGTACTGGTCAGCACCGACTCGCACATCTCTATCGAGATGGTCGACGCCGTCCGGTCGCCACTCGTACGACGGGTTGTGCGGGTGATCTCCTGCCTGGTCGTGGCGGCGGCCGGTGCCGCGCTCACCGTGACGGCCTGGGAGCTCACCCTGGACCAGGGGATCCTGAAGTCGCCCGCCCTCGGGATGCCGATGTCCTGGCTCTACGGCATCTCGCTGATCGGCTTCGTGTCCAGCACCCTCCGGGCGATCGTCGCCGCCGTGCGCTTCGCCGTGCTGGGCGTGCCGGAGACCGACGCCGAGGACGCGGAGGTCGCCGCCGCATGAGCGTCCTCGTCCTCTGCCTGCTCATCACGCTGCTCCTGGTCATCCGCGTGCCTGTCGCGTTCGCCTTCATCGGCCCGTCGATCGTCTACATGCTCACGACCGGCCAGTCGCTCGGCCTGGCGCTGCGCCTGGTCGCCCAGTCGACGGCGAGCTTCCCCCTCCTCGCCGTACCCCTGTTCATCCTGCTCGGATGTCTCGCCAACCACGCGGGCATCGCCGACCGGCTCTTCGACTTCGCGCTCGCCCTGATGGGTCGCGTCCGGGGCAGCCTCGGCTACGTCAGCGTCGGCGTCAGCGTGGGCTTCTCCTGGATGAGCGGGTCGGCGGTCGCCGACGCCGCGGCCCTCGGCAAGCTCGAGATCCCGGCGATGCTGCGCAGCGGCTACTCCAAGCGGTTCGCCCTCGGGGTGACCGGCGCCGCCGCGCTGATCGCCCCGGTCATGCCGCCGAGTATCCCGGCGGTCATCTACGCCGGACTGGCGGCGGTCTCCACCGGAGCGCTGTTCGCGGCCTCCGTCGTTCCTGCCCTGCTGATGGCGCTGGGGCTCTGCATCGTGGTGTTCTTCTGGGTCCGGCGCGAGGACAACATCGTCCGCACCGAGTTCAGCTGGGCGCGGGTGTGGGAGACCGGGCGCCGCGTCATCGCACCGCTCGGTGCGCCGGTGATCATCCTCGGCGGCATCCTGGCCGGCTTCTTCACCCCGACCGAGTCGGCCGCGGTCGGGGCGGCGTACATGGCGCTCATCGGGTTCGCCTACCGGACGCTGCGTCTCCGTGACCTGCCCAAGGTCCTCACCGAGGCGGTGCTGACCACGGGCGCCATCATGCTGATCGTCGCGTCCGCCAACCTGCTCGGCTACATCTTCGCCCGCGAGCGGGTGCCCCAGGAGATCTCCGAGCTCGTCCTCGGACTGACCAGTGACCCCACTGTCTTCCTGCTGCTGGTTCTCGCGCTGTCGCTGGTGCTCGGCACCGCGCTCGATGCCATCGCGGTCCTCACACTGACCGTTCCGATCCTGCTACCGCTGAGCGAGACGTACGGCGTCGACCCGATCGCGCTCGGCGTGCTGATGATCCTGTCCCAGATGATCGGGCTGCTCACGCCGCCGGTCGGCACGGTCATCTTCGTCCTCCAGGCCATCGCGAAAGCCCGCATGTCGGAGGTGTTCTGGGGATCGCTCCCATTCATGGTGCCGCTGGTCCTGCTGTGCTTCGCGATCATCTTCTGGCCCGACGCGATCCTCTACCTGCCCCGGGAGCTGGGATTGTGACCCGGGCGCCCGCCGACGCCCGGCGCTCGTTCCTGACCGGACTCCTCGGGCAGGGGGTGACGCCCTCGCTGACCCCGGAGCTGCACGAGCGGGAGGCGGGACGGCACGGGCTCCGCTACGTCTACAAGGCCGTCGAGCTCGGCGACGGCCAGCTCGGCCCCGACGCGCTGCGCAGGCTGCTGGACGCCGCGGTGCGGCTGGGCTTCGACGGCCTGAACGTCACGCATCCGGTCAAGCAGGCGATGGTCCCGCTGGTGGACAGCGTCACTCCGGCCGTCGAAGCCATCGGCGCCCTCAACACGATCCTCGTCCACGACGGCGTGTCCGTCGGGCACAACACGGACGTCACCGGCTTCGCCAGGGCCTTCCGTGACGGTCTGCCCGACGCCGATCTGGCGACGGTGGTGCTCCTCGGCGCCGGCGGTGCGGGGACCGCCGTCGCGCACGGCCTGGTGCGGCTCGGCGTACAGGAGCTGTGGGCCTACGACTCCCGCAACGAGCGCACCGAGGCGCTGGCCCGGTCCGTCGCCGGGCTGAGGGCCGGTGCCGTGGTGACCGTGCTGGACGAGGCCGACGTCTCCCCGGCGCTGTCGACGGCTTCGGGTCTGGTCAACGCCACCCCGGTCGGGATGGCCGCCCACCCCGGCATTCCGGTCGCCGTCGAGCTGCTCCGGCCGGCGCTGTGGGTGGCCGACATCGTGTACCGCCCGCTGGTCACGCCGCTGGTCGAGGTGGCCACCGGCCGCGGCTGCCGGGTCCTCAGCGGAGCCGGGATGGCCGTCCATCAGGCGGCCGACACGTTCGAGCTGATCACCGGCAGGAAGGCCCACCGCGACGCCATGTTCCGCGACTTCGACGAGATGGTCGCGGTCGAGATCCAGAGCACCGATCCCGTCACCACCCAGCGTCGGACAGCCGGCCGAGAGAGGAAGCGGTAGACATGTCACTTCGAACCATGCAAGGGAACGTCAGGCTCGTCGCCTGCGCCGTGGCTACTCTGCTGATACTCACCGCCTGCAGCGGCGACGACGGGGGAGAAGGCGGCGCCGGAGGCGGGGACGTGGAGATCACGCTCGCGCACAGCTACACCGAGGCGCAGCCGCAGCACCGTTGCGGCGCGAAGGTCATCGCCGATGAGGTGGCGAAGGCCGATGTCGGTGTCACCGTGCAGATCTTCCCTGCCAGCCAGCTCGGCGGCGACGCCGACCGGATCAGCTCGGTCGTCTCCGGCGACATCGACATGGACATCCAGGGCGCATCCGCGCTCGGTGCCATCTACGAGCCGGTCAGCGCCCTGGACGCCGCGTACGCGTTCGACGACAGCGACCACCTCGACCGGTACTTCGACAGCGACGCCGCGAAGGCACTGATCGAGGGGTTCGCCGAGAAGACCGGCGTTCAGACGCTCGGTGCGTGGTCGGCGGGCATGCGCCAGTTCACGGCGAACAAGCCGATCCGTAAACCGGCCGACCTCGGCGGGCTGCGGATGCGCTTCCCGAACTCCCCGCAGTTCCTGATGAATGCCAAGGCGCTCGGCGCGAGCCCCGTGGAGGTGGCCTACGAGGAGCTTTTCCTGGCGCTGCAGCAGGGCACCGTGGACGGGCAGGAGAACCCGATCGTCAACATCGGCGCGATCAGCCTCGACGAGGTCCAGGACTACATCAGCCTCTCCTCGCACCAGGCCAACTCCAACCTCGTGATCGTCGGCAAGGTCTGGAACGAGATGACCGCCGAGCAGCAGCAGGCCGTCCAAAAGGCGGTCGACACCGCAGTGAGCCAGGTCCCGGACTGCGTCGCGCAGGACGAGCAGAAGCAGCTCGCCGAGTGGAAGCAGGGCAAAGACTTCCAGGTCGTCGAGGACGTCGACGTCGCTGCCTTCCGCACCCGGGCCGACGCCTACCTCCGCGACAACTTCAAGCCTGAGCAGCTGAAGGTCTACGAGGGCGTCCGGGCCGCGGCGCAGTGAGCGCGGTGGGGGAGGTCCAGACCTTCCGGGGACCGGTCGCCGTCGGCCGGCTCGGCGTGACGCTCATGCATGAGCACGTCTTCGTCGGGCACCCCGAGCTGGACCTGAACTTCCCTCACCCGGAGTGGGACGAGGCGGCGTCGGTCGAGGCTGCGATCGCCGGCCTGGAACGCCTGTGGGACCTGGGGATCCGCACGGTCGTCGATCTCACCGTGCTCGGCCTGGGCCGGAATGTCGCGCGCGTGGCAGCGGTAGCGGCCCGCACCCGGATCCAGCTCGTCGCGGCGACCGGCTACTACACGGCCGACGTACTGCCGGCCTTCTTCCACACGCACGGCCCGGGACTTCTCGTCGACGGCCCGGATCCCCTGGTGGAGTACTTCGTCCGCGACATCGAGGAGGGTGTCGCGGGCACCGGCGTGCGGGCCGCCGTCGTGAAGGTCGTGACCGACCGGGCCGGGCTGACCCCGGACGTCCGGCGGGTGCTGGCAGCGGCGGCGACCGCCCACGAGCGGACCGGTGTCCCGATCCTGACGCACACCCACGCGGCCTCACGCAACGGTCGCGCGCAGCTCGCGTTCCTGACCGACCGCGGCGTCTCGCCCGACCGGCTGGTCATCGGCCACTGCGGGGACAGCGAGGATCTGGACTATCTCCGGGAGCTGATGGACGCCGGGGCGACGATCGGCATGGACCGGTTCGGTATGGAGCACGTCCTGCCGGACGACCGCCGGGTCGGTACCGTCGTCGAGCTGCTGCGCCGGGGCTACGCCGAGAGCATGGTGCTCTCGCACGACGCGGCCTTCTTCAGCCGGGTCACGCCACCGTCCTGGCGTGCCCAGCACGCGCCGCACTGGCACGCGGAGAACATCTCACGACGGATCGTGCCGATGCTGCTCGCCGCGGGCGTCACGGACGCGGACCTGCACCAGCTGCTCGTGCTGAACCCCGCACGCCTGCTCACTCCGGGGCGGTCGAAGAAGGAGGAGCCGTGACGCTACGGACCTCGATCGCCACGGTCTGCCTGAGCGGGACCCTGACCGACAAGCTGCACGCCTGCGCCGAGGCGGGCTTCGACGGCGTGGAGATCTTCGAACCGGATCTCGTGGCCTCCCCGGCGAGTCCCGACGAGATCGTGGCGCTGGGACGGCGTCTCGGCCTCTCCTTCGATCTGTACCAGCCCTTCCGCGACGCCGAGGGAGTCACCGAGGATGCGTTCGCCGCCGTACTCCGCCGGGCGCGCCACAAGTTCGGCCTGATGCAGCGCCTCGGCATCGACACCATGCTGGTCTGCAGCAACGTCGGCACCGCGACCGTCGACGACGACGTCGTGTCGGCCTCGCAGCTGCGGCAGCTCGGCGAGGAGGCCGCGGCGTACGGCGTGCGGCTCGCGTTCGAGGCGCTGGCCTGGGGGCGCTTCGTCGACGACTACCGGCGGTCGTGGCGCATCGTGGAGCTGGCAGACCACCCGAGCGTCGGCGTCTGCCTGGACAGCTTCCACATCCTGTCCCGCGGGCACGATCCGGCCGCGATCGAGCGGATCCCCGGCGACAAGATCTTCTTCGTGCAGCTCGCGGACGCCCCGGCGCTCACCATGGACGTCCTGTCCTGGAGCCGGCACCACCGGCTCTTCCCGGGTGAGGGCACCTTCGAGCTGGACCGTTTCGTCGGTCACGTCCTCGACGCGGGGTATCAGGGACCGCTCTCACTCGAGGTCTTCAACGACACCTTCCGTCAGACCGACGTACGGCGCACCGCCCAGCAGGCGAAGCGCTCCCTCACGTGGCTGGAGGACCAGGTCGCCCGGCTGCCGCTGCGGTGTCGCCGGCCCGACGGACCTACTACCCTCCCGGACGTCGCCCAGCCCGTCGCCTTCGACTTCGTGGAGGTCAGGGCCGAGAACGCAGGTGACGTCGACACGGTGCTCCGGCAGCTCGGGTTCACCTTCCGCGGTCAGCACCGCAGCAAGCCGGTGCGGCTGTGGACCCAGGGACGCGCGCGCGTGGTGTGCAACGAGCAGCAGGCACGGGAGCTGGCGCCGACCCTCGCGGCGGTCGGCTTCGAGGTCGCCGACCCCGAAGCCTCCGCGAGCCGGGCCCGTGACCTCGACGCGCCGTCGGTCTTCCGCCGTACCCGCGCCGACGAGCAGGAGCTGCCGGCGTTCCGGTCGCCGGACGGCACGGAGGTCTTCCTGGCGGGTATCGCCGAGAACGACGCGACCTGGGTCTCCGAGTTCGAGGGCGGGTCGGCGCCTGCCCAGGAGCTCTTCCTGACCGGGATCGACCACGTCAACCTTGCCCAGCCCTGGCAGAGCTTCGACGAGGCGGTGCTGTTCTACAGCAGCGTCCTCGTGCTGCGATCCGGTAGCAGCCAGGAGGTGGCCGCGCCGACCGGTCTGGTCCGCAGCCACGTGGTGCGCACCGATGACGGCGCCGTCCGGCTCGCCCTGAATGTGGCGCCGCTGGCCTTCACCGACCCACACGGGTTCCCGCAGCACGTCGCCTTCACCAGCTTCGACGTGATGGCGACGGCCCGGGCCGCCCGAGCACGCGGGCTGCGCCCGTTGCCGATCCCGGTGAGCTACTACGACGACCTGGTGGCCCGCTTCGACCTGTCGCCCGGGCGAGTCGAGGAGATGATGCGGCTCGGCGTCCTCTACGACCGCGACGACAGCGGCGACTTCACGCACTTCTACACCGAGACCATCGGCAGTGTCTTCTTCGAGGTGGTGCAGCGGCGGGGTTCGTACGACGGGTACGGCGCCGCGAACGCGCCGGTGCGGCTCGCCGCTCAGCACCTGAGGCCGGCGCACCGGTGAGTGCCCGGCTGTCCTGGTGACGCAAGTGTCGATCGAGGATGTCCAGGCCGGCCGACGAGCGGCCGGCCTGGACGTCGGAAATCAGGCGACGTCGAACCGATCGAGGTTCATCACCTTGTCCCACGCGGCCACGAAGTCCTGCACGAACTTCTCCCGGGCGTCGTCGCTGGCGTAGACCTCGGCGACTGCGCGCAGCTCGGAGTTCGAGCCGAAGACGAGGTCGACCCGGCTGCCGGTCCACTTGACCTCGCCTGTGGCGCGGTCGCGGCCCTCGAACGTCTCGGCGTCCTCCGAGGTCGCCTTCCACTCCGTGCCCATGTCGAGCAGGTTCACGAAGAAGTCGTTGGTCAGCGACTCCTCGGCCGACGTCAGGACGCCGAGCTTGGACTGCTTGGCGTTCGCCCCCAGGACGCGCAGGCCGCCGACCAGGACGGTCAGCTCGGGCGCGCTCAGGGTCAGCAGGTTCGCGCGGTCGACCAGCAGGAACTCGGCCGGCAGCCGCTGCCCCTTCGCGAGGTAGTTGCGGAACCCGTCCGCGACCGGCTCGATCGCGGCGAAGGACTCCACGTCGGTCTGCTCCTGCGAGGCGTCCGTACGGCCTGGCGTGAAGGGCACCTGGACGTCCTGACCGGCGTTCCTGGCAGCCTGCTCGACGGCGGCGCACCCGCCGAGCACGATCAGGTCGGCGAGCGAGACCCTCTTGCCGCCGGACTGGGAGCTGTTGAAGGACTCCTGGATCCCCTCCAGGGTGCGCAGCACCAACGCCAGCGTGTCGGGGTCATTGATCTCCCAGCCGCGCTGCGGCTCGAGGCGGATGCGCGCCCCGTTCGCCCCGCCGCGCTTGTCACTGCCGCGGAACGTCGAGGCGGACGCCCAGGCGGTGGAGACCAGCTGGGATACGGACAGGCCCGAGGAGAGGATCTGGCTCTTGAGTGCGGCGACGTCCTCGGCCTCGACGAGATCGTGGTCCACGGCGGGAACGGGATCCTGCCAGATCAGCGTCTCGGTCGGGACCAGCGGACCGAGGTAGCGCTGGATCGGGCCCATGTCGCGGTGGGTGAGCTTGAACCATGCCCGGGCGAACGCGTCGGCGAACTGGTCCGGATTCTCGTAGAAGCGACGCGAGATCGGCTCGTAGACCGGGTCGAACCGCAGCGCGAGGTCGGTCGTCAGCATCGTCGGGGGCCGCTTCAGCTCGCCGTCCTCGGGGTCCGGCACTGTGTTCGCCCCGGCGCCCTCCTTCGGCTGCCACTGGTTCGCCCCAGCAGGGCTCTTGGTCAGCTCCCACTCGTAGCTGAACAGGTTCTGGAAGAAGCTGTTGCTCCACTGCGTCGGCGTGGCCGTCCAGGTGACCTCGATGCCGCTGGTGATCGCGTCCCGGCCCCTGCCGCTGCCGAAGCCGTTCTTCCAGCCGAAGCCCTGCTCCTCCAGGGATGCACCTTCGGGCTCGGGGCCGACGTGCTCGTCCGGGTCGGCCGCGCCGTGGGTCTTGCCGAACGTGTGCCCGCCCGCGATCAGTGCGACGGTCTCCTCGTCGTTCATCGCCATCCGCCGGAACGTCTCGCGGATGTCCCGTGCCGCGGCGAGCGGGTCCGGTTCGCCGTTCGGGCCCTCCGGGTTGACGTAGATGAGGCCCATCTGAACGGCGGCCAGCGGCGTGTCGAGCTCTCGGTCACCGGTGTAGCGCTCGTCGCCGAGCCATGTGCGCTCGGGGCCCCAGTAGACGTCCTCGTCGGGCTCCCAGACGTCCGGCCGGCCGCCGGCGAAGCCGAAGGTCTTGAACCCCATCGTCTCCAGCGCACGGTTGCCCGCGAAGATCATCAGGTCGGCCCACGAGATCTTGCGGCCGTACTTCTGCTTCACCGGCCAGAGCAGCCGGCGCGCCTTGTCGAGATTGCCGTTGTCGGGCCAGCTGTTCAGCGGCGCGAACCGCTGCATGCCGGCGCCCGCGCCGCCGCGGCCATCGTCGATGCGGTAGGTGCCCGCACTGTGCCACGCCATCCGGATCATCAGCGGGCCGTAGTGGCCGAAGTCGGCGGGCCACCACTGCTGCGACGTCGTCAGCACCTCGTCCACGTCGCGTGCCAGCGCATCGAGGTCCAGGCTGTTGAACTCCGCGGCGTAGTCGAAGTCCTCGCCCATGGGGTTGGCCACGGCGGGGTGCTTCCGGAGGATCTTCAGGTTGAGCTGGTTCGGCCACCAGTCGCGGTTGGCCGCGCCCTCGGTCGGGTGGTTGCTGCGCCCGGTCGAGACGGGGCACCCGCCCGCGCTCTCGTCGTTCATCTCACCGATCACGGCGTCAGGGGTGTCAGACACATGAATCCTTCCGGGGTCAATGGTGTGCTCAGGAAGTGGATGTGGTCGAACAGTCGGGGCACAGGCCCCAGTAGGTGACCTCGGCCTCGTCGATCACGAAGCCGTGGTCGCCGGAGGCGGTCAGGCAGGGAACGTGGCCGACGGCGCAGTCGACATCGGCGATGACGCCACAGGACCGGCACACGACGTGGTGGTGGTTGTCGCCGACCCGGGACTCATAGCGGGCTACCGAGCCCGACGGCTGGATGCGCCGGAGCAGACCCGCGGTGGTCAGTGCCCGCAAAACGTCGTACACGGCCTGGTGGGAGACCTCACCGAGATCCTCACGCACGACACCGATCAGCGAGTCCGTGTCGGCGTGCGGATGGTCGTGCACCGCAGTCAGCACCGCCAACCGAGGACGGGTCACACGCAGGTCAGCGCCTCGCAACATGCGCTCGAAGTCCGAAGCCGTGGGCACGCACCGGAGTCTGGCTCATTTTCTTGAATCAATCAAGTTACTCTTGGCGGGATCGTGGGCCCTAGGTCGTGCGCCCGTACGGCGATGCCCCGCGGCGTGCGCAGACCGATATGGCGCGGGGGCCGAAGCGGCCGAAGGGCACCTCACCCGGACTGACGGGTGAGGTGCCCTTCATGCGTGCCTGTGGCTACCTCCTACTGTGCAAAGGCCTGGAACTCGGCCACTCGAACGTTGCCTGCCTGCGGACTGGCGGTGGCGCAATCGGTGTTGGCCCGTGGGTCGGCATCCTGCTCGCCGGCGTAGTCCGGCGCACCGGTGCACTGGTTGGTCAGCACCTCAAGCCGCAGGTGCGTCGCCGTGATGTCCGGTACGTCGAAGGACCTGATCGTCAGTTCCGGCGCCCGCGGCCGCGGCGCGACCGACGGGAACGCGTCGGCTGCACTGGTGAAGACGGCCTGGAACTGTGCCGGGTCGGAACAGGTGACCGCGCCACCCGCCGTGCATGCCAGCACCCGGAACTGCCGCAGTGCCGAGAACCGGCTCTGGGGGTTGGCTGGGTCGGGGTCGGTGAGAATCGGCGGCCGCAGTTGCGCGCTGACCTGGATGCGCC
>DASRHY010000321.1:0-2454 GCA_035650275.1 Kribbellaceae bacterium | reverse complement strand
ACGGTCAACGGGCTGCAGCGCAAGCTCTACTCGTTCAACGGACAGGTCGTGGCCCAGCGGGACAACAACACCGCGGTCACATTCCTGCACACCGACCACCTGGGCAGCGTCACCGTGCTCACCACGGCCTCCGGGTCATTGCTGTCCGCGGCGGCCTACTCGATGTGGGGCAGTGGCGGACCCTCCAGTGCCCAGAGCACGATCGGCTACACCGGCCAGCGCCGGACGGCCGGCGGGCTGCTCTACTACGGCGCGCGGTACTACCGCCCCGCCCTCGGCCTGTTCGTCTCGCCGGATCCGGTCGTGCCGGCCACGGCGTCCGGCGACCTGCAGGGCACCGCGGTCGCCCCGCTGACCGTGAACCTCGCCACCGAGACGGGTCTGCTCACCCAGGTGAACGACGACCTCCGAGCCCTCGCCCATGCGATCGACATTCTCGGTGCCGTCGCCGGGGGGATCGGCGTCATCATCGAGACGGCCAAGCAGTTGGGTCTGGTGACGATCACTGCCGGGAGCATGGCCGCCACCATCGTGGCTGCGCTGATCGCAGTGGGAACCTCGGTGGTGGTGCTCCACTTCGGTCTCGAGAACGCGGCGGAGACGCTCAAGAAGTACGGCGACGCCATCGAGGCCGCGATTAGGGAGAACGATGAGGGCGTCATCATCTCGACCTCGCCCGGTTGGGGGCTGAACCCGAGCGTCAACGTCGTCAATCGAGGGACCGGCAATGGTGTGAACATTTCCATCAGTATTCCGGTATCAGGCGGCCTGTTCAGCGCGCGGGGACCTCATTTGAAGTGGACTCACGGCGCCGTGGCCGGCTGGCTACCGGGCTACGCCTGCACGCTCACGGGTGGCGACCCGAAACCGGGCAACTACTTCCGCGGCGACACGCAAGTCTGCAGCGACGTCCGCAAGCAGCCCGGTGGCGAGGTGGTCGTCCACTAGCAACCGTCCGTCAAACTGAAGATCGCTGTCCGCGGTACAGAAGTGCAGTTGGACTGCATCTTCTCTGACGAGACTTCGGTGACAGTCATGTGGCGAGTCATCGGTGACACCCCGGTTCGTGGACCTTCCATGAGGGTCCATGGGGAAGACGGTCCCGATGGACAAGCGCCTGTTGGCGATCACGGCGGCGGAGTTGCCCGGGGTGAGCGTTGCTTCGCTGTGTTCCGAGCTGGGAATCTCCCGCAAGACGTACTACGAGTGGCGTAAGCGTCACGACAAGGAGGGTCCGGCCGGGCTGGAGCCCCGGTCGCGGCGGCCGTTGTCCTCGCCGGGGCAGATCCCGCCGTGGTTGGAGCAGCGCATCGTGCGGTTGCGGGAGCAGTTGCCGCTGGATAACGGCGCGCAGGCGATCTACTTCCAGCTCCAGCGCGGCGGGGTCGAGCCGTTGCCGCACGTGCGGACGATTCACCGGGTCCTGGTCCGTAACGGCCTGGTCTCCCCGCAGCCGCACAAGCGTCCGCGTAGCTCCTGGCGGCGGTTTGAGTACGACGCACCCAACGCCTGCTGGCAGATCGACGCCACCCAGTGGGAGCTGCGTGACGGCCGCACCGCGTGGATCATGGATCTGCTCGACGATCATTCCCGGTATATGCCGGCCGCGGACGCGGTGGCCGGGGACACCGTCGAGGCGGCCTGGGCCGCGTTCTGCCACGCTGCGGACGAGATCG
Source organism: Kribbellaceae bacterium (assembly GCA_035650275.1). Taxonomy (GTDB): domain Bacteria; phylum Actinomycetota; class Actinomycetes; order Propionibacteriales; family Kribbellaceae; genus DASRHY01. The sequence continues at coordinate 778 of DASRHY010000321.1, read as the reverse complement.
GGCTGCCGGCCAAGGTGCTCTCGGACAATGGGATGTGCTTCACCGGCGGCCCGAACGCCGGCGGCGCGGGCACCTTCACCACCAACCTGGCCGCCCTGGGCATCGTCAAGGCCAACTCCCGCCCCTACCACCCGCAGACCTGCGGCAAGCTCGAGCGAGCCCACCAGACGCTCAAGAAGTGGCTGCGTAAGCAGCCGCTAGCCCGTAGCCGGCCCGAGCTGCAGCGCCAGCTCGACGCCTTCCGCGCCTACTACAACCACGAACGCCCTCATCGGGCTCTGCACGGCGCCACCCCGGCTGAGCGCTTCCATGCCAGACCCGCAGCCCGACCCGCCGACACACCCATCGACCTGCCCACGCCGCCATCGTTAAGCATCGCCACCCGCACCGTCACCGCAGTGGGACGACTCAACACCCACAGCGTCTCGGTCTGGCTCGGCGTCGCCTGGGCCGGCCACGCACTCACCGTGGTCGGCTACGGCCCCCGCGTCGTCATCCTCGACGGTGTCACCCTGGTACGAGTCGTCACCCTCGAACCCGGCCGCACCAACTACCCTCTCGTGTTACCAAAGTCCTGACACATCGGTGTTACCGGTGTCCCGCCACATGACATGTAGTGAGACTGCGCGTTCGCACGGAAAACCGCGATCATGCCTGCTGGTCTCGCTGCTGTGGCGCTACGCCGTGCACGCCGGGCTGGTGCGGCCCGACGCCGACGCGGAGGACGTCGCGGCACTGACCCGTCGGCTGACGCCCGGACTCGCAGGCTACCTGGTGA
>DASRHY010000320.1:0-3844 GCA_035650275.1 Kribbellaceae bacterium | reverse complement strand
GAGAACGAGCGGGTCCCGTTGCTCGAGCGGGCCAAGTTCCTGGCCATCTTCGCGAACAACCTGGACGAGTTCTTCATGGTCCGGGTAGCGGGCCTGAAACGCCGGATCGCGGCCGGCGTCGCGGTCCGTACCGCGAGCGGGATGATGCCGCGCGAGGTGCTGGAGCGGAACCTGTCGCGCAGCCGCGAGCTGATGGACCGGCAGTCCCAGGTCTGGCGGGACGCGGTGCTGCCGGCGCTGGTCAAGGAGGGCATCGACATCCTGCGCTGGGACGAGCTGAGCCCGGACGAGCGCGAAGCGATGTCCCGGTTCTTCGCCGACCGGGTCTTCCCGGTGCTGACCCCGCTGGCGGTCGACCCGTCGCACCCGTTCCCGTACATCTCCGGGCTGTCGCTCAACCTCGCCGTGGTGGTGCGCAACCCGGGTACCGGCGGCGAGCACTTCGCCCGGGTCAAGGTGCCGCCGCTGCTGCCCCGGTTCGCGCACGTCGCCGAGGGTCGGTTCGTGCCGCTGGAGGACGTGATCGCGGTCCACCTGGACCAGCTCTTCCCCGGCATGGACGTGGTGCAGCACCACACCTTCCGGGTGACCCGGAACGAGGACCTCGAGGTCGAGGAGGACGACGCGGAGAACCTGCTCGCCGCGCTGGAGAAGGAGCTGCTGCGGCGCAAGTTCGGGCCGCCGGTGCGGCTCGAGGTGGAGCAGTCGATCGACCCGCACGTGCGCGAGCTGCTGCTGTCCGAGCTCGGCGTCACCGAGTCCGAGGTGTTCGAGCTGCCCGGCCCGCTCGACCTGCGCGGCCTGTTCGCGATCGCGGACATCGACCGGGCCGAGATGAAGTACCCGGCCTTCGTGCCGTCCACGCACCCGCACCTGGCCGAGATGGAGACCTCCAACCCGGCCGACCTGTTCGGCGCGCTGAAGCTGCGTGACGTGCTGGTGCACCACCCGTACGACTCGTTCTCCACCTCGGTGCAGCGGTTTATCGAGCAGGCCGCTGCCGACCCGCACGTGCTGGCGATCAAGCAGACGCTGTACCGCACCTCCGGCGACTCGCCGATCGTGGACGCGCTGATCGACGCCGCCGAGGCCGGCAAGCAGGTGCTTGTCCTGGTCGAGATCAAGGCCCGGTTCGACGAGCAGGCGAACATCCGCTGGGCCCGCAAGCTGGAGCAGGCCGGCTGCCACGTGGTATACGGCGTGATCGGGTTCAAGACGCACTGCAAGCTGTCGATGGTGGTCCGGCAGGAGCCGGACGGGCTGCGCCGGTACGCGCACCTCGGGACCGGTAACTACCACCCGAAGACGGCGCGGTTGTACGAGGACCTGGGCCTGCTCACCGCGGACCCGTCCGTCACCGAGGACGTCGCGCACCTGTTCAACCACCTGTCCGGATTCTCGCGGCGACAGGAGTACCGCCGGCTGCTGGTCGCGCCGCACTCGATCCGGGCCGGGCTGATCGAACGGATCCACCGCGAGGTCGAGCACCATCAGGAGGGCCGGCCGGCGCGGATCCGGTTCAAACTCAACAGCCTGGTCGACGAGGCGATCTGCGACGCGCTGTACCGGGCGTCCCAGGCCGGTGTCCCGGTTGACCTGTGGATCCGCGGCATCTGCACGATCCGCCCCGGCGTGGCCGGGCTGTCGGACAAGATCCGGGTACGCAGCATCCTCGGCCGGTTCCTGGAGCACAGCCGGGTGTTCTGGTTCACCAACGGCGGCGAACCCGAGGTCGGGATCGGGTCCGCGGACCTGATGCACCGCAACCTGGACCGCCGGGTGGAGACCCTGGTGCAGCTCAGCGAGCCCGATCACATCACGGAGCTCGGCGACCTGTTCGACCTCGGTTTCGACCACGGCACGGGGTCGTGGTGGCTGCAGCCGGACGGTACCTGGGTGGCACGCCTGACCGGACCGGACGGGTCCCCTCTGCGCGACCTCCAGGAACGCCTGATCGCGACCCGCGGCCGGCGCCGCCAGATCGAGCCGATCAGCTGAGTCGGTGAGTAACGCAACCGTCGTCGCAGCCGGTGGCGTGGTCTGGCGTGCCGCCGGCGACGACCAGCGTGAGGTGCTGCTGGTGCACCGGCCCCGGTACGACGACTGGTCGTTGCCCAAAGGCAAGCTCGCCCGCGGCGAGCACGTGCTCGTCGGCGCCGCCCGGGAGGTGTACGAGGAGACCGGCCTGGTGGTCCGGCTCGGCCCGCCGCTCGGCGTGCAGCGGTACTCCGTGCGCAAGAACGGCGCCACCGTCCCGAAGCTGGTGCACTACTGGTCGGCGGAACCCGTTACCGACGGCATCGAGTTCACGCCGAACAACGAGGTGGACGCGATCGGCTGGCTGCCCGTGCGGGAGGCCCGTGCGCAACTGTCGTACCCGCGCGACGTCGAGCTGCTGGAGAACCTGGAGAGCGTGGTCCCGGCGGTCGCCACAGTCGTGCTGCTGCGGCACACCCCAGCGATCAAGCGCAAGGAATGGGACGGGAAGGACTCGGCGCGGCCGCTGTCCCCCGAGGGGGCGGAGATGGCCGAGCGGCTGATCGACGTGCTGGCCGCGCTCGGTGTCGACCGGATCCTGAGCAGCGACGCGGAGCGCTGTTTCGCCACCGTCGCGCCGTATGCCGCCGCCACCGGCCTGACCATCGAGGAGCACCCGGAGATCAGCGAGCGCGGCCACGAGGCCGACCCGGACGCACTGCGCGGACTCCACCACGTGTGGTCGCCCGGCCACGTCACTGTGGTCTGCTCGCACCGCCCGGTCCTGCCCGCACTGTCCCGCGCGCTCGGCCTGAAGGTCGGCAAGTTCTCCCCCGGCGCCTTCCTGGCCGCCCACCGCCTGACCACCGGCCGCGTCCTCACCGAACGCTTCGGCACCCCGTAGCGGACAGTACGGCGGTCCAGGCGAGCCGAGTCACATCAGCAGGCCAGAGCACAGTCATCAGCCGTGGCTCGCGGATAACGCAGTTCACCTGCTGTCCGCTTTCCGGCACACCGCACGTCGCAGTTGCTATTTGAATCGTTAACCTCCCGTTCACCAAGGGCGGACCACCCTTTCACCTGCCGTCCCTAGCGTCGGTCACGGCCGGATGCCCGTGCCATCGAGACTTCACTCAACAGGGAGACAGACGTGAATCACAAGCGTTTCGCCGCGCTCGCCAGTGCGGGTCTGGCGGCCACGCTGGCGCTCGCAGGCTGTGGTGGCCAGAACGAGTCGGGCGACGACAGCGGCGCCGGGGGCAGCGAGCAGCAGCTCTCGGGCGAGGTCCGCGTCGACGGCTCGTCGACCGTACAGCCGCTCACCGCCGCTGCGGGTGAGCTGTACAAGGAGGAGCAGTCGGGCGTCAACGTCTCCGTCGCTACTTCCGGCACGGGCGGTGGCTTCCAGAAGTTCTGCCGCGGCGAGACCGACATCTCCGACGCGTCCCGTCCGATCAAGAAGGATGACGCGAAGGAGGACCCCGCCTGTCAGAAGGCTGGCATCGCCTACGAGGAGATCCAGGTCGCCAACGACGCTCTCACCGTCGTTGTCAACAAGGAGAACACTTGGGTCGACTGCCTGACCGTCGCCCAGCTCAAGAAGATGTGGGAGCCGGCGGCGGAGAAGAAGATCACATCCTGGAAGCAGATCGACCCGAGCTTCCCGGACGAGAAGCTGAGCCTGTACGGTGCGGGCACCGACTCCGGCACGTTCGACTACTTCACCGCGGAGATCAACGGTGAGGAAGGCGCCTCGCGCACGGACTACAGCCCCTCCGAGGACGACAATGTGACGGTCCAGGGTGTTTCCGGCAGCAAGGGCGCCCTCGGATACTTCGGCTTCTCCTACTACGAGGAGAACGCCGAC
>DASRHY010000319.1:0-8923 GCA_035650275.1 Kribbellaceae bacterium | reverse complement strand
CGGCTGGTACCCGCTCGTCGTCGATGGTCTCCCGACGGTCGAGAACGGCTCCGTGACCGTACCCACCACCCCCGGCCTCGGCGTCCGCCTGCGCGACGACTTCCTCGCCGACCCCACCACGAGGACCCGCGTCACGCGGCTCCACTGATCCCGCCCGTCGTGCCGATCGGTGTGTGCTCGGGCATGATCGATGCGCGATGGGAGGCCTCCGCCGACGGTCAGCACGGGACGACTGACTTCAACGTGACCTATCGCCGCCTGGGCCGACTGACCGCACTGCCGTTCACACGGCTCCTCCGTCGACCACGCCTGCCGCCCACTCCGACATCCCCAGCCTTGGGGCCGCCAGACGGTCTGTTGTCCTGCGTCAACTGTGTGGCGGGACTTGATCTTCGTCAGGGTGGTTTCGTGGCCCGACAACGCGCACTCGACACGAGCTTGACGCTATCCCTGTGCGGCGACGAGGAACATGGGCACTGCGACGAAGATGCGGTTCGTGCGGACGCGCTCGGCCTGCTCGGCTAGCCAGCTTTCATCGTCGGTGATCCGGTGCAGCAGGGCCAGCGCGAGGTCGTCGGTGAGTACCAGGGTGTGCACCTCGACGACCGGGTCGGTGAACCCGGCGTCGAGCAGCAGGTTGCGGTACCTCCGGGCGACGCGCGGCGACGGGAACGAGTCCGCCTTCGCGTGGACCAGCCGGCGGGTGGTCTCCGGCTCGTCGGAGTCGATGGCGATCGTGTCCCAGTCCGAGCCGAGCAGCACGGCCCGGCCGCCCGGCGCGAGCACCCGGCGGGCCTCGGCCACGGCTCGGACCGGGTCGTCGAGCATGTGCAACACCTTGTCCGCGCGGTAGCCGGCAACCGATCCGGTCTCGAGCGGCAGCTCGCAGGCGTCGCCGACATAGAAGTCGGGGCCGAACTCGCCGGCCGGCCAGCGTTCCCGGGCCACGGCGATCATCTCGGGGTCGAGGTCGACGCCGACCGCGCGGGCCCTACGCTCGGCCAGCTCGGCGACCGCCCGGCCACCGCCGCAGCCGGCGTCGACCACTGTTCGGCCGGCGAGGTCGCCGAGCAACTCGTAGGAACGTGCGCGCAGCGCGACGGCCGCGGGCTGCGCGTCGCCGGCATCGAGGACAGCAAGCAGACTGGACATGCCCGCCATGGTCGGACTTAATGTCGACATGAAGTCAAGCCCGATGACGATCGGCCAGGTGGCCGACCACTTCGGCCTGCCGGCTCACGTACTGCGGCACTGGGAGTCGGTCGGCCTGCTGTCCCCCGCCCGCGTCGCGGGCGCCCGGCGCCGCTACACCCGCGACGACCTGGTCGGCGTGGCGTCGATCGTGTTCATGAAGCAGGCCGGCCTGCCGCTGCCGGACATCCGGGAGTTCCTCACCTCGATCCACACCACCGCACGCAAGGACGTGCTGCGCCGCAACCAACGCGCGCTGCAGGCCAGGATGGCAGCACTGCGCTCGGCACTCGACCTCCTCGAGGCCGGGCTGAACTGCACGCACGACGACATCGCCACCTGCCCGAACTACCGAGCCCGCCTCGCCGAGCTGGTGGACGTTCAGGAGCCGGTGTACACCGCCGCCGCGGCGTCCGGCTTCTGCTTGACCAGGCCATTGCTCGCCAGCCCCGCAGTAGGGTGTGATACACTCGAACACATGTTCGATTCGGATCGGACGATCGCGCACCCGGCGACCGACGCCGGCTCTGGCGTCGTGGCCGAGCTGATCGGGCTGGTTGATCGGCTCGGTGAACTGCCCGGCGCCGCGGACGACGGGGAGCGGGTCGATCGGATCGCGGCGTTGGAGCGGCTGCGCGGGGCCGTTGCGGCCGCGCAGGCGCGGGAGACCACGGCGTTCGCGGTGTCGCAGGTCGCGGCGCAGCGTGCCGCGGGAGTGTCGGCTGCCCGGCGGGGGCGCGGCATCGCCGAGCAGATCGGGTTCGCCCGCGGCATGTCACCTGCCGCGGCGGCACGGCAGGTGACGATGGCCAAGGAGTGGTCCACCGACCTGCCGGCGGTGCTCAGTCAGCTGCGTGCGGGCAGGATCTCCGAATGGGCGGCTCAGGTGGTCGCCCAGGAGACGCGCGAGATGCCGCGCTACGTACGACGATCGATCGCCGCCGACCTGCCACCCGACCTGCCGGACATGACTGTGTGGGAGGCCCGCGCTGCAGCCCGGAGGTTGAGCTACGCGGCTGACCCGGTCGCGGTGCTGGGCAGGGCGCGGACCGCGCGAATGGACCGGCGGGTCGGCATCAGGCCGGCTCCGGACACGATGACCGTGCTGTCCGCGGTCTTGCCAGCCGAGCAGGGAGTCGCTGCCTGGGCGAACCTCGACCGGCACGCACGCTCCCTGCGCGCGACCGGCGATCCCCGGTCGATCGGCCAGCTGATGGCCGACACGCTCGTCGAGCGCGTCACCGGTCAGGCCACAGCATCCGCGATCCCGGTCGAGATCGGTCTGACGATGTCCGCCGACAGCCTGCTCGGCCACGAGCAGACCCCGGCCGAACTGCACGGATACGGCCCGATGCCGGCCGACCTCGCCCTCGACCTCATCGGACAGTCCGCCACGCCCTCCCCGACGTCCGAGCCCCCACCGACAGCGGCGACAAGTCAAGCGGCGATCGACGGTGCCGCGACCAACGATGCGGCGGTCGCGGTGTGGGTGCGGCGGATCTTCACCGACCCGGTGGACGACACGGTGCTGCACGTCGACACCCGACGCCGTCGCTTCGACGGCGCGCTGGCCCGGCTGATCAGGTACCGCGACCGGGTCTGCCGGGATCCGTTCTGCACGGCTGCGGTCCGCCACCTTGACCACGTCCGCCCCTATCGCGACGGCGGACCGACCAGCGCGGCCAACGGAGCCGGACTGTGCGAACGCGGCAACTACGCGAAGGACTTGCCCGGCTGGAGCAGGCGCGTCATCGGCCGACCGGACAGCGGCGACCGACACCAGCGACAAATGATCGAGGTGACCACACCGACCGGCCACCGCTACACCTCGCAGCCACCACCGGCACTCGGACCCGGCAGCAACCGCCGCGACCAGGAACGCCGCCGAGCGATCCGCCGCCAGGACTTCCGACGGCGCGAGCGACTCATCGCCAGCCTCCCATCACCCGACCCGTAGCCCGACTTCATCATGGGCATCGACCCAACACCAACGCCGAGGCAGCATCCCGCCTCGGCGGTCCGACCAAGGCGATGCGTGACCGTGTCACCGCAGCGGCGCTGACGCCGTTCGACGCGGCCGTCCGAGTCCGGACCGAGGCGGTGGCGGACTATGCGGGTGCGCTGGCGCGCAGCGGGGCGGCGAGGTCGTCGGTCAGCCGCTGAGGGCTCAGGCCGCAAGGGCGACCGGGCCGCGGAACGAGGTCGGTGCCGCGGTCCGTTGCGCGCGCAGGTCGATCACGGCGTAGGTGGTGAGCTCCAGCACCGTGATGTCCAGCGCGCCGGCGATCGCGGCGACGATCTCCGATGACGGGTCCTTGAGCCCGCGCTCGACCTCGGAAAGGTACTGCGGTGAGATGCCGGCCCGCTCGGCGGTCTGCACGAGGGTCTGCCGGCGCGCCTGCCGCAGCTCCCGGACCCGGGCGCCGAGCACTTCGCGCCAGAGCCGCTCGATCGGCGGCTGCGATGGACGCGAACGGTCGTCGACGCGCGGCCGCACCGGCTCGTCGCGTCGCTCCGGACGGATCTCGATGAGCTCACCCATAGCGCCACGGTAAGACCTCCGGACGGCCACGCCGTACCTCCTCCGCTCACAGCAGAACTCCGGCCCGGAGCTCCGCGGTGAAGGCTCAGCCGAGCCGGTGGCCGCCGATGTCGTACGCGACGTTGACGTTCGGGTCGGCACCCGGGTTCGGCCGCCAGCCGCCGGAGAAGGTGCCGTCGTCGTGCCACTGGCCGGTGAAGGTCGCGTCCATCGGGCCGTACTGGACAGTGATCGTGACGTTCTCGCCGTCGACTTCCCAGCGGTACGGCAGCGGTACCGGCGACAGGTTGGCATAGACGGTCGACGGGAATGTCCGGGTCTCCGGGTCGTACCCGATCAGCTCGGTGCTGTCGATCTGCATGCCCATGAAGTCCAGCTCGATGTGCTGCTCGAGGAAGAACCCGCCCGGCAGCCATCGGAAGGTCGCCTTGCCGTGGATGTTCTTCTCGTCGCTGCCGACCAGGTTGCCCTCCATCGTCCAGGTGCCGACGAAGCGGTCCAGGCGCTTCAGTTCCGGGTCCGGCTGCGGCAGCTGGGGTGCGGTGTTCTCGTTCGACATTTCGGTGCTCGCCTTCTCGGTGTGTTCGTCCCTGTGGTGTCTCCAACTCTCGCCCGGCTCGGTGGGCGGAACATCGGCCACGTGGCCAACGCTGCACCAGGGTGGCCGATACGCTGCTCCGGTGCGCATCGGCGACCTCCAGCTGCATCCGGTCTCGGACGGCACCTTCGTCGCCCGGCCGCGGTACTTCGGCGAGCAGGTCGCCGTCGACGCGCACCCGGAGCTGTTCGATCGCAACCACGCGGCGTGGCTGCCGATCGGCTGCTTCCTGATCCGTACCGCGGACCGGCTGGTCCTGCTCGACGCCGGGCTCGGCCCGGAGCTGGACGAGGTGCCGCACGGGATGTCCCTGGTCGGCGGCCAGCTCCCCACCGGCCTGCGCGCTGAGGGCGTGACGCGTACGGACGTCACCGATGTGGTCTGCAGCCACCTGCATAGCGACCACGTCGGCTGGCTGTTCGACCTGGATGCTCGCCCGGTCTTCCCGAACGCGACAATCTGGTACGGCGCCGGCGACCGCGATCACTTCGTCACCGGCAGCGGACACATGGCCGACCACATCCGGGCCGGTTTCGCCAGTCCCGCGAACGCCGGCCGACTGCGTCCGCTGACCGAGGACACCACGATCGCGCCCGGCGTCACCGCGATGCTCGCGCCCGGCCACACGCCGGGTCACCTGTGCCTGGTGCTGTCGTCCGGCACGGACCGCGCCCTGCTGCTCGGCGATGCCGTCACCTGTCCGGTCCAGCTCGACGAGCCGACCTGGCACTCGATGGCCGACGTCGACCCGGCGCTGGCCGAGCGAACGCGGGAACGACTCTGGCGCGAGCTCGAGGATCCCGGCACGATCGGCACCGGCGCGCACTTCCCGGAGCTGCGGTTCGGCCGGGTGCTGCCTGGCACCGCCCGGCGCTGGCTGAACTGAGAGGGGATCGGATGGACCCGCTGGACCGGACACGGCGCAGCTACGACGCCGTCGCGGAGCGGTACGCCGAGGAGATCGGCGGCGAGCTGGCAGGCAAGCCGCTGGAGCGGGCGATGTACGCCGCCTTCGCCGACCTGGTCGGACCGGGCGCGCGGGTCGGCGACGTCGGCTGCGGCCCCGGCCACGTCACCGCACACCTGGCGTCGCTCGGCCTGTCCCCGGTCGGCCTCGACCCGTCCGCGGGGATGGTCTCGGTCGCCCGCGGCCGGTACCCAGGTCTGCCGTTCCGGCTCGGCGCGGCGGCCGAGCTCGGCGAGCCGGACCGTGCCTGGGCGGGCGCGGTAGCGGCGTACTCGCTGATCCATGTCGAGCCCGCCGACCGCCCCGCGGCGTACGCCGAGCTGGCCCGGGTGATCGCGCCGGGTGGCTGGCTGCTGGTGCTGTTCCACATCAGCATGGCCGACCAGCCGGTGGGCAGCACCAAGCACTTCGACGACTGGTGGGGCCACCAGGTCGACCTGGACTTCCACTTCCTCGATCCCGCCGAGGTGGCGTCCGGCCTGGCCGCGGCGGGCTTCACCATGATGGCCACGCTGGAGCGCGAGCCGTGGCCCGGCGCGGAGGCCGCCAGTCGCCGGGCCAGTGTGCTCGCCCGGCGGACTACCTGACGTCGACGGCGCGGATCCAGCGGAACGACGAGCCGATCGACTGGTACGGCGACAGGAACGCGACCCGCACGTCGACATCGGCCTGGACGTTCCAGTTCGCGTAGTAGTACCCGGTGCCGGTCGTCGTCGCGGTCCCCACCGTCCGGTACGGCGTCGCGGTCTGCCCGCGCGGCCGGGTCTGCACCACGACCTGCTGGTTGCCGAAGGCACCGGTCGTACCGCTCGTGTACATCACCCGCAGGTGCCCGTACGTCGACATCTTCGTGCCCGGTCGGATCACGGTGGCGGTGGTCGCGTCCGTCGTACCGGTGAGCGAGGTCGGCCGCGGCGAGACCACCACGGACACCTCGCGGTACAGCGGCACGTTCTCCGGACCATCCCCGGCCTCGCCGAACGAGACCCGGAGCCGGTACGTCCCGGCCGTCGCCGGCTTCCACCACCGGGTGAAGCGGCCGTCCGTGGCCGGCACGCCGATCGAGTATGTGCTGACCCACTGGGCGCCGTTCCACAGCCAGAGGTGCGTGGCCAGCCGGGTCGGGTACGCCGTACCGGAAACACCCCACCAGCGACCGATGTACGCCTGTGGCGTCGCGGTCAGGGGCGACAGGCTCGCCCACACCCGAGCCGTGACCGTTCCGGTCGTGGCGCCGCCGAACTGTGCGGTCAGGTCCACGCTGACCTGGAACGACACCGGTGCGCTGATCGCGACGTACGCCCGATAGCGCCCGGTGCGGTCGGTCGTCACGGTCCCGAGCCGGATCGGCGGCATGCCACTGCCGATCGGCTGCGGCTTGAGGATCCGGACGACACGACCGGGACTCGGCACCAGGGTTCCGGTTCCGCCGTAGTGGCGGATCACTCCGGTGATCAGCGTCTTGGCCGGACTGGTCACGGTCGCCGGCTGCTCGAGCGTGGCCGTGGTCCCGCGGCGTACCCGGAACGGCACGGAGACCGTGATCGACTCCGTGCCTCGCGAGACCTTGGTCACGACCCAGTCGCCGGCGCCGTTGCTCAGCGGGATCGGCACCCGGCCGATGATGAACAGGGCCGGCGGATGCCCGACGCCGCCGCGCTCGTCGAGTGGCACCACCCGGCGCAAGGTGCCGTCGGTCTTCTGCGCCGTCACCGTGACGCCCGAGCAGTAGTCCGGCGGATACCAGTCACCGGAGAACGCGATGTTGACGATGGCCTCACCGTTCGTGGTCGTGAGCGGCGCCACCTCGCCCGGGTTGCCGTACCCGCCGATCCACGGTGTCCGCAGACACTCGTCCACCGCGTGTGCCGTTGGCGCGGCCACCGCGAGGGCGGCGACACTGACCATCGCCACCGCTAGTACACGCAACTGCCTCATCGCCGACCCCTCCGGCAGCCACGCGGCCGCCCCTCACCACCCTTGATGCAGCGATCCGGCCGGAGGTTGCGGGCCCAGCGGTCCTTGTGCTCGGCACCAGTGGGACCGTGGGATGTCCGTCCACCGCCGCTCCGCGGTCGCGTGCTTCATGTGTGCGGGGTGATGCCGCGGCGGTGCGAGGCGCCGATCATGCGAGCAGGTCCGCGCATCGTGGAGGTGCCGAATGAACGAGCCGTTGCCGAGCTGGCACGAGGGCGACGCCAAGAGTGACATCGTCGGTTTCGTCCGGCAGGTCTGCGGCGACGGCTCCACGGAGCCTGTGCCGGTCGCGGAGCGGGTTGCCGTGTTCGACAACGACGGCACGCTGTGGTGTGAGAAGCCGATGCCGATTCAGCTCGACTTCATCTTGCGTCGCCTCGTCGAGATGGCCGAGGCAGATCCTGAGCTGCGTACACGGCAGCCATGGCAGGCGGCGTACGAGCGCGACTACGCATGGCTGGGCCGTGTGGTGGCTGAGCACTATGCCGGTGACGACACGAACGTGCAGACGCTGGGGGCGGGTGTCCTGGCAGCGTTCGGGGGAATCAGTGTCGAGGCGTTCGAGGCGCAGTCGGATGCGTTCCTGCGCAGTGCCCGCCACCCGACTCTGGATCGCGGCTATCTCGAGTGTGCCTACGCGCCGATGATCGAGCTGCTCGGTTATCTGGAGGCGAACGGTTTCTCGAACTACATCGCTTCGGGCGGCGGCCGCGACTTCATGCGGCCGATCAGTCAGGAGCTGTACGGCATCGCGCGAGAGCGCGTGATCGGAAGCAGTACCGCTCTGGTCTATACCCCAGGCGCGAACGGTGGGACGGTCACCCGCCAGGCCGCAGCCGACTACCTGGACGACGGCCCGGAGAAGCCGGTCCGTATCTGGAGCCGCACCGGCCGGCGACCCCTCCTCGCGGCCGGGAACTCCAACGGAGACGTCCCGATGCTCGACTACTCGCAACATGACGACAAGCCGTCCTTGCGTCTGCTGGTTCTCCACGACGATCCCGAGCGCGAGTTCGAGTACGTCAGCGGTGCGGAGCAGGCGCTCGAAGGGGCCCGCGACGACGGCTGGACGGTGGTCAGTATCAAGAACGACTGGGCCAAGGTCTTCTGAGGACCCTGGAGTGGATATCCCGCGCTGGCCGTGCTGTCGTTCACCTGCTGATGACTCGACGACGAGAGGTAGGACATGGGGCGCACGAACATGAGTGCGGTGGTATCGATGGACGGCTCCATCGCGTCCTCGCCCCACCGGTGACCACATCTGCGCCATGACCCACTTCGAGAACAGCGTGCATCCGTGGCTGGTCTGACTTTGGAGTCCGCAACGCACCCTGCCCGAAATCCTTATTGACCTTCCGTCGTGCCGCAGCGATTGCCCTACCGCCTCCTCATAGGCGATGTCTTCACGCTATGGGGGGAAGTCCATGGCCCTCTGTGGGGTGCCGTGCAGCGCGCACCTTCTCAAGGATGAGTTGAAGCCGATACAGCTCTGATCAGGGCCGGCGTTGGCACGCTGATTCGGGAAGGTACGTCCATGCTCAAGGTAGTCCACGACGTCGGGACGTTGCCGGCGCTCGTCCCGCGTGACGGCTTTACAGGGGACGGGCGCTGGGCTAATCTACAACCAAATGGTTGTAGATGATGAGCT
>DASRHY010000318.1:0-26434 GCA_035650275.1 Kribbellaceae bacterium | reverse complement strand
TACACCACGGTCGGAGCGACCCGGTTCCATCGGTGCCCGAGCAGTAGGGCCAGACCGCCGGGGCCGGCGAGGAAGAGGTGGACGCGGTCGGCGGGGGCCGTTTCGAGGTGTTCGCGGACGGCGTTGCGCAGCGCCTGGGCGTATGCGACTGCCTGCCCGGGGCCGGCGACGGACTGGTCGTGGGCTCCGTCGGCTGGTACGAGGGTGAGCAGGGTCCGTACCGGCAGGCCGGCGGCGCTGATGAAGCGTGTGACGGCCGTGGTGGGGTCGACCGTCATGCCGACGGCGACGGCGAGTTCGTCGCCGGTGTCTACGGGCGTGACCAGCGCCTGGGGAGCGGGCACCGGGGTCCGTGGCGCGTTCGAGGGCCACGGTGTGCCGTGTTGGACGTAGGTGATGGTGGTGCCGGTGACCTGGGCGAGCCGGGTGCCGACGGTGAAGAAGGTGGCCTGCCGCATTGCGCCGCGTACCACGATGTCGGTGAGTCCCTGCGCGGTGAGGCTGTTCACGGCCTGGTCGATGTCGTGGCTCATGGTGGCCCAGCCGGTGGGGTCGTGCGGTTGCCGGCGGGTGGGTGGTGAGTCGCCGTCGTACAGGTCGACCCAGTCCAGAGCGACGGTGGCGTCGTCGGGGTTGGGGTCGCGGTTGATGGCCTGTACCAGTAGGACTGCCCGGGGATCGTCGGCGTGCAGGCGCATCCGCTCGACCTCCTTGGCGACGTCCTCGCCGGTGATGACCCGGCGCCCGTCGAGTACCCAGCCGGTGACCGCGCCTACGCCGCGGTCGAGGGCGTCGGCGTCGGCGAGCAGGCCGTTGGCCAGCATGAGCGTCTGCGCGCGGTCGGTCTCGCCGCTGACGGTCAGGCCGGTCTTGAGCACCAGCGAGTCGAGCATGGCCAGGACGTCGTCGCGGCCGCAGTCCAGGTGCTGTGCCCACTCGGTGATGCGGCGTCCAGCCGCCGACACGGGCGACGCGTCGCGTGCGGCGGGGTTGAGCAGGTCGCGTCGTCCGTCGACCAGGCTCAGCAGAGGGTCGGCACGGTCGAGGGTGCGGTTGGTGACCAACTCCATGATCGGCGGCTGGTCGTCGCGTGCCAGCAGCAGCTTCCAGCTGGCGTAGAACTTCTGCAGCAGGGACTTGCCGTTCTTCGGCACCGTGGTCAGGTACGCGTTGTCGACCAGGTCGGCCGGGCGGGTCGCCCACTTCACCTGGGCGTAGCGGTGCTGGCCGCCGGGCGAGCGCAGGATCACGTCGTCGACGTTCCCGGCGCCGTTGACCTCGATCTCCAGCTGGTCGAACGGGCTGCCACGCTGGATGACCCGCATCGCCGCCGACCAGGTGATCAGGTCCTGGTAGCGGTCGCCGAAACGACGCACGCCGCTGCGGGAGGGCGGCCCGGCGGCCGGTCGCGGTTCGGTCATCGGTTGTCCTCCAGGGGCATGCGTTCCTCGGTTCGCTGCTGGTGAACGACGAGGGGTACGGCCTCGGCGCGGTCGGGGTAACACACCCAGGCGCAGGCGACCGGCGCGGTCCAGTCGCCCTGCCCGGAGACGATGATCGCGACGACGGCATCGAACCGCAGGTCGGGGTCGGCGAGCAGCCTCGCATAGGTGTCCAGGTCGCGGTCGCTGGGCACCGGCGCGCTGGTGGGGTGGGTGTGCCACTCGCCGATCCAGACGGAGCGGTCGCGGGTGAACGCCTTCTCGGCGAGATGCTGGGCGTGGTCGAGATCGCGCAGGAAGAAGGTCGGCCGCCGGACAGCCACCGGCCCGGGATCCCCGGCATGGCGGACCTCGGCCGCCCCACCCTCGTGTAGGAGGCCCAGCGGGATCCCGCCGGTCTCGTCGCCGTCACGGGAATGTACGGCCTCTCTGCGGATCGTGGCCGCGGCGGATCGGCACAGCCGCACCCGGTTGATGCCGCCGGGGACGGAGGTCACGGGTCCTCGCAGGTCGGGCAGCCGGGCAGCGGCGGGCTCGCGGCGAGCCACCGAGTCTCGCCGGCTCGGGCGAGGTCGAACGGCGGCGCCCAATCCGGCTGGGGGCGCAGCGCGAGCAGGGCGTGTTCCCCGGGGAGTCGCTGGTCTGGGTGCCCACCGCGTTCCAGGAGGGTCGCGACCGCGGTCTTGGCGGCGAGCTGGCCGACGAGGTGCAGGTCGGCGCCGACGGCGGTCATCGGCCGGTGCCGGGTGCCGTTGCCGTACCCGGCGTCGAGGTTCGGCTCGGGGTCGATCCCGCCGGCCGCGGCCAGCGCCTGGCGCTGGCAGACTAGGCAGCCGCGGTCCTTCCACGGCCGCAGCCGGAGCACCTCGCCCAGGCCGCCGTTCTCCAGCACGCAGGCGAGGACCGCGTCGCGGCCGGCGCGGCGGGCCAGGTGGCTGACCACCCGGCGTGGCGCGACCCCGTCGGCGGCGCACACTACGAGGTCCGTGCGGGTAAGCAGGGGGCGGATCTGGTCGGCGTCGGCGACCACATCGAGCGGGTGCGCCTCCGCGCTCGTGCCGGGGCGCAACAGACGCAGGTCGTCGCGCAGGGCGGAGACCTTCATCCTCCCGACGTGCGCCGGCCCGCAGACGTGGCGCACGAGGTTGTGCCAGCGCAGCCGGTCGTGGTCGATCAGTAGCAACCGGCCGATCCCGTAGCTGGCGAGCGCGTGCACGGCGGCGCCGCCGATGCTGCCGACGCCGACGACCATGACCGTGGTCGCCGCCAGCAAGTCGACCGGCCACTGGGCGGCCAGTTGTGCGTTGCCGACGATCGCGAACTCGCATTCGATGTCGACCGGCTCCACTCCGTCGGCCGACACGTGCCATGCGACGAGGTCGGTGACCTGGAAGCCCGGGAAGGCGGCCGCCGCATCGGGAGCGTAGGTGATCGCGATGTAGGTGCTGCCGCCCGGGGCCTTAAACCCGGTGGGCACGAAGGCGGCGAACCCGTCGAGTTTCAGCGTCGCTCGGCGCCGTTGCAGGTCCGCCCACATCGCGTTCAGCATCGGCTCCACCCGGTACCAGTAGCCGACCGGCCGGTCGTCACCGGAGTTCAGGAAGTGCGTCGCGGGGGCGAGTGTTACGGGCAGGCGCATGTCGGGCTTGACCGAGACCGCCCGCACGTAGCCGGCGTTCTCGGCGTCGGACACCTTGACGGTCAGGTTTCCCCAGGCGCCGCCCTCGCGGATCATGTCGGCGGCGGCGCGGGGCATCAGGATGATCAAGTTGTTCACGTCGGTGTGCCGTCCGCGACCGCACCGGTCGGTTCGTCGGCCCGGCCGGCGCCGGTCTCGGCGGTGACCGCGACGAGGTGGTCGAGCTGGTCGTCGTCGACGATGCCGTGCAACGTCATCGCCTCGATCACCCCGGCCTTCATCAGCGCATACTCCACCCGCCAGCCGGCCGCCTTCAGCAGCAGGTCCACCACGGAGTCGCGGCCGGTCCAGGCGGCGTCGTCCTGCAGCAGGCACAGGCTGCCGTCGCCCATGACGTGCCACTTGTGGTCGGTGCGTTCGAGGAACCCAGGTTCCGGGTCGAGCGGGTGGATCAGCGGCGGCATCATCGGGTAGGCGTGCCCGTACTCGACCGCGACTTGCAGCCCGTCGGCGCCGATCAGGTCGACCAGCCGGGGCGGCTCGGGGCGGGCGAACGGCCACTGGGGCAGCCGCCCGATCCACAGGCCCGCGCCACGCTCGTGCCACTCCAGACTGGCGAACCGCTCGGCGATCTCGGCCCGATCCCGGGCCAGCCGGCGCGGCTCGCATTGCCACCACGTCACCCGAGCGGCGTGCTTCTGGCTGTCCTCCATACGTGTGTTAGCCCTGCGGGGCGTCCTTGACCGGGCGGGGGGTGATCAGCGCGGGGCCGACGCCCCACGGGCTGACCTTCCTCGCCTCGGGTGCTGGGAAATCCGAGCCGAAGATCTCCTGCCAGGCACGCAACGCGTCGTCGGTGTCCCCGTTGGCGGCGGCCGCACACGCCTCCGTCGCCACCTGCGACGCCGTCTCCAGCGCAGTGCGCAGTCCCACGACGTCCAGGTCGACCTGGATCAGGCCACAGTGCCCCGCGGGATCGGCGATCGGCGAGTTCACCCGTACCGCGGCGGCGGTAAAGAACGCCCGCAGGCCCGCCGGGCGGGAACCGGCACGGGGCATGCAGTCCAGCGCCAGCACCTCCATCACCAGCGACTTGATCTTCCCGTCGACCTTGACGGACAGGCGCCACTGCTTCAGCACCCGGACCATCGGCCGGAACCACTTCCAGTCAGCGTGGTGCTCGGCGACCCGCCGGATCAGATCCTCCGGATCGGCGGTGACCCACTGGTTGGTGAGCGCCTCCGGGATGAGCAGCGTGCCGTCGGACTGGCGCAGCGCCGGCATCGCGTCGACCGTGAACGCGTCCGGGTCGTCCGGGTCGTCGATGAAGCACTTCACGGCGTGGTTGCGCCACCGGGCTAGGCGCACCAGCTGCTCGACGCTGCCGTTGGTGGCGCCGAGCAGGGCGTTGACCCGCCCGCGGACGTGGTGGAGCGCCAGCTCGGCGGACTCTCCCGGCTGACCCCAGTCGGGGTGGTCCTCCTGGTCGTACACCACGACGAGGTCGACGTCGTGCACCGGCTGGAGCTGGGTGCTGCGGCGCAGCGACCCCGAGCCGAACACCTCCGTGACGTCGTCCTCGGCGCCGAACGCCTTCTTGAAGACGTCCCGCCGCTCACGGGCCAGCACCACCTGGTCCCGATCGCCATCGACCGCCCTCTGGAATTCATCGAACGCCTCATCGAGGCCCATACCATCTCCACTTCACACTAATATGCCCAATCCGGCAACCGCTGGGCGAACGGCAACACCCCATAGATACACCGCAAACGTGCCGAAGCACCCGCACCCACGTAACGGCCGACGGTGACGCCCTATTCCCCGGCCGCGATGCCGAAGCCAAGCCTACGGCGCGGGTACGACAGTTCCGGGCGGGCGACCTACGCGCGCTCGGGGGCCGATCCAGGAGCTGATGTGCTACCCATCGACTGACCGGATTGCCCGGTTCGACCGCGCCCATGTCGGACGTGACCCTCGCGCACAACGTCGACCCCGCCTCGGTCAGCGTGGCGCTCTCCTTCACCGTCACCGACCGCAAGCGGGACCGGACCCTATCAGCCTGACTAGCCAACGGAGGCAGCACGTGCCGCGCCGGCTCATGACCGCTATGCGATTCGAGTCCGGACTCCGTTAGTGTATGTCCTTTGTGGAGAGTGAAGAGGCTAGCAACTGAGTAAGGCGACGGCTCTCCCGATGGCGTGCCCATCCGCAGCAACGCCAACCCGCTGGGCGACTGGCTCCGCCAGCGTGGCGCCGTCTCCGCCACACCGAACGGCGCCTCGGCGTAGACGATCTGGCTACCGTGAATGGGTCCGGACCTACCCCAGGAGCACGGACTCCTCAACCACCAAGCAGCCGGGTTTCCCCTGCTCAGCAGGCTTTTCCATTCCAGTGATCCCCCCGCCGGGGGCACGTCAAACATGGGAACGGATTTCTGGGCGGGCGCTGGTGCGCCCGCCCGATCTGTTGTCTCGGTTTCGGTTGACAGCCTCTGGCGCGGGATGGTGAGCACCTGGCCCGCGAGGCTGGCGGCGGTCTGGCCGATGGAGTCGATCATCTCGGCACGGATGGCGACCTTGATCGTGACGTGCTGGCGATGCCGGTCATAGCGGATCTGCAGCTGGAATGCGTCGAAGAGCTGCCGTTGCAGCTCTCCCGGGAGATCGAGAACGTTTAGGCTTACCTGCGGCAGCTGGTCAACGAGGTCTCGTCGCACCTGGGCGTCCGGTCGTGCCGAGTTTCGGATGTTGGATCGCCATCCGAAGCTGGGCAGCCCCCGATCCGGCTTCCACTGGGGTCGGCAGGTGCGTCGTCAGTTCAGCGCCGCGAGTTTTGCGCGAGTCGTTTCGGCGTCGGGGTGGTCGAGGTCGTCGAGGATGGTCAGGGCCTGCTGCCAGGCGTCGCGTGCGGCCTGGGGGTAGTCGGTGGCGTGGTGGGTGTCGCCGAGGTGGGTCAGGACCTCGGCCTGGGCGTAGCGGTCGCCGAGGTCCCGGCTCAGGGTGAGGGCGTGCTGGTAGCAGGTGACGGCCTGCGTGTGCTGGCCGAGGTGGTGGTGGGCGTAGCCGAGGGTGTCCCAGGTAGCGGCCTGCCCGACGCGGTCGCCGAGCTGCTGGAATAGGGTCATGGCCTGCTGGCAATGGGTGAGGGCCTGCTGGTGCTCGCCGAGCAGGGTGTGGTACCAGCCGACCGTGTTGAGGGCGCGGGCCTGCCCGGCCTGGTGGCCGGCGGCCTGGTACAGGTGCAGGGCCTGCCGGGCGTGGGGCAGGGCCCGCGCGGGCTGGCTCCGCCGCTCCCATAGGTAGGCCAGGTGGAAGTAGGTGTGGGCTTGCTGGGTCTGGTCGCTGGAGCGGGGGTCCAGGTCCAGGGCGTGGCGCAGCTGGGTGAGCGCGTCCTCGAAGCGACCCAGCCGGATGTAGGCGCCGGCGAGGAAGCGGTGGGTGCGCGCCTCGGTGGTGGGGTCGGCCAGCCGCTGCGCGGCGGCCACCGCGGCCCGCCCGACGGCCACCTGGTCGTGCCAGTCCCCCCGCCGGTACAGGAAGGTCACCAGGGTCGAGGCCAGTTGCCAGGTGTGGGTGTCGAAGCCGGTGGCCGCGGCGCGCGTGACGGCGGCCAGTAGCACCTGCCGCTGAGCGGCGAACCAGCCCAGCGCCTGCGCATGGTCGCTCATCTGTTCGGGAGTAACCCCTGCCCGGGCCAGGGCGAGCGGGACCGGGTCGCGATTCGGGTCCAGCAGCCGGGCGGCGGGGTAGGCGGTGTGCAGATAGTGGTCCAGGATCCGTCCGGTCGCGGTGTGCCGCTGCTCGTCGGTGTCGATGCTGTCCGCGAGGTAGGTGGCGTAGTCGCGCAGCAGGTCGTGGAAGGTGTACCGGCCGGTGGTGAGTTGGGTGAGCAGGCTGGCGCGGGTCAGCTCGGCCAACACCGGCGGTATCGCGTCGGGGGTCAGGCCAGCGAGGCTGGCCGCGGCCGGGGCGCTGATGTCCGGGCCGGGGTGCAGGCCGAGAAGCCGAAACAGTCGGGCCGCTGCAGGGGTCAGGGTGTGATAGGACCAGGAGAACACCACCTGCAGGTTGGTGGCCGCGTCGTCGCCGGTGAGGAAGTCCAAACGCTGGCGAGTATTGCGTATTTGCGTAGCAAGGGCCTCCAGAGTGACGTTAGGACGGGTGGCTGCGTGTGCTGCAGTGATAGCCAGGGCTAGGGGTAGCCGGGCGCAGAGTTCGATGAGGTCTTCCACCGCTTGAGGTTCAGCGGCAATCCGACTGGCGCCGAGGCGACGGGCAAGGAACTCGCGGGCTTCGTCCCCGGACAGAACGTCCAGGGTAAGCGGGCAGGCAGCGTTAGCGGCGACGAGGCCGGTGAGCTGGTTGCGGCTGGTCACGATAACTAGGCAGCCGGGGTCGCCGGGCAGCAACGGCCGGACTTGACCGCTGTCGCGGGCATTGTCCAGTACGACCAAGATTTTCCGGCCGACGAGGAGGCTGCGGTATAGAGCCGCTCGGGCGTCTGGGTCAGTCGGAATTCGTTGCGGTGGTACCTCGAATGCGTCAAGGAAGCCGCGGACCGCGTCAGCCGGGTCCATCGCCTGCCCGCTGGGGTCGAAGCCGCGAAGGTTCACGTACAGCTGGCCGTCGGGGAAGTACTCACGGACACGGTGTGACCAATGGATGGCCAGTGCGGTTTTCCCGACTCCCGCTGTGCCGTCGATCGCGGAGATAACGACGGCGGTGGGTCGCCCGGCTGCTTCTTGTTGCGGTTCAGATCGGCTGATGAGTCGGTCGAGGTCGGATAGGTGCTGGGTTCGGCCAGTGAACGCCGGCACGTCCGCTGGCAGCTGACCCGGGGCGACTACCACGCGACGCTTGCGGATGCGCGCCACGCCGCCCGAAATCTGTTCCCGTTGTGCCTCCCGGTCGGCCATGGTGTTCTCCATGGTGCGGTAGTCGGCGTGCCAGCGGTCGAGGTCCAGCACGGTGGCGGCGACGTCGATGCGGTGAGCAGTGGCGTAACTGGCACACGCCAGGACGAACGACTCCACCGTGGACCACCGCGGTGTCGCCGGCCCGTTGAGCAAATCGCTAGCGGTCGACTTCGCGAACGCTAGCTCCATCCGGTTGGCGTGTTCTTCGAGGGCACGGTAGGTCGGCCGCCGGACCTCTTCATAGAGATCTTGAAGCCTGCGCCGGTAGACGGCTACCGGGTCGTCACTGACTGTCACACCCGCTACACGACCACAAGATCCGCTGCGGAGGAACAGACCTGTTGTGCGCGAAGTGTCCGGATTCCGATTGCGTCCGGCGCCGGAACAGCAGTGACGACGAGGCCAGCACCGTTGATACATGGATCAACGATCGTTCGGGAGGCAAACGTGGGACGAAGCCGGGTCACGACCACGACCAGTCTGACGGCTATCGCCGGAGCCGGCTTGGTGGCCGCTCGCCACCCGGGATTGATGTACCTCATCACCGGCGCAGTTGCTCTCCTGCTCGGACTTGTGGTCGGGGCAGCCATCCTGTCCCGCAGGAGATATCGCCGAAACGCCGCGTTCGCCATCCTCACTCTCATCGCCGCGCTCATGCGGCTGGCAAAACGGCCGAACCAAGGCATTGAAAATGCAGCGGGCCGCGACTGCCAGGCTGATGAACAGACGGCCTTGCCATGCGGCTCCGCCACTGGCGTGCCTGCATCCGACGGACATCGCGTACAAGCGCGGTCCGGTGCATGGCCGCACTGCGTAGCCGCTGCGCCTTGCTGGCCGCGGCGGGCGCCGGAACCCAGGGAGAGTAATTGAAGGCATACTGCTGTCGAGGCCAATCGCGAAGTGCCACCTCTAGTGGCATCGCCGCCATCGCGACGAGTACATCGCACGCGTTAATCGCCGTATCCGCTCATAGCCGCGACGCGCTCGGTCGCAGCCTCACCGGCCCGCCCGGCGCCCATCGACGGCCCGGTTTCTGATCGCCGGGCTGGTCGGGCTGCTCGAACCGCAGGCTCTACCTGATTGCGCGGGTCCCGCGGACGATGACCAGGAGGTGCTCGTCGACCCAGGAGACCGTGGGGCTGGGCAGGCGGGCCAGGAACGTCGCGATGGACGCGCGTAACTCGTCCGGCGGGTAGAGGGAGAACGTCGAGTAGTGGCGGCCCTCGGCTTGGGCTCGGAGCCGTACGGCCGTGCTCGAGCGCGGATGCTTGAAGGTCTGTGTTGTGAGCACCGTGAGCCCGTCGGTGCGCCCGACGGCGTCGCGGAACGCGGCCTTGCTGTGCAGGCGCTGCTCGTGTTCGGTGAAGCCCGGGAAGTAGCGGCCCCAGATCGTTCGCGCGTTCTGCTGCGGGGTACGGGTGTAGATGAACAGCTGGCCATCGGGCCGTAGTACCCGGGCGATGGCGGTCAGGAAGCGGCCGAGGTCGAAGTGGTGAACGCAGTTGAACGCGGTGACCAGGTCAAGGCTGGCGGTCCGCAACGGCAGTTCCTCGGCGGTTGATAGCAGCGGCACCACCCCACGGGTGTGGCCGTGGCTGCCGGCCTGCAACTGCGCCAGCATGGCCGCCGAGACGTCGCTGGCGACCAGCAGCGAGCCGTCCGGCAGCAGCCCGCACAGCAGCCGCGAGTACCGTCCCGTCCCGCAGCCGATATCCAGGCCGGTGACGGGTCGGTCGGGTAAAAATTGACGGATCGCGCGCACCGGCGCCACGTCGGTGGTGCGCAGCGATTCGTAGCCGGCGGCTACCCGCTGGAAATGGTCGCCCACAGTCACGTTCGGCACCTCCCGCTGGGTCTGCTGACGACCATCTTGCTCCGTTCGCGGACTGTTCACCCGTAGGACAGACCAGCGGCGCGGACGACCCCGTTTTCGGAGCCGGCACGCCAGCACTGTGGTCGCGGCATCACCGGCGCAAGACCATTGCCACCCTGCGAGTGGACGCATCGCCGCGGATCTCCGGGATCGAGACGGTCTTCGAGGACGGCGAACTGGTCTTTGGCTCGATGCCCAACGCGGCGCAAGGGCGCCGATTGTCAACGGCGCCCCCAAAATTGCCCCCTTTCGTCCGCAGAGGGTCAGTTTTCAGGCATCGCCGAGTGCGCCGTGAGGCGCTGTGTATTCGAGTGGAGGTGAGAGACCTTCACCGCCGTCCCTGTCGCAGCAGGGAGGTGGAGCTGAGGGCAGCCCGATCCGGGTGGCGACGGGGAGGGTGGCAAGCGGCCTTGACAAAGCCCGGGCATGCCAGCACTGCCAGATGGTGCGGGCCGGGCGAGCAGGACGGAAAGGAGTACGCAAGGAACCGGCGATTACGTCTCTCAAGCGTGGACCGGCTCAAACCTGGTGGATATGGGCCGGGAGCGGTGCGCACCTGCCCGGCGTCGCCGGATCAGGGAACTCCAGGGTCGGTCTTCGACGGCTGGCCGGGAGACCACGGTGAAGTGCTGCGGGGTAGCCGTGGTGATGCCGCAGGGACCGAGTCGGGCTCCTCCTTCGTCGAGCGAATCACAGTGAACACGGGAACCATCCGGTTCTGCCCGCCGCTGCGTGTCCAACGTGGACGACGGGCTGGGCGCGTCGACCGCCGATCGACCCGGGACGGGACGGAGCCGCCGTAGTACTCCGAGCCGGGGAGAGCCCGCGCACATGGGGAAGGGCGGCAGCGGTTTCGAGAAGGGAAGGAGGCTGCAATGCCGCAAGATGCGCCGCCGAATGGCGGTGCCAGCGACGAGGCCCTGATGGGGCCGTGGTCGCGGGTCGCGGAGATGCAGACCAAGCTTCACCGTTGGGCGGCGGCCGATCCTGGCCGCAGGTTCGACGACCTGTTCAACTTCGTGCACGACCCGGCGACGCTGATCGTGGCGTTCGACCGGGGCGGGCAACCGGGGCGCCAACACCCACGGGGTCGACGGCGTGACCGTGGCCATCGTGGAGGCTTTCGTTGGCGCGCCCGGGTTCCTGGACGACATACGCGTCCAACTCAAGGCGGACACGTTCCGGCCGCTACCAGTACGGGAACGAAAGATCCCGAAACCGGGTGGCTCGGGGAAGGTGCGGAAGCTTGGCATCCCCACCATCACCGACCGGGTCGTCCAGGCGGCGCTCAAGCTCGTGTTGGAGCCCATCTTCGAGGCGGATTTCGCGCCCGTCTCCTACGGGTTCCGGCCGAAGCGGCGGGCGCACGATGCGATCGCCGAGATCCAGCGGTTCGGCACCAAGGGCTACCAGTGGGTGCTCGACGCTGACATCGAGGCGTGCTTTGACTTCATCTCGCACACCGCTCTCATGGACCGGGTGCGGGCCAGGGTCAAGGACAAGCGCGTGCTCGCGCTGGTGAAGTCGTTCCTCAAGGCCGGTGTGCTCACCGAGACCCGCGACCACGAGGACAGCTACACCGGCACGCCGCAGGGGGCATCCTGTCCCCGCTACTGGCCAACATCGCCCTGTCCGTGCTGGACGAGCACGTGCACCGGCCCTGGCTGGACGGCGGGACGATGAGTACTCCCGGCCGACGCGCCAGAGGTCGCGCCAAGGGCCTGCCGAACTGGCGGATCGTCCGCTACGCCGACGACTTCGTCATCCTCGTGCACGGCACCCGCGATGACGTACACACCCTGCGCGAAGACATCGCCGCCGTGCTCGAACCCCTGGGACTGCGGCTGTCGCCAGCCAAGACCCGGATCGTGCACATGAGCGAATCGCTCGACTTCCTGGGGTTCCGCATCCAGTGGCGCCGCAAGCGAGGCACGAGCAAGTGGTACGTCTACACCTTCATCGCCAACCGGCCCATCCGGTCGTCGAAGGACAAGGTCCGTACCCTGACCAACAGGTTGCCGCAGCAGGATCCCAGGGATGTACTGATCCGGCTCAACCAGATCATGCGCGGATGGGCGAACTACTTCAAGCACGCGGTCTGCAAACACACCCTGGACCACTTGGAGAACTTCGTGTGGCA
Organism: Kribbellaceae bacterium; assembly: GCA_035650275.1. GTDB lineage: Bacteria > Actinomycetota > Actinomycetes > Propionibacteriales > Kribbellaceae > DASRHY01. The sequence goes on along the minus strand of DASRHY010000318.1, from coordinate 14,425 downwards.
CCGGGTGATCCGGTGGTGGATGCGGCTGCACCGCTGGAAGTGGAGCGACGTCCGCCGCCGCCTCATCGGCCACGGCGGCCGATGGAGCAGGCCGGCGGTGGACGGGGTCGAACTGTTCAACATCGCCTCGGTGCGGGTTACTCGGTACCGCTACCGCGGCGTAAAGATCCCCAACCCCTGGCTACAGCTCAACCACGCCTAACGGCAGAAACCGTGGAGAGCCCGCTGCCGGGACTATGCCGAGTCCAGGATTATGCCGAGTTCGCCGGTCAGGGTGGGTGTTCTACCTGCTCAGTGTTGATGTGCATGGTGCGCTCCTCGGCATAGTTAGAGGGCTTCGAGGAAGGCGAGCAGCGTGTCGGGTGGGCGGTAGCGGCCGGGGGCGGTTCCCGGCGGTGTAGTGCGGGCCAGCGCCTTCTCCTTCAGCGCAAGGTCGGCGTGCAGGTAGACCTGGGTGGACTGAACCGATTCGTGGCCCAACCACAGCGCGATCACCGACGTGTCGACGCCTGCTTGGAGTAGTCGCATCGCGGCGGTATGACGCAAGACGTGCGGGGTGACATTCTTGCTGGCCAGGGTTGGGCAGTGTGGGGTCGCGGTGGTGACGTGTTTGGTCAACAGCCAGGCGACCGCGTCGGTACTCAGCGGTCGGCCGCGCCGGCTGGGGAACAGCGGATCGGTGGGGTTGCCGGCTCGTTCGCGCAGCCAGACCGCCAACACTGCCACGGTCTGGCTGGTCAGTGGGGTGACGCGCTGCTTTCTGCCCTTGCCAACGCAGTGCACGCAGGCCCCGGTGCCCAGGTGCAGATCGCTGCTGGCTAGGCGGGTCAGCTCGGAGACCCGTAGTCCTGTTTGGACGGTCAAGGTGAGGAGGGCGTGGTCGCGTCGGCCGTACCAGCTGGTGCGGTCGGGTGCGGCAAGCAGCGCATCAACCTCCTGCGGGGTGAGGAAACAGACCATGGTCTGCTCGTGCCGCTTGGACGGGATGGCGAGCACTCGCTGGATCAGCCCGGCGTGTTCGGGATGACGCAGTGCGGCGTAGCGAAACAGCGATCGGATCGCGGTCAGCCTGGCGTTTCGGGTAGTCGCGGTGTTGCCGCGCTCGGTCTCTAGGCGGGTAAGGAACGCGGTGACCAGCCCGGCGTCTAGGTCGGTGAAGTCCAGTTGGGAGGGCGGCTTTCCGGTACGGTCGTGCGCGAAGCGCAGCAGCAGCCGCCAGGTGTCGCGGTAGGCGGCGACCGTGTGGGCGCTGGCGTCGCATTGGGTCGCCAGCCGCTGGGTGAAGAATGCCTCGAGGGTGGGGGCCAACGTGCTCATTGGTCCACTCCGGTCGAAGGTTCCAGCCGCTTGGCGGCCAGGGCCAGCAGTTCGGGGACCGCCTGCAAGTACCAGTTATTCCGAGATCGGAATAACTGGTATTACTCCGATTCTCGGGTTATTCCGATGCCCGCTCCTTGCGGCGCGTAAGAGGCTCGGGGCCTTGGCTGACGCGCTCTGGTGACTGTCGCCTGTCGGAATAATCCGGCGCGCGCACCGGACCTCTTCCTCTCTCTGACGTTCGCCGCCCATGGTGACGGTGCCGCCATGTTCATCCGAACCGGCGGTTCACCGGATGAAAGGACAGTGCCATGGGGTCGATGGTGTCCGGGCTGGCTGATGCCGTGCTCGGCGTGGCTGAGGGTGTGGGTTTGTCGGCTGACACGGTCGCTCGCTACCGCAAGTGCTGCGGCGTGGTCGTGAAGTTTTGTGAGCAGCGGGGCCTCGACGCGCTGTCCGCCAGGGTGGTCGACGAGTTCGTCGCGTGCCAGCAGGAGCGTGCCCGCCGCGGTGAGATCGGCCCGAACAGGCGAAAGGCTCTGATGAAGACGGCCCGCATGATGCTGAAGCTGCAGGCAAGCGGCGCCGTGGTCTGGCGGATGATGAGCCCAGACCCTGATCTCACACTCAGCGAGAGTTCCCGTGCCGTACTGAGACAGTTCGCCGCGGCGGCCGGCCCAGAGCTGGCTTCGGGATCAGTGAGGTTGCTGGCCAGCGAGATCCGCCAGTTCCTGGCCTACCTCGACCGGATCGGCCGGGGTGCTCTCGGTGCGGTCACCGTGGACGACGTACGAGGGTTCATGGTCGAGACGGCGACCAGGCGGCCAGCGGGCATCGGCAACGTGGTGTGGTCGCTCAAGAGGTTCTTCGCCTTTCTCAACGCCGCCGGGCTTAGTGACGTGCGCATCGATGGCCTGCTCGCGCATGCCGCGCCGCGGCGGGTTCGGGCGCTGCCGTGCTTTACCCGTGAGGAGACCGGCCGTTTCCTTGACGGGATCGAGACCGGGACCCGCTGCGGGAAGAGGGACTACGCGATGGTCTTGCTGGCGGTCTCGACCGGCCTGCGGTGCTGCGACATCGTCGCACTGCGCCTGGATGAGATCGACTGGCGCCGCGACGAGATCCGGCTGGTCCAGGCCAAGACATCCAGGCCGCTGGTGCTGCCCCTGTCAGCACTGGCAGGCAACGCCGTCGCTGAGTGGATCTTGTATGGCCGGCCCGATTGTGACGCCCCGGAAGTGTTCGTCCGGCTCAAGGCGCCGTTCGTGAAGCTGGGGAAGTCGACGGGCTCGACCCTGATGCGCCGCCGCCTGACCCGGGCCGGCATCGAGCATGTGGCCCACGACGGCAAGTCGTTTCATGCCCTGCGGCGCACCGCAGGGACAAGGCTCATCGAGTCGGGGGCTGGCCTGCCGCTGGCCGCGCAGATCCTGGGCCATGCCCGCATCAACTCCTCCGGCCGCTACGTCGCTCTGGCCAGCGAGCAGCTGCGCCAGTGCTGCCTGCCGCTGCAGGAGCTCGCCTGCATGAAGGAGGGGCTGCGATGAACACATTCACCAGCAATTTCGCACCCCACATCGAGGCGATGCTCGAATGGCGAACCTCGCTGGGACACAGCCTGCGCGACATGCGGAAACGCGATGACGGGTTTCGACAGATTCTGCTCATCGCATCACCCCGGCGAAACGGTACTGACCCGAGAACTGGCGACCGCCTGGTGCAGGGACACCGCGACGGGCACCTGGGGCGCCTACCGCAGCCGCGCGGTCCGTGAGTTCGGCAAATACCTCCAACTGGCCGGCGTGGAGGGGTTCATCGTGCCGTCCGCGTGGATCGCCAGCCCGACCCGCGGCCTACCGCACATGTTCACCGATGAGGAACTGGCCGCCTTCTTCCAGGCGGCCGACTCCATCGACGCCGAGTACCGCAGCCCGTTTCGTGAGTACACGATCCCGGTCATCTTCCGGCTGATCCTCGGCGCTGGCCTGCGCCCGCCCGAAGCCCGCCGCCTGCGCCGCCACGACGTTGACGCTGACAACGCGATGGTGATGATCGAACGCTCGAAACGGAACAAGGACCGCCGTGTCCCCGTCAGCGGGGACCTGGCCGGGCTGCTTGGCCGCTTCGATCACCTGGCGGACCTGCGGCGTCCGGACCGGCAGTGGTTCTTCGCCGACCAGCATGGCTGTCAGTACTCCCCGGCGTGGCTCATCGCCAGCTACCACCGCTGCTGCGAACGTGCGGGCGGGATCGCACCGGCCTCAACCCCGTATACGCTGCGGCACAACTACGCCACCCGCACCCTGATGCGGTGGGTCGAAGAAGGCAAAGACATCCAGGCCTGGCTGCCCTACCTCGCCGCCTACATGGGACACCAGAAGTACTCCTCGACAGCGTGGTACGTGCATCTGCTGCCCGAGCGCCTCGCAGCGACCGGCATGACCCGCGCGGCCGGCATCATCCCGGCGGTGACGTCGTGAAGGCCCGCCGGCAGGCTGCGGACGGTTTCTACCGGCACCTTCGCCAGTGGTTCACCGCGTTTCTGCCCCGCCAGCGCGGCGCAGCCCAGAACACGATCACCTCGTGCCGACAGACCTGGAACATGCTCCTGGGCTACGTCGCCGAACATCACCACATCGGTGTCGAGAAGGTCACCTTCACCATGGTTGACCGAGTCACCGTCACCGGGTTCCTCGAGCACATGCGGGCCACCAAGTCGTGGACGCCCTCGACCTACAACCAGCGGCTGGCGTGCATCCGGTCGTTCTTCATCTACGCGGCGGCCGCTGAGCCGACGCTCACGATCTACCTTGCCGACCTCGCCGCCATCCCGCGACTCAAGGCTCCGGCCGCGGCACCGGTGAAGTACATGAGCACAGACGCGGTCACGGCGCTGCTCGCCGCCCCGGACCCGGGCACCCGGATCGGTCTGCGTGACCAGTTCTTCATGATTCTCATGTATGACCTGGCTGCCCGCGACGCCGAGATGCTCGCCCTAAACCTCGCCGACATCGACACCAAGCGCCTGACCGTGGACCTGCTCGGCAAAGGCTCCAAACCCAGGCGTCTGCCCATCACCGGCGAGACGGCCCAGCACTTCGGTCGCTACGCCGCGGTGTTCCACCCCAGCCCGCAACCGGCGACCCCGATGTTCTACACCATGCGGAATCATCGTCCGACGCGAATGTCTGACGACAACGTCGCCAGGCTCATCCGCCAACACGCCGCCACCGCCAAAGCCAGATGCCCCGACGTCCCGGCCCGGACCCACCCGCACATGCTCCGGCACTCCCGGGCGATGCATCTCTACCAGGCCGGCATGCCCCCGGCCCTACTCACCGAATGGCTCGGGCACGCCGACCCTGAGACCACGCTCATCTACGCGCGCGCCGACACCGAGATGAAGCGCCACGCTCTCGAGAAGGCAAACATCGCAACAACCCCCAGCCCCCTCCCGGCCCCGCTGTGGCACGACCGCGAGGACATCATCCAGCGCCTGTGCGGACTCAAGGAGTGACGCCGGATTATTCCGACAGGCGACAGTCACCAGAGCGCGTCAGCCAAGGCCCCGAGCCTCTTACGCGCCGCAAGGAGCGGGCATCGGAATAACCCGAGAATCGGAGTAATACCAGTAGGTCGATGAGGGACGGGCATGCCCGAGGTAGGCCGATAGCAGCGGCATCCGGACTGCGACGTCGCCGCCGTCGTGGTACCAGTCGAGCAGGGTGGCCACCGTGAAGCCATGCCGTAGGTCGTGCACCCTCGGCCGGCGTGACCCACCGCGAGGAGTCAGCCCGGCTTCATCGATCAGCCTGGTGAACACCGCCCGAACCCGCCGCCCAGTCAGCCTGCGGCCCCGGACGGAGATGAAGAAGCTCAACGTGGCCGGTCGGGGGCAGAGCCGATCTCGCTGTGCGGCGTAGTCGCGCAGGACCGCGACGGTGGAAGGATGCAGCGGCAGTCGTCTGGACTTGTCGAACTTGGCCTCGCGGATGGTCAGCCACCCGCCGGCGAGGTCGACATCGCCGCGGTCGAGACCGATCGCTTCGCCTTCGCGTATTCCGGTCACGGCCAGCAACCCGAACAGGGTGCGGTGGGTCGCCACCCGCAGCGGATGCCGGAGCACCGCGGTGACGGCGGCCAGCAGCGCGTCGATGTCGGCCTCGGTGAACAGGTACGGGACGGGACGTGTGCGGCGGTAGACCAGCAGATCGGCCGGCGGCACCTGGGTGGCAGGCTCGAAGGGCTGCAGCCAGCGGGCGAACCCGCGCACCACCGACAGCCGCTGCCTCCACCGAAACCGGTCCACCCCCTGCGGTTTGGTGGCCCAGGCCAACGCGGCCTCGACGGTCAGCGCCGCAGCGCCACACTGGTCGAGATAGGTGACGAACTGTGGCAGCAGCCGGCCGTGGTCTTCCAGCTTGAACCCCAATGACCGGCGAATCGCCAGGTACTGCTCCACCCGCTCGTGCAGCCTGCTCATGCCGCACCTGCCGGCCAGGGTCGGGCGACCACTGCAAGTGCCGCCTGGTCGTCTCGGGCGTAGTGCGCCGTAACCGACACATCCCGGTGCCGCAACGCCTGCCCGATCTCCACCAGCGGCGCGCCGGCAGCACGCATCGCGCAGGCGGCGCTGTGACGTAGCCGGTGGGCGCCGATACGAGGCAGCCCAGCACGTTCACACGCGCGGGCGACCACCTGGTTGACCCCGGTGTGGGTCAGTCCGACGTAGGGGGCGTGGGCGTGCAGGAACAGGCTGCGGCACGCGCCACGGCGCCGGCCCCGCCGGCAGTAGTCGGCGATGGCCTGCCCCACATCGACCGGCAGCGGCAGCCGCTCCCGCCGGTTGCCCTTGCCAGGTACCTCGATCTCACCGGCCCGCCAGTCCAGGTCATCCATGGTCAGTGCGGCCGCCTCACCAGCCCGCAGACCCAGCCGCGCCAGCACGGTCAGGATCGCACGATCGCGGCGGCCCACGCTGGTACGTCGGTCACAGCTGGCCAGCAGCCGGCCGATCTGATCGGGTGCCGCGGCCCGAGGCAGTCCGCGATCCCGCCAGCCCGGAGCGGCCGGCACCGCACCGGTCAGCGACGTCGGCGTGTAACTGGCCACATGCAACCATCTCAGCAGTGCCCGCAGCCCGGTCGTCACGTTGTTCAGCGACCCGGCACTGCACCGGGCCGCCTCCGCCAGCACGAACGCGCTGACCTGCTCGGCGCACAGCCCGGCGATCCCATCTGGCCGGTCGCCTTCCACGGCCAGGAACCGGGCAGCGACGCCGCGGTAGTTGTCGATAGTGGAGGCGGCCAGCCCACGCTCGGCGGCCAGATAGCCAACGAACGCATCCAACAACTGCTCCCGCGGGGTTAGGGCAACCGCGGCCGCCGGCTGCGGCACGACCCCCAGCCCTCGCAGATACTCCAGCAGCGGGCCCATTGCCCGCGCCGTCAGCTGACGATCGTCCCGACTGACCACACGTCGATGGGACACGAACTCGGCCAGATCCACATCAGACAGTTCCCCGGCCCCTCGACCACGCTCGGCCAACCACCGGCTCAAACGCGCCATCAACAGCAGCAGCCCAGTCGTCCGACTTCGCGAATAACCCCGACCAGCCAACTCCCGCCGAAACCCGATGGCATACGCCGCCAGCGGCCCACGCACCTCCACACGTGACGGCTTGTGCATGATCGCCTCCTCCCACCCGGAGCACCACGCTCCGGCGGAGGAAGCCTCGATCAACCAGCAGGACTATGCCGAGGAGCCCACCATGCACATCAACACTGAGCAGGTAGAACACCCCACCCTGACCGGCGAACTCGGCATAATCCTGGACTCGGCATAGTCAAGGTTATTCCGAACTCGGAATAACCTTGAGACGGCACGGCGGGTTCGGTGAGCGGCCTGGGGAAACGGGCCGGGAGCAAGCCCGACACCGCGCCCTAGGCCGACTCAACCAACAGGCGGCCCGCAGCGCGCCGATGATCCACGCGGCAGTCGGGTATGCGAGCAAGTCGCCGCTCCCGCCGTTGTAGACGTCAGGTCGCTCGGGGTTCCACCAAGTCCCCGGCGGCGTGGCCGACGTTCCCGAACAATCCCCTTCGCCGGACTCCGTCGCCAGGCTGGGTGGCTTGTTGGGTTCCCTTCCCGACACCCCGCGACTGCCGCTAATCTGCCGGGACCGGTGATGGCAAGCGCTGGGAGACATGATGGCGGACGAACGGGCGACACTGGTCGTCGAGGGCGACAAGGCCGCGGCGGAGGCGGTGGCCGCGGCGCTGACCGGGGCGGGCGTACCGTCGCAGACCTCCGGCCGCCGCAACCTCGACGGCGCCGCGGTCACCTCCTGGCTGGTGGTGGCGGGGCTGGCCGTGCAGGCCGCGCCGGCCGCGTTACGGGCCCTCGCCGAGGTGGTGAAGCAGTTCCGCGTCGGCCGGATCGAGATTGACATCCCGGCGGGCAAGCTCGTCGCCGACAACCCGCGAACAGGTGAGATCCAGAGTCTCCTGCAGCAGCTGGGCGAGCTGAGTAAGCCAGGCGACGGGGGTGCTTGACGACGGCGTCCTCCTGCAACTCGTCAGATCGCAAGTTGGCCCCGGCGTACGGGTGTGGCGCCATGATCGCGGCAACGCCAGCCCAATGAGCCTGGTGCTCGACGTCGTAGACGAGGTACTGGAGCGTAGGTGCGCCGTGTTCTGGGCCGACGGTGGGCCGCCCGAGATGTTCACGCTGCCGGATCTGGACCCGGCGGTCGTCCTGTTCAGCGTCCGGCACCTGGAGATGACCGGCTATCTGCGTGGCGTCGTGATGGACGAGGTACTCGGCGAGGACCTGCGGGAGGACCTCGCCGAGCAGGTGAGCCTGCGCATGATTGCCGAGCTCGTGCTCCGGTACGGCGACCCCGGGCTCGCCTGTCACCTCCTCGCGGAATCAATATCCGACGCTGGCCCCTACGCCCAGCCGCTGACGTTGATGGATCTCGAACTGGAACCGATCAGCGAGATGTACCTGGCTGTTTGGTTCTTTGCCCTGCTGCACGAACTCGGACACATCGCCTCGACCGGGCACGCGGACAATGCGGAATTCGACCCGTACATTGACGGCTTGGTCGAGGCGGTGACGCGGGAACGATTCGGCGACCGGCACGACGAGCTTATGAGAAACCTCCGGCCGCCCGGCAGGCCAGACTCCCTGGACCGACCGCTGCTTCGGGAGGAGATAGCCGCCGACCTCTTCTCGGTACAGGTGCTCATCTTCGCTGCGGCCCGAGTGATGAAGCGCAAAGGCACGCCATTTGACATCACCAAGCTCTCGACCGAGATCGTGCTCCTCTTCGGGCTGTTCCATTACGTCAACAGCTGCGCGCTTGCAGCCCGCATCGGTAGTGGGCGACGCGGCGACCTGCCCGACGTCCTCGGCAACGCGGCGAACGACGTACGGATCAACGTGATCATCGACTTCTTGGCCGGGTACCTGGCGACCGGTGGCCAGCTGGGCTCCGCCGACAAGCAGGAACAAGCGCAGGAAACCATCCGTGACTACCTGTTCGTCGCGTACGAGCAGACGAACGAGCAACTCGCCCCGTTTGACCGGGGTCACGCCCGCGCCTTGCGGCACTGCTACTTCCCGGACGAACGGCGGCTGGATGCGATCGGCAGGCTTGCCGCAGAGCTCGACAGCGCGTCGGGTATCGCGGCGAGGCTGGAGGTTCAGCGTTTCCTTGCCATGAGTGAAGCCCTCCAGGTAAAGCACCGCGACCTCGAGCTACTCGCTACATTCATCGCCGAGCCGGGCGGGGCGACCCAGGCTCTTGGACGTCAACAGCTGCGGTACCTGGTGCCCTGGGTCTCGGGCGACGACGTGGAGATGCCGTTCGGCCTGATCGGCCGCGACGCGTACGTGGTCTTCGTCTTCTTCTCGGACGACCTTGCCGGCGCCTTCGTCGAGGAGTCGCTTACCGTGCTGCGCCCGGGGTACGAGCTGCACCTCACCACGGTCATCAGCCCGACGGAGCAGAACGTGGTCATCACCGCTGCCCAGCGCGTACCAGCGGACGCGCGGAAACGCCTGCAAGTAGTGTTCGAGGGAACCCGCGCTTTCGACGACCGTTTCCAACAACTCGACGACGGCAGCTTCTGGCCCGCTGAGAGTTAAACCGTCGCGGGCCGCTGGAGGTCGGCGATTGCTTCGTTGGCATGGCGGTGCCGGAAGAGGCCAGCTGACACTCGTGCTCCGGGCAGGGATCACCCCGCCGTGGCAACAAACCGTAGTCCTCGATCGACCCCCATCGCCAACCTTGCATTACGAGCTCACCGGCATCACAGACCCAACGGCTTACCAGACTGACCCGACCCCCATTTTCCAGCAACCGGGGAGGCCAGCGAAGCGGCCCAGCCACCTTGCTTGAGCCGTATGCCGCGACGAGTGGCACGTACGGATCTGAGGGGGCCCCGATGCAGCAATGCATCGGGGCTACCCGACGTCGTCACAGAGCAGCGCAGCGCTTCGCTTCGCTCGCGCTGTTATCTGTCGGTGCGGTGTTGACCTTTACGGTCATGCCGCGACCCGATCGCTACTGACAGCACCGACGGAGGCGCTGCCGAGCCGGTGAGTCGGCACACGCCCGCGGCCGTTCCTTGCCTTCCAGCGGTGCGACACTGTCGTGGTGGCGTACGACGAGGACCTTGCCAACCGCATCCGGGAGATCGTGCAGGACGAACCGGGCCTGACCCAGAAGCGGATGTTTGGCGGGCTGGCGTTCCTGATCAACGGCAACATGGCGGTGAGCGCCAGTGGCCAGGGCGGCCTGCTGCTTCGGGTCGACCCGACCGATACCCCGACCCTCGTCGAACGGCCCGAGGCCAGCCGGTTCGAGATGCGCGGGCGGGAAATGGGACGGCTGGCTACGCATCGATCCGACCGGGTTGGCCACGAAACGCCAGCTCAAGTCGTGGGTGTCGCGGGGCGTCAGCTATGCGCGAACGCTGCCGGCCAAGTGACGCCATTCCAACCGACGGACGTCATCATCTGCCGCGCTCCGCGCGCTGTGCGGATCTAGCCGAGATCTAGCCGCTGATCGCGCGATCTCGCTGTTCAAGGTCAACTATCCGGTCGTGGCGATGGCCGGGGATGTCGGACGTCGTCCAAGAATATCTACTACTCGTCGGCAGGTGGTGCGCTGCGCGGAGGCTGTTGCGTCCCGCGCGGACGCAAGGGCAGCTCATGCGGCCCCGTCGGCGCGACAGCGGATCGCTGGGGTGGCCTTGTTCTTACTCGCGCTATTCCTGCCGGTTCGAGTTGCCGGGTCAGCCCCACGGCTTGGCCGCCTCCGGGTTTCTCGCGATCACTTCTTGCCACTTGAGCCTCAGCGCGGCCGCGCCCTCCGGGCGGTGCTGCGCGAGCAGTGCGTAGAGCGCCTCCCGATACTTGTCGGCGGGGGTCCAAGTGTCGACGGCCGCCGAAAGCTCTTCGACCGCGCGGTCGGTCTGGCCGAGTCCCGCGGGGGCGATCGCCCGGAGTTCGGCGTTCTGCAATGGGGTGCCCTTTCCGTCGGTCGTGAGCGCCCGCTTGAAGAATTCCTGCATTTCGTCCTCGCGTTCGAGATGCGTAAGCGCGGCGGGCATGAGGCCCCGCAAGACGAGCGCGGACAGCAACGGTCCTGGCCTCGACTGGTCCGCCGCCTGCTGTTCGGCTGCCTGTCGTTCGGCTTTGTCCAGCGCCCAGTCAAGGGCTGCGCGCCGCCCGTGCTCGTCACCGGCCCCGGAGAGTATGAGTAGCTCACCGAATGCGGCGTGCAGGTCAGCGTGGTCTGAATCGGCCTGGATGGCGATCTTGAACTCCTGCTCCGCCACCTCGGCATCCCCGAGCGCGGCGTGAGCGAGCGCCAGGTACCGGTGGGCGGTCGCGTTGTCGGCGTCCCAGGCCAACACGACAGCGATGGCGTCGATCGCGTCGTTGTACGCACCCTTGGCGGCCGCTACCGCACTAAGCCTCAGCGCCTGCGCCTTGAGCAGGTCGATGGTTCGCCCGGCAGGCCCGCGTTCGTCGGCGAAACGTTCCCGTAGGACCGTGTCGATCTTGGTGAGCCTCTCCACCCAAGAGCCAGGCGAGCCGCCGAGCCGGTCGCTGTGCACGACGCTGAGCAGCTCTTGGTAGAGGTGCAACGGGATGTCTCGGGCATAAGGCCGCTCGGCGACCGGGGTCCGGGTCAGGTCATTGAGGACCTCCGTCAGCGACACGGCGTCCAGGTACGAGCCATCCGCGTCGGCGATGGCCTCCAGCATCCGCCGTCCCCGCAGACGCGGCGAGATCAGCTGGCCGCGGATGATGGCGGCCTGGTGCTGGGCGAACGCCGGCGCCAGGAGCGCGGCCGGCGGGTACAGGTGCCGGGTCAAGGCGACGCCCTCAGCGGCGTCTACCCAGAACGTGTACCACAGCAAGGCCAGTGCGTAGGACTGCCACGCGTGAACGTGATCGTCCTGATCATCGACGGAAAGCTGCCGCTCCAAGCTTACAAGCGCGGAAGCAGCCAACCTCCGGTTGATGTACGCGATCGCCCGTTCGTTCGCCTCTCGTACCAGGATCCGTTTGTCCTCATCGAAGAGGCTCCGCCGCAACGTGTCCCGGACGAGGCTGTGCATTACTGCCTGCGGGTCGGCCAGGTGGCGGCTATGGACGAAGTCATGCCGGTCGGCTAGCTGACGCAGCAACGAATACACCCGCTTCTCGGAAACGTCCCAGAGGGCGGCGAGGATGCTGTAGTCATCGACGTGATCCGGCAGCAACGCGAGGCCATATAGAAGCGGTAGGTCGTCGCTCAGTCCCCTGATCGTGGAGACGTGCCGAAGGTAGCGCTCGGCGAGCTGCCGGATAAGCTCAGCAGCGTCCGGGTTCGGCCGGAAATCGTTGAGCAGGTCGTCGAGGGCGACCCCGCGGACAAGCAGGCCCGTGGCGAGCGAGATCGCCAGCGGTACACCGTTCGTAAGTTCGTGCAGCCGCGCGGCGGTCTCCACCCCGGCGGCGCGGAGGTGCTCCTGGTTACTCAGGTAGTCGCCGATGTCTGTCACGTCGAGGCCGCCGAGTGCCAACTGCTCGGCTCGGCCGAAATCAGCCGCAGCGTGGTACCGAGTGGTCGCGCTGTCGGTAGCCGCGTCCGCCAAGGACTCCAGGCGCACGCCAATGATCCAAAGCACCCTTGGGCCACACTGGCGGATCAGCAGTTGGAGGTCCTGCGTCGCCTCCCCAAGCAGCTCACAGGTGTCGAGCACGATGACCAGCGGCCGCACCGAGGCCAGATCGCGCACCCCCTTTGCCAGCGCCTCGCGGCAGGCCATCGTGTCGTTGTCCGGGCGTGGCGTACCGCGGGCGGCAAGCGCAACCGCCACGCCCCCGTACGCCTTTTCGACGAGCCGCTCGACCGCCTGACTCCCGGCGGCCAACGGAGTCAGCTGGGTAATGCCACCAGCGATCGACCCGGCGAGCTGAGCGCCGCTGTGAGTGGACCCGCCGCCCAGCGTGCGTGCGACGCCATCCCGCCGCTGTCCAACCCGCCGCTGCGCCTTATCAAAATCGTCGAACACGCCCCGTTTGGTAAGGCCACTCCAGCCGCGCAGCGTCTTCCGCAACTGCCTCACGAGCACCGACATCATGTCCTCAGGAGCGGGGCCGCGGGAGTCGCCGATCACGAGCGCATGCTCCGGCGCACTCCAATCGATGAACACCCGCGACAGCGACCTACCAAACCGGACGCTGGCGGCCAGCTCACCCATGAACGACCGCAACAGAGACGACTTGCCGATTCCACCCTGCCCGGTGACCAGCAGCCGCCGCCCCGAAGCCCACTCGCTGTCATGCGAGTTCTCAGGGGCAAGCAGGCTCTCAACGAAGGCGCGAAACCTCTCCTGCTCGCCGACACGCCCCACGAACGGGGCCGCTGGCGAATCGGTCACGTCGTGATGATGTCGCGACAGCTCGCATCACACCATCGACAAACCAGCCCATTCTCCCGCCGACTACTCCGCATGTGAACACGAGCCGCCGCCGGACGCCGCGCGGCGCGGCGCGAGGCACGTCAGTATTGTGGACGATCTCGCCGGCCGCATCGGCACGATTCCGATCCTGACGGTGTTCCTTGACGGTAGGCGGATACCGCTGGAGCGGAGCTGTGGAGCCAAAACCGCTCGAGAGTTAGCAGCAGTGTGCCTCTATCTTGGAGTTGTGGCCGAGGCTGAGGCGTATGTGACAGTGCGGATCGCCAAGCCGGGCATGTCCGCAGGTGACGTGACGGCAAGGCTGGGGATCGAACCTACCGACTCGCACGACATCGGCGATCCGAGACCTCGCGGCACTCCTCACCGCCACGCGATGTGGTCGCTCTCGACGAAGTCCCAGGATCGCGGGCCGCTGCAAGAGCACTTGGCACGTTGCTGGATGTGCTCGAGCCGAAGCGGGACGTCCTGTCGGAGATGGCCGCTGACGGATTCGACCTGGACTGGTTCTGCTTTGTGTCTGTTGAGGGGAACGGAGGCGTTGTTCTCGAAGTTGATCTGCTCCAGCGCCTGGCCGCGCTTCCTATCGAACTCAACCTCGACATCTATGGTTAGGCGCTTACGGGGGTCCGGATCTGCCGCCGGCCGTATGCTACGGAGCGTCACGACGATGACTGTCGGCATGCGTGCGGTTGTGCCGAATAGCGGATGTCTCTTACTTCGACTTCGCATGATCACCGGACACTAAGGCAGCCGACCTCCGGGTACATTAGCGCCGTCACGGCGCCACGAACTCGCCCGTGCGGTCGTACTGCGCCAGCAGTTGCATCGACGTGTCCACGATGGCCGTGTGCGGAGTGGGCAGCTGGTCGGACGTAGAGCTGGTGCAGGGGGCTTGGCCACCGCCAGGCGGCGCCGGGAATCGGGGTCAGCGGCGCCAGGACTTTCTCGAGACGATCCGCCGTGATCCAGGCCGCGACCGCTCCAAACGGCGCGTTCCACACCGCTTCAAAGACCGCGACGTGGACCAAGAACACCGACAGCGTCACACCGGTAAGCTGCCACGGCCGGCCCGGCTCGTTCTCACGGTCATAGACGCGCGGGTCATCCCCCGCCAGGTC
>DASRHY010000317.1:0-19295 GCA_035650275.1 Kribbellaceae bacterium | reverse complement strand
CCGGGGTGGCGCCTTCCGGGGGGTCCTCGGGGGGCGGAGCCCCCCGAGTGGGAAGAAACTGTCGGTCGGGATCCTTAACCTCTAGCTATGCGCGCCATCACCGACATCGTCCCGACCGAGGGCACCTTCAAGGTCGTCAGCGAGTTCGAGCCCTCGGGCGACCAGCCGGCGGCGATCGACGCGCTGGAGCAGCGGATCAGGTCGGGCGCGCGCGACTCCGTGCTGCTCGGCGCCACCGGCACCGGCAAGTCGGCGACGACGGCCTGGCTCATCGAGCGGATGCAGCGCCCGACGCTGGTGATGGCGCCGAACAAGACGCTGGCCGCGCAGCTGGCCAACGAGTTCCGCGAGCTGCTGCCGCACAACGCGGTCGAATACTTCGTCTCCTACTACGACTACTACCAGCCCGAGGCGTACGTGCCGCAGACGGACACGTACATCGAGAAGGACTCCTCGATCAACGAGGAGGTCGAGCGGCTGCGGCACTCCGCGACCTGGTCGCTGCTGACCCGGCGGGACGTGATCGTGGTCGCCACCGTGTCATGCATCTACGGCCTGGGCTCGGCCGACGAGTACCTCGACCGGATGGTGCACGTGAAGGTCGGCGAGGACATGGACCGCGACGGGCTGCTCCGCAGGCTGGTCGGAGTGCAGTACTCGCGCAACGATCTGGCCGCCACCCGGGGGACGTTCCGGGTCCGCGGCGACACCCTCGAGGTGTTCCCGGTGTACCAGGAGCTCGCGGTCCGGGTGGAGTTCTTCGGCGACGAGATCGAGCGGCTGATGACGCTGCACCCGGTGACCGGGGAGATCATCAGCGAGGAGGACGAGCTCTACATCGGCGCGGCCACGCACTACGTGACGAACCCGCAGCGGATGGAGCGGGCGATCGGCGACATCGAGGTCGAGCTGGCCGAGCGGCTGGCCGAGCTCGAGCGGGGCGGCCAGCTGCTGGAGGCGCAGCGGCTGCGGATGCGCACGACGTACGACATCGAGATGATGCGCCAGATCGGCACCTGCTCCGGGATCGAGAACTACTCCCGGCACGTCGACGGCCGCCCGGCGGGCAGTGCGCCGCACTGCCTGCTGGACTATTTCCCCGAGGACTTCCTGCTGGTCATCGACGAGTCGCACGTCACCGTGCCGCAGATCGGCGGGATGTATGAGGGCGACATGTCGCGCAAGCCGATGCTGGTCGAGCACGGCTTCCGGCTGCCGTCCGCGATGGACAACCGGCCGCTCAAGTGGGAGGAGTTCCTGGAGCGGATCGGCCAGACGGTGTACCTGTCCGCGACACCGGGGCAGTACGAGCTGGACAAGTCCGACGGTCACGTCGAGCAGATCATCCGGCCGACCGGGCTGGTCGACCCCGAGGTGATCGTGAAGCCGACCAAGGGTCAGATCGACGACCTGATCCACGAGATCCAGCTGCGCACCGAGCGGAACGAGCGGGTCCTGGTCACCACGCTGACCAAGAAGATGTCCGAGGACCTCACCGACTACCTGCTGGAGATGGGCATCCGGACCAGGTACCTGCACAGCGAGGTGGACACGCTGCGCCGGGTCGAGCTGCTCCGCGAGCTGCGGATGGGGGAGTTCGACGTCCTGGTCGGCATCAACCTGCTGCGTGAGGGTCTGGACCTGCCCGAGGTCTCGCTGGTGGCGATCCTGGACGCGGACAAGGAGGGGTTCCTGCGCAGCGGCCGCTCGCTGATCCAGACCATCGGTCGAGCCGCACGCAACGTGTCCGGCGCGGTGTTCATGTACGCCGACAAGATCACCCCCTCGATGGAGCAGGCCATCGACGAGACCAACCGGCGGCGCGCGATCCAAGTCGCGTACAACACCGAGCACGGCATCGACCCGACCCCGCTGCGGAAGCGGATCGCGGACATCACAGACATGCTCGCCCGGGAGGACGCCGACACCGCCGAGCTACTCGGCAGCGGCCGGTCGCAGAGCCGCGGCAAGGCACCGGTGCCTGGTGCGCTCAGCAAGCAGAAGGCCGGCGAGCACGCCAAGGAGCTGGCCGGCGGACTCCCGTCGAGCGACCTGGCGGACCTGATCCAGCAGCTCACCGACCAGATGCACAGCGCGGCGGCCGAGCTGCAGTTCGAGGTCGCGGCCCGGCTGCGCGACGAGATCTCCGAACTGAAGAAGGAGCTCCGGCAGATGGTGAACGCCGGCGCCCGCTGACCCCTCGTCAGGACCGCAGGCCGTCCCAGGTCCAGTGCGGCATCGGCACGACGTCCGGGATCGTCGTGCCCTCGTAGCCGAGAACGTCGGCTACGGCCCACTCCATATAGGCCCGCAGTGCCGCGCGGAACTCCGGGTCGTCCGGGAGACCCGCATCGTCGGCGGCGGCCACGAAGCAGGCCAGGAACCGCCGGCCCAGGTCGGTGAGGTCGCCGTTGCCGCTGTGCATCCGCACCATCGACGCCTGGTCGCTGCACCGCTCGGAGAACGTCGGCGGCCCGCCGAGCACCTCGGCCCAGTACGCCGCCAGCCGCTGCACGTGCTGCGGATGCTGGTCCGGGTGCGAGAACGGGTGGTTCAGCTCGGGATCCGCGAGGCAGCGGGCGTGGTGGGCCTCGGCCAGGGCGAGGAACGCCGGCGCACCCCCGGCGAACTCGAACAGCGACGGTCGCATGGCAACGAGCCTCACACCGCGTACCGGTGTGCTGCAATGGGCCGGTGAGAATCAGCCGCGCCCGATCCGGCCGTACGCCTGGGAGGTCCTGATGCTCGACCACATCTCGCTGCAGTGCGACGACGTGACAGCGAGCAGGCAGTTCTTCGAGCAGCTGCTGCGGCCGCTGCAGATCTCGGTGCTGATGGAGCGCGGTGACGTGGTCGGCTTCGCCGGCCCGGACGGCTTCCCGCGGCTCTGGCTCGGCCCGTCCCAGGGCGGCACGCAGCGCGAGGTGCACCTGGCGTTCACCGCCCCGGACCGGGCGGCGGTGGACGCGGTGCACCAGGCGGCGGTAGAGCTCGGCACCGAGATACTGCACGAACCGCGGATCTGGCCGGAGTACCACGACACCTACTACGGCGTCTTCGTCCGCGACCTGGACGGCAACAACATCGAGGCGGTGTGCCACAGATGACGTACGACGAGCTGCTGAAGTACTGCCTGGCGAAACCGGGTGCGTGGCAGGACGAGCCGTGGGAGGGAGACGTGGTCGCGAAGGTCAGCGACAAGATCTTCGCGTTCCTGGGCAGCGGCGGCGATGCCGCGGGTGGCTCGGTCGGGCTCAAGTGCGGCTTGAACCGGGCGGAGGCCGACGAGCTGATCGGGACGTACCCGGATGACGTGTCGGTGATGGCCTACATCGGCCGGTCCGGCTGGAACACCGTACGGTTCGGTGGCGCGATCCCCGACGACGAGATCCTCGAGCTCGTCGACGTGTCGTACGACACAATCGTCAGCAAGTTACCTAAGTCACGTCGCCCCTGACCGACCAGGGTCCACGCACGCCGGGTGGGTGTGCCCAACACCTGGACGGTCGGGGTGGCGATTTGGACGGAAGCGGCTCAGCCGGGAAGAATGGAGCCCGTTGGAGGGGAGTATTCCCTCGCGGCGGTATCGTCATCACGGTCATGGGTTCGCCCGTCACCCGGTGCCGCCGGCCGGGCCGAGCGATCAGCCAGGTGGAAGAGACCTCCGGAGTCCCACTTCGCCTGCGCTCCGGAGGAAACTAGTGCACGTTCACGATTACGTGTGGTACATCACCGTTGGTGTCACGCTGGCGGTGCTGATCTTCGACGTGTTCATCATCGGGCGTCGCCCGCACGAGCCGAGCACCAAGGAGTCCGCTACCGCGATCGTGTTCTACATCTCGCTCGCGGTCCTGTTCGGCCTGGGAGTGTGGCTGTTCGCGGGCGGGCGGTACGCAGGTGAGTTCTACGCCGGCTGGCTGACCGAGTACAGCCTGAGCGTCGACAACCTGTTCATCTTCCTGATCATCATGAGCCGGTTCGGCGTGCCGAGGAAGTACCAGCAGACGGCACTGCTGATCGGCATCATCCTGGCGCTGGTGTTCCGCGGCATCTTCATCGCGCTCGGCGCGGCCGCGATCAACCAGTTCTCCTGGATCTTCTACATCTTCGGTGCGTTCCTGATCTACACCGCGGTGCATCTGGCCCGGCAGGGCGAGACCGACGACGAGGACTACCAGGAGAACGCGGTGATCCGCTGGGCGAAGCGGGCACTGCCGGCGACCGACCAGTACAACGGCGTCAAGCTCACAGTCGTCGAGAAAGGCAAGCGGCTGATCACGCCGATGTTCATCGTGATCGTCGCGCTCGGTACCACCGACCTGCTGTTCGCGCTGGACTCGATCCCGGCGATCTACGGCCTGACCCGGGAGCCCTTCCTGGTCTTCACCGCGAACGTGTTCGCGCTGATGGGGCTGCGCCAGCTGTACTTCCTGCTCGGTGACATGCTGCGCCGGCTGGTCTACCTCTCGCTCGGCCTGTCCGTCATCCTCGCCTTCATCGGCATCAAGCTCGTGCTACATGCGATGCACGAGAACGAGCTGCCGTTCATCAACGGCGGCGAGCACGTGGAGTGGGCGCCGGAGATCCCGATCTGGTTCTCGCTCGGCTTCATCGTCATCACGCTCGGGATCACCACCGTGGCCAGCCTGCGCAAGTCGCGCAAGGAGAACGGCGCGAAGCCCGCGGTCGAGGACGGCACCGAGGAGCCGGACACCGACGAGGACGCGGTCCCCGTGCCGCCGGAGCGCAACGAGAGCTGACCCTACAGCCGGGCGGCGGCGACCAGCGTCTCCCGGCGCGGCTCGACGAGCGGCCCGTCCTCCACCACCCGGCCGGTCTCGGATGCGTGCAGCATCCCGGCGCCGGACACGAAGCCGACGTGGTGCACGGTCGTGCCGGGCCGCGCGAAGAAGTACAGGTCGCCCGGCCGCGCCTGGTCCGGCTCGATGCCGGGCAGCCCTGCCTGCTGGTCGCTCGCGTCCCGCGGTACCCGGACCCCGAGCACCCGGTTCACCACATGCACCAGGCCGGAACAGTCCAGCCCGTACGACGAGGTGCCACCCCACAGGTACCGCAGCCCGAGGAACTGGCCCGCGAGCCGTAGCCGCTCGGCGGCCGACGGCTCCGCCGTACCGTGCAGCGCACCGGCGTCCAGCCAGCCGTCGGCACCGTCCGGCAGCGCCACCCGGACGTGGCCGTCCGACCGCTCGGTCGACGCGAGGACGGTCCCGAACGACACCTCGGCGACCGGGCCGGAACCGGGCTCGGCGTACAGCGTGGTGATCGGGATGTTGACCGCGACCGGGTTGGTCGCCGCCTGCGGCAGTGCGCCGAGGTGGGCGCTCGGTACCCAGCCCGGGTAGCCGGACTCGTCCGACGACGACGGTTGCCACGGGGCAACGATCTCCGACCAGCCGTCGCGCTCGGATCGGACCAGCACCGGCTCGCCGAGCAGCAGTTGGGTGACGGTCCGCCCGTGCAGGCCGGACCGCACGTCGTCGTCCATCGCGTCGCACCACCCGGCGACGTCCGGTACGGCGGCCACCGCGGGCGCGTCGCCGTCGCGTGGCGCCTCCGGCGCGGACCAGACCGTGCTTACCGGGACCTTGACGGCGGCCAGGGTCACGGCTGCGGCGTTCATGCGATCAACCCTGTCACGCCGAGGCCGGGCCCGGCCGGGAGGTGCACGATCGGCCCGTCGTACGAGATACCACCCTCGACCACCGGCTTGGCCAGCCACCAGGCCGCGTCCAGGTCCGACACCGTACTGGTCGGGTACGCCGCGACCAGTGCCGCCGCGGCGCCGACGCCGACGTGCGTCTCCATCATCGAGCCGACCACGGTGCCGAGCCCGTGCGCCCGGGCCAGCTCCAGCATCGTGCGCGCGTTGCCGATGCCGCCGCACTTGGCGAGCTTGACGTTCACCAGGTCCGCGGCGCCCTGGCGGATCACCTCGACCAGGTCCCGGACGCCGTACACGGACTCGTCGGCGAGGATCGGCGTGTTCACCCGGTCCCGGATCCATGCCATCGCCTTCAGGTCCGCGGCCGGTACCGGCTGCTCGACCAGCTCGACCCCGAGGCCGGCGTCCTCGAGACCGCGGATCACCTGGACGGCGGTCCGTGCACTCCAGCCCTGGTTCGCGTCCAGCCGGATCACCGGGTCCGGTCCGATCGCGCGTCGTAGCCTCTTGACCCTGGCGACGTCGGTGATCGCGTCACCGGTGCCGACCTTCATCTTGAGCACGTCGAAGCCCTCGGCGACGCGGCGCTCGGCGACCTCGTGGGTGTAGCCGGCATGCGCGGTCGACAGCGTCACGTCGGTGCGTACCTCGGTGGCGGTGGAGCCGAGGTAACCGTGCAGCGTGACGCCGAGCCGGCGCGCGGTCAGGTCGTGCAGCGCGACGTCGACGGCGGCCTTGGCACCGTGGTTGGCCGCGACACTCGCCTGCACCCAGCGCAGCAGCTCGGTCAGGTCGCCCGCGTCCCGGCCGGTGATCGCGGTGCTGATCGGACCCTCCACACAGGCCTGCGCGCCCGCGATCGACTCACCGGTCACCTGCCAGACCTGCGGCGCCTCGCCCCAGCCGCTGGCGCCGTCGGAGTCGACCACCTCGACCAGCAGCGACTCGGCGGTGGTCGCGGTGCGCAACGCAGTGACGAACGGCGTGTGCAGCGGGGCGGAGACCCGGTGGCAGCGGATCGTCTCGATCGTCGGCACTCAGCTCACCGACCCCAGGTCGCGCCGGTGCTGCCACGCGACCGCCGCGACGTCGGCGATGAACCGCTGCGCGTCGTCGTCGGGCAGCGTCGAGGTGGTACAGACCACCAGTACGAACGGGTCGGCGTCGTCCGCGCGGACGATGCCGCCGTCGTGCCGGATGCCGATGTTCCAGCCGTTCTTGTGCTCGACCCGGACACCGTCCGGCAGACCGGCCGGGATCTCGTCCTTCCAGCGGTTCGCGGCCAGCAGGTCACGGACCCGGGCACAGGAATCCGGTGCCGCGATCGTATCCTTGCTGACGGCAACCAGGACGGCGGCGAGGTCGGTGGCGCTCATCTCGTTGCGGATCCCGGCCCGGTGCGCGGGTACGTCATCGATGCCGCGGCGGATCGTGCTGCCCGCGGTGCCGACCTCGGCGAGCACCTGCTGCGAGGCGTCCAGCCCCACCAGCTCGAGCACCAGGTCGGTGGCCAGGTTGCTGGAGCCGCTTATCATCTCCGCGGCGAGCCAGCCCAGGTCGATCCGCTTGCCGAGGTGGTCCCAGGTCTGCGGAGCGTCGTTCTCCTCGAGCCGTACGGCGAACCGGTCGGTCCCGTTCGCGGACGCGAAGTCGTTGTGCACCGTCACCGGCTGGTCCAGGTCGAGCCGGCCCGCCTCGACGGCTCGCATCAGCGCGACCGCGACCGGCAGCTTCATCGTGCTGGCCGCGTCGTGCAGGTGCTCGGCCGAATGCGTGAAGACCGGGCGGCCGTCGGCCCGGCCGAGCCAGACCGAGAAGTCACCGGAGCCGTCGACGGTGTCGAGGAGGTCCTTGATTCCCATGGCGGCCAGCGTGCCACACGCCCGGACCGGCGCTTATCACGCTTCTACCGCTCGCCGCGGCGCGGTCGTCCACAGGCGGGGAAGAAGTGACCGACGACTCGCAGGGGAGGGGTGGGGTGGCAGGATCGGGCGGGTGACGTGGGCGCGGGCGGTGGGCATCGTGGCGGGGGTGATCGCCGACCGGCTGCTGGGGGACCCGCCCCGCTTCCATCCCGTTGCCGGGTTCGGGCGGCTGGCGTCGAGACTCGAGCCGCAGGTCTACGACGACCGGCGCGCGGCGGGTGCGTCGTACGCCGGGGTGCTGGTCGGTGCTGCGGTGCTGGGTGGAGCGGTGCTGGAAACGGGTCTGCGGAGACGTCCGGTGGCCCGGGCGGTGGCGACCGCGGTCGTGACCTGGGCGGTGCTGGGGTCGCGGAGCCTGGAGCGGGAGGCCGAGGAGATGGCGGTCCGGCTGGAGGGCGGTGACCTGCCGGCGGCGCGGGAGCGGCTGAGTCACCTGTGCAGCCGGGACGCGGCCGGGCTGGACGCGGCCGAGCTCGCCCGGGCGACGGTCGAGTCGGTCGCGGAGAACACCTCCGACGCATGTGTGGCTCCGCTGCTGTGGGGCGGCGCGCTGGGACTGCCAGGACTGCTCGGCTACCGGGCGGTGAACACGCTGGACGCGATGGTCGGGTACCGGAACGCGCGCTACGAACGCTTCGGCTGGGCCTCGGCGCGGCTCGACGATGTCGCGAACTATCTGCCGGCCCGGGCGTGCGCGGCCCTGACCGGTGCGGTGTCCGGCCGGCCCGTGCGGGCGTGGCGGGCCTGGCGCCGGGACGCGGGCGGACACCCGAGCCCGAACGCGGGACCGGTCGAGGCGGCGTTCGCGGGAGCGCTCGGGGTCACGCTCGGCGGTTCCAACAGCTACGGCGACCAGATCGAGGACCGCGGCACGCTCGGCGACGGACCAGGCCCGCAGGTCGCCGACGTACGACGCGTGGCCGCCCTCTCCCGCCGTGTAGGGCTTGCCGCGACCGTGGTTGCCGTGTTCCTTTCGTCGCGTCCGAGGAAACCGGGAGGCGGCGAGCGATGGACCTGAGCAGGAGGCCGCTGCGGATCGTGCTGCTGCGGCACGGCGAGTCGGAGGCGAACGTCGACCAGACCGTGTTCGAGCGGGTGCCGGACCATACGATCCCACTGACTGTGGCCGGGCGCGAGCAGGCCGTTGCCGCCGGCAAGGAGCTCCGTGTGCAGTTCGAGGAGCAGCCGGTCCGGGTGTACGTCTCGCCGTACCGGCGCACTCTGCAGACCCTGGACGCGCTCGGCCTCGACGACCTGGTCGAGACCACCCGGGAGGAGCCGCGGCTGCGTGAGCAGGACTGGGCCAACTTCCAGGACAGCCAGGAAATCGCCCGGCAGCGGAAGCTCCGCGACGACTACGGGCACTTCTTCTACCGGTTCACCGACGGCGAGTCCGGTGCCGACGTGTACGACCGGGTCTCCACGTTCCTGGAGACCCTGCACCGCGACTGGGACGCGAAGAACTCGCCGCGCAACGTGCTGATCGTCTCGCACGGGCTGACCATGCGGCTGTTCTGCATGCGCTGGTTCCACTGGTCCGTGCAGTTCTTCGAGTCACTGTCCAACCCGGGCAACGCCGAGACCCGGGTGCTGGTCCGGCAGCCGGACTACCGTTACAAGCTGGACCGGCCGTTCGAGCAGTGGAACGACCACCAGCCCACGGAACGGGAGCGATCGGCATGGCTGTAGAGGCGATACGGGCCGCCGCGGTGGCGCTGCTCGCGTCGCTGGACGAGGCGACCCGGGCCCGGGTGCAGGCACGGTTCGACACCCCGGACCACCACGAGTGGACCTATCTGCCCGGCGAGCGGCCCGGCGTGACCCTGGCCGAGCTGACAGCCGAACAGCGCCGGCACGTGCTCGACCTGGTCGAGGCCGGCTGCAGCGAGCGCGGCGCCCGGGACACCCGTGAGGTGATGTGGACCGAGGCGATCCGCTGGCGGCTGGCCCAGACCGAGCCGGGCGCCGAGGGCCGCGACGAGCTCGACGACCAGGCGTACTACGTCCGGGTGCTCGGTGACCCGGACGGCGTCGATCCGTGGGCCTGGCGGCTGAACGGTCACCATCTGGCGCTGCACCTGACCGTGGTCGGCGGCGAGCTCGCGGCGACGCCGCAATTCTTCGGCGCGAACCCGGCGACCGTGCTGGACGGGCCGCACCGCGGTCGTCGTACGCTCGCGCCCGAGGAGGACCTGGGCCGCGACCTGCTCCGCGCGCTCGAACCCGGTCAGCGCGAGATCGCGGTGACCGACCCGGTCGCGCCGCGCGACATCCTGACCCGGTACGACCCGGTCGCGGACCCGAAGCGGCTGCACCGCGGCCTCCCGTACGGCGAGCTGACCGACGACCAGCGACAGCTGCTCACCCTGCTGATCGGGCAGTACGTGGGCCGGGTGTCGGACGCCGCCGCGCTGCGTGCCTGGCAGGACATCACCGCGGCCGGGATCGAGCGGGTGACGTTCACCTGGGCCGGCGGCGAGGAGCACGGCGAGGGGCACTACTACGCGGTCAGCGGGCCGACGTTCCTGATCGAGTACGACAACACCCAGCAGCAGGCGAACCACATCCACTCGGTCTGGCGGGACCTGCGCAACGACTGGGGCGCGGACCTGCTCGCCCAGCACTACCGGGCCTTCGGGCACGGCTGACGCCGCCGGCACCGTTGTACGGTGAGACGTGCTGCTGGGGCGGGACGCTGAGCGGGCCCGGATCCACCGCCTTCTCGAGTGCGCGCAGGAGGGGGCCGGTGGCGGGCTGGTGGTGCTGGGCCCGCCGGGCATCGGCAAGACCGCGGTGCTCGATGCCGCGGGCGCCGATGCGACCGGCTTCCGGGTGTTGCGGGCGACCGGGGTCGAGGTCGAGACCGAGCTGGCCTTCTCGGGGCTGTATCAGCTGCTCCGCCCGGTAGCCGTCGATCTCACCCGGCTGCCGCCTCGCCAAGCCACCGCGCTGCGGGCCGCGTTCGCCGAGGCTGGGGCCACCGGGTCCGACGAGGCCGACGGCGCCGACGGGTTCGCGGTGGCGGCCGCCGCCCTCACCCTGCTGGCCTGGATATCCGCGGCCGAGCCGGTGCTGTGCCTCGTCGACGACACCCAGTGGCTCGACGTCGCGTCGGTCGCGGCGCTCGCGTTCGCCGTGCGCCGGATCGAGTCCGAACGGGTGGCGATGGTGTTCGCGGCTCGTGGTCCATTACCCGGGCTGCGCGGAATCCCGGTCGTGGAACTGGCGGGTCTGGCGGACGATCCGGCTCGCGACGTCTTGACGGCGGCCGCCGGAGAGCCGCCCTCCGCGGCGGTCGCAACGGCGCTGCTGCGCGCGAGCAGCGGGAACCCGCTGGTGCTGCGCGAGCTGGCCGGCGCACTCGGCGTCGCCGAGCTGATCGGCGCCGCGGAGCTGCCGGACCCGCTGCCGGCCGGTCCCGAGCTGAGCGCCCTGTACCGCCGCGAGCTGCAGGCGCTGCCGGCCCCAGCCAGGGCCGCGTTGCTGGTCCTGGCCGTCAGCGAGAGCGACGCGCCGGAACAGGTGCTGCCGGCAGTCGGGGCGCTTACCGGCGACCCGGCCGCGCTTGATCCGGCCGAGCGGGCCGGCCTGGTCCGGTCGTCCGGGTCGAGTGATGCCGGGCTGCGGTTCCGCCATCCGCTACTCCGCTCGGTGGTGCACCATGACGCGACCACCGCCGAGCGGCAGGCCGCGCACCGCGCCCTCGCCGAGACGTTGCCGGCTGGGCTCCCCGAGCGGCGAGCCTGGCACCGGGCGCTGTCCACCGTGCAGCCCGACGAGGCGGTCGCGGCCGAGCTGTCCAGGACTGCGACGGTGGCGAGCCGCCGGGGCGGGCGCTGGGCCGAGTGCCGCGCGTACGAGCTCGCCGCCCGGCTCAGCCCCGATCGCGAGGCCCGGGCGCAACGGACCCACCGGGCTGCCGTGGCGGCCTTCCTCGCCGGTCGTCACGGGCGCGCATCCGAGCACCTGGAGACCGTGCTGGCGGTGAGCGAGGATCCGCTGCTGCGGGCGGACGCGGAGCACGAGCGCGCCCGGATCGCGTTGTGGCGCGGCAGCCCAGATCCGCCGATCCTGCTCGAGACGGCGGCAGAACGTGTCGCGTCGTACGACGCGGAGCGCGCGGCGAAGCTGTATGCGTATGCCGTTGTCGGGCTCGGGGCGCAGTGCCGCGCGGCCGACGCGAAGCGGTACGCGCTGCGGGCATGGGAGCTGATCGGCGGGCGCGCAGACCCGCTCGTTGTGGGATTCAAGGTTGCCTACACGCTGGTGATGGCCGGCGACACCGGCCGCGGAGAACCGCTGACCATCACCGCGGCCGCGCGGGCCGAGGACGGCGGGGACACGACCGCCCTCGCGATGCTGGGGCCGGTGCTCGGCTGGCTGGACCGGGCGGAGGACGCCGAGCGGGTGCTCAGCCGGGCGGTCGAGCAGTGCAGGTTTGCCGGCGACGTCTGGATGCTGGTCAACGCCCTGACCAACGCCGCAGAGGCGTGTCGGCGTCGCGCGCGGCTCGAGCAGGCGCTGATCCGTGCCGACGAGGCGCGGGCGCTGGCCGAGCAGCTTGACGAGCCGGTCCAGCTGACCACCGCGCTGGCCGTGCTCGCTCGGGTGGAGGCCGATCTGGGCCGCGGCGTGCAGTGCCGAGCGCACGCGGAGCAGGTGTTGCGAAGCACGGAGCCGGAACCGACCGTGGAGCTCCGGGTCGTATGTGCCGCGGCCCTCGGTGGGTTGGCGGTGGCATCCAGGCGGTACGAGGATGCGATCGACCAGCTGGCGCCGGTCGCTGCACTGCTGGCTGCCGGCGGCGTCAGCGAACCGCGCGTCTTCGGTGTACAGGCCGACCTGGCGGAGGCGTACCTGCGCTGTGGCCGGACGGCGGAAGCCGAGCCCGTCGTCGCCGGGTTGGAGGAGTACGCCAGCCTTCGTCGCGCGACGAGCGTGCTCGCCGCCGCCGCGCGGTGCCGCGGGCTGGTCGAGGAGGATTTCGAGCCACTGCTCACCGACGCCGCCGGTCTGTACCGGGGCGTGGATGCGCCCCTCGAGGAGGCGCGCAGCCTGCTCTACCTCGGTGAGCGGCTGCGACGCCAGGGCAGGCGCGCGGCGGCGCGCGAGCCGCTCCGCACATCGCTGGAGATATGCGAGCAGCGTGGTGCGTCGGTATGGGCCGACAGGGCTCGCGACGAGCTGCGGGCCACGGGGGAGACGCTGCAGCCGCACACAGACGACCCGCGGCTCCGGCTGACCACGCAGGAGCTGCAGATCGCGCGACTGGTCGCCGACGGGGCACGCAACCGGGACGTCGCCGCCAGTCTCTTCCTCAGCCCGAAGACCGTCGAGGCACACCTGACGCGCGCCTACCGCAAGCTTGGTGTCACCACCCGCACGCAGCTGGCCGCGCGGCTCAACCAGGCCGGATCGCTGCAGGGTATGCCGTAGGGGTTCTCCCGACGCGGCTGCCGTCGCCGCACTCGTAGCTTCGGATTCGCAGGTTCGGAGCAGTCAAGGCGCTGCTCTTCAGCTGACCACCAGCCCAACCCAGCGAACACCGAAAGGGAGACCATCATGCACGTCCTCCACCGCACACTCATCGCTCTCGCCGCCGCGTTGTCCTTCGGCGTCGCCGCTCCGACCGTCGCTTCGGCGGACACCCCGGCGAACCACTTCGCCACCCAGTACTCAGGCTGCCTCGGCCCATTGCGCAGCGCCATCGCCGGCGGCGCGCTGGACGGCGCGACCATGCCCGACGGCACGACGCTGCCGGGCGGTTTCGGTGGCTCGTTCAACCCAGGCGGCCACCTCGGCACGGTGGCCGAGGCAGAGTTCCTGATGAGCCATGGCTTCACCACCGAGCAGCTCGCCGCCTTCTGCGCCTCGCTCGCGACGCACTGACGACCCCAGTCCGGCCCCAGTCCGGCCGCGCCCGCAACCACGGGCGCGGCCGGCTGCGTGCTCCCTGAAAACGGGTTGAGCTGGCGGTTATCGTCAGTCCATGAGGTTCACAGCGGCCCAACCTTGACGCTTGTCGCGCGGCTTCGTGCTGCGCGTGCTGTCCTACTACGCGACGCGTGACCTGATCCCGATCTACGCGCTCTACGCGTTGCTGTTCAGTGACCACGGTCTGTCGGCCGGCGAGGTCTCCTCGCTACTGGTGATCTGGTCGGTGACGAGTTTCGTGCTCGAGATCCCGTCCGGCGCCTGGGCCGACGCGATCGACCGCCGCACCCTGCTGATGATCAGCGCCGCCGTGTACGTCGCGGCCTTTAGCACCTGGATGCTCTGGCAGTCCTACCCCGGCTTCGCCCTCGGCTTCGTGCTCTGGGGTGCCAGCAGCGCGATGATGTCCGGCGCCTTCGAGGCGCTGTTGTACGACGAGCTGACGATCCGGTCCGCGACGGCGTCGTACACGGGTCTGATCGGCTGGGCGGAGTCGCTGTCGATGGTCGCGATGGTGGTCGGGATCGCGGCAGCGGGTCCGCTGTACGCCTGGGGTGGCTACGACCTGGTCGGCTGGACCAGTGTCGGCATCGCGGTGCTGCACGGCGTGCTGGCCAGGTTGTTGCCCCGGGCACCGAAGACGGCCGACGCGGACGACGAGGTGGCCGGCTACACCCGGATGCTGCGCACCGGTCTGCGCGAGGCGGTCCGCCACGCGCCGGTACGACGGGCGGTGCTGCTGGCGTCGGTGTTCGGCATCCTGGCGTTCGACGAGTACTTCCCGATCATGGCGCGGGAGACCGGTGCCGCGACGTCCACGGTCCCCTGGCTGGTAGCGCTGACCATGATCGGCCCGGCGATCGGTACCGCGCTCGCGGGCCGGACCGCCCGGATGAGCGGCCGCCAGATGTCCTGGTTCGTGCTCGGCGCGGCCATCCTGCTGTCCGCCGGTGCGCTGGCCGGCAACGTGGCCGGGTTCGTCGCGCTGTCGCTCGGCTACGGCCTGGCCTGGAACGCGTCCACCGTCGCCGACGCGCGGGTCCAGGACGCGATCGAGGGCCCGGCCCGGGCGACCGTCACCTCGGTGCTCGGGTTCTCGTCCGAGGTATGCGCGCTGGCGGCGTACGCGGTGGTCGGCATCGGCTCGGCCTGGCTCTCGGTGGCCACGCTGGTCGCGATCCTGGGCCTGCCACTGCTCGCGGTCGCCGGGGTGTCGCGCCGGTGGTTGCCGGCGCCGGTCGCCGACGACGATGACGAGGACGCCGTGCCGGTCACGTAGGGTCGCTGCCATGGCGACGCCCGAGTTCATCCTGCGGCTGCGGGAGAAGATCGGCCAGGACCCGCTCTGGCTACCCGGGACCACCGCGGTCGTGCTCGACGACGCGGACCGGGTGCTGCTGGTCCGGCGCTCCGACGACGGCCGCTGGACCCTGGTCACCGGCTGCCTGGACCCGGGCGAGGAGCCCGCCGTCGGCATCGTCCGCGAGGTGCTCGAGGAGACCGCCGTCGTCGCGGTCGCGGAGCGGCTGGTCAGCGTCGAGACGGACCCGCCGCACGTCTACCCGAACGGTGACCACGTCCAGTTCGTCACCCTGACGTTCCGCTGCCGCGCAGTCGGCGGTGAGGCCCGGGTCAACGACGAGGAGTCCACCGAGGTCGGCTGGTTCCCGGTCGACGACCTCCCGCCGCTGCCGGAACGCCACCTGACCTACGTCCGCCGTGCGCTCGAGGACACCAAGGAGACCTGGTTCGCCACCGGTCCGCTAGAGTCGCGCTGACATCCGACGGCATCAGCAGGAACCCGGTGAGAGTCCGGGACGGTCCCGCCACTGTGACCCCTCGCGAGGGGAAGTCAGGAACTGCCGCCGTCGTACCTGCCACCCGGGGCGTGGACACCCCGAGGAAGGACCGGCTGCGCATGCCGCCCTCCGCGCCGTTGCTGCTGCTGTCGACCGCCGACACCGATCTGCTCGCCGCCGCCCGCGCCGATGCCGGGTGGCGAGTCGCGAACCCGGCCCGGCTCGATCTGGCCGACCTGCCGGCGCTGCTGGACGGCGCCGGGGTGGTCGTCGTGCGGCTGCTCGGCGGGCGCCGGGCCTGGGAGGACGGGCTGGACGCGGTACTGGCCTGCGGCGTACCTGCCGTCGTTGTCAGCGGCGAGGCGGCGCCGGACGCGGAGCTGATGTCGCTGTCGACGGTCGCCGCGGGTGCTGTGACCGAGGCGCTGGCCTACCTGCGCGAAGGCGGGGCGGCGAACCTGGCGAACCTGGCCGGGTTCCTGCGCGACACGGTCCTGCTGACCGGCGACACCTTCGACCCCCCGCAGCCGCTGCCGATGTACGGCGTCCGCGAAGGCCGCGACGTTACGGACGACGGCCGGCCGGTGGTCGGGATCGTGTACTACCGGGCGCACGAGATCGCCGGCAACACCGCGTTCGTCGACGCGCTCGCGGACGCCGTCGAGGCGAAAGGAGCCCAGGCGCTCCCGGTCTTCTGCGGCACCCTGCGCGGACTCGGCCTCGGGCACGACGACTACCGCGCGCTGTTCGCCCTGCTCGGTCGCTGCGACGTTCTGGTGACCACGCTGCTCGCGGCCGGCGGCTCGGTCGCGGCGAAGGCGTCTGCGGGTGGCGCGGACGACGCCTGGGATGCCGGTGCGCTGGCCGCGCTCGACATCCCGATCGTGCAGGGCCTTGCGCTCACATCGACCCGTGAGCAGTGGCTGGACAGCGACGCCGCGGTCAGCCCGCTGGACGCGGCGACACAGGTCGCGATCCCCGAGTTCGACGGCCGGCTGATCGCGGTGCCGTTCTCCTTCAAGCAGTACGGCCCGCAGGGTTCTGGTGGAGTCGCGTTGTACGTGGCGGACCCGGAACGGTGCGCGCGGCTGGCCGGAATCGCGGTCGCGCAGGCCCGGCTGCGGCAGGTGCCGGCGCACGAGAAGCGGCTCGCGATCGTGCTGTCGTCGTACCCGACCAAGCACGCACGGATCGGCAACGCGGTCGGGCTGGACACCCCGGCCAGCGCGGTTGAGCTGCTGCGCGAGCTGCGAGACGCCGGCTACGACCTGGGCGGCCTCGACCTGGACGAGCTGGACGGCGACAGCCTGGTGCACCGGCTGATCGCGGCGGGCGGTCACGATGTCGACTGGCTCACCGACGAGCAGCTCGCGAACACGGTCGCGAAGGTCCCGCTGCCGGCGTACCGGCGCTGGTTCGACGCGTTGCCCGGAACGTTGCGCGAGGCAATGACCGAGGCGTGGGGCGAACCGCCGGGCAACCTCTACGTGCACGGCGGCGAGATCGCGCTGGCGGCGCTGCGGTTCGGCAACGTGGTGCTGATGATCCAGCCGCCGCGCGGGTTCGGGGAGAACCCGGTGGCGATCTACCACGACCCCGCGCTGGCGCCGTCGCACCACTACCTGGCGGCCTATCGCTGGCTGGAGACCGAGTTCCAGGCGCACGCCGTCGTCCATCTCGGCAAGCACGGCACGCTGGAGTGGCTGCCGGGCAAGGGCATCGGGCTGGCCGCGGACTGCGCGCCGGACGCGGTGCTTGGCGACCTGCCGGTGGTGTATCCGTTCATCGTCAACGATCCCGGTGAGGGTACCCAGGCCAAACGCCGGGCGCACGCCGTGATCATCGACCACCTGGTGCCGCCGATGGCCCGCGCCGAGACGTACGGCGACCTGGCCCGGCTGGAACACCTGCTGGACGAGTACGCGACGGTCCAGGCGCTCGACCCGGACAAGACCCCGGCGCTGCGGACGCAGATCTGGACCCTGATCCAGTCCGCGCAGCTGCACCACGATCTGCTCCAGGACGACAAGCCGGCCGACGACGAGTTCGACGACTTCGTGCTGCACCTGGATGGGTACCTGTGCGAGATCAAGGATCTGCAGATCCGCGACGGCCTGCACGTCCTGGGTGGCGGCCCGGCCGGTGAGGCCCGGGTCAACCTGGTGCTCGCCGTGCTGCGCGCGAACCAGCTGTGGGGTGGCGTGTCCGGCGCGATCCGGGGTCTGCGGTCGGCGCTCGGCGACACGTTCGGCGTCGACGAGGCCGCGCTGCTCGCCTCGCCTGGTGAACCGGTCGACCTGGCCGCGCTGGCCGAGGTCGCGGACGGCCCCGCGGTGACCGGCGCGGACGGTGTCGACCTGCTGGAGGCGGTGGCCCGCAAGCTGGTGGTCGCGATGGAGACGCTGTCCTGGGATCCGGCCAAGGTGTCCGCGGTCGTCGCCGAGGTGACCGGCCGGGAGTCGGTCGCGGTCGAGGCAACGCTGCGGTTCGCGGCCACCGAGGTGGTGCCGCGGCTGGCCCGCACCGGCGACGAGCTCGCCAACGTGCTGCGTGCGCTGGACGGCCGGTTCGTCGAGGCCGGCCCGTCGGGCTCGCCGACCCGCGGGCTGGTCAACGTGCTGCCGACCGGGCGGAACTTCTACGCGGTCGACCCGAAGGCGATCCCGAGCCGGAACGCCTGGGACACAGGCGTCGCGCTGGCCGACTCGCTGCTGCACCGGCACCGGAACGAGACCGGGGAGTGGCCGAGATCGGTCGGCCTCACCGTCTGGGGTACCTCGGCGATGCGTACCCAGGGCGACGACCTCGCCGAAGTGCTGCACCTGCTCGGCTGCCGCCCGGTCTGGGACGACGCGTCCCGCCGGGTCACCGGCGTCGAGGTCGTCCCGCCGGCCGAGCTCGGCCGACCCCGGATCGACGTCACGGTGCGGATCTCGGGCTTCTTCCGGGACGCGTTCCCGCACGTCGTCCAGCTGCTCGATGAGGCCGTGTGCACCGTCGCGGCGCTGGACGAGCCGCCGGAGCAGAACTACCTGCGCGCGCACGTCGACGCGGACGTTGCGCAGGGCAACGACGTACGGCGCGCGACGGCGCGGATCTTCGGCTCCAGGCCGGGTGCGTACGGCGCCGGGCTGCTGCCGCTGGTCGACGCCCGGAACTGGCGCACCGACGCCGAGCTGGCCGAGGTGTACGCGGTCTGGGGTGGCTACGCCTACGGCAAGGACCTGGACGGCGTCGAGGCCAGGCCGGACATGGAGCGTGCCTACTCCCGGATCCAGGTCGCGGCCAAGAACGCGGACACTCGCGAGCACGACATCATGGACTCCGACGACTACTTCCAGTACCACGGCGGCATGGTCGCGATGGTCCGGCACCTGACCGGCGCGAACCCGAAGGCGTACGTCGGCGACTCCGCCGTCCCCGACCAGGTGCGGACCCGGCCGCTCGCCGAGGAGACCAAGCGGGTGTTCCGTGCCCGGGTGGTGAACCCGCGCTGGATGGCGGCGATGCAGCGGCACGGGTACAAGGGCGCGTTCGAGATGGCCGCGACCGTGGACTACCTGTTCGGCTATGACGCCACCGTCGGCGTGGTGGACGACTGGATGTACGAGACCCTCACCAAGGAGTACATCCAGAACCCCGAGGTCGCCGAGTTCTTCCGGCGCTCGAACCCGTGGGCCCGGCACGGCATCGCCGAGCGACTCCTCGAAGCCGCACAACGCGGTCTGTGGTCGTCACCGTCGGACGAGGCCCTCGCGACTCTCCGCACCGCCGTGCTGGAGACCGAAGGCGACCTGGAGGACCGATGACGACGGTGGCCGGGTTCCCGTTCGCGGCCGTGGTCGGGATGGACGACCTGCGGCTCGCGCTGGTGCTTTCCGCGGTCTCGCCGGCGATCGGCGGGGTGCTGATCCGCGGCGAGAAGGGCACCGCCAAGTCGACCGCGGTCCGCGC
>DASRHY010000316.1:0-7289 GCA_035650275.1 Kribbellaceae bacterium | reverse complement strand
TCGTACGACGCGGAGCGGTACACGCTGTTCCTCCGCACGGTGTGGTTCCCGGTGGTCGAGGTCGGGTACCTGGTGCCGATCGTCGGCACGCTGCTGTTCGGCGGCTGGCTGCACATCCACGGCCACGTGTCGCTGGCCGCGGTGACCGCCGGAGCGCTGTACGTGCAGCAGCTGATCGACCCGGTCGACCGGCTGATCTCCTGGATGGACGAGCTGCAGGTCGGCGCCGCGTCACTGGCCCGGCTGCTCGGTATCACCAGCGTGACCGACGACCGCGACCCGACCGGGCGGACGCCGTCCGGCGAGCTGATCGAGGCGCGCGACGTGCGGTTCTCGTACGTCGACGGGCGCGACGTGCTGCACGGTGTGGACCTGGTCGTGCAGCCCGGCGAGCGGCTCGCGATGGTGGGACCGTCCGGCGCCGGCAAGTCCACCCTCGGGCGGCTGGTCGCGGGCATCCACCCGCCGCGGACCGGGCACGTCACGGTCGGCGGGGTCGGGATGACCGAGCTGGAGCTGGCCGACCTGCGCCGCCGGGTCGCGCTGGTCACCCAGGAGCACCACGTGTTCGTCGGCACGCTGCGGGACAACCTGGCGATGGCGCGGCAGGGCTCGACCGACACCGAACTGCTGGACGCGCTCGACGCGGTCGACGCCCGGGAGTGGGTGGAGGCGCTGCCCGTGGGCCTGGACACCCAGGTCGGTTCCGGACGGTTGTCGCTGACGCCGGCGCAGGCGCAGCAGCTCGCGCTGGCACGGCTGGTGCTGGCCGATCCCCACACGCTGGTATTGGACGAGGCGACCTCACTCATCGACCCGCGGGCGGCCCGGCACCTGGAGCGTTCGCTGGCCGCGGTACTGCAGGGCCGGACCGTGATCGCGATCGCGCACCGGCTCTACACCGCCCACGACGCCGACCGCGTCGCCGTGGTCGAGGACGGCCGCATCTCCGAGCTCGGCACGCACGACGAGCTCGTCGCCCGCCAGGGTTCCTACGCTGCCCTCTGGCACTCCTGGCAGGGATAACCCGCCCTGGGCCCACCGGCCAACCATGATGCAGGTCGCCAACCCCGCAACCAGGAGATCATCGGTCACCTTCCCAATTTCTGTGGATAACCGGTCAGGTGCACGCCTGCACGGCCGCGCTATCCGCAGGAATTGATGAAGGGCTCTCTTGTCGGATCCGTGAGTCCTGCTCGGCGAGCCAGGACGTTCCCGCGGGACGGTCACACTGGGGAATCTCTCCGCAGATCCCCGAACCGGACGTCCCAAATCCGTCCCGCCCGAACGGCCGCGTCGTATGCGCGCTGGGTATGCCCACAGGGCGGTGACGTTTCCGCGGTAACGTCACCAAACTCGCGACACACCAAGTGTGATCGCAGAGCCGCGTGGTCCCGTCTGGTCAGCGGCGGCGGAGGCGGAGGATGGCGCTGTCGACGCGCGGGGGCGGGGTGAAGGCCTTGCGGGGTAGGCGGAGGCCCTCGGCAGCGTGGTACTGGCGGGCCCAGCGGTTCGCGCCGGGCGCGGCGCCGTACACGTAGCGGTTCACAACGGCACGCTGCAGCACGAGGTCGGCCGAGGTCATCCGGGAACCGCTGGCCAGCAGCCTTCGCAGCAGTGCCGACGAGATCCCGAACGGCGGGTTGGCGACGACGCGGAACGAGCGGATCGGCAGTCGCAGGTCGGCCGCGTCGGCACGGACCACGGTGACAGGGTCGTCGGCGAACCGGCGGCGAAGCCGGTCGGCACGTACGGGGTGCAGCTCCACGGCGATCACCCTCGCGCCGGCACGGACCAGTGGCGCGGTGAGTGCGCCGTGTCCTGCGCCGATGTCGAGGACGAGCTCGCCGGGACGGATCTGGGCGGCGTCGACGATCCGCTCGGCCCAACGGTTATCGAGCGGGTGCCAACCCCACGTGCGCTGCCCGGAGCCGGGCACGACGCACCATCACGAAGACGTTCATCGCCATGCCGTTGAACCTAGGTCGTGCGACTGTGAGCGAGCAAACGGTTTTCGGGCGCAGAGCTCCGCTCCTGCTCGCCTGGTTCGGCCGGGCGGCGGATCCGGATCATCATCAGCGCGGAGGTCGCCGACACGATCGCCGCGAGGCCGATCACGAGCCGGTAGTCGAGCACCCCGACCATCCAGGCGCCGAGCGCTACCGAACAGGTCTGCGGCACGGTGGTGACCACCTCGAACCCGGCGTACACCCGGCCCTGCAGATGGTCCGGCGCGGAACGTTGCAGCAGCGTGATCACGGCGATGATCAGCATCGGCAGCCCTCCGCCGATCAGTACCTTGCCCACCAATACCGGCACTAGACCGGGTACGACGAGGAAGGCCTCGCCGAGCGCGAACACCGCGGTTCCGAAGCCCGCGACCCGGGTCTCGCCGTACCTGGTCACCGCGGCCGCGGCGAAGAGCCCGGCGGTGATCGCACCGACGCCCTGCGCGAG
Organism: Kribbellaceae bacterium; assembly: GCA_035650275.1. GTDB lineage: Bacteria > Actinomycetota > Actinomycetes > Propionibacteriales > Kribbellaceae > DASRHY01. The sequence goes on along the minus strand of DASRHY010000316.1, from coordinate 4,832 downwards.
TTGCAGGATCCCGGCGAACTCCGGCGGCCGATGCAGCCCGTCGGAGATCACCGCCCAGGTCGTGGACTCGCTGAAGCCGATCACAGCGGTGAGGACGATGCCGGCGATCGTTGCCGGACGCAACACCGGGCTGTTCCGGATGAACCGCAGGCCGTCGAAGACGCCGGCGAGCACGTGGCCGTCGGGGCGCCCCGGCCGCGGCTCGCGGACCGACAGGCTCACGATGAACGCGGCTGCAGCCAGGAACGTGATGATGTCGAGGATCACCACGGCTCGTCCACCGAACGCCGCGTACAGTCCGGCCCCGGCCAGCGGCGCGAGGATCCGCAGGCTCTCCTGCGCGGTCCGCAGCGCACTGTTCGCGCTGGCCAGCAGGTCGTCGGGCAGCATCCGGTGCAGCAGAGCCGACTGGGCCGGCGCGATCGCGATGTTCACGACGCCGTACAGCAGCATCACGACATAGACGATCCAGACGTCGCCGGCGTCCTGCACCGCGAACAGTGGTACCAGGATCAGCGCGCCGAGCAGGTTCAGCGTCACCAGCAGCGGCCGGCGTCGTACCCGGTCGACGACGAGCCCCGCCAGTGGCGCGGCGACGGCCGGCGCGAGGAAGAAGAAGAACACCAGGCCCGCGGCACCGTTGCTGCCGGTGAGGGACTTCACCCAGATGCCGCACGCCATCCACATCGAGCTATCGCCGAGCAGCGACAAGGTCTGGCCCGCGAGATACCGCCGGGCGTCCGACCGCGACAGCAGCCGTCGGTAGCTCATGACTCCTTCGCCTTCTCGGGCAGGTTCGCCTTCTCGGGCAGGTCGACTGGCGCGGCGAAGAACAGCGTCTCGACCGCACGGGCGCCTTCTGGACGCAGGTCGCTTTGCTGCGTGCGGTCTCCCCAGCGCTCACGGAACTCGGACGCCAACGCCCGGTACGCCTCGACCAGCTCACGCAGCTCGTCCGCGGTGATGTGCAGGATGTTCTGCGAGCTGCTCATCGCCTCGTACCAGTCGCGCGGGTAGCTCGGCGCGGTCAGCACGACCCGGCGCAGCCGCTCGAAGTACCGCTCCAGCAGAACCTCGTCGAGCGCCTGCGACGCCCGGGTGAACTCGGGGTCGTTCGGCCGCGCCGGCGCGCTCCATCCGGTGTCGACCCGACGCCACGGCCGGGCCCGGCCCTTGCCGCCACCGACCTCCTCGACGAACCCGTACTTGGCGAGCTGGCGGAGGTGGAACGAGCACGTGGTCGGGGTCTCGCCGATCAGCTCACCGGCCTCGGTCGCGGTGAGCGGCCCGGAGAGCAGGGCATCGAGAAGAGCCAGCCGCACCGGGTGGCTCATTGCGCGCAGCGTGCGCGGGTCGGTCAAGGTGCGCGTGGTCTGCGCCGGTTTGTCGGGTTGCTTCGGTGCCATGCGTCGAGAGTAATCTCTCGAAACATAGTTGTCGAGAGATATCTCTCGAGAATTCTGGATCGTCGCAGCGGGTATTCTCGCGGCGGTACAACGACGGAGGGGCGGACATGGTCGAGCTGAAGACGGCGCAGGAGATCGCGACGATGCGCGAGGCCGGCCGTGTCGTCGCGCGTGTGCTGGCCACCGTCCGCGAGCAGGCCGGGGTCGGCAGCACGCTGTTCGAGCTGGACCGGATCGCCCGTGACGTGATCGACGAGGCGGGCGCGGTGTCGACCTTCGATGGGTACCACCCGCGGTTCGCGCCGATGCCGTTCGCCGGCGTCATCTGCACGTCGGTCAACGACGCGGTGCTGCACGGCCTGCCGGACAAGACCAAGCTCGCCGACGGCGACCTGCTCAGCGTCGACTGCGGCGTGACCGTCGACGGCTGGGCGGCCGATGCCGCGACCACGTTCGTGGTCGGTGAGCCGCGCGACGGCGACCGGGAGCTGATCGCCAGCACGGAGGAGGCACTGACCGCCGGGATCGGGGCGGCCCAGCCCGGCAACCGGCTCGGCGACATCGGCCGGGCGATCGCGATGATCGGCAACCGTGACGGGCTGGGCACCAACCTGGACTTCGGCGGTCACGGCATTGGCCGCACCATGCACGAGGAGCCGCACGTCCCGAACGGCGGCAGGCCCGGCCGGGGCCTGCCGCTGCAGCCGGGTCTGGTGATCGCGATCGAGCCGTGGTTCTGGCGCGGCCCCACCACGCGGTACGTGATCGGGGACGACGGCTGGACGCTGCGCTCCAGCGACGGCAGCCGCGGCGCACATGCCGAGCACACCGTCGCGATCACCGCCGACGGCCCGGTCATCCTGACCGTCCTCTGAGACCCTCCTAGAACAGCGACTGCTGCTCGAACACCGGGACACCGGTACGACGCGGCTCGGCCCGGTCCGGCCGGCGATGCCGCGAACCGCGGTCGAACCCGTGCTTGGCCAGCAACGGTCGGACCCGTTCGGTGAAGGCTCGCTGGTAGCTTGCCGGCACATACGCACCGCGCCCGTACAGCTGCTCGTACCGCTTCACCAGGCCGGGATGCTCGCGCTCCAGCCAGCTCATGAACCACTCCTTCGTCCCTGGTCGCAGATGGAGCGTGAGCAAGGTCGCGCCGGACGCACCCGCGTCGGCGAGCCGTCCGAGCAGGTCGTCGAGCTGTTCGTCGGAGTCGGTCAGCCAGGGCAGCACCGGCGCCACCATCACCCCGCACTCCAGCCCGGCGGACCGGATCGCCCGCACCAGCTCGATCCGCGCCCTCGTGCCGGGCGCTCCAGGCTCCAGCGAGTCCTGCAGCTGCGCGTCGGTCATGTCGATCGAGACCGCGACGCCGACCCGGACCCGCTGAGCAGCCGACTCCAGCAGGCCGAGATCACGACGCAGCAAGGTGCCCTTGGTGAGGATCGAGAACGGTGTACCCGATGCGGTCAGCGCGTCGATGATCCCCGGCATCAGGCGATACCGCCCCTCCGCACGCTGGTACGGGTCGGTGTTGGTGCCGAGGGCAACGGTCTCGTGAGTCCAGGACGGCCGGCCCAGCTCGCGTCGCAAGACCTCCACCACATTGGTCTTCACCACGATCTGACGATCGAAGTCCTCCCCCATGTCCAGATCCAGGTAGCTGTGCGTCGGACGGGCGAAGCAGAAGCGGCAGGCATGACTGCAGCCGCGGTACGGGTTCACGGTCCAGTTGAACGGCAGCGCGTTGCCCGGGACGCGGTTCAGCGCCGACTTGGCCACCACCTCGTGGAAGGTGACGTCGCGGAACTCGGGCGTCGTGACACTGCGCACCAGGTTGGCGATCCGGCCCAGACCCGGCAGCGCCGCCGCGTCGTCCATCTCCGTCGACTGCCCTTCCCACCGCATGAAGTCAGTCGAACATATGTTCGATCTGGAATCAAGTCAGAGGTCGAAGGTCACCCAGGCGGGGTCGTGGTCGGTACCGTCGCGAGACAACTTCCGGCGGCGCCCGATGAACGAACCGGTCAGCCTGGTCGCGAGCGCCGGGCTGAGCCAGATCTGGTCGATCAGGTCGAATGTCCGCGGTTGCCCGGACGCCTTGTGGGTCGACGTCCAGGCCGCGCTGGCGGGCAGCTGGACCGAGGTCTTCACTGTGCCGACCTCGGTAGGAGCGGTCAGCGCGTCGACCATTCCGGAGCCCGCGATCGACTTGAGCGGGACCGAGCCCGGGGTGTCGTTCATGTCGCCGCAGAGCATGTACCGCTGGCGGGTGGACGTCCGCGCCGCGATGATCTGCGCGATCATCTCTGCCTGCCGGCCGCGGAGCAGGTCGGCGTCGGCAGCGGCCTGGACCGGGTCGGGCTCGCGGAAGTCGACGAACTTGGACTTCAGGTGCGTACCGAAGATCGTCAGCACCTTGCGGCGCTTGCTGTCCAGCACGTCGACCTCGACCAGGTCCCGGGAGAACACCGGCCGGCTCGGGTCGTCCGGATGGAACGTCCGCTGCCAGCTTGTCACCCCGCCCAGCGGCCGCTTCGACAGCACCCCGACGTCGATGAAACGGGTCGAGTCGTTGCCGTCGATCACCATTACGTGCTGGTACGCCCCGCCGAGCTGGTCGCGATTGAACTCGCGCAGCGCGTCCACGTTCTCGATCTCCTGCACGATCCACACGTCCGCGTCCGCCGCGAGCAACCGCTCCGCGATCCGCGCCGTGTCCTCCGGCGGCTTCGCGACCAGCAGCTTGCCGCGCGAGTCCAGCTGCAGCTTGCGCCGGTGCTCGCTCTCGAACACGAACGTCGCCGGCACCGTCTCGCCGCCGCCCGCGAGCGCATCGAGCGCGCCCGCGAAGTTCCACCGGTCGAACAGGTTGTTCAGGTTGAACGTCCCCACCGTGAGCATGTTGCCCTCCCCCTCCGAGCCCCTCCGGGAGACGCGGCCCACCCCAGGCCACGTCATGCTCAACGGTACGCCGCCCACCCATCGAGCACACCACTCGGCGATACAGCGGTCGGGCGCCAGGGAGCAACCCCCGTGGCGCATATCGATAGCGGTATGTCTTACCGAAATCGGTATGCGTCTCGACCCGCTCTCCGTGTGGCTCCGCCGCGATGTCCACAGGCTGCGCCCTCTCCGGCACGCGCCGGGTGGCAGATCGGCTATGCCTGGTCCATGGCGTTCAACGAGGCGACAGCACGGTGGGAGAGCCACGAGTACGACGAGCCGGGCCTGGGCCAGGTACTGGCGGACGAGCGGTTCCGGCAGCTGCGGTTGCAGCGGACCGTCGCCGCGGCGAGCGGGATCACGCAACCTAAGCTGTCGGCGTACGAGCGCGGCCGGCTGACACCGAGCTGGGGGGTGTTCGTGAAGGTCCTGGCGGCGATGGACCGCCGGCCGGTGATCCGCACCGAACCACTCGAACCG
>DASRHY010000315.1:0-31584 GCA_035650275.1 Kribbellaceae bacterium | reverse complement strand
GTCACACCCCTGGCTCGCTGTCGATGCTGGTACGCCGCCCCGGCCGGACCCCGCTGCTGCTGGTCGGTGACCTCACCTACGACGCCGACCTGCTCGCGGCCGGTGTCGTCCCCGGCGTCGGGAACAAGCGCCAGATGCGGCGTGCCGCGGCCGGCGTCAGCGCGCTGCGCGAACGGTTCGGCGATCTCACCGTGCTGGCGGCGCACGACCCGAACGCGGCCGCACTGCTCGCGGCGACCGAGGCGGTGCGGGCATGAAGCCGGCCGAGGAGCTGCGGTACCTGATCCTCGCGATCCAGCGCGAGGGCAATCGGATGTTCGCCGCCGAGCTCCGGCCGCTGGGCATCACCCCGTCACAGGCCGAGGTGCTCCGCGTGCTGCGCGACCACGGTCCGCTCACGCTGACCGCACTCGGTGAGCTTCTGGTCTGCGAGACCGGGACCAGCCCGAGCCGGCTGGTGGAGCGGCTGGTCGCGCAGGGCCTGGTGGAGCGCGACACCGACCCGGACGACCGCCGCTTCCTGGTACTCGGCCTCACCGCCGAGGGCCGCAAGCTGAGCCGCCGGGTCGTCACCGCCGAGGAGCAGTTGCACCGGGCGATCGCGGACGCGGTCGCCGGCCATCCGGTCGGGCCGACGCTCGACACGCTGCGCGCGCTGGCCGGGATCTTCCCGGCCGGCGCCGCTGTCGCGCGCCGGCGGGAGGCTTCCCGATGACCGCGCAGCAGGCCGAGCTGACAGTGCCCGCATCCGCCGACGACGTACGACGGGTGCTGCTCGACCCACTCGCCCTGCCGGACTGGAACGAGGCGTTCCTGTCCCTGAGCGGGCCGGCCGAGCCGGTCGTCGGCCAGTCCTACCGGCTCCGGGTCCGCCCCGGCCTCACCGGCAACCTCGTGTACGACGCGATCGAGCCGGACCGGATCGAGATCAGCTGGCAGGTGCCCGGTTTCCACGAGAACGGCGGCTGGACGCTGACGCCACGCGGCTCGTCGACCGTCGTACGGCACACATTCACCCACGCGGGCCCGCTCGCAGCCGCGCTGCGGCACGCCTACCGAGGCGTCGCGGCCCTGCGCCTGACCCGCCTCCTCGCCCGCCTCGGCTGATCCGGCACCCCTTCCGCCGACTGGACGCATCTTCCAAGGCGTGTCGTGGCCGGCTGGACCCATATTGCAAGGCACCTGTGGCTCGGCTCTTGCAGTGGAGCCAACCCTCACTTGGAACTTGGGTCCAGCCGACGCCGACACGCGGTGAAACTTGGGTCCAGTCGCGCGAACACACCTGGTCACACGGGCTGGAGTGACGAATGAGTGACGACACGCCGGGCGGGACTGAGGAATGAGCGGAAAAGGGGGTCAGCGGAGGTGGGCGCCGGGGTGGCGGTAGCCGCGTAGCAGGTCGCGGGAGATGATCAGCCGCTGCATCTCGTCGGTGCCCTCGAAGATGCGCCAGAGGCGTACCTCGCGGTACCAGCGTTCGATCGGGAGCTCCTTGGTGTAGCCCATGCCGCCGTGGATCTGGAGTACGCGGTCGGCGACCCGGTTCACCGCGTTGGTGCCGTGCAGCTTGGCGATCGCGGCGTCGTGCTGCGGGTGGTGGCCCTGGTCGACGGCCCACGCGGAGTACAGCACCAGCCAGCGGGCGGCCTCCAGGTCGACCTCGGAGTCGGCGATCATCCACTGGATCGCCTGGTTCTCGCCGATCGGCTTGCCGAAGGTCTGGCGGGTGTTCGCGTACTCGATCGCCATCTGCAGCAGCCGCTCGCAGGCCCCGATGCCCCGAGCCGGGATGATGTAGCGGCCCTTGATGATCCAGCGCATCGCGAGCTCGTACCCGTTTCCGACCTCGCCGAGCACGTGGTCCTGCGGCACCCGGACGTCCTCGAACACCAGTGAAGCCGGACCACCGTCGCCCATCGTCTGGATCGGCGCCGAGGTCCAGCCCCGGTTCCGGTCCACCAGGAACGCGGTGAACCCGCCACGCGACCCCAGCGAGGCGTCGGTCACCGCGATCACGATCGCGAAGTCGGCCTCGTTGCCGCCGGTGATGAACGTCTTCTCACCGCGGATCACCCACTCCTCGCCGTCACGCCGGGCGGTGGTGCGGATCGCGCGGGTGTCGGAGCCGGCGCCGGGCTCGGTGATCGCGAAGCAGGACCGGCGATCGCCGTTGATCGTCGGCAGCAGGTACTCCTCGCGCTGCTGCTCGTTCGACTCGTAGAGGATGTTGTCGGCCTCGCCGCCGAACGAGAACGGGATGAAGGTCCGGCCCAGCTCGGACGTGATCAGCGTCTGGTCGACGGCGGACAGGTCCATCCCGCCGTACTCGGTGGGTGTGCTCAGGCCCCAGAAGCCGAACGACTTCGCCTTCTTCCGCAGCCCTTCCTTGACGTCCGGATCGAGCCCGACCTCCCCGGCCCGCTCTCGCCGCAGCACCTCCGGCTCGAGCGGCATCAGCTCCTTGCGGACGAATTCCCGGGCGGTGTCGCGGATCGCGCGCTGCTCCTCGGAGAGCGAGAAGTCGACCATGTCCTGCTCCTCAGTGTCGGGCGATACCTACCAGGGTGCCACCACTGCGTCGTACCAGGTCTTGTTTTCTCGACAGAGTGTCGAATATCGTCAACAAGGTGTCAACGACTCGGTTTGCGAACACCACCGCCGTGGTGACCGGAGGTGCCTCCGGCATCGGGGCGGCGACGGTACGACGGCTGGCCGGCGAGGGTGCCACCGTCGCGGTCGCGGACCTGGACGAGGCGGCCGCAAAGCAGGTCGCCGACGAGGTCGGCGGTATCGCGATCCTGCTCGACGTCGCCGACCTGGACGCCGTCCGGGAGGCATTCGCGGTCATCGAGGGCGAGCTGGGCAGGGTCGACGTACTGGTGAACAACGCCGGCGGCGACCGGACCGCGTTCTTCGTCGACACCAGCCCGGCGGACTGGGACCACTGGATCGCGGTGAACCTGCGCGGAACCCTCGCCTGCACGCACGCGGTGCTGCCCGGCATGCAGGCCAGGAGCAGCGGGTCGATCGTCAACGTGGCGAGTGAGGCCGGCCGGGCCGGGCTGGCCGCCGGCGCGACGTACTCGGCGTCGAAGGCCGGCGTGCTCGGGTTCACCAAGGCGATCGCCCGCGAGGCCGCCCGGTACGGCGTGCGCTGCAACGCGGTCGCGCCGGGCCCGATCGACACCCCGATGCTGCAGGGCCTGCAGAACCAGGGCGGTCTCGGCGCCAAGGTGCGCGACGCGATGGTCGCCGGCACGATGCTGCGCCGGGCCGGTACGGCGGACGAGGTCGCCGCCGGGATCGCGTTCCTGGCCTCGCGAGACGCGTCGTACATCACCGGCCACACGCTCTCGATAAGCGGCGGATCGTACGTCTAGGGGTGTCTGATGAGCCTTGAGCTGTTGCCGCTGGCAACGATGGTGGCCGAGCTGCGACCGCCGAAGGTGCTGCCGAGGACGCCGGCCGGGACCCGGATGATCTACGAGGTCGTGTCCGGCCACATCGACGGCGAACGGCTGCGGGCGAAGATGGCCGGCGTCGCGTCCGCGGACTGGCTGCTGGTCGGGCCGGACGGCACCGGCACGCTCGACGTCCGGTCGCTGGTGGAGACCGACGACGGCGCGATGGTGTTCATCCAGTACCGCGGCCGGGTCGACCTGAGCACACCCGGGGCGCCGCTGTACTCGACCCCGCGGTTCGAGACCGGCGACCCGCGCTACGGCTGGCTGAACAAGCTCCAGGCCGTGGGCAAGGGAGTGCTGGACGGCAACACCCTCACCTACGAGCTGTACGAGTTGAGGTGATCAGCCGTGCTGCCAGATCCCGCCACTGTCCGGCCGCCGGTAGCCCAGCGACCGGTACGTCGCGTCGACCAGCTCCTGGCCGCGCGGGTCCAGCCCGGCTCCCGGCCCCTGCTTCGTCATCGTGTAGGCGAAGGACAGCCGCGCCCGCGGGTCCGCGAAACCGATCGAGCCGCCGAACCCGACGTGCCCGAACGCCTCCTCGGACAGCAGTACGCCGGAGGCGTCCGCGGCCGGCAGGTGCCGGTTGTCGACGGCCTTGACGAACCCGAGGCTGAACCGGCTCGGCACCAGCAGCACGGCATCGACGGACGATGCCGAGCTGACCGCGGCCAGCTGCGCGACCTGAAGCTCGTCGACAAGCGGGGCGCCGCCGTTCGCGAGCGGGCGGTACATCCCGGACAGCCCGCGGGCGTTGGTGATCCCGCCGGTGCAACCGAGCACCGCGGCGTGTGCGGCCCGGGTGTCGGCCTCGCCGGGCTCCATGTACCCGCCGTTGTTGAGCAGCATCAGTCCCTGCAGCGAGCCCGGATCGGTCATCGCGGCGACGAACAGGCTGGGTACGGCGGCGCCGAGCGCGGCCAGGTCGGCCGGCACCGTTGGCGCCACCCGGGCCTCGTGCTCCTCCGGCAGTCCGAGGTAGAACTCGATCCCGAGCGGCTCGGCCACCTCGGTCCGGAAGAAGTCCCCGAGCGGCGTGCCGGAGACCCGCCGGATCACCTCGCCGACCAAGAACCCGAACGTCAGCGCGTGATACCCGTGCCGGGTCCCGGGTTCCCAGAACGGCTCGGCGTCCGCGAGCGCGGCCGTCATCAGGTCCCAGTCGTAGAACGCGCCCGGCGGCAGCGGCTGCCGGAGCGCGGCCAGCCCGGCCTGGTGGTTGAGCAGGTGCCGGACCGCGATCCCGTCCTTGCCGTTCTTCGCGAACGCGGGCCAGTACTGCGCGACCGGCGCGTTCAGGTCCAGCTCGCCGCGGGACGCGAGGATGTGTGCACAGAGTGCGACCGCACCCTTGGTGCTGGACCAGACGTGCACCAGCGTGTCCTCGCCCCAGTCCGCGCCGGTGCCTGTTTCGCCGCCCCACAGGTCGACCACGGTCTCGCCGTCGACGGACGCATGCACCGCCGCACCCAGCTCACCGCGCTCGGCGAAGTTCCGCTCGAGCTCCTCCCGGACCGCGGTGAACTCCTCCGCACAGAAACCCTGGACCGCCATCGTGCCCTCCTCGCTGAGTCCTCACCTCAGCAGAGCACCGCTTTCGGCAGCAGAACAGTGGGGATTGCTCAATGACTACCGTCCGCAGGTCCGAGCTGGAACGACTGGTAACCGCCGCCGAGCAGGTCCGTGAGCACGGCCCGGCCTCGCTCGTCGTCGCCGGCGAGGCCGGCATCGGCAAGACCACGCTGTTGCGTGCCGTATCCGGCGAGCTCGAACGGCGCGGCTGGCAGATCTGCCGGCTCGAGGCGGACGAGGTCCGGCGCCGGATCCCGTACGGCGCGGTCGCGGCCGGTTGCCGGGCGCTGGCCGGGCGTCTGCAGAACAGCTACTCCGAACGGCTCCGTCGCGACGCCGTCGTCGCGCTGGACGTGCTCGCCGCCGATCGCCGCGACGACCGCTGGTTCGGCCGCGCCGAGGAAGCGATGACCCGTCTGCTCACCGCCCTCGCCACCACCGGCCCCGTCCTCCTGTCCCTGGACAACGCCAACCACCTGGACAACGACTCGGCCGCCCTCCTCACCGCCCTCCACCACCGCCTCGCGACGTGCCCGATCGCCACCTTTTCCATCGTTCGTCAGTCCGGCCGCGGCGTGTCGTCACTCGTTCGTCAGTCCGGCCCGGAGCCGGTCGTGGTCGAGCTCGGCCCGCTCGGCGCCGGCGACCTGGCCGCTGTGGTCGCACCGTTGCTCGGGACGCCGCCGGACGGACGGCTCGCCGCGGCTCTCGCCGAGTGGGCGGACGGCAACCCACTGTTCGCGATCGAGCTGGCCCGGTCGTCGGCCGCGCCGCAGACGACCGCGCCGGAGGCATTGCTCGCGCGGGTGCTGCCGTCCGGACGAGATGTCCAGACGGTGGCACAGGCGGCCGCCGTGCTCGGCCGGATCCGGCTCGACCGGCTGGAGCTGCTCGCCCGGTTGACCCGGTTGCCTGAGGCTACGGTCGCTGCGGTCTTCGACGGACTGGTCGACGCCGAGGTTCTGCGTGCGGCCGGGCCGACGTTCGCGTTCAGGCATCGGTTGATCGAGGCGGCGCTGTACGACGGACTCGGTCCGGCCTGCCGGCGGCAGCTGCACGGACTGGTCGCCGCCGAGCTGCGGGCCGATGGCCGGCGCGGGCGACCGGTGGAGCCGCAGGACCTCGCCCGGCACGTCGCCGGTTCGGCGTTGCCCGGAGACCCGGACGCGGTCGCCGTGCTCGCACAGGCTGCCGAGCAGACCAGGACCGCGACTCCCGAGAAGGCGGTGGCGTTCACCGAGCGAGCACTCGAGCTCGCCGGGCCGGACGATCCGGAACGGCCGGGCCTGTACGCGACCCGATGCCGCGCGCTGGTCCGGCTCGGTCGCCCGGCGGAGGCGGTCGAGGCGGGCCGGGTCGCGCTGGCCGGACTGTCCGCCGGGGACACGCGCTGCCGGACGATGACCGCGGTGCTCGGCAGCCTGTACAGCGGTGGCCGTACGACGGAGGCGCTCGCCGTGATCGACGCGGAGCCGCGGCCCGGCGCCGTACTGCGGTCGCACCGCGCCATGCTGCTGACCTTCACCGGAGCCACGGCCGAGGCGGCGGCCGAGGCCCGGCGGGCCGAGCACGAGCTGGCCGGCTCGACACAGGCAGACCAGGTGGTGGCCTGCGGACAGCTCGCGATGGCAGCCACGATGCTGGCTGACCACGAGCGGACGATCCGGTTCGCCGACCAGGCGGTCGAGGCCGCCGGCGCGTCGCGGTCGTTGCGCCGCCAGGCTCTGGCGATCGGCGCCTGTACGACGTCGCTGGCGGGACTGGTCGACGATGCCGCGTCCCGGCTGGCGCTCGCGGCAGCCGACGGCGACCGGGGGTTCGAGAGCGAGTTGCTGACGGCAACGATCGTGCTGGACTGGCTGGGCGGCCGGTGGGATGAGGCGTTGCGCGGCATCGCCCGCGCCCGGGCGATTCTCGACCCGGCCCAGCAGGTACTGCTGACGGGCGCGGTCCGGGCCGTCGAGCTGGACATCCGGACCTGGCGCGGCGAGCTCGACCTCGCCGCCGCGCTGGCCGGCGAGCCGTTCGCCGCGCCGCCGAACATCGCGAACCTGTTCACGCTGAGCCTGGCGAACTACCGCGCCGAGCGGGACGGATCCGCCGAGGCGCTCGAGGTGATCCGGACCGCGCTCGGCGATCCGGCCAGCGCGGCGTACGGGTGCGTGCTGCTCGCGCGGCGCACCGAGCTCGCCCTCGACCTGGGCCGGCCCGCGGATCCGGGAGAGCTGGACCGGCTGGTACCCGGGCGGACGTCACCGTGGTCGCGCAGCGCCCTGCACCGCGCGGCCGGGCTCGCTCGGCGGCACCGAGGCACGCTTCGGCAGGCGATCGACGATGCCGACGGGCTGATGTTCGAGCAGGCCCGGTCCCGGCTCGCGCTCGGCCTGCTGGACGGTTCCGCGGTCGACCAGTTGCACGCGGCGTACAAGGCCTTCCAGGTACTCGGCGCGCACGGCCTGCGGCGGACCACCGGGGCGCGGCTGCGGGAGCTCGGCGCCAAGGTGCCGCGCGCCAGCGGCCGGCAGCGCGGGCTGCTGACCGAGTCCGAGGAGCGGATCGCCCGGCTGGTCCAGCAGGGCATGCGGAACCGCGAGATCGCGGCCGCGCTGCACTACAGCCCGCGCAGTGTCGAGGTGTACCTGTCCCGGGTGTACGCCAAGCTCGGCATCTCGTCCCGGCTCGAGCTGGCTCGCACCCTCGACGCGAATCAGCTGACCGCGATCGGGAGCTCGCGCTTGTGAGCGGTCCGCCGGTGCCAGGTGATGATCGTCTCGTAGGCCGTGTCGCTGACCGGCCGGCCTTCGAGGAAGTCGTCGATCTCGTCGTACGTGATCCCGTACGCATGCTCGTCCGGCAGTCCGGGCCGGTTCGTCTCCAGGTCCGCCGTCGGGACCTTGTCGACGATCTCGCGCGGCGCGCCGAGCTCGGTCGCGATCGCGCGGACCCGGCGCTTGGTCAGCCCGGACAGCGGGGTCAGGTCGCAGGCGCCGTCGCCGTACTTGGTGAAGAACCCCATCACCGCCTCGGCCGCATGGTCGGTACCGACCACAAGCGCGTTGCGCGGGCCGGCCGCGGCGTACTGCGCGATCATCCGCTGCCGGGCCTTGATGTTGCCGAGCAGGAAGTCGGTCCGGTCCAGGTCGTGGTGCCCGGCGCCGCCCGCTGTCAGCGAGTCGAGCATCGCGTCGCTCGCCGGCTTGATATCGACCGTCACGGTCTCGTCCGGCCGGATGAGCTCGAGCGCCCGCTGCGCGTCGGGCTCGTCGTGCTGGACGCCGTACGGCAACCGCATCGCGAGGAAGCCCGCGTCGCCGCCGCCGGCCCGGATCCGTTCGACCGCGAGCTGGCAGAGCCGGCCGGCGGTGCTGGAGTCGACGCCGCCGCTGATCCCGAGCACGTACCCGGTCGCACCGGACGTCTCGAGCAGGTCGGTGAGGAAGGTCAGCCGGCGCTCCACCTCGGCGGCCGCGTCGAACGTCCGCGGCACGCCGAGCTCGCGGATGATCAGCTCCTGCAGGTACTCGCGGGCGAGATCGCTCATGGCCGCGAGATTAGTTGTTGTGTGGTCCGCACTGGCCGCCGCGGGCGCGGCCGGCGTTTGATGAACCCGGAGGTAGGCGGATGAAAGCGATCCAGATCACCGAGTACGGCGGCCCTGAGGTGCTGCGCTACGTCGACCTGCCGGAGCCGGAGCCGCGGCCGGGGCGGACCCGGATCCGGGTGACGCGGGCCGGCATCAACTATGCGGACACGCACCAGACGGAGAACACGTACCTGACCCCGACCGAGCTGCCGGTGGTCCCGGGCGGCGAGGTCACCGGTACGACGGACGACGGCCGCCGGGTGGTCGCGCTGGTCCCGAACGGCGGGTACGCGCAGGTCGCGCTGGCACCGGACCCGCTCGTCTTCGACATCCCGGACGAGCTGTCGGACGGCCAGGCGCTGGCGCTGGTCCTGCAGGGCGTCACCGCCTGGCACCTGCTGCACCTGTCGACGCATCTCGCGAAGGGCGAGTCGGTCGTCGTACACGCCGCCGCCGGCGGAGTCGGGTCGGTCGCGGTCCAGCTCGCCAAGCACCTCGGCGCCGGCCGGGTGATCGCGACCGCGTCGTCGGAGTCCAAGCGCTCGCTGGCGCTCGAGCTCGGCGCGGACATCGCGATCGCGCCGGACGCCGACGGGCTGAAGGACCGGCTCGTCGAGGCCAACGGCGGCCGGCCGGTGGACGTCGTACTGGAGATGGTCGGCGGGCGGGTGTTCGACGAGTCGCTGCGGGCGCTGGCGCCGTTCGGCCGGCTGGCGACCTTCGGCCAGGCGTCCCGGCAGCCGTCGAAACCGGTGGACGCAGCCCGGCTGATGGCGGCGTCGCGGACGGTGGCCGGCTTCTGGCTCGGGCACTGCTTCCGGCGGCCGGAGATGATCGCCGAGCCGTTGCGCGAGCTGTTCCGGCTCTCGGTGGACGGCGTCCTGACACCGGTCGTCGGCGCCGAGTTCCCGATGTCGGAGGCGCCACGTGCGCACGAGGCGATCCTCGGCCGCGGCACCGTCGGCAAGCTCGTTCTCGACCCGTCGAGGTGAGGCAGGCGCCATGACCGAGACCGCCCCCGCGGACCTGCGGGCACACACCATCGCGGACCTGGCCTTCGTGTCCGCGGACAGGTTCGGCGACGAGCCGGCGTTGCAGTACCGGGCCGGCGACGGCTGGGAGCAGCAGACCTTCGCCGAGCTGGGCAACGACGTCCACGACCTCGCCCTCGGCCTGGTGGCGAACGTCGAACCCGGCGAGCGAGTCTGCATCCTCGGCGAGACCCGGCCGGAGTGGACCCGGGCCGGCCTCGCCGTACTGGCCGCCGGCGCGGTCGTCGTGCCGATCTATGCCACCTCGTCGCGCGAGGAGTGCGCGTGGGTGATCGAGGACTCCGGCGCTCGGCTGGTGATCTGCGAGAACGCCGCGGCGGCCGCCCGAATCGCCTCCCTCGAGGTGTCGGTGCGGATCGTGACGATGGAGCCCGTCGACGGCTACGACTCGCTCGCGGACCTGGCTGTTGTGGGACGGGAGGCCGATCCGGCCGAGCTGCACCGGCGGCGGGCGGCGGTGCAGGCGGACGACATCGCGGTGATCATCTACACCTCCGGTACGACGGGCCGGGCGAAGGGCTGCGTACTGACGCACCGGAACTGGCTGCGGATCGGCGAGCTGACCGAGGAGATGAACATCGTCCGGCGGGCGGATGTGGTGTACCTGTTCCTGCCGCTGGCGCACGTCTTCGCGCAGATGACCCAGTTCGCATGCGTGAGCATCGGCGCCACGCTGGTGTTCTGGGGTGGCGACGTGAGCCGGATCGTGCCGGAGCTGGCCGAGGTACGCCCGACCTTCCTGCCGTCCGTGCCGCGGATCTTCGAGAAGGTGCACGCCGCGGTGACGGCGTCGCTCGACCCGGCGGTCGTCCAGCAGGCCGTGGCGGTGGGACTGCAGGTGCGTGCGCTGCGGCAGCGCGGCGAGCCGGTGCCGGCGGAGCTGGCGGCCGGCTTCGAGCAGCTGGAACCGCTGTTCGGCCGCGTGCAGGCGGTGTTCGGCGGGCGGTTGCGGCAGGCGCTGAGCGGGGCCGCACCGATCGCGAAGGAGGTGGTCGAGTTCTTCCACGCGGCCGGGGTGCCGGTGCTGGAGGGGTACGGGCTGACGGAGACGACCGGCGTCGGGACCGTGAACACCATCACGGACTTCCGGCCCGGCAGCGTGGGCCGTGCGACGCCCGGGGTGGAGCTGCGGCTGGCCGACGACGGCGAGATCGAGATGCGCGGCCCGCACGTGTTCGCGGGGTACTGGAACAACGCGTCGGCAACCGCCGAGACGATCGCGGACGGCTGGATCCGGACCGGTGACCTGGGCGCGCTGGATGCCGACGGGTTCGTGACCATCACCGGGCGGAAGAAGGACATCATCGTCACCGCCGGCGGCAAGAACATCAGTCCCGCCAACCTGGAGAACGACCTGCGCCAGTCGCCGTGGATCTCGCACGCCGTCGTGTACGGCGACCGGCGGCCGTACCCGGTCGCCCTGATCACCCTCGACCCGGACACCGTGCCCGCGTGGGCCGCCGCGCAGGGCGTGGAGGTCTCGTCCGACGCGGTGCGCTCGCTGATCAGTGGTGTGGTGGACGCGGTGAACGATCGCTACTCGAAGGCGTCGCAGCTCAAGCGGTTCGCGATCCTGCCGGACGACCTGTCCGTCGAGTCCGGCGAGCTGACGCCCAGCCTGAAGATCAAGCGGCGGGTGGTGTCGGAGCACCACGCGGACGTGATCGAGTCCCTGTACACATAAGGGTTCCCCGCGCACCCGGAAGAGCTCGCTTACCCTTGCTGCCTTCCGGCCCTGGGGGAGTTGGGCGAGATACCGCCGCACGGGGAACCTCGGTCGAGTGTACGGGATCCCCTGCCGCACTCCGCGCCCGGGGAACATCTGCTGACCTGCCGGCGCTTCCCCAGGTGTGGCGCTCTCACTCGGACCCCTCGGCATCGCCACGGGACTCGACAGCAGCCCGGCCTCGCTCGAAGCAGGCCGGACCGTGGAGGAGCTCGGCTTCTCCACGCTCTGGCTCACCGGCGGGCCCCTGCCCGGCCTGCACACCATCACCGACGTGATCCGCGCGACCAGCAGCCTCCAGGTCGCCAGCGGCATCCTCTCGGTCGACAGGTACGCCGCCGGTGACGTCGCCGCCCTGTATGCCGAGCACCCGGACCGCTTCATCGTCGGCCTCGGCGGCGCGCACGGCCCGCAACCGGTCCGCACCATCGACGCGTACCTCGACCGGCTGGACGCCGTACCCACCGACCGCCGCGTCCTGGCTGCCCTCGGGCCGCGCATGCTCGAGCTCGCCCGCGACCGCACCGCCGGCGCCCTCCCGGTCCTCATCACCACCGAGTACGCCGCCCGCGCCCGGCAGATTCTCGGCCCCGACCGCACCCTCGCCGTCGAGCAGCTGGTCGTCCTGGAGACCGACCCGGCCCGCGCCCGCGAGATCGGCCGCGGCCCGCTGCGCTTCCTCACCAGACTCCCTGGATACGCCGCCAGCTTCCGCCGGATGGGCTTCACCGAGGACGAGCTTAAGAACCTGGACGACCGCCTCGTCGACGCCGTCATCGCCTGGGGCGACGAGTCCGCCGTCGAAGCCCGCGTCAACGACCTCCGCGGCGCCGGCGCCGACCACGTAGCCCTCAGCGTCCTGACGGGCGAAACCGGTCCCCAGCCCGTCGAGGAGTGGCGCCGCCTCGCCGCCCTCAACCGGCCGACCGGCCCCTGATTTCAGGTCTGGGCCCGGCGCCGCGTATCCTCTCCCGCGGAGGATTCGCCTAGCGGCCTAGGGCGCACGCTTGGAAAGCGTGTTGGGGGCAACCCCTCACGAGTTCGAATCTCGTATCCTCCGCCACTCCCCGGGAGCCGCAAAACGCAGGTCATAGCGTGCTTTCGACGCCCGGCGGGACGAACGGAACGCGGGCAGCTCCCATACCGAGGAGCTGCCCGCCGAGCGTTTGGTCTCAGTTGATCGGTCTGGAACGAGATCACCCCAGTCAGGTGAGGTCGCCCGGGGAGACCATGCCGGTTTCGTAGGCGAGGACCACGGCCTGGGCCCGGTCGCGGAGGGTCAGCTTGGCGAAGATGCGGGCGACGTGGGTCTTGACGGTCGCCTCACTCAGGGTCAGCTCCGTCGCGATTTCGGCGTTGGACAGGCCGTGGCCCATCAGGGTGAGGACCTCGAGCTCGCGGGGCGTCAGGGCGGCTAGGTCGCGATGGATCGCGGGCTGGGGCGACATCGGGGTCGCGAACCGTTCCACGAGCCGTCGCGTGATCGAGGGGGCTAGCAGGGCGTCGCCGGTGGTGACGAGGCGGACCGCGGCAGCGAGGTGCTCGGGGGTGACGTCCTTCAGCAGGAACCCGCTGGCTCCGGCGGCCAAGGCGGCGTACACGTAGCTGTCCAGGTCGAAGGTGGTCAGGATCACCACGCGGCAGTCGGTCGGCTCGGCGAGGATGCGGCGGGTCGCCTCCAGGCCGTCCATCGTCGGCATCCGGATGTCCATGAGTACGACGTCCGGCCGCAGCCGCCGCACCGCCTCGACGGCCTCGGCGCCGTCCGCGGCCTCACCGACGACGTCGATGCCCCTGGCGTTCAAAATCATCCGGAAACCGGTTCGCACCAGGGCCTGATCGTCCGCGATCACGACCCTCAGTGACTGGTCGACCGGCGCCGGATCCGCGGTGGTCACGGCCGCTCCAGGGGAATCTTCGCGCGCACCCGGAATCCGCCACCGATCCGACGCCTCGCGTCGAGGTCACCGCCGTACACCGCCACCCGCTGCTTCAGGCCGAGCAGGCCGCGCCCCTCGCCACCGGGTGCGGGCGCCCGGCCGCCGGTCAGCACGCTCGGCCCACTGTTAAGGATCTCGACGCGCAGGGCGTGGTCGGCGTACCGCACCGTCACCTCGGCCTTCACGCCGTCGCCGTGCTTGAGCGCATTGGTCAGCGCCTCCTGAATGATCCGGTACGCCGTGACGTCGACGCCGGCCGGGAGTGGTCGAGGCTCACCCGAGATGCGTACCTCTACCGGCAGTCCGGCGAAGGCGATCCTGTCGATGAGCGGACTGAGCCGGCTCAGACTCGGCTGTGGGGACAGCTTGTTTTCCTCTTCACCTGTCGCCTGAGGCGCGAGCAGACCGAGCAGATGCCGCAGCTCAGCCATGGTGTCGCGGCCGGCCGCCTCGACCGCGAGCAGGGCCGCCTCGGCCTGCTCCGGCTCCGTTTCCATCACGTGTCGCGCGGCACCGGCCTGGATCACCATGAGGCTCACGTTGTGGCTGACGATGTCGTGCAGGTCGTGGGCGATCCGGGCCCGCTCGGCGTCGACCGCATTCCGCGCGGCACTCTCCCGTTCCCGCTCCAGCAACCAGCCGCGGTTTTCCAGCGCTCGGGCGTGCGCCCGCCTCGCCCGGACGAGTGCGACCGCGAGCACCCCGGCGAGCACGGCCAGCGCTGCGACGAGCAGCCAGATCGTGACCACGGATCCACTGTCCCAAAGGTATTCCCGCTTCCACATCCTCCGCTGGTGGCACACCGTACATCTGCAGGATGACGGGGCGCGGACATTACGCCGGCAGGGTGACGCCCAGGGCACACCCCCGGTCCTAGCGTGAACGGCATGACGGAATCCAACGGTGGGATGGTTGTGCGGCTGAGCGCCGTACGCAAGGAGTACGGCGAAGCCGTCGCGCTGGACGGGGTGTCGCTGGAGATTCAAGCCGGTGAGGCAGTGGCTGTGATGGGGCCGTCCGGTAGCGGCAAGTCGACTCTGCTCAGCATGGTGGCCGGGCTGGACCGGCCGACCTCGGGTTCCGTCGTGGTGCACGGCGACGACCTGGGCACGCTGGACGAAAAGGGGCTCGCGCTGTTCCGCCGTCGGCGGATCGGCATGATCTTCCAGTTCTTCAACCTGCTCGACGACCTGTCTGCCCTCGACAACGTCGCACTGGCCGCTCAGCTGACCGGTACGTCGGCCTCCCACGCGCGGAAGCGCGCACTCGAGCTCTTCGAGGAGTTGGGCATCGCAGGACGTCGCAACACCTATCCGGCCCAGCTGAGTGGAGGCGAACGGCAACGTGTCGCCGTGGCCCGCGCACTGATGAACCGTCCGGCAGTACTACTGGCCGACGAACCGACCGGTGCATTGGACACCCGCGCCGGTGAGCAAGTCATGGACCTGCTGCTGGACCTCAACCAGATCGGCCAGACGCTGCTCCTGGTGACACACGACCAGCAACTCGCGACGCGCTGCGCCAGCCGGGTCATCGAGTTCGTCGACGGGCACATCGCCGGCGAGCGCAGCCTGGAGCCGACAGCATGAGTGCCGTCTGGCCCGTGTCGCGAGCAGCGGTACGACGACGCCGTATCCAGACACTGGTGATCGGTGTGGTGGTCATGCTGTCCACCACGATGATCGTTGTGGCGCTGGGACTGCTGGCGGCGTCCAGCGGCCCGTTCGACCAAGCGTACGGGAAGCAGAGCGGTGCGCACCTAGTGGCGTCGTACGACCGAAGCAAGGTCAGCGACTCCCAGCTGACTCAGGCAGCTCGGAGCGCCGCGGCTGTGGCCGGACCGTTCGGTCAGACGACGCTAGACCTCGGTTCGAGGGGCATGCCGGGCGCTGCTGACTCCTTGGTCACGGTGGGCCGTGCGGATCCGAATGGACCGGTCGACCGCCTCAACGTGTACAAGGGCCGGTGGGCGGAGAAGCCGGGCGAGATCGTCCTGAACCAGAATCCGACCGACTCCGGTGGGCGCGGGGCGCCTGGGCTGGGTTCGACCATGGCCCTGACCAGCGGTCAGAAACTGACTGTTGTCGGATTCGCTTACAGCGTGAGCCAGTCCGCCGATGCGTGGGTCACTCCGGGGCAGATGACGGCTTTGAAGCCCACGTCGACGCAGATGCTCTATCGGTTCGCACAGGCTGCGACGAACGCGCAGGTGTCGGCGGGACAGGAGGCAGTCACCTCCGGGCTGCCGTCCGATGCGTTGATCGGGACTCAGTCCTATCTGGCGTTGCGAGCGATGGAGGCTGGGGAACCGAACACGTTTGTGCCGTTCCTGATGGTGTTCGGCTGGCTTGGGCTCGCGGTCGCCGTACTGATCGTGGCCAACGTGGTGAGTGGTGCTGTGGTGGCGGGCTTCCGGCACATCGGCGTACTGAAGGCCCTGGGGTTCACACCGACGCAGGTGATGTCGGTGTATCTGGCGATGGTGTCGATCCCGGCTGTCGTTGGATGCGTTATCGGTACCGTCCTCGGCAATGCGCTCGCAACGTCCTTGCTGACAAGGGCTTTCGAGAACTACGGCGCTGGTAGTGTCGGCGTTCCGATCTGGGTTGATGTGGTGGTGCTGATCGGTGTACCTGTGCTGGTGGCGCTGTCGGCTCTGCTGCCTGCTTTGCGAGCGCGGAGCCTGTCGGCCGCCCAGGCGATCAGCGCGGGCAGTGCACCGCGGGCAGGGCGCGGGTTGCGGGCGCAGCGTTGGCTCAGTGGGACTCGGTTGCCGCGGTCGGTCAGCCTTGGGCTAGGCCTTCCCTTTGCTCGTCCCGCGCGTACGGCCCTGACGCTGGCAGCCGTCGTACTCGGGGTCACGAGCGTGACGCTCGCGGTGGGGCTCGGGAAGTCGTTGACCACATATCAGACCGCGGCCAGCCGGGTCGACGCTGTCGACGTGACGATGTTTGCGGGCGTAGCGCAGAACGGTCCGCCGCCTGCGGGCGAGGATGCGCCGCCCATCGCCAAGCTGACTGATGCGGAGGACGAGGCGCTGCTGCGGTCGACTCCGGGCGCCACGGCGGTGACGGCGAGCCTGGACTTGCCGATGCGGCTGGCGGGGACGCAGACGGATCTGCGGGCGACGTTCTATCGCGGGGACTACGCGCAACTCGGGTATCGGATCCTCGACGGGCGATGGTTCGACGGTCCGGGGCAGGTGGTGGTGTCGGAGCGGTTCCTTCGCCAGCACGGGCTGGCGGTCGGGGACAGGATCACGTTGCAGACGCAGGGGAAGAGCGTGCGGGCGACCATTGTCGGGAAGGCGATGTACAACTCGGGTGACGAGGTGCTGTCGAACTGGCAGACGCTGGCACTAGTGGCGCCGGATCGGCGGGCGAACCTCTACGAGATCAACGTCAAGCCTGGCACGGATCTGGACGCGTTTGTGAAGGCAGTGCAGGCGAAGGATTCGGGACTCATCGAGACTCCGGGGCAGGAGGCGGGCAGCTTCGTGGCCATCGTGCTGGCGACCGTCGTACTCCTGACCCTGATGCTGGGGACCGTGGCTGCGCTCGGTGTCTTCAACACTGTCGTCCTCAACACCCGTGAACGCCGCCGCGACCTCGGCATGCTGAAGTCCATCGGTATGACGCCCGGCCAGGCCACCGTCATGGTCGTGACGTCAATGGCGGCGCTCGGCGCAGTCGGCGGCGTACTCGGCATCCCACTCGGTGTGGTCGCGCACCGCCTCGTCGTACCCGCCATGGCGAACGGCGCCCAGGTGGAGGTCCCCGACTTCATGCTCGACGTCTACCCGGCCGGCCTGGTCGCCCTTCTGATCCTCGCCGGCATCCTCATAGCGGCCGCCGGCGCCTACTTCCCGGCCCGCACCGCCGCTCACACCACTATCGCCAAGGTCCTCCACAACGAGTGAACTGGTCCGCGCCGCACCTGGGGGGGTGCGGCCCGGGCAGTTGTCCAACTGGTGTCTAACTGACGGCTTTCAGGGCGTCGACCTCGCCGGAGCCGTACCAACTGTTGTGAGCCTCCACAGCTCAAGGCGTGTCGATGCGTCGACGATGTCAGGCCGCCGAGCTCGTCGCTGCCCGGGAGACCGGCTTGATGTGGGCGAAGGCGCTGCGGGCGTTCCAGGTCGGGAAGGCTCGTACGAGCCACGAGGGGCCGTGGAGCTGGATGCGGCGGTCACGGGTGGCTTCGACCCAGGTCAGCTGGCCGGCGTGCCATTTGACGAAGGCCTCGGCTTCCGCAGTGACGTAGAGGTCCTCGTCGAGGCCGGGGTATGTCTTGCAGATCTCGGTGTCTGCGTGCTCGATCAGCAGCCAGTACCGCTCGGGGCGCTGGCGGCCGGTGAAGTCGAAGCGGATGACGACGCGGCGGTCCGGGAGCCGGTCTCGACGGAGCATGTTGCACATCGACCACAGCGCCACAAATGGATCGAGGTGCTCCGGCGCGATCTCGAGCCAGGCGGCACCCCACTCGCCGAGCGACACGCAGACCTTGAAGAGGTCGTGACCCGCCGGGGTCAGCTCGTAGTGACGTCCGCGCCCTTCGGGTTTGGGTGCCGACTCGACGAGGTCGAGCCGTTCGAGCTGCTTGAGCCGCTGCGAGAGCAGTGTGCGCGAGAGCCCGGGCGCGCCCTCCAGGATCTCACTGAAACTTCCACAGCCCAGCCACAGGTTGCGGATGATCACTGGCGTCCAGCGCTCGGCGAAGATCTCGGCGCCGCGGGCGATCGGACAGTACTGGCCATAGGTCCGCATGACGCCAGTGTCGCGAGCCTGCCTTCGGCTGTGAAGTCCAGATTCTTGACTTCACGGCCGCGGTCCACGGTGCTGCGATGGGGCCGTCGAGAGACGAGGACCACGACACCGACCACCGAGCGAATCGGCCATCCGAGCGAGGAGGTAACCGCGATGGAGATCGACGGGTTCCGGGGCCGGCTGATCACGGCTGACCACGCCGACTACGACACCGCCCGAGCCGTCTGGAACGGGGCCGTCGACCGGCGCCCCCGGCTGATCGCCCGTTGCAGCGGGACCGCCGACGTGGCGGCGGCCGTGCGCTTCGCCCGCGACCACGACCTGGAGATCGCCGTACGGGGCGGGGGCCACAACGTGGCCGGCACCGCGGTATGCGACGACGGGATCGTCATCGACCTCTCGGCGATGCGGGCCGTGTGGGTCGACCCCGCCGGCCGCACGGCCCGGGTGCAAGGTGGCGCGCTCTGGGGCGATGTCGACCACGAGACGCAGGCCCACGGTCTGGCCACCACCGGCGGCATCGTGGGCCACACCGGCGTCGCCGGGCTCACCCTCGGCGGCGGCCTCGGCTTCCTCATGCGCAAACACGGGCTCACCATCGACAACCTTCTGGCCGCCGAAGTCGTCACCGCCGAGGGCACCATCGTCCGGGCATCCGCCGACGAGCACCCCGACCTGTTCTGGGCGCTGCGAGGCGGCGGCGGCAACTTCGGCGTCGTCACCACGTTCCAGTTCGCGCTGCACGCCGTCGGCCCGACCGTGATCGCCGACACCGTCTTCTGGGCGGCTGACGACACCACCGATGTGCTGCGCTTCTACCGGGACTTCGCCGCCGAAGCACCCGACGAGCTCGGCACCGTCGTCAGGCTCGGCACCGTCCCCCCGCTGCCGGTCATCCCTGAGGAGCTGCACTGGCGGCCGGCCATCGCCATCGCCTGCTGCTACGCCGGCGCAGTCGAAGACGGCGAGCTTGCCGTGCGGGACCTCCGCCGACTCGGGACACCGCTGCTGGACCTGATCGCACCCATGCCGTACGCCGCCCACCAATGCGCCATCGACGACACCGTCCCCCACGGGTGGCACTACTACTGGAAGTCCACGGACCTCGCCGGCCTCTCCGACGACACCATCGCCGTCATCGCCGATCATGCCTACGCCGCCAGCTCGCCCCGGTCGTACGCGGCGATGTTCCACCTGGGTGGCGCCATCGCCCGCGTCCCCCACGACGCCACCGCCTATGCCGGTCGCGGCGTGGCCCACAACATCATCATCGACGGCGTGTGGCTCCCGGACGAGACCGGCAAACACGCCCCTGCCGAGACCGCCTGGGCGCGGGGGTTCCTGCATGCACTCCAACCGCACCGCGCCGGCGGCGTCTACGTCAACTTCCTGGATTCCGACGACGACACCAGCCGCGTTCGAGAGGCCTACGGCGATCACACCTATGGGCGACTCGCCCAGGTCAAGGCCAAGTACGACCCCGACAACGCCTTCCACTACAACAAGAACATCGGGCCTGGTTGAGCGAGCGCGACCCCTGAAGCCGCACGTGCGCCACACCCGCGCCACGTTGAGTGCCGTCACGATCACGTTCCGGACCCGACCGGTCACGCTGCGAGCAGCGGGAATTGCAGTGCGCAACATTTCGGGAAATCTGCTGGATCGGGTGACAGAACCGCCGCGCGTGGCGCTGTCTCGACGTAGGGAACGGCTCCGTCGGAGTGGTCCCGACAGATCACGCGGTACTGGTGGCGGGGGCTACCGGTCTCGGTACACACCGATGCACTAGGGGGTACTCCCATGTACGACATCCGTCGCATGACCCGCGGCCGCGGGGCATTGCTGGCCACCGGCACCGGAGCGGTCGCCCTTGCGGTCGGAGGGCTCGCGCTGGCGCTGGCTCCGGCCGCATCTGCGGACGGGGTGCCGATCGCCGGCAACCCGACCTGCGCGCAGCAGATCCCGGGCTCGACCGAGCTGAAGGTGGAACCGGTGGAGGACGGCACCTTCACCGACGGCACCCTCACCGTCACGCTGGACGTGCGGACGCTGGCCGCGGACGACCCGGCACATCCCGGTGACCAGACCGGCAGCCCGGTCAGCGACTTCACCGCGACGGGCGGAACGGTGCTCGGCGTCGTCGTGAAGGGTGGCCCGAACGGGAACTTCTATGACTACCGCCCGGGCGGCGTGACGTCCGGTACGGCCCTGCACGCACCGGTCAACCCGAACAACGGCCAGTTCTTCGGCCTCAGCCACGTGTCTTTCTGCTACGGCCCGCCGTCGACGCCGTCGCCGACCCCGAGCGAGACTCCGTCCGAGACCCCGTCGGAGACTCCGAGCGAGACCCCGAGCGAGACGCCGTCCGAGACCCCGTCGGAGACTCCGAGCGAAACCCCGAGCGAGACGCCATCGGAGACTCCCAGCGAGACCCCATCCGAGTCGCCTTCGGAAACGCCCTCAGAGACGCCGAGCGAGAGCCCCAGCGAGTCCCCCTCTGAGACGGCCAGCACTCCCGCGGTTGTGCCGACCGCGGTCGACGCGGGGATGAACGGACCTGACACGCGCGCGGCCAGCGGGTCGTTCGGTGCCACCGGCATCGCGTCCATCGTGCTGCTCGTGGTCGGCGGTGGCCTGCTCATCGTCGGTGGCCTGAAGCTGCGGGCCACGCGCGGCCAGCACATGGCCTGACCGGTACCCGGCCGGCTGATCGTTCCCCTGGCGGTCAGCCGGCCTTCTCCGGGCTACGGCGCTGAGGCGCCTGCCTGTCCGGACGTACGACCTAGTCACCTCCGCCGATCTCGAGATCCACCAGCACACCGGCGTGGTCGCTGAGCCAGACGCCGTCCACCGGTCGGTCGCCGACCAGCCGCGCGGCCATGATCCGGGCCCGCCCGGGGCCGACGAACACGTAGTCGATCCGCCGACGGTGCCCCGGCTGGCCGACCACCCGCGCGATCTCGGCCGCCGCGAGCGGGTTGTCCACCGACCAGGTGTACCCGGGTCCGGACCCGGCCACGGTCCACGCATCGTGGTAGTGAACGCTCCGGCCGTCCAACGCCTGCAACCCGCTCAGGTACCGGATGCTCGCCGACTCCGGCGCAGCGTTCAGATCGCCCGCGATGATCGTCGGCAGTGCCGTACGGTGCCGCGCGTCGAGCTCGGTCACCTCGACAGCCTGTCGCTCCCGCGCCGCCGCGGCGTCCAGCTGCCACGGCGTGGTCGGCACGATGAACAGCAGGTCGCCGAGATCGGGCAATGCCACCGACACGGCCAGCGTCCACCAGTGGAGGTCATCGCGGTGGTCGGCGACCTCCACGACACGATGCGGCCAGCGCGTGCCGACGGCGGTCCCGCCGTACCGATCGGCGTACGGCGGCAGGTAGTCGAGTGCGTCCGACTGGTGTGTCTCGTGCGCGAGCCCGGTCCCGTCGGTCAGCGAACCGAGCTGGCTCCCGTAGCAGACCTCCTGGAACGCGACCAGATCTGGATCGAGCCGCCGCAGCTCCCGGTTCAACAGCCCGGTACGCCGCGGGTCGCCGGCGTCGCTCTGCACGTTGAGCGTGAGCACGCGCAGCGGCACCGTCGCGGCGATCACAGGGTCGTCTCCACGTCGGGGGTGCAGCCTAGTGGAGCCGGCGGACTCAGTGGCCCGGGCTGATCACGATCTTGCTGCGCTCCGATTCGTGCGCTCCCCCCTTCTTCGCGAGCGTTGTGCACGCCTCCTCGATGTCCCGGGCGAGCGTGTCGACGTGCTCGCGGCTCAGCGTCTCCTTGACCAGCGCCCGCATGATCGTCACGTCCTGGGCGTCGGGCGGCAGTGTGTACGCCGGGACCATCCAGCCGCGCTCGGCGGACAGCTGCCAGGCGACGTCGAACTCGTCGAAGCCGTCGTCGGCGGTGAGCTTGAAGGCGACGAGCGGGAGCTGCTCCTCGTCGGCACCGATCAGGTCGAACCGGCCGATGGCCTGCAGCTTCTCGGCGAGCATCTTCGCGTTCTCCCGCATGTTGTTCATCACGTAGGTGTAGCCCGCGCGGCCGTAGCGGACGAGGTTGTAGTACTGCGCAAGGACCATCGCAGAGCCGGTGGAGAAGTTCAGCGTGAACGTCGCGTCGGTCTTGCCGAGGTAGTTCTCCTCGAAGACCAGATCGTGGGCGAGGTCGGACTTCTCCCGGAAGATCAGCCAGCCGATGCCGGGGTAGACCAGGCCGAACTTGTGTCCGGAGACGTTGATGGACCGGACCTGTTCAAGCCGGAAGTCCCAGGGGGAGTCCGGGTAGAGGAAGGGCCAGACGAAGCCGCCACTCGCGCCGTCCACATGCAGCGGTACGTCGAGGCCGCGCTCGGACTTGATCTGCATCAGCAGGTTGTTGATGCCGACGATGTCGTCCTTGTGACCGGTGAAGGTCGTTCCGAGTACGGCGGCCACCCCGATGGTGTTCTCGTCGACGTGCGGGCTGACGTCGTCCGGCCCGATCGTGTACTTGCCCGGCTGCAGCGGGACGATCCGCGGCTCCACGTCGAAGTAGCGGCAGAACTTCTCCCAGACCACATGCACATCGCCGCCGAACACGAGGTTCGGACTCGTCGTCGACTCACCGGCGGCCTCGCGACGCTTGCGCCAGTTCCACTTCAGCGACAAGGCACCGAGCATGATCGCTTCGGATGAACCCTGGGTGCGTGCGCCGGTCGTCTCTCCGGGCGCGTGGAAGAGGTCGGCGAGCATCCGGATGCAGCGCTGCTCGATCTCCGCCGTGCGCGGGTACTCGGCGTGGTCGATGAAGTTGCGGTGCAGGTTGTCGGCGATGATGCGCTGTGCCTCGGGCTCCATCCACGTCGTCACGAACGTGGCTAGGTTGCGCGCCGGGTCGCCCTCGAGGGCGAGGTCCTCGGCAACCAGCCGCATCGCATCGACTGCGGACATGCCTGCCGCCGGAAACTCACGGGTCGGCACCTCCTCGGTGATGAAGCGATTTCCGAACAGTGCCGCGTCGGCGTTCCGCTGCGGAACGTTGGTCATCGGTCTCTCCTTCGATCGAGGTTATGACTGTGAGTCGTCAGGGCGTTTCGGAGTGTCCCGCTGTCTGCACCGTCCGTCGCCACGCCGGGAACATCAAGGCGGCTCCGACCAGGAAGCACACGGCGCCGAGCAGGGTTCCGGCGACGGAGACCCGGGTGTTGACCACCTCGTCGCTGCTGGGCAGCACGTAGCTCGCAAGCGCCGATGCCATGAACAAGATCGATCCGAGCATGTTCAGCCAGGCGATTCGCCACGGCAGCGATCGCCTGCTGAACGCGACGGCCTGGGCGCGCAGCGCGAGGATGGCGAACAGGCTCGAGACCAGGAACAGCGTCGACCCGAGGAAGTCCGGCCGCCACACGCGCCGGTCCTCCTGCTGTGCAGTGGCGTTGTGCAACAGGGCGGCGAACGTGCTGACGTTGAAGTACAGCGTCCCGGGGAACTGCGTCGCTGCCGCGAGCCAGTTGCGGTCGTGCGGCAACCAGTTCCAGAACACGACCCGTGCGCGCGTGTCCTGCTGTACGTGGTCGGGCTCCGTCATCGCGGGGGTCTGGACCTGCACGAGCTGGGCGAACGACGCCGCGGTGAAGAAGATCGAGCCGACGAAGTACGTGACGCCGTCGACCGTCCCGCCGGTCGCGTTCGCGTACGCAGGCACCGACCCCAGCACGAAGCACGCGGAGCCCACGATGAACAACCACGCGATCGCAGCGTTGAGATGGCCCGGCCGCACTGTCATGCCGCTCCCTCCGTCGGGTGCACTGCCACTCTCCGACCAGCACCCGGCCCCGCGGCTCACCCCGCCGGGGTGAACCCGCGCGTCATTCCATGACGGCGTCGAGGGTGTGCCGTGCCGTGTCGGCCATCACCGGGTTCGTCTCCACGTAGTAGTGCAGCGCA
Source organism: Kribbellaceae bacterium (assembly GCA_035650275.1). GTDB lineage: Bacteria > Actinomycetota > Actinomycetes > Propionibacteriales > Kribbellaceae > DASRHY01. Next base: position 7,560 of record DASRHY010000315.1, on the reverse strand, counting down.
CCGATCGCCTGCACGATGGCCCAGCCGCGGCCGCGCTCCCAGGTCGCATCATCCACGCCGAGCGCGCGATGGTAGGTCTCGCGCGCACCGGCCGGGAGCAGGTTCCAGGCCGGCATCAGATCCACCGCCGGGTCGCCGACGCAGACCGTGCCGAGGTCGATCACCGCGGCCAGCCGTCCGTCCTGCAGCAGCAGGTTTCCCGGCATCAGGTCCGCGTGGATCCACACGTCCGGCCCCGCGTGCAACGGTGTCGCGAGGCAGCGCTCCCAGAGCCGGGTCAGGGTCACGGTGTCGGTCAGCCCGGCGCTCTCGGACAGCGAGTGGCGGACCCAGTCGTCCATCACCCGCAGCGGGCCGCCGCGGCCTTCGCCAGCCCAGCGCCGGCCACCGGTGTCCATGTCGTGCATCGCCCTGACGAACCCGGCCAGGTCCCGGGCGAACACCTCCGGATCGCCGAGCCTGTCGCCGGCCGCCGTCTCACCGGGGATCCAGCGGTACACCGCCCACGGCCCGGCGTATCCCGGACCCGGCTCGCCGAGCGCCACCGGTTCGGGCACCGCGAGCGGCACGTGCGCCGCGATCCGGCGGGCGTTCTCCTGTTCGGCGAGGAGTTCGTCGCGGAGCGAGGGACTCGGCTGCAGCGGGAACCGCAGGATGTACTCGTCGCCGAGCCGGAACAGTGCGTTGACGGTGCCGTGCGAGGGAATGGCCCGCACCGCCAGGCCGCCCCACTCCGGGAACTGGTCGGCGACCAGCCGGGCGACGTCCTCCGAGCCGATCTCGACCTGGTCGTCATGCATCTTCATCGGGCCGAACCTTCTTCACCGCGCACGCCGGACGTCGAGGCGGTACTGCTGCTCGGCCCGGCCGCTGCGCGGGTGCGTGGCCGGCTCGCCGTCCGCGCGCCAGCCGAGGCTCTCGTACAACCGGACGGCGCGGGTGTTGTCGACGTACACCTTCAGGACCGCGTCCTCGAACCCCTCCTGCGCCAGCAGCTCGGGTACGGCCGCCATCAGCTCTCGCCCGACTCCGGCGCCCCAGGCCCGCGGACTCACCCCGACGAACCGGATCTCGGCGGTCGCGCTCTCCGATGCCCACGGTTCGATCGCGGCGAAGCCGACCAGCTCGTCGCCGTCGTCGGCGGCGATCAGCAGCGAGCGCGGCGAGCTGTCCAGCACGGACCGGACCAGCGGGCGGGACAGGTCCAGCGGTGCGATCTCGTCGTCGCCGTCCCGCGCCGCGGTGGCCTCGGCCCACAGCTGCGCGGCGGCGTCGACCCGGTCCGCGGACGTGACGCTGATGTGCACAGTCATGGCCGAAGCGTAGACGGTAAGCGCTTGCCGTCAGATACTTACGTCTGCTTGGCTTCCAACCGTAAGGATCTCCCCCCGCTCGAGGAGTCCATCGTGGAACTCACCCGTCGCCGGCTGCTGTCGCTGATGTCCGCCGCCGGCCTGCTCACGATCGTCACGCCGCAGCGCGCCGGTGCCGACACGACCGACGACCGCGCGACGCTGCTCGCGAACACGGCGGCGATCTTCGCCGGCACGCCTGCATCGAACGCCCGGCCGGAGGTGGCGGCCAAGCTGGCGGGGATCGAGCAGACCGCCCGGACCTGGCTGGCGAGGATGGACACCGCCGGCGCGGGTGAGCTGTTCCAGGGTGTGCCGCTCGGGACCAGCGACCCCAACCTCAACGCGTCGTACCAGCATCTCTACGAGATCGCGCTCGCGACGCGGACGCCTGGTGGTGCGCTCGACGGTGACCAGGCGCTGCAGCAGAAGGTGCTCGATGGGCTGGTCTGGCTGCACGACAGCTACTACGGCGACCAGGCGAGCGGGTACTACGGTAACTGGTTCAACTGGGAGATCGGCATCTCCACGCACGTCAGCAAGACCCTTGTGCTGCTCGCCGACCTGGCACCGGCCGACCTCGTGAGCACGTACGTCGCCTCGATGGACGCATACCTGCGCAACGGCCTGAACGGCGACGTGAACCTCGACTCGCGGTTCCACACCGGCGCGAACCTCGCCGACATCACCACGAACCGGATCCTGCAGGGCGCGCTGCTCGGGGACGACGCGCGGATCAGCAAGGCGCTCACCGACCAGCTGACCGTGTTCGTCACGATCGACCCGTACAACCTGCAGCACGGCGTCACCGACGGGTACTACGCGGACGGGTCGTTCATCCAGCACCACTCGGTCGCCTACACCGGCTCGTACGGCAAGGCCCTGCTCACCCGCGTCGTCCAGACCGTCAAGGTCCTGGACGGCACCGGGTACGCACGCGGCGACGAGCTGGTCGCGGTGGTACAGGGCTGGGTCCGCAACGGGTTCGCGCCGCTGATCTTCGAGGGCTGGATGATGGAGATCGTCAAGGGCCGGGCGGTGTCGCGGACCGGTACCGGGTACGCCGACGTCGCGGTGATCGTGGAGGCGGTCGTCGACCTGTCGGACTACGCGACCGGCGCGGAGGCGACGGCACTCAAGGGGTACGTGAAGTTCACCCGGTCGGCGACGCTGAACCCGACCAGCTTCGTGTCACCGGTGTCGATCGCCCGGTACGCCGACATCGTTGCCGACGGCACCATCCCGGCCGCGGACCTGAACCCGGCCGCGCGCAGCGTCGCGTTCAACGCGATGGACAAGAACGTGCATCGCCGGCCCGGGTACGCGTTCGCGCTGGCACGCAGCTCGGACCGGATCAGCAAGTACGAGTACATGAGCGGCGAGAACCTGATGCCGTGGTTCCAGGGCGACGGCGCGTACTATCTGTACCTGTCCGGCCAGGACCAGACCCAGGCGTTCGGCATCGACTACTTCACCACCGTGTCGCCGTACGGTCTGGCCGGCGTCACCGCACCGGTCGAGCAGCGCCGGACCATCCCGGAGCTGTACGGCACGGCCTGGTACGACAACCCGGGCCACCCGCTCAACTTCACCTCGTCGTCGGAGTCGCAGAACACCTACGTGTACTTCCCGCGGGGCACAAACCGGCACTCCGGCGGTGCCGTACTCGGCGCGTACGGCGCGGCCGGCCTGGTGCAGTCCAGCGACGTCTCGTACGCCGCCAAGCAGGACGGGATCCTGCCGGAGGACTTCGTCGTGTACCGGAACGCCGAGGCCACCAAGTCCTGGTTCATGCTCGACGACGAGATCGTGGTGCTGGCCGCGGGCGTCGGCGACCCGGCCGGTCGCGCCGTCACGACCACGGTGGACGCGCGGCACGCGGCGCCCTCGGACCAGGTCACAGTCACCGGCGTACGCCGCGACGGGTCGCCGTGGTCCGGCACCGGGAGCGCCGGGATGCGCTGGCTGCGGTACGCCAACGCGACCCAGGACACCGCCGTCGGGTACGTGTTCCTCGACGACCAGCCGGTCACGGTCGGGCTGGAGCAGGTCACCCGGAGCCGCCGCGTGGTCCGCACGGCCAACCCGGACACGGCAGTGACACGAAACGTGTTCGGCGTGACCTACCACCACCCGGGCGGCGCGCACCCGGCGTCGCTCGCGTACGCGCTGGTCCCGAACGCGACCGCCGACCGGCTCGCGTCGTACCAGTACGGCCCGCTGAGTGTGCTCGCGAACAACGAGCGGGCCCAGGCCGTCAAGCACGACCGGCTCGGCCTGACCCTCGCCAACACCTTCAGCTCCACGCGGCACGACGTCGCCGGACTGACCATCGACGGCCCGGCCTCGGCGATCGTGCAGCGAACCCACGACAGGCTCACCGTCGCGGCTTCCGACCCGACCATGGACCGCGACGAGGTGTCCGTCCTTGTTCGCGGCCAGTGGCTGCGGCCGGTGGCCCCGTCCGACGGAGTGCGCGTACGACGCGTGGCCGGCGGCACCTTGCTGGAGTTCGCCACACACCACGCGCACGGCCGCAGCCTCACGATCACGCTCACCGGCTGAGCCGTTCTCGGCCGCGGCGCGATCTGCGCTGACCGCGCCCGACCCGCAGCAACCGGGCCGACAGCACGACCCGGCAGGGGAACAACGCCGGCAGGATGATCGCGCGCTGCACCAGTCCGGCCCAGTCGTGCAACGGCCCGCCGTCCGGGATCACGAGCGTGTTCATGACGATGCCGCCGGCAACGACCGCGATCCCGACCGCGCGGGTGTACCGGGCGAGGCTCCTCCAGCCCGGATCGCGCGACAGACGGCGCGACAGGACGACGAGACCGGCCGCGCTGCCGAGGAAGAAGACCGAGCCCGCGACGAGGTGGCCGCCCGGGTCGTAGGTGACACCGGCCGCATCCTCCCGCAGCGGGAAGGCGGCGGCGAGCAGCAGGCCGACGCCGCTGGCACCGAGCAGGGCCGGCCCGGCGACACCCGCCTTCGTCGGCCGCACACCCCGGTGGAGTCCGATCGCGAACAGGATCGTCAGCACGCTGAACACGATGAAGTTCAGCTGCTGGACCCAGCCGTTCGGCCCGGCCTCGAGCGCGCTGACGGGCTCGGCGAGCGGGTCGTACTCACTGCGCCGGAACGCCTCCTGGGCCAGGAAGACCGCGGTGAAGAGGACCGGACCGGCGATGCCCGCGTAACCGGCCACTGTGATCAGGTACGGCGGACGTGGACCGGTGCCGTGCGACGTGTCGCCGCCGGCCGGAGCGGTACGCATGGTGTTCATCTGCCGCCTCCTCAGGACGAGCACCTGGCGGAATTGCCGGGTACTACCGAGGACGCTAGGAGCGGCGGGACCCGCCCGCGATCGGGAATTCTCCCCATGCCATCAGCCCGTGCTCCATCGCGAACAGCGCCGTGGCCGCGCGGCTGGAGACGCCGATCTTGGCGTAGGCGTTCTGCACGTGGCGGTCGGCGGTCTTCACGGCGATGCCGAGGGTGTGGGCGACCTGCTTGGTCTGCAGCCCCCTGGCGAGCAGCGCGACGACCTGCATCTCGCGTTCCGTCAGGCCGGCGGGGCCGGCGACGCGTCGTACCCGATGGCCGGCGGTGGACAGGACCGCGTCGACGGCGTCGGCGTCCAGCCGTCCCGTGCGGGCCTCCTCGCCCAGCGCATCGGCGGCGTCGGCCGGTGCCAGCGCCGGCCGGTACGGCCGGGGTTCGGTCATCGCGTGGTAGGTGTCTGCGGCGGCGAGCAGCCGGGCCGGTCGCGTAAGCGTGACCGCGGTCGCTCCACGGTGGTAGCCGGCGCCGTCGAGCCGCTCGTGGTGCGAGGTGGCTACCGGGACCAGCGCGGCCAGGTAGGGCGAACGACACAGCACCCGTTCCGAGTGGTACGCGTGCAACCTGACCTGCTCCCACTCGTGCGGTGTCAGCGCCGCGGGTTTCTGCCAGGTCGCGGCCGACACTGCGACCCGCCCCACATCGTGGATCAGCGCCGCCCGCCGTACCGACGCCACCTCGGCATCCGGGTAACCGGACGCCCGCGCGGCCGCGACCGCCAGGTCGGCGACACCGGACGAGTGGCCGACCAGGTACGGCGCGATCAGGTCCGAGAAGTCGGCGATCGCAGCAAGCGCCCGGTCGATCGCCGGACCGTCCAGGTTCCGCCGGTCGCCGGGTTCGCTGTCCAGCACCTCATCCCACGCCGACGTCTCGTCGTCCAGCGCGAGGAGGTGCTCGGCGTCGTCGGCCAGCAGGGACGCGATCGTGGGGTCGAAGGCATGCCCGCCGCGTTCGCGAATGACGCGCGCGGCGTACTCCTGCCCGCCGAGCAGGCACTGGAAGGTCGCGTCCCGGGCGACGTGCATGATCCGCATAGGGAGCGGAATCTGGTCCGCCCTCAACCCGGAGGGCGCGCCCTTGCCGTCCCAGCGCTCGGTCTGGGCGCGGAAGAGGTCCCGTACCGGCGCAGGCAGCCCGAGCCGGTCGGTCAGCATCACCGCCACCTCGCAGAGCGCGACGATGTGCCGCTGGTGGCCCCGCAGGGCGCGCGGCAGCCGGTTCGCGACCCGCAGCACGTTCGACGGCAGGCTGCGGTCCGGGTCGGACAGCGCCCGGACGATGCCGGCCGCGGTCTGGGCCGGCGAACCGAACATCACCGGGCCGAAGTGGGTCAGCAGCGAGCCGTCACCGAACAGCTCGGCGCTGATCTCCGCGTCCGCGGTGCAGCCGATGTAGAACAGCAGGCAGCCGTAGTACGTCGCCGAGGTGGTCTCGGCGTCGAGGCCCAGCCGGTCGGCGAGGCGCAGCGCGACCAGCGTGCTCTGCAGCCCGTGCTCGTACGGCAGCCCCATCCCGAGGTCGGTCGCCAGGGACAGTGCCGCGATCACCTCGGCAGTACGGACCCGCTCACTGCCTGCGGCCAGCTCCGCCACCATCCGAATGTACGCCGGGACCGGACGCCACGACGCGCTCCAGGGCGACGGCCATGTGCCGGTAACCGAGCAGCTCGTAGCCGACGACGACCACCATCGGGGCGAGCATCAGCACGATCAGGCAGACCGCCATCGGCACCCCGGACCAGGCGAGCAGTACGGCGAGCACCAGCACCGCCGTCGTACCGGCGAGCAGGCCGAGGTGGAACGGGTCTCCGGCGCGCATCAGGTAGGTGTAGATCGCGAACAGCGCGAGCATGTACACCGCGACCGGGACTGCGACCGTCAGCACCGTCGCGGTCGCGCCGATGTGTGCCTCGTGGCCGATGTAGTACGCGGCGACGTGTAGCCCGGCACCGACCGCCGTGATCGAGCCGAAGATCAATATGTGCGCGTAACCCCACGGCAGCGCCTTCTCACGCCGGATCTGTAGCACCTCGCCGGCCGGCACGATGAAGTACGTCCACCAGATCCCGAAGGTCAGCCCGGTCCCGGCGATTGCGACCAGAACCGCGTCCCGGCTCCACCCCTGAGCCTCGAGCACAGCACTGAGCGACGCGACGGTGCCGATCACGCCCTCGCCGAGCGTGATGATCGTGAGCAGCCCGTACCGCTCGGCGATGTGGTGCGCGTGCCACGGCGTACCGCCCTTGCCGCGCTCCGCGAGCAACGGTCCGCCGAGCTCGATCAGGAACGGGACGATGGCCAGCAGGAAGAACATCGGCAGGGACAGGTCCGCGAACAGCAGCAGCAACCACCCGATCTGCGCGACCCCGATCGTGGCGGCGTACGTGTGGCAGGCCCGGCGCCGCGGCGGGTCGTGGCGCGCTGCGCGGAGCCAGAGGAACAGCATTCCCACACGCATCACGACGTAGCCGGCGACGGCCACGCTGTTGCCGACGCTGTGGCCCTCGTCAACGGCGCGGAACATCTGCGGTAACCCGAGCGCGACGATGATCACTCCGACCATCTGCACCATCGTCGCCAGCCGGAACACCCAGTCGTCGGTGTCGTAGGCCGAGGCGAACCAGCTGAAGTTGATCCACGCCCAGCAGATCGCGAACGTGCCGAACCCGAACGCGATCAGGCCGGAGCGCACATGCCCCTCCGCCAGCAGGTGCGCGAACTGATCCGCGGCCTGCCCGAACGCCACCACGAACGTCAGGTCGTAGAGCAGCTCCAACGGCGTCGCCGTCCGGTGCTCCTCACCCGTATCCCGCCCGGTCATCCGGCGCAGCCGATGAGCCCGCCCGACCGCCTCTGTCCCGGCC
>DASRHY010000314.1:0-2698 GCA_035650275.1 Kribbellaceae bacterium | reverse complement strand
TTGCCGGAGTCGACGAGCCGGTCGAGCAGGCCGAGCAGCTGCTCGACGTCGGCGAGGTGGAGGCCGGTGGTCGGCTCGTCGAGGACGTAGACGCCGCCCTTCTCGGCCATGTGGGTGGCCAGCTTGAGCCGCTGCCGCTCGCCGCCGGACAGCGTGGTGAGCGGCTGGCCGAGGCTGAGGTAGCCGAGCCCGACATCGGCGAGCCGGTCGAGGATGGCGTGCGCGGCCGGTGTGCGCGCCTCGCCGGCGCCGAAGAACTCCACGGCCTCGGCCACCGACATCGCGAGCACCTCGCTGATGTCGCGGCCGCCCAGGTGGTGGTCAAGCACCGATGCCTGGAACCGCTTCCCCTCGCACTCCTCGCAGATCGAGGTGACGCCGGCCATCATCCCCAGGTCGGTGTAGATCACGCCGGCGCCGTTGCAGTTGGGGCAGGCGCCCTCGGAGTTGGCGCTGAACAGCGCCGGCTTCACGCCGTTGGCCTTCGCGAACGCCTTGCGGATCGGGTCGAGCAGTCCGGTGTACGTCGCCGGGTTGCTCCGCCGCGAGCCACGGATCGGGGTCTGGTCGACCGACACGACTCCGTCCAGCCCAGACACCGAGCCCTGGATCAGTGAGCTCTTACCCGACCCGGCCACGCCGGTCACCACCACCAGCACGCCGAGCGGTATGTCGACATCGACGTCCCGCAGGTTGTGGGCGCTGGCGCCGCGCACCTCCAGCACTCCCGACGGTGTCCGCACCGACGGCTTCAAGGAGGCCCGGTCGTCCAGGTGCCGCCCGGTCAGCGTGCCGCTCGCCCGCAGCCCGTCGATGGTGCCCTCGAACACCACCTCGCCACCGGCCGTGCCAGCGCCGGGGCCGAGATCGACGACGTGGTCGGCGATGTCGATCGCCTCCGGTTCGTGCTCGACGACCAGCACGGTGTTGCCCTTGTCCCGCAGCCGCAGTAGCAGGTCGTTCATCCGCTGGATGTCATGGGGGTGCATGCCCGTGGTGGGCTCGTCGAAGACGTAGGTGACGTCGGTGAGCGAGGAGCCGATGTGACGGATCATCTTGGTGCGCTGCGCCTCGCCGCCCGACAGCGTGCCCGACGAGCGGTCGAGGCCGAGGTAGCCGAGCCCGATCTCGACGAACGAGTCGAGGGTCTGCTGCAGCGACGCCAGCAGCGGCCCGACGGACGGTTCGTCCAGACCACGCACCCATTCGGCGAGGTCGCTGATCTGCATCGCGCAGGCGTCGGCGATGTTGATCCCCTTGATCTTCGACGAGCGAGCCGCCTCGCTGAGCCGGGTGCCACCGCAGTCGGGGCAGGCGGTGAACGTCACCGCCCGCTCGACGAAGGCGCGGACGTGCGGCTGCAGCGCGTCGACGTCCTTGGACAGAAACGACTTCTGGATTCTCGGGATCAGGCCTTCGTACGTCAGGTTGATGTTGTCGACCTTGATCCTGGTCGGCTCCTTGTAGAGCAGGTCGTGGAGCTCGGTCTTGGTGTACTCACGGATCGGCTTGTCCGGGTCGAGGAAGCCGGAGCCGCTGAAGATGCGGCCGTACCAGCCGTCGACGCTGTAGCCGGGGATCCTGAGCGCGCCCTCGTTGAGCGACTTGGTGTCGTCGTACAGCTGAGACAGGTCGAAGTCGGTGACCGAGCCCCGGCCCTCGCAGCGCGGACACATGCCGCCGGTGACGGCGAAGCTTCGCCTGACGGTCGTGCTGGAGCTGCGCTCGACGGTGATCGCCCCGGCGCCCCGGACCGAGGGGACGTTGAAGGAGAAGGCGTTGGGCGAGCCGATGCGCGGCTGCCCGAGTCGGCTGAAGAGGATGCGCAGCATCGCGTTGGCGTCGGTGGCGGTGCCGACGGTGGAGCGGGCGTTGGCGCCCATCCGCTCCTGGTCGACGATGATCGCGGTCGTCAGCCCGTCGAGTACGTCGACCTCGGGCCGGGCCAGCGTCGGCATGAAGCCCTGCACGAAGGCGCTGTAGGTCTCGTTGATCATCCGCTGCGACTCCGCGGCGATCGTGTCGAAGACCAGCGAGCTCTTGCCCGAGCCGGAGACGCCGGTGAACACCGTCAGCCGGCGCTTCGGGATCTCGACGCTGACGTCCTTGAGGTTGTTCTCGCGCGCGCCGTGCACGCGGATCAGATCGTGGCTGTCCGCAGCGTGCAGCGCAGGCGACTGCGTTTTCGTCCTCGTGGCCATGCTCACCGTGTCTCCATCTCGAGGACCTCGACTTCGCCCTCGATCATGGACACGTCGCGGGTGTGGCCAAGCCCCGGCGGGAGCGGGGAGTCGGCACTCATCGGTCCTGAAGCAACCCGAGGACGTTGCCATCGGGGTCGGTGACGGTGGCCACCAGGCGGCCGCCACCGACGTCGTGCGCGGGCTCCTTCACGGTGGCGCCCGCAGCGGTCACCTCGGCCAGCTTGGCCTCGATGTCCGGCACGTGCCAGTAGGCCACCGGCGAGGTCATGCCCTGCGGTCCACCGCCCGGCACCAGCCCGATCTGCTGGCCGGCGGCCTCGAAGCCGACGTAGTAGGGCCCGTCGGTCTGCGGCGGGACGCCGAGCAGGGCGCTGTACACCGCCTTGGCCGTCGCCAGGTCGGACACGGGATGCAGCACGGTCTTGATTCCCTCGGTGGAAGAGCCGGTCATGGTCACTCCTGAAGTCGTGGGTCACATCGACCCGGTGTCCATG
>DASRHY010000313.1:0-5596 GCA_035650275.1 Kribbellaceae bacterium | reverse complement strand
GTTGTTGATGATCCGGCCGCCCTGCGGCTGCTGCCGCTTCATCAGCGCGTACGCCGCCTGCGCGCAGAGGAACATTCCGGTCAGGTTGGTGTCGACCGCGTCACGCCACTCGGCCTCGGCGACCTCCTCGACCGGTACCGCTCGCACCGAGACGCCGGCGTTGTTGACCAGCAGGTCGAGCCGGCCGTGGTCACTCTCGACCGCGGCGAACACGTCGTGTACGGCGGCGGCGTCGCGCACATCCATCACCCGGGCGGTGATCCGGTCCGCCGACCCCGCGGTCGCCTCCAGCGTGGACCGGGTCCGGCCGGTCACGGTCACGTCGAAGTCCGCGGCCGCCAGGGCGAGGGCGATCTCGCGCCCCAGGCCCGAGCCGCCACCGGTGATGAGGGCTACCGGTCTGTCAGCCGACGAGGTCGAGGGGTTGCTCACGAGCCGGATCGTATCCGGCCGGTGTCGCGACCTCGCTGCGGATCAGTGCGTCCGCGTTCGCGTTCAGGAAGGCGATGCTGAGCTGGTCCAGTGCCCGGCCGAGCCCGTCGCAGCGTGCCTGGATGTTCGCGGTCTCGAGCAGCGGGCTGTCGCCGTACTGCTCGAAGTCGTCAGCGCTCCGCGCGACCAGCGTGGCGAGCTCGGTGTTGCAGCGCATCGTGAGCCGTTGCAGAGCGATCCGGTGCGCGGCCACACCGGACAGGCCGCGCAGCAGCCGTTCGGCGACGACCACGTCGGCCCACGCCTCCGACAGCCGTGCGGACAATCCGGTCTCGCCCAGCCATGGCCCGATCACGGCGGCGAGCCGGTCCCGGTACGCGGCGAGCCAGGGCGAGCAGTGCGACCGGTCCGGGACCGGCCAGCGGAACGCCAACGGGGTGGACCCGTCGCACACGATCGAGGCCAGGTAGTCCAGGTTGGCGTGCAGCGTGTCGAACCGCGGTGTGGTGGTCCCGCAGATGTCGAACTCGTACTCGACCAGCACGCCGAGCTGACGCAGTACCTGGACCGCGCTGCACGCCTGCCGGCTGCGCGCCACCGGGCCATGGGTGCCGAGGTCGAGCCGGACCAGGAACAGGCCGGCGTCGGTGAGCCGCCGGAACGCGCGCTGCTCGACGTCGTCGATCGAGCAGTCGGTGCTCCAGAGCACGTGGCCCAGCAGACCTTCGGCCTCGAGATCCTCGACCAGCGTGGATCCGAACGGTTGTCTCGATGTCATGATCGGTCGCGGCGGCGTACGGTGCAACGTCAGAATCGTCGCCCCATGCAGCTGACGTCGTACGACGATCTGCCGCTCCAGTCCCTCCTGCTCAGGCATGGCTGAACCCCCTCACATGCACCCCATGGTTCCCCCCACGGGCAGCTCGGCCTTGCTCCCAAGGTCCGCGTGTCGGGAAGGGTTGTCAAGCGGGTGACCAGCGGGGTTGTGGTGGCGACGCAGCGCGACGAAAATGCTGACCCCGTCCGGTCTTCCAGGAGCATCATGAGTTCGGGCGTGGTTCAGATGCTCGGGGAGTCCGAAAGCACGACTGGTCGCGCCACGATCGAGGAGGTCGGCCTCCGAACGGTCAGACCGGAACCAAGAGCGAGGCCGCGACTTCGGTCTGATCTGCGGCCCAGGTAACACGGACCGCAGTCGCACGGATGTACCCCGTAAGGGGAGGGGATCATCCATGCAGCTGTTCAACTCGCCACCGGGCTGGCCACCACCGCCGGATCCCGGCTGGCGGCCACCGCCCGGCTGGCGACCCGACCCGTCCTGGCCACCGGCGCCGACGGGCTGGAAGTACTGGGTCACGAACGCGGCGGTCGCACACTCGGCCCGCAGGGCGCGTACGGCGCGGTCGGCCGCGGCAAGCTCGCTGCCGGCGGAGCCGCCGCCGGTGTGGCGGTCATCGCGCTGCTCGCCGCTGTGTCGGATGGTGGTGGTCAGGAGGGCAGTACGGCGGTATCGCAGCCCAGCTCCACCGTCGGTCACCGTCACAGTTACCCAGCAGGGCACGGCCAATGCCCAGCCGCGCGCCACCGTCACACTGCCGCCCGCCACGGTGACGGTCCGGCCAAAACCGTTGCCTAGAGCAACGATAACGGCAACTGTCACGCGACCGGCGCCGATCGCCGGCACCATCCCACCGACCACCGACACCTCGGAGGAGTCATCGTCGGGCGTGTACTACGACAACTGCACGGAGGTCCGAGCCGCCGGCGCGGATCCGATTCGTCGCGGCGAGCCGGGATACGGACCGCACCTGGACCGGGACGGCGACGGCGTCGCCGCGAGTAGGCAGACCGCGACGGCCCTGGCTTGTCGAGTGTGATCTTCGTGTCGGATGGCCACGCTCTCATGGGCATGAAGGTCACACTCGAGTTCCGAGTCGTGGCCGAACGATGTACGGCGGGCTGGTGAACGGTTGTCCCTTCGGGTTGCGGGAAAGGGTTTGCTGGCTTAGGACGGAGGTATGAACATACGGCGCACCGCTTTGCCCGTCATCGCTCTCACCGCCGCCGTACTGGCCGCCGGACAGGCCGCCGCCTCCGCACCGGAGGACGGCGCCTCGTCGGATCCGCACGCGCTACCGCTCGGCCCCGCCGGCCTGACGGAGACGCGTACCACCCGGACGATCCAGCCGGGGGTCACGCTGACCACGATCGTGCGCGGCGTCGCGGATCCGGACTCGGTGTGGACGGTCGAGATCGCGATTCCGTCCGGCGAGGGCTCGCCGGACCCTGACGCACCACCGGCGGCGCTGAAGGACGAGGCGGCCGCGAACGCGACCGCGGACCAGCTGCGGGCCGCGGGGCTCGAGCCGCGGGTGGAGCCGGTGCCGACGCCACGGGTGGCGGACGCGGGTGGCGGCGTGCTCGGGTACCGGGTCCGGGTCGGCGCCGTACCGACCAAGGCCGAGGCGGACGCGCTGCGGACCCAGGTGCTCGCGACTGGTCTCGGTGGGTCCAGCATCTTCACCGGCTGGGACGGCGAACCGGATGACGTGTCCGGCTCGACCGGGCCCTGGCACGTGCAGGTGCTGACGGTGGACCCGCGCCGGTTCGGCGGCACGCTCGCCGCGTCGTACGGACCGGATCTCGAGCGCCGCGAGACGACCAGTGCACTGGCGGCGCTGACCGGCGCGACAGCCGCGGTGAACGCCGGCTTCTTCGTGCTCGACCCGGCGGCAGGTGCACCCGGCGACCCGGCCGGCGTCGCGGCGTACGACGGTCGGCTGGTCAGCGAGCCGGTCGCGGGCCGGCCGGCGCTGACGGTGCGGCACGACGCCCGTGGCACCGAGGTGGTGCGGCTGCGCTGGCGCGGGTTCGCCGGCAGCCTCCCGCTGGACGGCCTGAACCGGGTCCCCGGCCTGATCCGCAACTGCGGCGGCCGCGGCGACACCCCGACGGATCTGCCACTGCACGACGTGACCTGCACGGACCCGGGTGAGCTGGTCGCGTTCGACGCGGCGTACGGCGCGGCTACCCCGGCCGGTCCGGGTACCGAGGTCGTGCTCGACAGGAAGGATCGCGTGGTCGCGATCCGGGACACCCGGGGCGGCGCCGTACCGACCGGTGGCCGGACGGTCCAGGCGACCGGCGACCTGGTGGACGACCTGCGCGCGGCGGCACAACCCGGCGCCACGCTCGCGGTCCGTGCCTGGCTGGTCGACGACCACGGCGACCGGGTGGACGTCGGCCGGCAGACGACGGTGGTGAACGGCGGGCCGGAGCTGGTTCGCGATGGCCGGTTGCACGCGACTCCCGGTGCGGACGGGATGGCGCCGGCCGGCAACCCGAGCTTCTACTACGGCTGGGCGCACAAGCGGAACCCGCGCACGCTCGCCGGTGTGGACGCGGCCGGCCGGACCGTGCTGGTCACCGCCGACGGTCGCAGTGAGGCCAGCCTCGGCCTCGGTATCGCCGAGACGGCCGCGGTAGCGAAGGCGCTCGGGCTGCGCGACGCCCTGAACCTGGACGGCGGCGGCTCGACCACGATGGTCGTCGAAGGCTCGGTCGTGAACGCGCCGTCGGACGCCGCCGGCGAGCGCCCCGTCGGCGACGCCTTGATAGTCCTTGCCGAACACAACCAAAAGTAGCGATCTCGAAACTGTCCGCAGTATGTTGCTCAAATCGTGGACAGTCAGCAGCTCCTGCGTATCAACCGCGCTGAGCTGTCGTTGAATCGGACGAGGGAGGACCGTCTGAGGTTCAGGGGAGGCCGTGCAGCACTTCAACGCACCACCGACATGGCCGACGCCGCGCGCCGATGATTGGCGTCCGCCGCCAGGCTGGGAGCCAGACCCGGGGTGGCCCCCAGCGCCGGCAGGTTGGACGTTCTGGATCGACGACCGCGGTCGTTGCGCCAGCGGTCCGATCGGTGCGTACGGCGCGGTTGCTGCAGGCCGCCTCGAGCTCGCCCTCGCGGAGAAGTCCCTGCTGCTGCTCTGAGCTGAGTGCGGCACGGCGAGTACGGCGGCTGTGCGTCGTCCGCCGGCAGGAACGCCTCCAGGTGTAGCTCGTGCTGGGCTACGTCGATGCCGGTGCCGAAGTGGGCGAGCGTGGTCAGCAACCGCAGCTCGCCCGCCTCGAACTTCAGCCGCAGAGGTACGGCTAACCCGACGTGGTCCGGCCCGATCCGCCGCTCCGGCACCATGGACTCGAGCTCCGCGAGCAGGGCGTGCAGGCGATCGTCCGGTACGCGGTCGCGACGGCTGTCGATCACGTGCCACGCCCAGACGTCCAGGTTCACGACCGCGGCGCGGCGCGCACCGGTCCTAGCCGCGGGCCGTTCAGCGGCCCATCGTCGAACGCCAGTGCATACCCGGCCGCGAGCAGCAGCCGGTTCCTTTCGCCCAGCGGTACGTCGAGCGACTCGGTCAAACGGATCACCAGCGCCCGGCCGGGCACCGACTGGCCGACCTCGACGAAGCTCACGTGCCGTTGCGTGGTGCCGGCCCGCAGCGCGAGCTCGAGCTGGCTGAGCCGGCGCCGCGTGCGCCAGTCCCGCAGCGCGGTCGCCATGCCGTGGTCACACCGATCACCGTAATCGTTCATATCCCCAAGGAAATTTAGCCGGAGGACGGCGGCGGACACCCTCGCCACCAACCACCGCAGGAGATCCGTGACGTCGCCGCCGGCCTGAGCATCACGGCCGTCCTCGAAGCCCGTGGCCACCGGGAGCTCGAGGACAGGGTGGCGCACGCGTATCAGGAGTTCATTGCTCCAGGCACCTATTCGTTCCGCAGCCGCGGTGACGTGGTCGCGCTGCGTGACGTCG
Source organism: Kribbellaceae bacterium (assembly GCA_035650275.1). Taxonomy (GTDB): domain Bacteria; phylum Actinomycetota; class Actinomycetes; order Propionibacteriales; family Kribbellaceae; genus DASRHY01. The sequence goes on along the minus strand of DASRHY010000313.1, from coordinate 339 downwards.
TCAAGTTCCCCGGGGAGATGGTCGACAGCGACGGTGCCGTGCGGGCCGTCGGCCTGGAGTTCCTCGTCCTGGGTCCGGACGGCCGGATCCGCACCGACTACCAGTTCATCGAGTGCTGAGCGCGCGCCGGGACCTGATGCCAGGCCGCTGCGGCAGGCCCGCACGATTCCGCGGAATAGTCCCGGGCTGGTATCCAGTTTCGAGATCCGCTGGAGCGCCCGCTACACTCGTGCCTCGGTCCAGGCGGCAGTCTGGTCCCGCCGCCTTAGCTCAGTCGGCAGAGCGTCTCACTCGTAATGAGAAGGTCGTCGGTTCGATTCCGACAGGCGGCTCCACCTC
>DASRHY010000312.1:0-4392 GCA_035650275.1 Kribbellaceae bacterium | reverse complement strand
CGCTCCACCCGGTCGCGACCTCACATCTCTCTTCAGCGTCTGCCCTTCCCGATACGACCACAGCGGGAAGGTCAGGCCGCACACAGGACGGCACTTGGGCGAGGCGGTGTAGCACGGGCGCTACGTGAGATAGTCTCTAAGCTTGCGATTTAACCGAGGCCTGGTCACAAATCGCAGGCCCCACCGGACAGAAGACCGGCGGGGCCTGGCGCGCCTACCATGGGGCTTCCACACCAAACCAGGTAGGTGCTTCGATGGTACCGCAGATCTCGCTGCTCATCCTCCTTGTGGATCTGATCGACGCGATCCCGAGTCCGGCCCGCGACCGCAAGCGGGGGCGTCCACCGACCTATCCTGATCGGCTCTTCTTGAAGTCACTGGTGATCATGTTGGTGCGGGACGTCACGACGGTCGACGGCCTGCTGGCGATCCTCGGGCAGCCGACGGTGGAGATGCAGGCGCTGCGCGAGCGGTTGACGTGCGACGGGAACTTCCCGTCGCGACGGACCTGGGAACGACGGCTGAACGGCCTGCCCGCGACCTTGCCGGCCCGGATCGCGTGTCTGGGCACGTATCTGGTCGCGCACCTCCACCCCTGGGCGGATGGCGGGGCGGCCGTCGCGATCGACAGCACCGTGCTGCACGCCCGTGGCGGGGTCTGGCACAAGAAGGATCGTGAGGCCGGGGTCGTCCCGCACAGCGCGATCGACACCGAGGCGCATTGGACCAAGTCCGGCTGGCACGGCTGGGTCTACGGCTGGAAGCTCCACCTGGTCGTCACCGTCGCGGCGGTTTGGATCCCGCTGGCTGCCGAGTTGACCCCGGCCAACGCCGCCGACAACGAGACCGCGCCACGCCTGCTCGGGGTCTTGCCCCGGGCCACCCGCTTCGTCCTCGGCGACACCCACTACCAGGACCCGGCCCTGCATGCGCACTGCGCGGCGGCCGACCGCTTCCTGGTCGCCACCCACCGGGGCCGCTATCCGCACACCGACGACGGCGTCGAGGTCCGCCGCGTCTTCCACAAGCTGCGCTCGCTCGCCATCGAGAACTTCAACGGCCAGTTCAAGGGCATCTCCGATGGCCACGGCTCGGTCCCGACCCGTGGCCTCGTCCGCACCCAGCGCTTCGCCCTCGGCGCGGTCTTCGTCTATCAGGTGACCTTGCTCTACCGCTTCGAACACCGCCAGGACCTCCGCGTCGGCCTCAAAGCCTTCCTGAAGGCGGCCTGATCGGGAAGCCATGAATTGTGACCGGGCCTCATTTAACCCGCGGCAGCGCCAGCCCGCTGAAAAGATTCGGCGGGTGTTGTGACGGGCCGAGAGCCCGTGCGGAAATCAGGCGGCCTTCTTGATGGCCGGGTGGCGTGGAGCGGGGTCGGACCGACGCCCGAGCGGGCGGCCCGGCGACCGGCCGCAGGGTTTTGGCGCGTCGGCGGGCGTGTCGAGGGTAACCAGCAGCTGCGGAAACGCCTGACGCACGCGGGCGGGTGTGAGCGCGCGACGGGTCGGACGCTGGGGGCGCTCCCAGGGGAGATGCCGGTCCTCGATGGCGAGGCGGGCCAGGCGGAGCTGGGTGTACGCCAGCAGGACCAGCCAGGTCCAGCGATCGGCCTGCTCGGGGTGGCGGACGCGGGGCGTGGTCCAGTTGAGGGTCTGCTTGCAGAAGCGGTAGGTGTGCTCAATGGTACGGTCGCAAGTGACAAATTCTGCGTGAGCCGGTACGGCCGGCTGCGACTGACGTGGTGGCGTCGGTCGCTCCACCGGCGGCAGGGCATCGCTGGTACTCCTTCCTGTAGCGACCCGGGGACAGGAGGGGGCGATGCGACGCACCTGGCGAATCCGTCGGAGCACGGTCGAGCAACCGGATGGGCAAGATCGCTGGGATCGGGCGTACCAACTCCTCCTGCGCTGGGCGTCAGAGGTGCCACGGGAGGAAAACGACGATGCGAGTAGCGTTCTACGTCCGGGTGTCGACGGAGCGGCAGCAGCAGACGCAGACGATCGAGCAGCAGGTCGCGCAGCTGCGCGGCTACGTGGCCGCCTGCGACGGGTGGGAGGTCGACGAGGCACACATCTTCCGCGACGACGGGTTTAGCGGCGGAAAACTCGTCCGGCCCGGCCTTGACGCGCTGCGGGACCAGGCGGCCCGAGCGGCGTTCGACCTGATCCTCATCACCGCGCCGGACCGGCTGGCGCGCAACTACGTGCACCAGATGGTCGTCCTGGAGGAGTTGGAGCGCCGGGGCGTCCGCGTAGCGTTCATCGATCGGCCGCCCAGCGACGATCCCCACGAGCAGCTTGTCCTGCAGATCCGTGGCGCGGTTGCTGAGTACGAGCGCACGCTGATCGCGGATCGGATGCGACGTGGGCGGCTGGCCAAACTGCAGGCCGGGCAGCTCCTGCCGTGGACCCGCGCGCCGTACGGCTATCGGCTGCACCCCGAGCGGCCCCGCGACCCGGCCGCCGTGCAGGTCGATCCGGCCGCTGCGGCGCTCGTCCAGGAGCTGTTCGCCACCTATGCCGAGGGGGGCATCGCGTTGCACGCCCTCGCCGTCCGTCTGACCGGACGGGCGATCCCCACGCCGACCGGACAGGCGGTCTGGAGCCCCAGCACGATCCGTGGCGTGCTGACCAACCCGGCGTATCGTGGCGAAGCCACCAGTGGCCGGCTACGAACGACCCGATCGCGGGGACGGCGATCGCCGCTCGAGCGAGTGGGGCGTGGCGTGAGCACCCAGGCCCAGCCGCCGGAAGCCTGGATCACCGTGCCGGTGCCGGCCCTCGTGTCGGCTGAGCCGTTCGAACGAGTCCAGCGGCGGCTCGCCGCGAATCAGCAGGGAGCCCGTCGCAGTACCACGCATCCCTACCTGCTGCGCGGCCTCGTCAGCTGCGGGGTCTGCCACCTGGCGTGTGTCGGCTGCACGCGCTCGTCCACCGAGACGCGCTATTGCTACTACCGTTGCCGCGGCAAGCTGCCGGCCGTCAGCTCCGGCCTCGCCGAGCGCTGCCCGGCGCGGTTCACCCCGGCCGCGCAGCTCGACGAGCTCGTGTGGGCTGACCTGTGCGCCGTGCTGCGGCACCCCGAAGCGGTCGCCGGCGCGCTCGAACGGGCCCAGAGTGGCGCCTGGGTCCCCGGCGAGCTGCGGCGCAGATTGACGGTCCTCCGCGCGGTCCGGGCCAGCGCAGATCGGCAGCGGGCCCGGCTGCTCGACGCCTACCTGGCCGAGATCATCGACCTGGAGACCTTCGAGCGCCGCGATCGGGCACTCCGTGAGCGAGAGGAGGAGCTGGCAGCACGCGAACGTGAACTGGTCGCCCAGGGGGGGCGATTCGTCGAGGTGGGCGCCGTAGCCAGGACGATGAGCGCCCTGTGCCACCGCCTCAGCGCCGGCCTGAAGCAGGCCAGCTTCGCTCAGCGCCGCCAACTGGTCGATCTCTTGATTGATCGCGTGGTGGTAACCGATGGCGCAGTCGAGATCCGATACGTGATTCCCACGACCGAGTCCAGCCTGCACACTCGTTTTTGTCACTTGCGAACGGACTATTTTCCAGGTCGAAGCGGTGGACGTACGCCCGCCAGAGGACGGCGAGGTCCGGCGTGCCGGGGCCGCGCCACCACAGCCAGAGCTGCTTGGGGATGCGGGTCTGGCGCGGCAGCCGTTCCACCTCGACCAGCACCAGGGTCCCGTGGAGGATGGGCCTGGGACGCCGACTGCCCCGGGTGGGATGGTCCTCCGTCTTGGCGTGCACGTCGGCCCACGCCCGGACTCGCACCGTCCCGTAGCGGGCGTGCTCCTCGCGGTGCTCCGCGGTCGGCGCCCACCAGGTGGTCGGGTCGTCGCAGGCCAGCTTCCGCCCGTGCCGTCGTGGGCGACCGGTGCGCGGCTGTCGGTCCGGGTCGGCGTAGAAGCAGCGCCCGCTCCACAGCCGCACCAGCACCGCGACCCGCTCGCCGTCCAGGTCGCCCAGTTCGCGGCCCAGCTTCATCGGGTCGTAGCCGGCGTCGAACACGCACAGCGGGACCGGGCCGTCGGTCGGCAGTCGCCCGAGCAGGGTGCGGATCTGCTCGGCGGCGACGGCATGCGCGTCATCCGTGGGCGCCACTCGGCGCACGTCCAGCGGTGCCGTCCAGCTATCGTGGGTGAAGCTCACCTGCGCGAGCCAGCCGTACGACCAGCCGGCCACGATCGGCTGGCCGGCCGACTGCCGCGACGCCGAGTAGTGGTAGCCCCGTCCCGGACTGGTCTCGGCGTCGTCGCGCGGCCAGACGCTCGTGTCCAGCGCGTAGATCGGCTGCCCATCGTCCAGCGGCCACCGCCCCACCAACTCCCGCAGCGCCGGCGCACTCATCGTCCCGACCGCCAGCGCGTCGTCCAGGCTACCCCACCGC
>DASRHY010000311.1:0-9845 GCA_035650275.1 Kribbellaceae bacterium | reverse complement strand
CGGCGCGGATCGGCTGCAGCACACCGAGATCCTTCACCGACGCCACGAAGTCCTTGTCCGCCACCGTCTCGGTCCGCACGTTCACATCCACCAGGAGCGTTGTCGGGTCGATCTGGTCGACCCGCACACCCTCGACATCCGGTGCTGCCGCTGCTGTGTCCGGTGTAGTAGTCGTTGTGGGGGTGGTGTTGTTGGCCTTGGCCATCTGGGTTGCTCCCGTCTGCCAGGTGGCGGGCCGGTGGCGCTCTGAGTGGCCGACCGTTCTTCGCCCCCTCCTGGCAACACGAATCACGGGCCGCCAACGGGCGCCTGAACGCAACCCCCGGAACCGGCCAGCCGGGCGGAAGCTTCGGGGCGATGTTAGGGAGCTTGCGACCGCGTCCCGACGTTTGTGCCCGGCTGGGCGGCACCGCAGGTGCGGGGGTTGCGTGGAGGGCGCGGCGGCGCAGAATCGAGGTGCCAGGAGGGGGCGAACCCAACCAGCGCAGCGCCGACACAGTCGGCATCGCTCACGGCCCGCCAGGGCCGGCTCGCATCATGTCCCTCACCCGCACCACCGGCAACGACCCGGAGGTTCGGAAGTCGGTGGGTCGGCGGACACGACCGCCCGACTTCATCGGTGAGTCGAGCGGGGGTCTACAGGCCGCGTCGATCAGTGCTTCGGTGGCAGCGTCCACCGTCGTCACGACGGTCAGCAGCATCCCGCATGGCAGCGTGCCCGGGTCGATCATCTGGGCCGCCACGCCGGCCAGCTCATACAGCAAGACCGGACCCTCGTCGGTGACGGCCATCGGTGGTGCCTGCGGCGGATACACGCGCAGCCGGCGCAGAGCATCCCTGGCGTCGGTACGCCGATCCGCGGTGTCCAGGGCCCAGCCAAGGGGTGGATCAGCGTCGAGCACGGCGAGCTGGCGTTCCGCGGCGTGCACGAACACGGCGACCTGCTCGATCGCTGAGGCCGCGCACGGGTACATCTGCCCATCCTCGTCCTCAGCAGTCCCCCGTGGAGATCGAACGGGAGACGCTGGTGCCCGGCAAGCCCCCCTCGCCGGGCGGCGCCTCGCCGCTCCTGGTACCCCCTCTATCGGTCCCGATCAACGCCGCGTTACCGAACCGGGACTGAAGCCCGCACGTCGCGTCGGCCGCGACGAAGACGCTCGCCGGACAGGCGCTGCGCGACGCGGGACGTCACCTGAGTTCGTCGACGTCGCCCGGCTGCAGATCCGGGCGGTGGCGCAGGTAGCGCAGTGGGTGTCGCCATGCGCCGGCTTGGAGGGCGGCGTCGGCGGTGACTTCGGCGACCACGGTGGGTTCGACCTTGGTCAGTGGCACGGTCTTGCCGGACCTGGCCCAGCGGCCGACGCCGATTTCGTCCGGCCACGGATGCGCACGCCGAGCCGGCACGAGGACGGCGGCGAGGTCCGCGGCCTGCGCGTTAGTGAGCGCAACGGTGCGCCCAACCTGGACCAACTCGCCGTCGTGGTAGCGGCCGGCGATCACGACCTCAGGGTGGTCGATCGGGCCAAGGACGCCGCCGACGATGACCTCGACGGTGTCGCGGTGCTTCACCTTCAGCCAGTCCCGCCGCCCCGGCGCGTAGCGTGTGGAGACGCCTTTGACGACCAGGCCCTCGACGCCCATCGCGGCCGGCAGCAGGTCGAGCCATTCACGGGCCTCGTCGACGTCGCGGGTGACCGGTGACAGCTGCAGCGGGGGCTCCCAGACCGCGAGGGACTCCAGGCGGGCGCGGCGGGTGGCCCAGCGCTGGGTGCGGATGTCCACGCTCGCGGCGGCGAGCAGGTCGAAGGCCATGTAGGACGCCGGTGCAGCCGCGGCCACGCGGCGGGCGCTGGCCGGGGAGGTGACCAGGCGGCGCTGCAGCTGGTCGAACGACAACCGCCCGGACGCATCCAACGCGACCAACTCGCCGTCCACGACACAGTCGGCGGGCAGGATACGCACGGCGGCGGCCGCGATGTCGGCGAACCGGTCGGTCAGGTCCTTGCGCTGCCGCGACCACAACCGCGCCTCGTCGCCCTGGCGGACGATGACCGCCCGGTAGCCGTCCCACTTCGGCTCGAACACGCAACCGCCCGGCAGTGCGTGCAGCCCGGGGAGGTGTTCGACGGCCTTGGCCAGCGCCACCTCGACCGGGCCGGCCAGACCCGGCGGCAAGTTGCCCATAGCACCAGTCTCCCGCCCGGTCACCAGGCATTCGATCGCGGCGACGGTCACGCCTCGCCGGATGACTGCTGACCGCTGCGCGTGCAGGCGAGCCGCGGACCCACAAGAACCGGCTGGAGCATGCTCAACTAAATAGCCCGAACCGGCAACGCCGGCCTGGGGATTCGAGCCTCCGATCACCTGTTCCGTAGACAGCACCTACCCATAGACAACAGGGGACACGAGCGCGCAGCAGTGGCAGCGAGCAGGACTCCTGTGGACTCTCACAACACTGGTTAACGCTGCTTGATGCCCAAAGTGATGCCCACAGTTCCCACCACACGATCGTTGGCCCGGCACCCGTGCGCCCCGAGGCGTGGGCAGGGCCCGCCGCGGCGGGCAAGACTGCGAGCGCTTGGCGATGCTGCGGCTCGACCGCTTCACGGCCGCGCCGACACGCGACATCGGCCGGTGGGACGGCGAGCGCCGCCAGGCGCGGTGAGACCGGCTGGGACGGCAGCGACTCCGGGCCAAGACGGGTGCCGCAGTCAAGCAAAGCTCACCGCCGACTACGAGGCCGGCCACGGTCATGTTTCGCGGCGGGCTGCTCCTCGTCGCACACCGGGGACATGCGACGAGGCGCTCCGAGCGTGGCAGCGGTCGCCTGCGGCCGCTTCGCGTCGTGCGGTTCGAGCCACACGTAGATGCGTCGACGCGACGCACCCGACGTCAGCGCGGCGACCGCAACTGCCGCGACCCGCCCGAGCTCGTCTGGACTGGGCAGGCCGCAGGCTTGGGAGCTGCGCGTCGCTTCGGCGATCCGAGGCATAGGTTGGACCGCGGCGATGTGTCCGATCACTACTGGCGGTGGTCCACACGAGGTCGTCGTTACTGCGCGACGGATCGGGAGTTGGAGTGGAGCGCTTGTGAGGACGACACCAGGAGGAGTTCTCCGAGCGGGGTCAGCTGATGCCTGACGGACGGGCCGGTTCGGTGTGTGGTGATCAGCCCGGCCGACCGTAGGACCGCTGCATGTTGGCTGACGGAGCCGGCCGAGATCCCGACGTTCCTCGCGACCTGCGTGGTGCTGCGTCCGCCTGCCACGGCGGCGAGTACTGAGGCTCGAGTCCGGCCCAGTAGGTCGGTCAGCGGCTTACGCGGCGTAAGCTGCGGCGGCAGCTTCTCGATCGGATAATGCAGCACCACCGGTGCCCCGTCGACGTCCAGGAAGCTCGGCGAGGGATCCAGGTAGGTCGGCACCAAGATGACGCCCCGCCCGCTGGCCGAGATCTCGAGGTCGGTGCCGCCAGGGCACTCGTACGACAGGCTCGACGAGTTCCAACGCAGGTAGGGGCTGAGGGTGTGCAGCACACGCTCAATGCCTTCGTCGAGCAGCGTGCTCCCGCGCGCGGCGCGATCGGCATGCACGGCCGCGACGATCTGCGGCCAGTACGGTGCGACCGCCACTTCGTGGAAGGCTTCCATCGCGGTGCGCAGGCGGCGTATCGCTGCAGGGTCGCCGCTGGCCAGTGCGGCGGCCCGAGGTGAAAGCTGGCCACTCACGACCCGGGACTGCAGCTCTGCCCGGATCGCCGACGGCGGAGTGGCCATCACCTTATCGAGCGCGACGGCGAAGTCGTCGTCGCTTGACGGCGGATCAATGAAGTCTGGCACCCATCGCGGCACCGTGCACAGGTCGAGGTACGGGCGCATGATCGGGCGCAGCGACGCGCGAGTGCGAGCCGCCCAGGTCGTCAAGTGCGGCGGCATAGAGGACGGCTGCATCATCCGTTCCCCGGCCGCCGCGAGCTCCGTCATTGCCGACGGCACCGACCGCACAACCGTCCGGCTGATGTCCACGGCGTTGAGGTGCAGGGTCAGCACATACACAACCATATTGGATCCGACCACGACCAAGCCGGACGGCGTGGTCCCGAGGACAACCGGCAGCTCGGTGCGGCGTGGATCCCGGCCCGCGCGCGGCGCAATGCCCAATACGGCATCAGGCGGCGGAACAGTCGTCGTACCGGCCGTTGGCGACTTGTTCGGGGAAAGGGATATGCCTGCCGCCATGGCGCGCGCAGTCAGGTTCGGTGGTCGCTCCACCTCTCTTGACTAATCCGCGCAGCGCATATATCAGGCCGCTTTCAGCCGCGATCCGGGATAGTCACCATGCGTCCTCTTGCGAGTCAGGTTGTGCGGACGCGTGGATCGATGGCGGCGTAGACGATGTCCACGACCAAGTTCGCGACCACGACGGCGGTCGCACCGAGCATGGTGACGGCCATGATGATCGGCAGGTCGGTGCCGAGCACGGCGTCGATGGTGAGCCGCCCGATGCCGTAGATGCTGAAGATCTGCTCGGTGACCACCGCACCGCCGAGCAGCGTGCCGAGGTCGAGCCCGAAGGCGGTCACCAGCGGAGCCAGGGCCACCCGCATCCCGTGTTTGTACACGATCCTGCGCTCGCGGAGGCCCTTGGCTCGAGCGGTCCGAATGAAGTCCTCGTTCATCGCGTCGAGCATGTTGGCTCTGGTCAGCCTGGCGTACAGCGCCGCGTTGACCAGCGCCAGGGTAATCCACGGCAGGATGTAGAACTTCAGCCACGCTCCGGGCCCGACCGTGAACAACGCGGCGTTCTCCGTCGACGGGAACGGAAGCACCCCCAGCTTGACGACGAAGACGAACAACAACAGGTTGCCGAGGACCAAGGCCGGCATCGACGCACCGACCAGGGCCGCGGCGACGCTCACCTTGTCGGCGCGTCGGCCCTTGCGCAGCGCCGCATGGATTCCGAGCAGCACCCCACCGGCGAGCCACAGGACGGCGCCACCGACGGCGAGCCAGAAGGTCGGCCAGAACGCATCGGTGATCGAGTCCCACACCTGCAGACCGGTATGGATGGACCGGTCGAAGCACGGCCACGGGCAGTGGACCTTCGAGCCCTCGGAGCCGAGATCGCGCCCGTCCGGGTTGATCAGCCCGCTCATGTAGGTGCCGTACTGGACCAGGACCGGCTTGTCGAACCCGTACGTGCGGTCGATCTCGGCGAACGTTGCCTCGGTGCAGTGGTAGTTGCAGATCTCCCGCGCCGGCCGGGCCGGCCCCGCCCAGAAGATCAGGAACGTGACGAGGCTGATCACCGCGAGAACCACCACCGTCTGCAGCAGCCGGCGAACGATGTAGCGGACCATGGCATCCCTTCGATGCGGCCACCGGCACGGCACGGCGTTCAACGACGGCCTCCAGCGTGAGACCCGCCCAGCCGCGCGTCCAGGCCTTTCAGCCCAGCCCAAAAGGCTCCGCGCGACGAATGCTTACCGCGAGTCCCACCGCCAAACGGGGCAGGCTTGGATGATCCGTAAGGAAGCGACGCAAGTGTCGCGTAAGCGCGGCACGCGGCAGCTCGGACCATGCCTGCGTTCGCGGACCCCCTCATCCACATCACCTGGTCCGGCGCGCATGGCCAACCACCAGGGGGCCGACCATGGCCGACCAGGTGATCTAACGTGTGTGGTTGACCGCCACGGCCTTGGCCAGGGTCTTCTCGAGTGTTCGGTCGCGGCCGTAGGGGTCGCTGCCGGAGGGGTCGTCGAGCGAGCCGCAGGAGGTGACGGCCCAGGAGTCGTCTGCATATCGCCAGACCACGGCGCCGTCCACCACACCCGCGGACAGCAGCGCGTCGACCCAGTAGCCGGGGTTGCCGTTGATCGGCATCGGTGCGGCATAGTCCGGCAGTTCCCGCGGGTCGAGGCCACCGCGGACATAGACCTTGGCGACGCACTGGTGTCCGCCGGGCGCGGTGAACTCCATGCTCTGCGAGATTCCGGCCGGTGACGAGGAGACCTGCTTCCACCCGGCCGGGAGGTCGACGTGGAACAGGTCGCCGCTGGTCGCGCGGGGAGTCGCCGGCCGGTGCGTCCCGATCACCGAGGCCGGGACCTTGACCTTGGCCGGGGCAGTGCCGTGCGGGGTCCGCGGGCCGGTGCCGGGAACGACGGTGATGCCGGGCGTCTTCCCGATCGTTTTACGGTCGACGTCGCCGAGGTCCGGCGGGGTCGGGCTGGTGGCGGGCTCGATCGGGGCATCGGCCCGCAGGATCGACAGCGCCGCGGGTGCGGCAACCGCCGCGGTCGCTGTCGCTACCGCGGTGGCGGCGACGAGGACCCGGCGCCGGACTCGGGCCGGCGGCCGGTCGGCGGGGATCACCACGCCGCCGCGCTCGGAAGCGCGCGACCGGTCCGCGGTTGCCGCGACGGCGGTGAAGGCGTCGCGGATGTCGTGTTCAGTGCGCATGGTGGGCTCCTGTGTTCGTGGGTATCTCGGCGCCGAGTTCGACGCGCAGCTTGGCGAGGGCGCGTGACGCCTGGGTCCGTACCGTCACCGGGCGGCACGACAGCATCTCGGCGATCTCGACGTCGGACAGATCGGCGTAGTACCGCAGCGCGAGAACCGCCCGCTGCCGTGGCGGCAGCTTCACCAACTCGGCAATCAGTTCGGCATGCTCGGCGTGCCGCTGGGCCGGATCGGGCACGACGAGACCCAGGGAAATGTCGGCGGACGGGACATACCGCGACCACTTGCGCCGCCAACTCAGATACTCGTTGACGATCATGCGACGCACATACATCTCAGGCCGATCCAGGCACGCAATCCGATCCCACCGGCGGTGGGCCTTGATCAGCACCTCCTGCACCACGTCCTCCCCGACGCCAACATCGCAGCACAGCACCGTCGCGAACCGGAGCAGTCCAGCCAGGTTGGTCCGTGCCCAGGCCTCGAATCCCATGCCATCTCCCGCCTCTCAGCAGATACACGACCCGAGGCCGCTGACATGTTGCACGGCCCGCCCGCGCGACGGACGGGCGAAAAGCCAGCTCGTCGACCACGCGGTGCCTGCCTACATATGGCCCGTTTGTGGCAGGTCCCAGGCCCTCGACCGCGGCCGTCTCGTCTGGTGGCGGTGGCAGTGCGCGGCATTGCCGACGGCATCCAACTCAGGGACGGTACCGTCGCGCTGCGGTGGCGGCCACCGCACCCCTCCACCGTCGTCTGGCCGTCGCTGGAGGAGGTGATCGCTGTCCACGGCGACGACGGCGCCACGGTGCCGAGGTGTCTTGAGTTATGGCCACAGCTGCCGTCGTCGCGGCCCCGCAAACCCGCTGAAGGCCAGGGCTGGCACCTCCTGGTGCGAGACGTCGTCGACCACCCTTCACCGCGGGGCAGCTTTGGGTGATGGAGTGATGGGGTGGCGCGCTCGGACGGAATGCGAACCCCGCCAACCTTCTGATCCGGCGGCTCAGTCGGAGTAGCGGTCGTAGGAGCGCCGGACGCTCGATCCGAGCCGGCCGATGTCGGCGCCGTAGACGTGGATGGAGATCGCCGTCGTCGTGCCCATGTTGCGGACCCGGTGGATGTCGTCGGGCGGGGTGGAACCGCTGACCTCGCCGACGTGATTGATGGTCTCACCGACCAGGCGGAGGTTCTCGACGAACAGTTCCTCGTACTCGATGCCCTGGATGACCCCGGACACGCACCAGGTGACGTGGTCGTGGATGGCGGTCGCCTGGCCGGGTTGCCCGACCAGCGCGACGATCGAGAACGAGCCGTCGGGCTCGATGTGCAGGATGTGGCTGCGGTAACCGTCGGCCGAGCCGAGCCGCTGTTCGGCGCTCAGCACGTCCGGGGACGGCAGGTTTCGCCGCAGCTTCTCGGCGACGCCGCGAACGGTCTGCTCCCAGTCACCGCAGCGCGCGACGACCCGGCGGATGCCGCCGACGAGCCCGGACAACTCGGACAGGCCCGGCGACCCAACCAGCCAGGTCGGGGTTGATGTACCCGGTCTCCCGCTCGGGTCCCGCCGCCCCGGCCCGGATGCCAGCACGGACCGCAGCACAGTGTCGCGCCGACCAGCCTCGACAGCCATGCTTGCGGCCGATGGCCTGCAATCGCCATGAAAGATCAGCCTGGTGGGCCACGGTCTGCCACCACAACGATCTCGCTGCGCCTGAATCGACCGAGTCACGCATCACGCGTTGATCCTCGGATCACTGACCGCCGACGACCCGACCAACGAGATCGCCGCCGCCTGGGCCCGCAAGGAACTTCCTCCGGCGTGAGCTGCATCGGCGGCTCCCACGCCGCCAGCGACTCAAGGCGGCCACGGCGGGTGGCCCAGCGCTGCATGCGGAGGTCGACCGCGTTCACGGCGAGCAGGTCGAAGGCCATGTACGACGCCGGCGCCTCGCGCACCAACCGCCGCGCGTTCGCCCGGGTGGTGACCAAGCGGCGCAGCAGCCGATCGAACGACAACCGGCCCGTGCTGTCCAGCGCGACCAGCTCACCGTCGACGACACAGCCCGCAGGCAGCATCCGCCTCGCCGCCGCGGCAATCTCGGGAAACCGGTCGGTCAGGTCGGTGCCCTGCCGCGACCACACCCGCGCACCGTCGGCCTGCCGAACGATAACGGCGCGGTAGCCATCCCACTTCGGCTCAAACACGCAACCACTCGGCAACGCGTACGGGCCGGGCAGCCGCTCCACCGACTTGGCGAGCGCGACACTCACCGGGCCAGCAAGGTCAGGCGACAGCCCGGCTGATCGCGCGTTGAATCCCCGTGCCATGGTCCCAGTCTGTTCCCGGGTGCGAGTACGCGCCGGTTGAGGCAGGGACCGGCTGATGCGCTGACTGATGCTGGGCTGATGGCTGGGCTGGTCTGAGGTCAGTCGACGTCAACCACGTCGGCCGAGGCTGCCGCGCGCCGGACCGCATCGACGCCATCCTTGGCCGCCGACTGGGGAGAGTCGTTCCGTTTAGCTGCGGACCAGCACGCTTCCGAACGCGGTGATGGCCCGTACACGTACGACCGGCGCCGTCTCCATGTCCGGACGTCCAGCTTCTTTCGACCGAACACCGAGAGCCCGGTCAGCTCGACGCTAACCCCGTCGGGGACGATGACCTCGATGTCCCCAAACGGGGCAACGGCCTTGATCTCCACCTCGCCGGATGGCACGACGGCCTGACGTAGATCGAGTTCGACGTCACCGAACAGGGACATGGGTGCGACCGTTCCCTCGGCACGCCACCAGCCGCTGCGCGTGACGTTGGCGAAGACCGAGACGATCCGCTGCGAACGTGCCAACTGCATCTCCGACCTCGGACCGGAGGGTTCGGGTAGATCGGCGGTTACCCTGGTGAGCTCGCCGCGTGTTTGGGCGGAATAGGCGGCCTCGGTCCGGTTGGTCAGCTCGTCCAGGGTGAGGCGTCCCTCGACCGAGGCTGACCGCAAGCGCTCGACAGCTGCTTCGCGTTCACGGTCGGAGGCACGGACGCTGTCCGGGTCAGTCACTTCACCACGGTAGCCAGCGCCAGCCGGTCAAGCCGCAGCGCCACGGGAATGAGCGCGTGTAGCCCGCGTGTGCCACGGTCGTGCCGATGAGCGGATGCATCGCCTCCTGCGAGAACGCACTCTCATCTGACGCGATCCGCGCGGTCATGCCGTCCCGTGGCGCGGGCCAGGTGGCGAGTGTGATCACACCGACGGATGTGCGCTGAGCCAGGCTGCCGCTCGGCGCGCTGATGCGCGGGACAGCCACGCGTCGTGGACGACCTCTGCCAGTTCCTCTCGGCTAAGCTCACCGATCCGACTGGCCCGCAGCAACACCGACGGGTGGCCATCGAA
>DASRHY010000310.1:0-2562 GCA_035650275.1 Kribbellaceae bacterium | reverse complement strand
GGCGACCGGGCCGCAGGGGTGTTCGGGGTGTTGGCCACGGGCTTCGCCGTGCTCCTCGGCTTCGTGGTCTTCCTGGCGTTCACGAGCTACGACGACTCGCGTTCCGGGGCCGAGGACGAGGCGTTGGTCGTGGCCCAGCAGGTCGAGACGGCACGGCTCCTGCCCGAGGACGTGCGTGACGACATGACCGTCGACCTCGTCTGCTACGCCCGCTCGGTCGCCGGCGTGCAGTGGGACCGCATGCAGGCGGGCACGATCGGCGAAGATCTCAACCCGTGGGCCGTCGAGCTGTTCCGCACGTTCCGCACGATCGAACCGGCCACCGCCAGTGAGGAGGCCGCGTACGGCAAGTGGCTCGACCAGACCTCCGACCGCGAGGCGGCCCGGACCCACCGGATCCACGGCGCGGCCGGGGTGATCCCGACGCCCCTGTGGATCGTCCTGTTCTTCACCTCGGGCGTGATCTTCGTCTACATGCTGTTCTTCGCCGACAGCGGGGAGCGCGCCATCGTCCAGGCGGTGCTCATGGGCACCGTCACGTCGGTGATCGTGTCGATGCTGCTGCTCCTCCAGTTCCTCGACAACCCGTTCCACGAGGGCATCGGCGGCCTCGAACCGACGGCGATGGAGCGGACTCTGGTCATCCTCGACCAGGAGCTGCAGGCCGTCGGCAGTGACGCGACGTTCCCCTGCGACGCCCGCGGCGTCGCCCGGTGACCGGGAGCCTGTTGCGGGGGCGACGGGATCGACCGTCTCGCGGGGACCGGTCGGGCCTCGGCCACGTCACCCCCGCGGGATGAGTCGCCGGCTCGCCGATCGAGGGACCATCGAACGATGCTCTTCAACCTCCGCACCGAGGTCCTCGTCGTCTTCGTGTTCACCATGCTGATCGGTGCGACCGTCACCGGGCTCCTCATCGGGCGCTCGATCCGGTCCCGGTCGGACGAGCCACAGGACTCGTTCGGTGTCATGCAGGGCGCCCTGCTGGGGTTCATGGCGCTCGTGCTCGCCTTCGGCCTCAGCCTCGCCATCGGTCGCTACGAGAACAGGCGAGCCGCCACCGTCGCCGAGGCAACTGCCCTCGGCACGACCTACCTGCGGGCCCAGACCCTGGCCGAGCCGATGCGGACGGAGTCGCTCGCCCTGCTCCGGGACTACGCCGATCTCGGCATCCGCATCTCCGAGACCGTGCCCGCCAGCGGCCGGCAGCTCGCCGCGATCGCCGCGAGCGACGAGGTCGAGCAGCAACTCTGGCGGCTGGCCGGAGAGGCACTGGACCGCGCGCCCGTCGAGAGCGCGCCCCGGCTGTACGTCGAATCGCTCAACGAGTCTTTCGACGACCGCGTGATCCGGGTCGCCAGCCTCGACAACCGCGTGCCACCACCCGTCATCGTCATTGAGCTCGCCGGCGCCTCCCTGGCCCTCGCCCTGCTCGGCGTGCACCTCGGCGTCCTCGGCAGGGGTGCGCTGACCAGCCTGCTGGCGGCCGCGTTCGTGGGCCTCCTGCTGCTCGTGACCTTCGACCTCGACCGGCCCACCCGCGGGCTCATCACGGTCCCGGCCACGACCCTCGAGGACCTCCAGAAGACGATGGAGCTCCCGCCGGCGGCCGATCCACCCGAACGCCCCTGACGGCGGTCAACCTCGAGCATGGCCTATGCGGATCCTCGGACGGGATCCGGGACCGCCGGCGCCCTCTCGCGGTGGCGTCCTGGCCGTGGAGGAGCGCGGCGCCCCTCGCGTGCGCCCGGACATGGCAGCTTCCGTGTGCCTAGGCTCACTCCCGGTCACCTACGGTCACTCAGGCGAGTCGGCGCAGGTCGCTATGCCACTGGTGTGCGCAACCTCACCCCTTATCAGCGCTCGTGGGACCAACGCGGGACCAGCTCACCCGCGACGTCCTGTCCACGGGCGGTGACCAGGGGATTTGGCCTCATCGGCGGACCGCCTTCGGAGCCGTTCGCACATCTCGTGCGGCCAGGCACTCGCCCACCTACGACACACCTACGCCACCGCAGGTCGTGTCGGGTCGCCGACGGTGACCACGAGCGCTCGCCCCCTTGACACCCGGGTCACCGCGGTCGCGTGACGCCCAATGACAGCCGTCATCGGCGATCGGGCTGAGGTTGTGGCCCTGAAGGTCGGGGGTTCGAGTCCCCTCGGTCTCCCCATGTGAGAGCGTTGAGCTTTGTGGCGGAGAGGGACGGAAGTCCCTCCCGACACACCTATCGCACAACTATCGCTGCGTTGAGCCGACATCCGGGGCCTCAAGCGGGCTAGCAGCAGCTGGTCGGTGAGCGACGGCGCCCCTCACGGAAATGATGAAGCTGAGCGGTCTCAGGATGCCCGAGTACACCCTCGCCGGGCCGAGGAACGTGTTTGTCGCCATCGCCACACGGCTCTTGGACGACCGGGAGACTCTTCCAGCTTTGGGGCGTTCGGGGATGTCGTCGACCTGCTGCTTGGCGAGGCGTTCATCGATGACCACGTTGCGGAGGCCTACCGCAACGGGACCTGGCGGGACGAGTTGCCGGCTGACTGGGTTGGCGAGACATCGTCTGT
>DASRHY010000309.1:0-11730 GCA_035650275.1 Kribbellaceae bacterium | reverse complement strand
CCGATGCGTTCATCACGCTTGATCCTGAACTCGCCGACGCGGTCAGGGATCTGTAGATGATCGCGCATCGACGTGCTTGGGTTGGCGGTGCATGCGGACGGCTGCCCGAAGAGCCAATTACGTGTGTTACGGCCTGGTGCGTAGGAGCGTTGATCGACTCACTCATCTGCCGATGTCAGTGCACGCGATTATGATGACCAGATGGCGACCGGATTCGCCGGCTGGGATCAGGCGCGCGCCGGACACAGGCCAAGGTGCTGCCCTCCATTGCAGGGCCGAAGAACTTTGTGCGCTTAGTCCTAGTAGTGCTTTGTTAGGTAGTGTCGTCGAATGGGGGCGGTTGCAGGTACGGCATGCGCCGGTCATGACGGCGAGCAGGAGTTGCAGCTCGCGCAGGATCGCGTAGAGAGTCAGGCCGGCGCATCCGCTTTTGGGTCCAGGCGTAACAGGGTGCAGAAGGCTTGAGCGAGCACGGTGAGGGTGACGTGGCGGTGCCAGCCGGTGAAGCTGCGGCCTTCGAAGTGGTCGATGCCGAGGCCGGTTTTCAGTTCGCGGTAGTCGTGTTCGATCCGCCAGCGGAGTTTCGCGAGTCGGACCAGGGTCTTCAGGGAGGTTCGGGTGTCCAGGTTGGACAGCCAGTACTTGACCGGTTCGTCGGTGTCGGGTGGCCATTCGGCGATCAGCCACACCTCGGGCAGGGTGCCGTCGACGGCGCGGGGGATGTCGCGGTTGGCCGGGCGGATACGCAGGCGCAGGAAGTGTGAGCGCATCGCCGCGGTCGGGTTTGTCTTGGTGCGCCGGCTGCCCTGCCGCCAGGTCACCTGTCGTGCGGTGTCCCGGCCAGCGGCCAGGACGAGGTCTTTGAAGGTGACGGGCGCAGCCGGGTAGACGGATCGAGGTGGACGTCCCCGGCCGTTGTAGGGCGGGGTGACCGGCACCGCGTCGCCGTGGTGGGCGGTGGCGTTCGGGTCGACCTGGACCGCGTAGCGCAGGCCGCGTTCGGCCAGTCCGAGCCGGAACAGGGTGCACTCGCCGTAGCCGGAGTCGGCGACTACCGGCAGTCTCGGCAACCCCCATGTGTCGATCATCTCGTCGAGCATGTCGAGGGCCAGGCGCCACTTCTCCCGATGCCGCACGTCCTCACCGATGCCGGCCCGGTCCCGTTTCGCCCGGACCGTGGCGGCCCGTACTGCCGGGCCACACACGGCGACGCGGTGCCGTCCTTCGGGAACCCGGAATCGTCGATCACGTACCCGGCCGGGTCGATCGCGGTCACCGCCCACCGGGCCACGTTGCACCGCACCGCCCGGTAGTCCCAGGTCGAGGACGTGACGAACTGCTGTAACTGCTGATGATCGACCCCGAGCCGCGCCGCCATCGGCTGCATCGACTTCCGCGCCCCATCGGTGAGCAGACCACGCACATACAACTCGCCCTTGACCCGCTGGTCCGACCGCCGCACCGCCCCGTCCAACATCTGCGCGGTGAACTCGACCAACCGTGGACGCACCTGCTCGATCTGCTCCGGAGTCACGCCACAAAGTCAACCACCATCCACAATGGACGGCATCAACGACACGCCGGACATAACAAAGCACTACTAGCGCCCTGTCGCTGCATCGACGCTGCTCCCCCAGCCGGATTGACATTTGTTTACCAATTCACACCTGGTCCACGTTATCGTGGTAATCGATTATCAATTGCCGGAGGGAATGTCATGTCACGACGAGAATTAGTGGTCCTGGAAGACGACTTGGACGGAGGCGAAGCGGCGGAGACGGTGCGGTTCATGTTGGACGGCCGATCCTACGAGGTCGACCTGAACAGCAAGAACGCCAAGTGACTGCGCGACTCGCTGGCGGGGTATGTCGCCGCTGGAGGCCCAGCGCCGCCCCGCCGCCGCTCTCGTCCGTAGCTGTGAGGGCCTGCTGGACGAGGCGTCGCGGCCGAACGGCTGGTGACGCTGCGATCGACCCACGGTTGGATCGCTCCCGTGGCTGACACCTGGTCGTTGTTCCTGGCAGGCTCGTTCACGGAGCGGCTACGGATGGTCGAAGACGGGCAACACTCGGCCGAGCTGCGCAACCGGCTGGGGCACGATGCCTACGCGGAGTACCGGCGGTTCGCGGCGGCCCTTGACGATCGGCACCTTGGCGACGTCGCGACGAACGTGGTGTTCGTGCCAGGTGTGATGGGCAGCCTGCTGGCCAGCGACGGCTACGGCGGCGTGTGGTGGCTCGACATCCGGTCCCGCAACCACATCAACGACCTGCGGCTCGCCCCCGACGGGCAGGGCGACGCCGACGCGCACGCCCGTATCAAGCCGTTCGCGGTGGACCTCAGCTACGAGGGCTTCTTCGCCGGCGTCTATGCCACGCGAATGTTCCGGCATGAGGCGTTCGCGTACGATTGGCGCAAGCCGCTCGCCCTGAGCACGCAGCGTTTCGCCGATCACGTCGTGCGCGTCAGCGTCGAGCTTGGCGGCCGTCCGGTGCACGTCGTCGCCCACAGCATGGGCGGATTGATGGTCCGGGCAGCGCTCGCAGCGCACCCGGCGCTTTGGGCGCGAATCGACCGGATCGTCTTTATCGGTACGCCGCACTACGGTGCGCCCGCGATCGCCGGGTACCTCAAGCGCCATCTCTGGGGTTGGGACGCGCTGGCGCTGCTCGGCCGGTATCTGGACCGCACTACGTTCCGGTCGCTATGGGGCGTGCTGAGCCTGTTACCGGCCCCCGCCGGGGTGTATCCGGGCACACGGGACGCGCCGTCCGGCGATGGTCATCCGTGCGCAAATTTCGACCTGTACGACGCGGGCGCTTGGCACCTGGGACTCGACCCGGAGGCGGCCAATCGGTTGCAGCGGGTGCTGGATGCCGGGCGGGCACAACACGAGGAGTTGTACCACGCACACGTGGGGCTCGACCAGGAGCGCCGGGACCGCATGGCGGTCATCGCCGGGGTGGGCTACCGGACGCTGTTCGCGACGGCCTACAAACCCGCATTCGGCTGGGGATGGGAGCAAATGGATCGGCTGACGACCCGGCGACCAGGCAACCCGCACCGCGAAGGCGACGGCCGTGTACCGTTGGCTTCGGCGCAGCTGGAACATGTCGGCGAGACCCGCTACGTTCGCGGTGAGCACGGGCGCCTGCCGAGCATGTCCGCGGTGTACGAGGATGTGTTCAGGTTCTTGGCCGGGCGGTCGATGCGACTGCCAAGGACGCCGCAGGAAGCACTTGCCGGTCACCTCGGTGACGACGGTACAGCGCAGGCCGTCGCTGGCCCCGACGCGGACCCCGGCTATCTCGACTTCGCCTCGCCCGACCAGGCACACTTGGAAGCGTTAGACCATGCCCTGGGCAACGGGCAGTTGCTGAGTTTCCAGCAGGTCCGGCTACTGTAGGCCCGTCCGATCACCGCGTCGCCGTCGTCCGTTAGTGCCATAGGCGGAGAGCAATAACGTGACGTAAGTTACCAAAGTGCGTCCGGGTGGCAGGCCGGGTGGGCCGGTGCAAACGTTCTCGATGATAGCGCTGCTGCTGGCCGTGCTGATGTTGATGAGCGGCTGCTTGGCATGGGCTTCCATGGTTGTGTTCTCGCCGCTCATCGGCATTGGTTTCGCGCTGTTCTTTATTGCGGTGGGCATCATTCGGCTTTCCAAGTTTGCCTACAACATGACGTGGTCCGACCTCGGCCGGATGCTGCGCACGGCGGGGGTCGTCACCTATCGCGCGCTGCTCGGCCTGCCCGCGCTCGTCGGGTGGCTGTTCCGGCGCGTGGCGGAGGTTGGTTTCGCGGGCGTCTTGCGAGTGCTGGGCAAGGGGCTGCTGGTGGCGTCGATTGGCCTGCTCATCGTCGCCGGTGCCGTTGTTCTTGCGTGCATCGTGTACGCGCTCGCGCTGGTGTTTTTTGTGGTCGCTGAGATCCCGTTATGGATCGTGATGCTCATCGTACTGATCGTCAAGAAAAGCGGTCCAGGCGTTTCCCGCGCTATTTCGGCGATAGTCCGCGCGCTGACCCGGCGGCCTCGCAGGAACGATGAGCACAAGCTACTCGACGCCGTCGACGCGCAGTTCATCAACTTCTGGATACCCGAACTGCGTGGCCGGACCGATGCCCCACTCGTCCTGGGTCAACAGTATCTCGCCATGATTCAGGTTGGTGCGCTCCGGCCGGACAACGCCACGATCGGTGAGACCGCGATACCGCGCGCCGACATTCCCGCGCAGGGCCTGCTCAGCGAGTGGACTCTCTGGTCGACCACCGCGCGGCTGACCCCCGGCGATGATCCCTCAGTCGTCTTCGACGTCGCCGAGGCGGGCCCGGACACCCAGTGGATGGCCCGCTTCTCCCTGCTTATCCCGCGCACGGGCGAGTCTGAGGATCGCAACCTGCTTCTGATGCCGATGGTCGACGGCGCCGCACGCATCGACGGGCTGGTCCGCGTCTCGGGGGATGTGTACCGGGAGTTCTCGGTGCGGCTGCGTGTCGCCCCATCGGGTGAATCAGAAACGGCCATGCTCGACGGGCCTCTCGACGGATCGGCCGATCCGGCACTGGAACCCCTGGATTCGCCGAGCGCCGCCGTGGACGCGGTCACAGTCGACGCGCCGGAAACCAGCGACGCAACCTTGGTCGCCACCGAACTACTCGTCGTGCCGGCCCGCGACCTGGCGCCCAAGCCAGACCTGACCTGGCAGCGGCCCTCGAGTACCCTGCAGATTCTCTTACTGCGCTCAATGGCCCAGGTGCAGAGCGTAGAGCTGGGGCCCGACGACGCGGTGAGCTGGCGCCCTGACATCGCCAACATCGAGTCGATCATCGCCCGTAGCCGCGACGCGGCCAACGCCTTCCGGAGCAAGTACCAAGACGAGTTGGACGGCATCACTGTCGAGTCGCTAGCGGATCGGCTCAAGTCATTCGAACCCACAGCGGACTGGACCCGGGCTTCGACCCCACCCGAGCGGGCCGAAGAACGATGGGCCGCCATGGCCCGCAGCCCCGAACTGGCCCGTCTGGCCTATGAGGGGCAGGCGCTGTACCGGGCGATCTTCCCCGACGATAGCCGGCTGAGGGAGGTAATCCAGCTGCTGCAGCCGGGGGACCGGCTCGACCTCACATGGCAGCAGAACGGCGGGCCGTGGGTATCGCACGTGCCGTGGACCCTGCTGTACGGCGCCGAGCCGCCGCTGCCGGGCGAGCCGATCGATGCCACCCGGTTCTTTGGGCTGCGGTATCGGATCAGCTACCGGGCGTACAGCATGGGCGTACGCTCCCGCCACATCGTGAACGGGGCGACCCGGGCCCATTTGATGTACTGGGGCGGTCGGGAAGGCGACGAGACGTGGGCGGCGTCGAGGGAGCACGCCGCGGAGCTCGCCCGGTGGCAGCCGCTGATGCTGCCCACCGGTGCGCCGGGCAAACCCGAGCTCCAGCGGTTCCTGCATGATCCCGCGCCGAACCCGGTCGGCCTGCTGTACTTCTACTGTCAGTGCACCGTCGGCGACGGCTCCGACCCCGTGCTGCGCTTTGGCAGCACCAACGACGCGGCCGACACGCTAGCGCTGATCGACCTTGGCACGCGGCAACTGCCCGACCAGCCGCTGGTCTTCGCCAACGCCTGCGACACAGTAGCTGGCGAGCCGTACACGCCCAACCGGCTCGAACGTCTCTTCTTCGACCGCAAGTGCCGCGCGTTCATCGGCACCGAATGCAAGGTGCCGATCCGGTTCGCGGCGCGCTTCGCCTACGTGTTCTTCACGTTCTTGTACAGCACCGCGTTCGGGCCGACCTCGGCGGGTGAGGCGCTGGTGCAGGCCCGCCGGTTCTTCTGGACCGAGTATCGCAACATCGGCGGGCTATTCTATAGCTACGTGAACGACTATCACGTGTCCCACGAGGCGGTGGCAGGTTCCGGCGGCCCGACGGCGGTGCGCCGTTGACGCACCGCCGCCGGAGGACACAATGAGCATCTTGCCCACAAAGCAGATCGCTGGCGTCCGGTACTTCGGCTCATTCCCTGGCACCGCGGTCGGCGAGACGCCTATCGTCCTGATCCACAGCCCCGGCAGCTCGTTGGACTTTTGGAACGCGGTTGCGCCGGCACTGCGCCGGCACCGGCGCACTGTGGCGCTCGACCTACCCGGATTCGGTGGCACCGGGCCGCCATCGGGCAGCCTCGACCTCTCGGCACTTAGCACAGGTGTCGCGACCCTGTTGGACGCCATCGGGGTCCGCAACGCGCTCGTGGTCGGCTTCTCCGGGGGCGGGGCTGTGGCGTTGCAGGTCGCCGCCGACCGCCCCGACCTGGTTCGCGGCGTCGCGCTGCTGTCCGGATGCCTGTTTTCGGCGCGGCGGATAGTCGAACAGCCGTGGCGTTCCCTGACCAACCCTCGCCTTGCGTTCGCGCTCGGCATGCTGACCATCGAGAGCCTGATCCCGATCGCCGAAGTGACGAAACAAGCATTGCTGCGCAGCAAGACCGTCCGAGCGCTGCTCTTTTCGTCGTTCGTCGCTCGCCCCGCCCGCCTCAACGCCGACCTAGTCGTGGACGCCGTCTCTTACGTTAACGCCCTATACACCGCCCGACTCGTGCGGGTAATGCTCTCCTCGCGCGGGACAAGGATCGAAAACCTCATGCGCGCGGTACGACAACCGGCAGCGCTGATCTGGGGAGCCGACGATCCATTGATGACCACTGTCGACGCCGCCCGAGCCGAGGAATTGCTGAACGTGGTGCTCCGCACGGAGCTGGCCGACTGCGGACACTGGCCGATGTTCGAACAACCGGAACAGGTCGTCGGCTCCCTGATCCGCTACGCCAGGCAGCTAGAACGCCCCGGCGACGCGGTTCGCTCGCACGTAGGCTGACTCGTAAATCGGTGAGTGCGTGGACAGGCGGCAGCGCCCGGCGCAGCGCAGCGGAGCCGGGCTTGGGGTTGTCGGCGGTCAGGCCGCTGTGGGTAGTTCGGGTTGGGGTTTAAGGTTGACCTTCTGGCCGGTTAGGTGTTCGAGCTGGCGGATCAGGTCGCGTTGCCGGCGTTGCTTGTCGATACGGGATCGTAGAAGCCGGGGCCGAGATCGCGATAGCGGGCGTGGGGTCGGAGAGCAGGTGCCAGATGATGGTTAGCACCGAGTTGCCGACGGCGACGATCGTGCGTTTCTTAGCCCGTCGGCGGACCAGCCGCCGGTAACGCACGCCGAGGAAGGTGTTGGTGCGGGCCAGCCCGGCGACGACCTCGCCGAGGGCACCGGCCAGCCATGGGTTGCCTTTGCTGGTGGAGTTGCTCTTCTTCCGGCCGGCCGATCGCGCGTCGATCGCGGCGAATTTGGCCCAGGACACCAGGTGCGCGGCGGTGGGGAAGACGGCCATGTCCACGCCGAGCTCAGCGATGAGCTCCTGCAGCGAACGCAGCCCGATCCCGGTGATCTCATCGAGCTTCGCCACCGCTTGGGCGAAAGGGGCGATCAACTCCTCGATCTTGGAGTCCAGCTCGGCGATGTCGGCGGCCAAGGCGTCGATACGGCGCAGCATGGTGGCGCAGATGAACGCGTGCTGGTCATCGAAGTGGCCGGTCAACGCCTCCCACAACTGGGGGATCTTACGGCGCATCGAGCCGTAGGCCATCTCGGCGAGCACGCTCGGGTCCCGCTGCCTTCATTGCGCTGCGCTAGTTCAACTGCTGAATAGATTGACGAGGAAGCCGATTGGGACTGATGCGATAAGGCCCAATATAAAGGCTAACCACTGTGATCGAACTGTTCTGCGCTCCATAGCTTGAAGTTGAGCGCTCATTACGTCGATGACAAATGAGATAGTTCTATCTCCCAGTGACGGATCTGGCTCTTCGCCCTTATGCCGCGCACTAGCCTCTGAATGTTCTGACGGAATTCTAAGCTCGCGTATCTTGCGGCCGGCGATCTCAGCGACGATTGTAGTTCCTTCGGCGGCAGTCTGAGATCTGGAGCGAATTTGTACGGTTGACTCTTTTCTTCCGACGCCGGCAATAAGGTAAATAGACAGTCCTATGAATGCAAGTAGTGAACCCAGTACTACGACGGTGGCGACTAGGTGAGTCGCGAGCGCGTCAAAAGTAGTTATCCCCCCCGACAGATCGACCTTCCTCCTTATGTAGACTCCGGCTGCAATTAGGCCCATGAATATAGTCTGAAATAAAATTAGAAGGACGCTCTGATCAATACCGCGGCTTCTTCTAGTTGCCATATAGCCAACCTTGGTGTAACGAATACGGATCAGCTCTTCCTGATGATTTCTTCCGACTAGTGCGGTCCGAGTCCGCTCTGGACAATAAGCTGGTTCACGACGAATTGGGATTACCACGCAGGCCGGATGCTAAGAGCGTTATTCAATCGATGGTCATGATGTTCGGTAGATCTCCAGCTTGGTGATGGTGTCGAGGAACGTGGAGAATCGGTCGAGTAGGCCGCGGTAGCCGGTGGCTAGGAGTTTCCAGTTCTTGAGGTTGGGCGATGACGCGTTCGACGCTGGCCCGGTGCGAGGCGATGGCTCGGTTGAAGTCGCGGGCGGATTCGGTGAGGTCCTGCCCTTTGGTTTTGCGGCGCGGGACGAGCAGGCCGGTGCCGGTGTAGGCGGTGTCGGCGAAGCCGCCGGGTCCGCCGTCGGCGTGCAGCCGGCCGGCGAAGATCGCGGCCAGGCCCGAGGCGTGCCAGGCTTTCGCGTCGTGCATGGCTCCCGGCTGGGGGTTACCGACCAGGACCAGCCTGCCGTGGGCGGAGCCGACGACCTGGATGTTGAACCCGCACCGGTGGCGTTTGCCGGAGTACATGCCCGAGGTGTGGGTGCCCTCGCGGCGGTCGCCGACGGGTGCCAGGAACCCGTCGACCCGCACAGTAGAGCGCAGTTCCCGCGCGGCTGTCTGCTCGGCGTGCGGCGCCAGCACGGCCGTGATGACCGGGCAGAGTCGACCGATCAGCCGGGACACGGTCGGCTGGGAGCAGCCGAACAGTTCGGCCACTAACGCCTGGGACAGGTTATGCCGCAGGTAGATCAGCACGACCAGCACCGCGCGGTATGGGCCGACCGCACGGCGCCGGGCCGGATCCAGGCCGCCGTGGGCGTAGACATCAATGACCAGCCGGTCGACTTGATCGCTGGTCAGCCCGGCCATAGTCTCGACTCGCGACGGCCGGTCCACGAAGATCGTTTGAGTTCTCACAAACCAGGTGATCTACCTGTGACCGGCCGTCGCGTCCACTATGGACACGTCACAGATCGATCAGCCGTAAGTCCGATCCATCGACCCAGATCGACTGTAGGGTCGGGAACTGGCGCGGTCTCGTGTTCTGGCGGTAGGGCTGCAAGCCTTTATTCCCATGGTTTCCCGGTGGGTCGTCCCACTTGCCTTCCCGTGACCAGGCTGGTTCCGTTTCCAGTTCCCGCCACCTCGAACCGTGCATGCGGTTCTCCCGCACACGGCTCACCGACGTCGTTCACCGCCGGCATTCG
The DNA here is from genome assembly GCA_035650275.1 of Kribbellaceae bacterium. Classification (GTDB taxonomy): domain Bacteria; phylum Actinomycetota; class Actinomycetes; order Propionibacteriales; family Kribbellaceae; genus DASRHY01. The sequence continues at coordinate 2,240 of DASRHY010000309.1, read as the reverse complement.
GTCGTTCCCGCCAGGGCTTGCCCGCCCTGGGCTGAACGACGATTCCGGAGAGCCGGACCAGGCCGAACATCGGCGGTTTGGCGTCCAGCAGCACGAACCAGCCGAAGCCTCGGCTACGGCGATGACGTTTGCTGATGAAGTGCGCCAACCGAGTCTGCACGTGCCGTCCGATCTTGCCGAAGTGCCGGGACGAATGCCCGTACCGGAAGTACCCGGCCCAACCACGCAGGAACATGTTGATGTCCTGCACGACCACTTCGGGTGACAGCAGCAGCCTGCGCTTGTCCGTAAGGTTTCGGATCTTGTCGCGGGCGTGCTGCATCGCTCTGTTCATGGGCCAGCGAGCCAGGAACGTTGCCGCGCGTTGACCATCACGCGATCGCATGGTCACCAGCCGATGGTGGAAGCCGAGAAAGTCGACCCCTTCCCCACCGGCCGTGAGGTGCACGATCCGGGTCTTGGCTTCCTTCGGCCGCAAACCGAGTTCGGCTAGCAGGACCCGCAGCCGCTGCAGGGCGGCTTCGGCCTGTTCCCGGGACTTGCACATCACCAGCACGTCGTCGGCGTACCGGACCAGCACCCCGTGCTCGCGCACCGACCACACCCGATCAATCCGGTGCAGATAGACGTTGCACAGCAACGGGGAGATGACCCCGCCCTGCGGGGTGCCGGTCACGTCCCGACGCACCAGACCCTGCTCCATCACCCCGGCGCGCAGCATCACCCGCAAGAGTTTGAGCACGGCCTGATCGCAGACGCGTTCCTCGACCGCTTGCATCAACTTGTCATGCGGAATCGCCGAGAAACACTCGGCGATGTCCGTCTCGACCACCCACCGCCTGCCCCGCCAAGACTCCTCGATGAGCACCTGCAGGGCGTCGTGCGCCGAGCGCCTGGGCCGAAACCCAAACGAGCAGGACAGGAACTGTGCTTCGAAGACCGGCTCGAGCACGATCTTCGTCGCAGCCTGCACGATCCGGTCACGCACCGAAGGAATCGACAACGGCCTTCGCTCGCTCGTGCCGGGCTTCGGGATGAACACCCGCCGGGTCGGCAGCGGCCGATACCTGCCGTCCTTCAACTCGGCGGCCAACTCGTCGAGCAGCCGGGTCACGCCGTACTCCTCGACTTGGTCCAGGGTGGTCTGGTCGATGCCCGGCGCGCCGTTGTTACGGCGCACCGCGACCCACGCCCGCCACAAGACGTCCCTGCGGAAGACCTTGTCTCGCAGCGCGTGGAACCGACGTCCGGGATCGGCCTTGGCCGCCCGGTAAAGCACATGCTGCAAGGCACGAACCGGGTCCAGTACGGACCCCGACGCGACGGGACTAGCCAAAACGGCACTCACCGGGCTCCTCCATCACAGCGATGCGCATCGACGAAGCAGCGGCCCTTCCCCTCACCGGCGGTTATGTTGTCCGCTCGGCTCAACCGGTACTACGGCCGCCTCCGACTCCCTCCCGGCCAGCCATCCACTTCCCGAGGTCATCGGTTATAGGACGCCACGCTCCGGCAACACGATTCGCAGGTTGCCGGGCCGGGGAGGGTCTCCCCAGTTCCCGCCGCCACCATCTGAACGTTCCGCGCCCCATACGCCGAGGAGTCCGTCACGGCTGCATCTCCAGGATCTTCACCGCTTCCATGGCCTTCACCCCGAATTCGAAGGGCTCGGCACTCCCACGCGCCGCCCAACGGGCGGCAGAGTAACGACGCCGCAGGCTTCGCATCACGCTACGGACCGCTCAGTCGCTCCCCCAACAGGGCCATTGACACTGGGCTTCGACCCGACCCGTTTCCAGACCGAGCCGCCAGTCTGCTACCGGGCCTCCTGGCAGCTACCCGGACCGGACTTTCACCGGCAAGCGACGACGAGCTGACGAGCAAAGATCAACTACCTTACACCGTCAACCTCCACTCTGCTGGGCGCACGAATAACGCTCTAACTGAGACAGTCCGCGACCGTAAGAAGTTCGCGGTACCCAGTGCGACGGAACCCTGCCGCGGACCGCCCGGCCGTCCGCATCTGCCGCCGCTGATGTGCTGGCGTTCATCGCTGCCGGTGACGCACGGTGATGTATGGCTGCCTTCTCTGCTCCCGGTACTGGCGTCGCGCGAGCTGACCAGCTTGTTCTGCTTGCCGCGGCGTCTGCCTACCTGGGCCGCTACCGCGGCCAGACCCGGCTGCATACCGAGTCCGACCTGAACGTCTTCCTGCGCTGGTGTATCGACCAGGACCGTGA
>DASRHY010000308.1:0-3277 GCA_035650275.1 Kribbellaceae bacterium | reverse complement strand
CAGTACGGGGTGTGGGGTGGCATGTCGGAGCAGGAACGTGAGGCCGAGTTGCGTAGGCGGAAGGCGGCGTCGTGAGCGGATTCATTTACCGGGCGTCGTGGCCGATCCTCGACCCTCGCCGCCCTGTGTCGGCGCTGATCGTTGAGGCGGCCGGGCAGATCGATGCGATGGCCGCATCCGCAGGGGCGGCCATCACCGGCCCGGTGCGCTGGCATGTGATCGCCGGGAACAGCCGGCTGGTGGGTGAGGCGATCGCGGCGCCGATCGAACCCCGCAAGGCCGACGGTAAGGCGCTGCCCGGGTCGGTGTCCCGTCACGCCGGCTGGATCGAGGCCCTCGCCTACCGCGGCCTGTCCGACGCGCGGATCGCCGACCTGATCGGCTGTTCGGAGGCGGCGGTGACGAAGGTCCGGCAACGCAACCGTGTCCCCGCCGGCGGGGCCCGTCGGGCGTTGGGCAACGGAGAGACGGAGGCGGCGTGATGGCCAAGGAGAGACCTCCCCCGACCATCCCGGTACGCCCGCACACCTACATCCCGGATGTGGCGGCACCGACGGACTGGCGGGGCGAGCGGTCGTGTATGGGCTGCCACCTACCGAAGGAGAACCGGGTGCACGACTACAAGGCACCGAAGCACGACACGGATCGGATCATCGGGGAGAGCGGGGACGAGTGAGCATCCAGGTCGTACCGAGCGGCTTTTGCCCGGCGCCCGAGGAGGTGTCGGACCATCCTGAGGCCAGCACGTGGCTACCTGTGTTGATTGCTGGGATAGAGAGCGACGGAAGCTGGTCCGTGAGATGTCTGGACTGCGGTCGCCCGAACACCCACGGCCCAGAGCCGGGGTTCCGGGTCTCGCACTGCCACTGCGTAGGCATGCGAGAGCGGCGGCAGATGAACGGCTACGTCATTGCGCCGCCTGCGGCGACGCTGGCGCCCTATCCCGACCATTGCACCACTTGTCGCAACCGACATGGCCGAAGCTACATCTACACGCCCGTTGACCTGCGTGCGTCGGAGAGTGGGAATGGGGTCACCGCTGGTTACACGTGTGACCGATCGCATGGCTGGGAGACGTGGTGGGGCGACCGTCCGTACGGTCCCGAAATCGCCGAGAACTCACGGCAGTCGCATAGTTCTGGCCAGCGACGGTGCGCTCTGTACCGTCACTATGACGACAGGGGCGTGCTGCTCTACGTCGGCATTTCAGAGAATCCGACAAAGCGAGGCCAGAACCATGCCGCCTCGTCCGAGTGGGTTCCGTATGCCTGCCGCATGGAGGCGGTCTGGCTGACCGACCGCCCCACTGCCGAGGCGGCGGAGCGAGCGGCGATACAACGCGAACGGCCGATTTTCAACCGCGCGCACGCGCTCGACGACGCCCGCCAACGAATTGCCGCATACAGGGCCGCGCGCTCCGCGGGTGATGCCTGAGTGGTAACGCGCTGGCAGATCACGAAGGCCGTACGCCTGTCGAACCTCGCGGCAACGGCCCGGCTGATCATGCTGGTGTTGGCTGACGTGGCCGACGTGGGCACGGCGGAGATCCCTTCCCGTCGGACGCCGTCGCTGTCGGTGCTGGCCGGCGAGACGGGCCTGGACAGGTCGACCGTGAAGCGTCATCTGAAGGAGCTGGAGGAGTCCGGCTGGGTGGTGCGGCTGCGTCCGGACGCGAGAGCCCAGCACGAGGGCGAGCGGACCCGGTACCGGCTGACCCTGCCGTCCGATGTGGCCGCTCCAGAGGTAGGCGCACAGGGCGCCCCAGGCGCAGGAGACGCCCACGGGGTGGGCGCACAGGGCGCCGGGGTGGGCGCGCAGGAGCACCTAGGTGGGCGCGCAGTGCGCCACCAGAAGAAAGATGTAGTTGATAAAGAGCAGATAGAACCTTCTTCGTCGACGAAACCGCCGGCGGCGGACGTCGCCATACCGGAGCGGGACGACGTCGAGCAGGTCTGCCGCCACCTCGCCGACCGCATCGAGGAGAACGGCTCGAAGCGCCCGACGATCACCCGGCGGTGGCGAGACGCCGCACGGCTGCTCATCGACAAGGACGGCCGGACCGCTGAACAGATCATCCGCGCGATCGACTGGTGCCAGGACGACGAGTTCTGGCGGGCGAACATCCTGTCAATGCCGAAGCTCCGCGACCAGTACGAGCGACTACGGCTCGCTGCGGCGCGCCCTAACGGCCGCGCCAGCCCCAAACCCTCCACCACAGACCAGCGCGTCGCCGCGGCCCGCGCCGCCGGCCGGGAAGTCCAAGCCATGCTCGACGGGAGACCCAAGTGAACGCCCAAGAGGTCAGCGACGTGCTCGCCAAAGCCGCCGCCTACGACCAGCGCACCGTCGGCACCGCCGACATCCTGGCCTGGCTCGAGGTCATCGGCGACCTCGACGTGCACGACGCCCTGCTCGCCGTGGCCCGGCACTACTCGTCGGAGACCGCCCGCATCATGCCCGCCCACATCCGCGAACAGGTCCGCGCCATCCACAACGAACGCCACCAGCTCGAGGACCACGAGATCCGCGCGCTCCCCAGCAGGTTCGAGGAGGACGTCACCCGCGACGCCCGGATCAAGGACGGTCTGGCGAAGTGCTCCGCGGTGCTGGCCGTCGTGATGGCGCACCTCGAGGCCAAGCGGGGGGAGCGCTCTCCCGAACAAGCGCTGGCCCGGCTCGACGAAGCGATCAACGAGATGCACGCGGAGCGCACGGAGTTCAAAACCATCACCGAGAAGGAGAACTGATCAAATGTCGGAAGTGATCATCTATGGCGCCAGCGACGACCTGATCGAAGTCGATGGCGATTTCCAGGAGGAGTTCACCTACCAAGGGCCGGGCTACGGGCAGCCGAGTGGAGATCTGCTGGCGTTCTCCAACGGCGTCGTGTTGCGAATCGAGTTCGGCGCCACTGGCGTGTGGCGGATCAGCCGGGTGACCGGCGATCCGGGATACATCCACATCGACCAGGCTCCTGAGCACGACGCGGTCAACTATTCCGATCGAGCGAAGGTAACCGGCGACATCGACTGGGTCGTTCAGGGCATCGCGCTTGCCAAGTAAGCAGGGGGTGATCGGCCCGGCCAGATGGTAGCGGGCCGGGCCGATCACCCCTAGTAGATCACCGAGGAGTGAGCGTGCGGTTCGTTGACTGGTTCCACGCCAACCAGGTCAAGGTGTTCGTCGGGGTGTTCCTGTTGTTGGCTCTGTCGGGGGCGTGCTCGTGACCGAACCCTTGTCCCCGCGGCAGTTGTCGGTGCTGTCGGCTATCGCCGAA
>DASRHY010000307.1:0-59745 GCA_035650275.1 Kribbellaceae bacterium | reverse complement strand
TTGCAGAACCCGGTCTGCAGACCCGGCGACACATGCCCGACGGTGATCCGGTCGCACCGGTTCGTCGCACCGGACGCGCAGCCCTCGCACGGCTCGACGCCGCGGGCGGCGCAGGTCAGCACCGGGTCCAGTACGACGCGGGTGCCGCGCGGCAGATCCTCGCAGTCGTCCAGCAGCTCGCCGACCAGCTCGTGCCCAGGCACGAACGGCATCGACACCACCGCGGAGAAGTACAGGCTGGTGTGCCCGGTGACGGCGCCCAGGTCGGAACCGCAGATGCCGGCCAGGATCGGCCTGACCCGGGCCCAGCCGTCACGGTCCGCGCGCGGCTCGTCGATCGTGACCAGCCGCAGCGGCGCCGCGGGACCGGTGAGGATGCCGGGGATCCGGCCGCCGACCGCCCGCGCGGCGACGTACTTCGCCACCGACCGGTACATCTCCAGCGCGAGCATCATCGGGCGTTCACTCCAGGGATCTCCAGACGCGAGGATGTCGGCGGCGTCTTCCAGTCCACGATCTGCCAGCGTCCGGCCCGCGCGGCGCGGAACAACGGGACGTCCGGCGACACCGCCACCGGGTTGCCGACGGTGGTCAGCATCGGCAGGTCGGAGTGGCTGTCGGCGTACGCGTACGACGCGGCCAGGTCGATCCCCTCGGTGCGTGCGTGGTGCTTGATCCACGCCGCCCGGGACTCGCCGACCAGCGGCGGGCCGGTGAGGAACCCGGTGCACCGGCCGCGGTCGTCAACCGCGAGATCGGCCGCGACCACCAGGTCGAACAGCGGCGCCAGCGGCCGGGTCAGCGGCCGGACCGCGCCGGTGATCAGGATCGTGGTGTGACCGGCCGCCTGGTGCTCGCGGATCCGGCGCACCGCGGCACCGCTGAGCCGTTCCAGCACATGCTCGGCCAGCGTCTCGTCCACGATCCGGTTCAGCTGGTCGAGGTCCGCGCCCTCGTACCGCCGGTAGATCGTGCGCAGGAACGCACCGCGGTCCTTGCGCTCGGCCGCGATCAGTTTCGGCAGCTTGCGCAGCATCGAGCCGAGCTCACCGATCCGCTGGGGGCCGTCCAGCTCGGGCAGCCGCATCCACAGGTAGGTCTCGATCACGTTCGAGGACAGCAGCGTGCCGTCCATGTCGAAGGCCGCGATCACCTTGTTGCCGTCAGCAACCGGCGTCAGCTTGCGCAGCGCGCCGCCGGACTCGGCCAGCGACTTGTTCCGCTTCTTGCGGACCACGTCGAGCCGGCGCAGCGGCTCGGTGACGCTCGGGCAGTGCACGTCGATCAGGTAGTGCTTCCAGTCGATCACCGCGGAGTCACACCAGAACTTGTCCCGGTCCTCCCCCTCCAGCGCGTTGTGCAGCGCCAGCACCTTGTCGTCGACGAACTCCAGCTCGGCCTGCGCGTACTCGGCGTACAGGTCCATGTAGCGGCGCAGGAAGTCCAGCCTGCGCTTCTGTACGTCCAGCTCGCGCGCGTACTTGCGGGTCCGCTCGCTGCGCGGCACGTGGGTGATGACCTGGTTCGCGATCCGGTGCGCGCGCTCGCCGTGGGTCAGCAGCCGCTCGACCGTGTCGCCGCCGGGGAACCGCCACGACGGCAGCCGGACGGCGCCGCGCTCACCCAGGTCGAACGGGTGCCGCTCGAAGTACGACCGCACCCCGAAGTACAGCTGCTCGAACGTCAGCGGGTTCCGGGCCCCGGAGCTCACGTGGTAGTACTCCGGCGTCCCCGGCTCCGGCGAGGTCGCCATCACCGCGCAGATCGCGCCGACCACGTGGTCGACCGGGATGATCTCGACCACCGAGTCCGGGCTGGCCGGGAACTCGGGCAGCTCGCCGCGCCCGTACGCGAGGATCAGCGGCTCCGCCATCTTGAAGCCTTCGATCCAGCCAGGGTGCGGAATCTGCAGCGCCGACTCGATGATCGCCGGCCGCACGATGGAGGTCGGCAGCGGCGCCGCGACCTCCTCCACCACCCGCTCGCCGAGCGCCTTGGTGAACGTGTAGCAGTCGGTCCAGCCGAGGCTGCGGGCCCGTTCGGTGCCGGCCTCGACCAGCTTCCTAGCGACCCACTCGGTACGCCGCCGCTCGGTGTCCGCGGCCGCGGTCAGGTGCCCGGCGCGCCGGTGCTCCTTCTCCGCCTGCTTGCGTAGCTTGGCGAGTAGGGCGGGCTGGCGGGAGGCCTCCTCGATCCGGTCCTTCATCGCCATGCCGGCCCTGGCCTCGGCGCGCCAGTCGACCGTGTGGTCGACCGGGCCCTCCGGGATCGCGCCGCGGCGGCGGCCCGCGGTGTAGGCGGTGCTGATGTGCACGTAGTGCACCTGGCGATCGGTCGCTGTGCTGGCTTCGAGGACCCGCTCCACCAGCGACTTGGTGCCCAGCACGTTGGTGGTGAACGCGTCGTGGATCGGCGGGTCGAAGCTCACGTCACCGGCGCAGTGCACGACGATGTCGAGGTCCTTCGGCAGCTCCGGTACGTCGGACAGGTCGCCCTCGATCACTTCGACCCTGGCCGCCGCGAGCGCCGCGGCGTCCTCGTACGCCGTGCCCTCTCCGTGGAACGGCTCGAAGATGTCCTTCTTCAGCAGCTGGGTCATCCGGTCGGTGCCGGACAGCGAGCCCTTGGGCCGGATGATCGCGACCACCGTGGTGCCGGGCAGGTCGCCGAGGATGCGGTGCAGCAGCGCCTCGCCGACGAACCCGGTGACACCGGTCACCAGAACCTTCTTGCCGGACAGCTTGTCGGCGAGACTCATACGCCGCCTCCACGAGTGAGCTTCAGGGCCTCGGTCAGCGTGAACGCCCCGGCGTACAGGGCCTTGCCGACGATCACGCCCTCCACACCATCGTCGACCAGGGTGCTCAGCGCGCGCAGGTCGTCCAGGCTGGAGACGCCACCGCTGGCCACGATCGGCTTGGCGGTGAAGCCGCACAGGTCGCGGTAAAGGTCCAGGTTCGGGCCCTGCAGCATGCCGTCCTTGGTGACGTCGGTGACGACGTACCGTTCGCAGCCGGCGGTCTCCAGCCGCTCCAGCACCTCGTACAGGTCGCCGCCCTCCTGCGTCCAGCCGCGGGCGGCCAACGTGCGGCCGCGGACATCCAGGCCGATCGCGACTCGATCGCCGTGCTCGGCGATGATCCGGTCGCACCACTCCGGGTGTTCCAGCGCCGCGGTGCCGATGTTGACCCGGGCCGCGCCGGTGGACAGCGCCGCCTCGAGCGAGTCGTCGTCCCGGATCCCGCCGGACAGCTCGACGTTCACGTCGACCTTGCCGGTCACCTCGGCGAGCAGGTCGCGGTTGTTCCCACGCCCGAACGCGGCGTCGAGGTCGACCAGGTGGATCCACTCCGCGCCGGCCTCCTGCCAGGCCATCGCGGCGGCGAGCGGATCTCCGTACGACGTCTCGCTGCCCGCCTCGCCCTGGATCAACCGAACCGCCTGCCCGCCGGCCACGTCGACGGCAGGCAGCAGCACCAGATAGGCCCCGCTGTCTGACCCTGATCCCAGCATGGCCCACACCCTAGAGGGCCCGGGTGGCGCGTCTGACACCCAGCCGACGCAATGAGTCACTGCGGTCACAGATGTCTCACCGGACCACTTCGCCAGGTGGTCCGCTGTCCTGGAGCACCGCACGCAGGTGGAACGGACGGCACGAGTTCAGCGTGCCCGCCTCGCCGAGCACGTACCCGGACCTCCAGACCTTGTCCACGGCCATGTGTGGACACTGGAGCCCGACGAACGACGACACGCCGCGACACAAGGGCCCGATGAACGGAAGGGGTTGTGTTGGAGTGTGCTCCAGGTTCTAGCGTCGAGGACGTGAGCTACTCGATTGCGGAAGTTGCGGAGCGCAGCGGGTTGTCGGCGGACACGCTGCGGTACTACGAGAAGATCGGCCTGATCGACGCGCCACCGCGGGACTCCGGTGGGCGCCGGACGTATGCCCAGGATGACGTGGAGTGGATCGCGTTCCTGCTGCGGCTACGCAGTACGGGAATGCCGCTACGGCTGATGAAGGAGTACGCCGACCTGCGGCGGATCGGGTCGGTCACCGCCGACCGGCGCAAGGACATCCTGGTCGAGCATCGCGAGGAGATCCACCTCCGGATGGCGGAGATGCAGGCCTTCCTCGACGTGCTCGACTACAAGATCAGGCACTACGCGGCGATCGTCGCGGACGAGATGTCGGAGGAGCAGGACGCATGAAGACCCGCACGCTCGGCAATCTCACCGTCAGCGCCCAGGGCCTGGGGTGCATGGGGATGAGCGCGTTCTACGGTGGCCGGGACGAGAACGAGGCGGTGGCCACGATCCACCGTGCGCTCGACCTCGGCGTCACGCTGCTGGACACGTCGGACATGTACGGCCCGCACACCAACGAACGACTCGTCGGCAGGGCGATCGCGGACCGCCGGGACGAGGTGGTGATCGCGACCAAGTTCGGCGTACAGCTGAAGCCGGACGACCCGTCGTACCGGGCGGTCCGCGGCGACGCGGCGTACGTCAAGGCGGCCTGCGACGCGTCGCTGCAGCGGCTCGGCGTCGACCACATCGACCTGTACTACCAGCACCGGGTGGACCCGAGGACGCTGATCGAGGAGACCGTCGGCGCGATGGCCGAGCTGGTCCAGGCCGGCAAGGTCCGCCATCTCGGCCTCTCCGAGGCGGGCGCGGACACGATCCGCCGGGCGCACGCCGTGCACCCGATCACCGCGGTGCAGACCGAGTGGTCGCTGTGGAGCCGTGACATCGAGGACGAGGTTGCGCCCACCTGCTTCGAGCTCGGGATCGGCGTGGTGCCGTACTCACCGCTCGGCCGCGGGTTCCTGACCGGCACGATCACGTCGACCGACACGCTGGAGCCCGACGACTTCCGGGCGATCGGCCAGCCGCGGTTCGCCGGCGAGAACCTGGAGCACAACCTGGCGATCGTCCGGGCGCTGGACAAGCTCGCGGACCAGCGCGGTGTCACTACCGGGCAGCTGGCACTCGCCTGGGTGCAGCACCGTGGTGAGCACGCGGTGCCGATCCCGGGAACCAAGCGGCGCACGTACCTGGAGCAGAACGTCGCCGCCGCCGATCTCGACCTGTCGGCCGACGATCTTGCCGCGATCGAGGCGGCAGTACCGCGCGACGCGATCGCCGGCACCCGCTACACCGAAGCTCAGATGGCCTCGCTCAACCTCTGACCGACGCAACGCGCGGCTGTGCACCCTCAGCTGCCGACCACCGATACCAGGTGCTCGACGACCTGGTCGACCGGAACGTCCTCGCGGTCGCCGCTGCGACGGTCCTTCACCTCGATGGTGCCGTCCGCCAGACCCTTGCCCACGACAACGATCGTCGGGACCCCGATCAGCTCCGCGTCCTTGAACTTGACCCCGGGCGAGACCTTCTCCCGGTCGTCGTAGAGCACCCGGACGCCGCGCCCGTCGAGCTCCTGGGCGATCTGCGCGGCCCTCTCGAACACCTCACTGTCCTTGCCGGTCGCAACCAGGTGTATGTCCGCGGGCGAGATCTCCCGCGGCCAGATCAGGCCCAGCTCATCATGGTTGCCCTCGGCAATCGCCGCCACCGCGCGGCTGACGCCGACGCCGTACGAACCCATCGTCACGGTGACCAGCTTGCCGTTCTGGTCGAGTACCTGCAGGCCGAGCGCCTCGGCGTACTTCCGGCCGAGCTGGAACACGTGCCCCATCTCGATGCCGCGCGCGGACGACAGCGGGCCGGAGCCGTCCGGAGCCGGGTCGCCGTCGCGGACCTCGGCGGCCTGGATCGTGCCGTCCGCGGTGAAGTCCCGGCCGTGAACCAGGTTGATCACGTGGAACCCGGTCCGGTCCGCGCCGGTGGCCCATGCCGTGCCGATACCGACCCGCGGGTCGAGCAGGTAGCGGATCCCGGAGGTGTTCTTCTCCCCCAGCACGCCCGGGCCGATGTAGCCCTTCGCCAGCGACGGATACTTCTCGAAGTCCGCGTCGTCGAACGGCACCACCTCGGCCGGTTCCACCTGTGCGGCCAGCCGTTTCTCGTCCACGGCCCGGTCCCCCGGTACGCCGATGGCAAGCGGCTCGCGCCGACCGTCCGGGTGCACCAGCGTCACCAGCACGTTCTTCAGCGAGTCCGCGGCGTGCCAGTCCCGGCCGTCCGGACGCGGGTGCTTGGCGTTCAGCGAGTCGACCAGCGTCTCGATCGTCGGGGTGTCCGGCGTGTCCACCACCTCGGCGGCCGGCACGTCGGTGTAATCCACCGGCTCCGCCTGCGGCACCACGACCGCCTCGACGTTCGCGGCGTACCCACCCGGCGAGCGGACGAAGGTGTCCTCGCCGTTCTCCGCCATCGCGAGGAACTCCTCCGAGGCCGAGCCGCCCATCGCGCCCGACATCGCCTTCACGATCACGTAGTCGAACCCGAGCCGGTCGAAGATCTTGACGTAGGCGTTGCGGTGCTTGTCGTACGACGCCTGCAGGCCCTCGTCGTCGATGTCGAACGAGTACGAGTCCTTCATCACGAACTCGCGCCCGCGCAGGATCCCGGCCCGGGGCCGCGCCTCGTCGCGGTACTTGTTCTGGATCTGGTAGATCGCCAACGGCAGGTCCTTGTACGACGAGTAAAGGTCCTTCACGACGAGCGCGAACAGCTCCTCGTGCGTCGGGCCGAGCAGGTAGTCGGCACCCTTGCGGTCCTGCAGCCGGAAGATGTTCGGCCCGTACTCGGTCCAGCGGTTCGTCGCCTCGTAAGGCTCGCGCGGCAGCAGTGCCGGGAAGAGCAGCTCCTGCGCGCCGATCGCGTCCATCTCCTCGCGCACGATGGTCTCGACGTTGCGCAGGACCTTGAGGCCGAGCGGCAGCCAGGTGTAGATACCGGGCGCGGTACGGCGGATGTACCCGGCGCGGACGAGCAGCCGGTGGCTCGGGACCTCCGCGTCCGCCGGGTCCTCGCGCAAGGTACGCAGGAACAGCGACGACATGCGCAGAATCACGGGACTCTCCTAGGGTTTCGGTCCGAGCGTAACGGCAGACGGGACGGTGGCTCACCCGGTTTCCTGTCCAGAAGTACGTACAGTACTGCGACCCCCGGCGGCAGACCCGCGCCGGTGGCGACCGGTACTGAGTGAGCTTCTGGCCGCTACCGGCCTTCGCGGGCCGCTTTCAGCGCCGCCCGGATCAGCGGGACCTGGAGCGGCAGCCGGGCGAATCCCACGGCCTTCGCGGCCGTGGACCCCGTGCGGTTCAGGTCGAGCGCCATCTGCACGTTCGCCGGGAACAGCACAGCGAGCAGCACCGCGCTGGCCAGACCGGCCGGGCGGCGGGTTCGCGGGTGCAGCAGGCCGGCGGCGCAGGCCAGCTCGGCGACGCCGGACGCGTACACCAGCTCGCGCTTGCGCGGTAGCGGCTTCGGCACGATCCGCTCGAACGGCCGCGGCCTCACGAAGTGCAGCACCCCGAGCATCGTGAACAACCCCGCCAGCCCCGCCGTACTCCCGCTCGGTCGACTCATCGGGATCCCTTCTGGTGACGACTGGACCCAAGTGTCAGGCCTGGAACGTCCGCCCGCACTCCGACCATCCCGAGGAGCCTGAAACTTGGGTCCAACCGGCATGGTCAGAACAGCACCGTGGCGAAGGTGGCGATAGTGCGGAAGCCGACGCGCTGGTATGCCCTCCGGGCGGGCGCGTTGAACGAGTTCACGTAGAGCGTCACCACAGGCGCGATCGAGCGAGCCAGGTCGACCACCGTCGCCATCGCGGGCGCGGCGAGACCCTCGCCCCGGCGAGACGGCTCGACCCAGACGCCCTGGATCTGACAGGCGCCGGTGCCGACCGCGCCGACCTCGGCCTTGAACACCACCTCGCCGTTCTCGATCCACGCGAACGCCCGCCCGGTCCGGATCAGCTCCGCGACCCGGGCCCGGTAGAACGACCCGTCCGGCCCGGTCTGCGGTGGTACCCCGACCTCCTCGGTGTACATCGCCACACAGGCCGGGTAGAGCAGGTCCAGCTCGACCGGTTCCACGCGTCGCACCCGGGGGTCTGGCGCGATCGCCGGGTCCGAGCCGATCACCATGAACGGCTGGTCCGGCCGGACCTCCCGGGCCGGCCCCCAGCTCGGCTCCAGCCCCTGCCACAGGATCTGCACGGCGCGCGCGGGCCCGACGATCTGGAAGCAGCTCCGCCCGCGCCGCAACGCGTAGGCCGTGAACGCCCGCAGTGCGATGTCGTCGGCCTCGACCGGTACCAGGTTCCCGCCCGCGTGGCAGATTGCCCGCAGGTCGCCCTTGTCGACGTACCCCCACACCTCGGCGCCCCGGCGAGGGTCCAGGCCGCTGGCCTGCACAAGGCTGTCCACGAACACGTTGACGACCGGGTCGCGTCCGATGACAGCCCGGGCCGCCGCCAGGTCGCGAGGACCGAGAACCCGAACGCCCACAAGGCAGAACCTAGCGTCTGCTGCAGCGTGGCACTTCGGGAGGCTGGCGTCCCGGCCAGGCTGCGCTCACGTGACCGATGATCGCCTGCGGACCTGTGAGCCTCTGGGCCTGTCAACCTGCGGATCTGGGTCAGGCTGCGGAGGCTGGTTGGCCGGCGAACTGGCGGATCACCCGGGCGAGCTCGGACGGCCGGTCGAGCGGGATCAGGGTGTAGCTGTCCTCGATGCCGACCAGGCGGGCGTGTGGGAGCAGGGCGGCGAGGCGTTCGCCGTGCCGGTACGGCATCACCCGGTCCTCGGTGGCCCAGACCACCAGCGCCGGGCGATCGAACCCGGTCAGACGTTCGGCCGCGTCCACCAGGATGTGCCGGTCCACCCCACGGAGGAAGCACGCGAGGTCGCGTCGTACGCCGGCGTCGGCGCGCAGCGGCGCGAACCACTCGTCGATCGTCGCCGCCGGGATCGGCCGCTTCGCCATCCAGCCCCACGTGAACGGCAGCCGGGTCAGAGCATGCAAGCGCATCGAGCGGCCGGCCAGTGCCAGCCCGCCGGGCATCCGGGCGGTCATCGCCGACACCCGCCCGGGCAGCCCAGGCGGGAAGTTCTCGAACGCGTCGCAGGACGCGAGCACCAGCTCGCCGACCAGGTCGGGCCGCTCGGCGGCGAGCAGCTGGGCCAGCGCGCCGCCGGTGTCGTTGCCGACCAGGGTCGCGCCGCGCAGACCGAGCCGCTCGAGGAACTCGCCGAGCAGCCGCGCAACGCCGGCCGGCGACAGGTCGACCCCGGGGGCCGTCGGGTACCGGTGCGCGCCGAGCGGCAACGTCGGCACGACGCAGCGGTGGTCGACGCCGAGATCGCGGACCACATCCCGCCACACTGATCCGTTCATGTGGACGCCGTGCACGAGTACGACGACCGGGCCGGACCCGGCGTCGTCGTACTCGATCGTGCCGGCCGACAGCTCGATCCGCTCCATGGTGCCGCCTCCCTGCTATCGTGTAATCAATCGATTATGAGAGTAAACCGATGATTACAGACACCGCAAGTGGCTCGACCAAGGACCGGCTGGTCACCGAGGGCCTGCGGCTGTTCGCGGCCCAGGGGTTCCGCGCCACCACCGTCGGCGAGATCGAGGCGGCGGCCGGGCTGCAGCCGCGCCGCGGCGCGCTGTACCGGCACTTCGCCAGCAAGGACGAGCTGCTGTCGGAGGCGGTACGACGGCACGTCGAGGCGGTCCGCGAAGGGCGCGACTGGATGCTTACGCTGCCGGCCGGCGATGTCCGGACCGAGGCGCTCATCCTCGGCCGGTTCGTGCTCGACGAGCTCGCCCGGGAACGGCAGATCGTGGACGTGTTCGAGCACGAGGGCAGCCGGCTGGCCGAGCTACGGGACCTGTTCCGGGAGCGGATCTCGGACACGTCGTACCAGGCGATGACCGACCTGCTGCGCCGCTGGACCGGCGGCAGCGGGGACGCGGACCTGGACGCGTACGGCGTGCTGGTGCTCGGCGCGCTGGTCAACGTGCACCGGTCGACGTGGACGTTCGGCGGCCCGCCGCGCGGGCTGGAGCAGGACCGGATGCTGGCGGCGTGGGCGGACCTGTGTGTCGACATTGTCCGGCGCGCGTCGTGAGCGCGTTCCCGATCGGGGCCGCGGTGACCCTGGAGGAGCTCGAACTCGACCCGCATCCGGCGCTGGCCCGGCTGCGCGCGGAGGAGCCGGTGTCCTGGCTGCCCGCGCTGAACGGCTGGCTGGTGACCCGGCGGGACCTGGCCGTGCAGGTGATGCGGGACACCACGACGTACACCGTGGACGACCCGCGGTTCTCCACCGCGCAGGTGGTCGGGCCGAGCATGCTGTCGCTGGACGGCGAGGCGCACACCCGGCACCGGCAGCCGTTCGAGTACCCGTTCGGGCTGGCACGGACCCGGGAGCGGTTCACTGCGTACGTCGAGGCCGAGGCCGCGCGGCTGGTCGACACGATCGCGCCGGCTGGCAAGGCCGAGCTGCGCCGCAGCGTCGCCGGTCCGCTCTCGGTTGCGGTGATGGCCGAGGCGCTCGGGCTGCCGGACGTCGACGCCCGCACCGTGCTCACCTGGTACGACGCGATCGTGGCGTCGGTGTCCGGGGTCGCGTCCGGGCGTGCGGTCACAGTCGAGGGAACGACGGCCTTCGGGCGGCTGCGCGAGCACGTGGCCGCCGCGGTCCAGACGGCCGACCCCGACCGGTCGATGGTGGCCGCCGCGGGGCGGGACGGGCTCGCCGTCGACGAGGTGGTGTCGAACGCGGCGGTGCTGCTGTTCGGCGGCATCGAGACCACCGAGGGCATGATCTGCAACGCGGTCTGGCACCTGCTGTCTGACCCCGACCAGCTCGACCTGGTCCGCGCGTCACCGGACCTGCTGGCGAACGCGGTCGAGGAGTCGCTGCGACTGGAGCCGGCCGCCGCCGTGGTGGACCGGTACGCGACACGCGATGCCGACCTGGCCGGTACGACGATCCCGCGCGGCGACCTGGTCACCGTGTCACTGGCCGGCGCAGGACGGGATCCGGACGTGTTCGCGGATCCCGACGTCTTCGACGTACGACGCGCGAACGCCCGGCGTCACCTGGCCTTCGCCGGCGGACCACACATCTGCGTCGGCATGCACCTGGCCCGGCTCGAAGCCGTCACCACCCTGCGCACCCTCTTCTCCCGCTTCCCCGACCTCCACCTCGACCCCACCCACCCGACCAGTCCGACCGGCCTCGTCTTCCGCAAGCCCCAATCCCTCCCCGTCCGCTGGTAACCGGATCACCACCGCCCCCGAGCCCCACACCCCGAGTCCCACACCCCGGCCATCCCTCCGCTCTCCCTCCCCTCCCTCCCCTGGGGCTCATCGGTCGTTTCCGACGATCTGTGGATAACGCGGTCGCCTGACTGCCGGCGCGCACCTGACCGGTTATCCACAGATCGTCGGAAAACGACCGATCAACCCCAGGGCAGGATGGCGGCGCGGTGCGACGGGGTGCGACCGGAATGCGGGGATGGCGTGGCGGGATGGGTTACGGGGCGAGCCAGTCGAGGGTGACGGCCGCGGTCCACGACTGGTCGGGGCTGCCTACGGCGGTGCCGGTGAAGGGATCGTAGTACTCGCCGAACCTGCCGTCCGACAGTTGCTCCAGGCAACCTTCACGGAGCTGTCCGGCGGCATCGTCGTACCCGTGCCGCCGCAGCGCGAACCCGAACAGCCAGGTCAGGAACGGCCACTGCGGCCCGCGCCAGTACGTCCGCGCCCGGAACGCGTTCGAGGCCGGCGAGGTGGACGGCGGCACCGGTACCCGCAGGCCCGGGTACCCGCACCACCGATCGCCGAGCAGCAGCCCGACCTGCGCGTCCAGCAGGTCCCGCGGACCGCCAGCGACCAGTGGCGCGAACCCGGCCACGGTCTCGGTACCGATCCAGTCGCCGGTGCGCAGGTCCCGGTCCCGCGCCAGCCCGGTCACCGGGTCCACGGTCGCCGCCACGCCCTCGCGGCAGCGCACCGCCAGCGCCCGCATCTCGGCCGCGTCCGCGGTCCGGCCGAGCTCGTCACCGATCCCGCCGAGTACGTCGCTGGCCGGAGCAAGACATGCGGACAGGAATACGTCGGCCGCCCGGAAGTCGACCACCTCGGCGGCCGCGGCATCGTCGTACCGGACTCGTTTGAGCTGCTCGACCAGCCACAGGTACCGGGCGTAGTCGGTGTCGGTCGGGCGTTCGGTGGCGTCGGCGACGAGCGTGTCGCGGCGCTCGAACGCCGGCAGGTCCGCGCCGGGCACGACGCCGGCGTAGACCGAGTCCCAGCGTGGCGAGTTGTCCATCCCGGACTCCCAGCCGTGGTGGATCTCGACCAGCCCGTCGCCATCAGCGTCGCGGGCGGTGGCGAGCCAGCGGTGCCAGGCGAGCCATGCGTCGAAGGTCTCGGCCGCGAACGCCTCGCCGACGGCGCGGTCGGCGTCGAGGATGGCGCAGACCGCGAGCGCATGGACGGGCGGTTGGCAGATGCCGGAGGTGCGGACGTCGCGCGGTGCCGCGGCCGCCACCGACGAGTCCCAGCGATCCGCGCCCGGGAAGTAGTCGCCGCCGGGCGCGAAGCGGATGTGCGGCAGCATCCCCGTCGACCACTGCGCGCCGAGCAGGGTACGCAGTTCGGTGACCGCCCGAGCTACGTCGATCCGAGCCAGGCCGATGGTGATGAAGGCGGCGTCCCAGCTCCACTGGTGCGGGTACAGCGACGGCGCCGCGGCCGTCATCGCGCCGAGGTCGTTCGCCCGCAGGACCTTGGCCGCCGCCACAGCAAGTGTGTTCACGAATCGCCTTCGATCGCGGCCCGAACCTGGCGATTCGCGCACACACCCGGACCACGCCGGTCACAAGGGCCCGATGAGTGACGACACGCCGGGTCACAAGGGGCCGATGAACGGAGGTAGTGACGGGTCATGCGTCACCGGAAGCCTGGTCGCTGCGGGCGTCAGGTCCTAGCCGCTCGAAGGTCGCGGCTCATCCACATCAGCTCACGGCCGAGGTCGCGGCTCGGTGCGTCGTCGGTGCGCTCGAACCCGTGCGCGCGGTAGAAGCGGATCGCCGGCTCGTTCGCCACCAGCACGTCGAGCAGCAGCCGCTCGGTGCCCTCCGGCAGCGCCTCGATCGCGCGGTCGAGCAGCGCCCGTCCGACGCCACGGCCCTGCTGCTCGGGGAGCACGTACAACTTCCACATCACCCACAGGCCATCCTCCTGGCCGAGCCCGGCCACCCCGATCACGTCGGGGGCCTCGGCAACCAACGTGATGCCGCGCTCGATCCCGCGCCGTACCGCCTCCGGCGACCACCACTCGGCCAGCCCTTGCTCGACGAACTCCGGCGCCACGATCCCGTCGTACGCGACCGGCCAGGTACGCAGGCCCACCTCGCGCACCGACTCGGTATCGGCCGGCTCGGCGCGCCGTACCGTGAACGTCATCACGCCATCTCCTTCGCTATCCGGACCGGCTGCCGTCGGGCCGACGAGTCGCTCGGGGTCACGCTCGGCCCTGCGGTGGAGCGGCCAGCGCCTCCTCCAGCAGCGCGGACGCGACCCCGAGCCGGCGGGCGTCCGGCGCCACCCCGAGCCCGAACACGCCGAGCACGCCGGCGCCCTCGGTGAACGGGTACTTGTCCTTGAGCCGCAGATAGCCGACCAGCCGGGACTCGTACTCGGCCACCAGCACGTGCTGCGGTCGGGACCGCTCGTTGAAGAACGCCTCCGGCCCGGGTTGGTCAGCGACGGGAACCCCGAGTCCGGCGTGACGAACGCGGCCCGGTCCAGCGCCAGCAGCTCCGCGTCGTCGTCGAGCCCGGCCCAGCGAACGGCGATCCGGCGGTCGGTCACGCACTACCCCCTCGATTCACGGTCGGCGGCATGACGGTCACCGTAGCTGCTCACCCTGTGCCGGTCTCCGCAGCGCTGCATCGAGCAGCAGCGCCCACTCGGCCGGCGGCGACAAGACGAACAGCGCTAGCCGACCGGCAGTGCCTCGAGCGCCTGGTCGAGCTCCGCGAGCAGCCGCGCCTTCGGCCGGGCGCCCACCACCGACCACACCTGCTCACCGCGGTGGAACAGGATCAGCGTCGGCAGCGCCATCACCCGGTAGCGGGCGGAGACCGCCGGGTTCTCGTCGGAGTCGAGCTTGACGATCCGCAGCCGTCCCGCCCGTTCCGCGGCGATCGCAGCCAGCACCGGGGCGATCTGGTGGCACGGCGGGCACCACTCGGCCCAGAAGTCCACCAGCACCGGCAGGTCGGACTCGAGCACCTCGCGCTCGAAGCTCGCCTCCTCGACGGTCGTCAGATCGGTCATCAGGTCACTCCTCGGTAGCTCTCGGCATCGGCGAGGAGGTCGGTCAGCCGGCTGCGCAGCTCGGTCAGCTCCGCGATCCGGTCGTCCAGCTCGGCGATCCGAGCCCGGTACGCCGTCAGCGCCGGCGGGCAGACGTCGGCTCGCTCGTTCCCGGCCCGAAGGCACTCCACGAACGGGTATGTCTGTTCCGTAGTCATCCCGAGCGACAGCAGCGCCTTCACCTCGCGCACCACCGCCACGTCCTGCTCGGTGTACGTCCGGTACCCGTTCGCCGCCCGGCCCGGCCGGACCAGCCCGCGCGACTCGTAGTACCGCACCGCCCGGACCGTCACTCCGGCCCGCTCGGCCAGGTCGCTGATGTGCATGCCGCCTCCTCACCCACGACGCTAAACCTTGACGCCGACGTCAAGGTCAAGTGTCGCCGCCAAGGAGCGCCCGCGTCAGGGCAGGTCGACGTACGACGCCAGGAACGTCCGCGCGGAGGTGGTATCCATCCGGTACACGACATTGGTGGCGTAGCACGGCGTGTCCCCGGTGATGGTCGTCGCCGCCAGCACCAGCTCGCCGCCGATCTCGACGAAGTTGGGCCCGCCGGAGTCGCCGTAGCAGGCGCCACCGTTGCCCTGTGGCTCGATCATCGACAGTCGCACCCAGGCCTTGTTCAGCGCATTGAAGTCGACTGGCGCCTTCATCCGGACGCCGCCGCCGGGGTGGGTCTGGCCGCCCGGCCCGTTCACCGCCTCCTGAGTGCCGTACCCGACGACGGTCCAGCTCAGCGCGTCCAGCGCGCGTGCGCCGAGTGTGCTCAGCTGCCCCGCAGTCGGCAGTGTCGCCGGCGTGAAGTTCCAGACGTCCTGCGGCGTCTTCGCCCGGTCGGCGAAGTCGATCACGCCGATGTCATGCGAGTCAGCCGAGCTGCCCGGGAAGGCGGGGTCCTGGTGCGGGTCGCCCTGGACGATCTTCTCCGCGGCGAGCAGCGCGTCGGCCTGCTGCTGAGGGGTGCGCCCGGCAGCGACCTGCGCGTCGAGCAGGCTCTGGAAGTCCTGCTCGAGGGAGACATAGAACCGCGTGCCGGCCGGCCAGTCGTCCGTGCAGTGCGCCGCGGTCAGGTAGGTGTCGTCGTCCACCATGGTCCCGCTGCAGACCCAGTCGAACCGGTCCGGGACGCCGTCACCGGTGTTGTCCCACAGCGCGACGAAGGCGCCGACCTCTGTCCGTTCGGGCGCCGGGGTGGCGTTGTAGGAGTTGATCGCGACCGCCTGGGTGGTGGTCACGCACAGTGCCGCGGTGGTGAGGACCGCTACGGCCCAACGGGTACGACGCATCGTGTTCTCCTGCCACAGGAAGTTCGGTCATGCTGCGTGCGGCAGCCTACGTCCGCCGGGCCGCCGGCGACAGCCGCCCGGCGAGCAGTTCCGCGAGCCAGTCCCCCAGCGCGGCCGCGCTGGCATCCACCTGCGCCGGCCAGTCCAGTGCGGACTCGTCCGCACTGTCCGAGACGTGCTTGACCAGCCGTACCGGTACGCCGAACCGCCGGCACGCGTACGCCACGGCGTACCCCTCCATGTCGACCAAGTGCGCACGTTCGGCGAGCCGGGCCCGCACCACCGGGTCGGTGACGAACACGTCGCCGGACGCCAGCACCGTCTCGTCCCCGCCGTCCACCTGCAGAGTCTCGAGCGGGTCCAGCCCGATGGCCCGGATCGCGTCCGCGTTCATGTCGTGGTTGAGCACGGTGCCGGGGGTGAACAGGCCGGCCAACCCGTCGCGCAGGGCGCCCGCCGTCCCGATGTTGACCACCGTCAGACCGGCGCGGTCTCGCGTCGCCAACGCCTCGGTCGTCGCCACCGCGGCCGCGGTCTTCCCGATCCCTGTCACGACCACCGGCAGCCCCTCCGGGACGTACGTCGCTTCGGCCCGGGTCGCGCTCACGACGAGGTACGTCGTCACCGCAGAGATCCGCGGGGCGCTGCGTGTCATGGTCGGGACGCTACGTCAGCCAACTGTGACGGTGGGGCTGCCCTCAGAGCCGTCGACGGGTTCGCCCATCTCGTCGGCGATCCGCATCGCTTCCTCGATCAGGGTCTCGACGATCTTCGACTCGGGCACCGTCTTGATCACCTCGCCCTTGACGAAGATCTGACCCTTGCCGTTGCCGGAGGCGACGCCGAGGTCGGCCTCGCGCGCCTCGCCCGGGCCGTTCACCACGCACCCCATCACGGCGACCCGGAGCGGCACCTCCATGCCCTCCAGGCCGGCGGTCACCGCGTCCGCGAGCTTGTACACGTCCACCTGGGCACGGCCGCAGGACGGGCACGACACGATCTCGAGCTTGCGCTCGCGCAGGTTCAGCGACTGCAGGATCTGCAGCCCGACCTTGACCTCCTCGACCGGGGGCGCGGACAGCGACACCCGGATCGTGTCGCCGATCCCCTTGGACAGCAGCGCGCCGAACGCGACCGACGACTTGATCGTGCCCTGGAACGCCGGACCGGCCTCGGTCACACCGAGGTGCAACGGCCAGTCGCCACGCTCGGACAACATCTCGTAGGCGCGCACCATTACGACCGGGTCGTTGTGCTTCACCGAGATCTTGAAGTCGTGGAAGCCGTGCTCCTCGAACAGCGACGCCTCCCAGACCGCGGACTCGACCAACGCCTCCGCGGTGGCCTTGCCGTACTTCTCCAGCAGCCGCTTGTCCAGCGAGCCGGCGTTCACGCCGATCCGGATCGATGTCCCCCGATCCTTGGCCGCGGCCGCGATCTCCTTGACCTGGTCGTCGAACTTGCGGATGTTGCCCGGGTTCACCCGGACCGCGGCACAGCCCGCGTCGATCGCGGCGAACACGTACTTCGGCTGGAAGTGGATGTCGGCGATCACCGGGATCTGCGAGTGCTGCGCGATCTCCGGCAGCGCGTCGGCGTCGTCCTGCGACGGGCAGGCGACCCGGACGATGTCGCAGCCGGACGCGGTGAGCTCGGCGATCTGCTGCAGGGTGGTGTTCACATCCGAGGTCAGCGTCGTGGTCATCGACTGCACCGAGATCGGCGCATCGCCGCCGACCAGAACCTTGCCGACCTTGATCTGCCGGGTCTTGCGACGCGGCGCCAGGGTCGGCGGCGGCAGCGGCGGCATGCCGAGGTTGATGCTCAAGGGAGGTTCCTTAACCGTTGAAGAGCCTGACCGGGTTGACCAGGTCGGCGATGATGAGCAGCCCGCCCATCACCACGATGAAGCTGGCGGCGAGATAAGCCACCGGCAGCAGCTTGGCGACGTCGACGTGACCGGGGTCCGGCCGCCCGCGGAGCCGGGCGAAACCGCGCTTCAGCGCCTCCCACAGCGCACCTGCGATGTGCCCGCCGTCGAGCGGCAGCAGCGGGATGAAGTTGAACAGTGCGATGAACAGGTTCACCGAGGCCAGCATCGAGATGAAGAACGCGATCTTCTCCCCCGAGCCGAGCTCGTCGCGGGACACCACGTCACCGGCGACCCGGGTGGCGCCGACGATGCTCATCGGGCTGTCCTGGTCGCGCTCGCCTCCGGCGATCGATCCTGCGACCCCGACCAGCTTGCCCGGGAACGCCACCAGCGCCTTGGCGGTCATCACGGTCAGGAAGCCCATCCGGTCCACCACGAACGCGAAGTCCTGCCGCTCGATGGTCCGCTCCGGCGACACTCCGAGGAAGCCGACCGAGACGATCTTGTCGGAGCCGGCCTCGTCGTACACCTCGTTGATGATCGTGCTCGTCTGCAGCGTCTGCGGCTGGCCGGCGCGCTCGACCACGATCGTCGCGGCCCTGTCCTGGTTGTCCCGGATCAGCGTGGTCAGCTGGTCCCAGGAGCCGATCGCGGTCCCGTTGAACTCGAGGATCTTGTCGCCCGGCTGGAAGCCGGCCTGCTTCGCCGGCGAGGCCTTGTCGCCGGACTGGCAGACCCGGTCCGCGCTCGCCTCCGAGGCCGGGATCACGCACTCGGTGACGGTCGAGACGGTGGTCTGGTTGACCGCGGTGCCGTAGAACATGAACAGGCCGCTGAACAGGATGAACGCGATCAGCACGTTCATCAGCGGGCCGCCGCTCATCACGATCAGCTTCTGCCACCAGGGCTTGGCGTAGAACAGCCGCGGCGCGTCCGCCTTGTCGATCGTCTCGTACTCGGCGCTGCGGGCATTCTCGATCAGCGACTGGAACGGGCCGGTGTTCGCGGCTCGGACCTGGACCGTGCCGTCGGGGTTCTCCACCGTCTTGGACGGCGGAAACATGCCGATGATCCGGACGTAGCCGCCGAGCGGGATCGCCTTGAACCCGTACTCGGTCTCACCGCGCTTGGTCGACCACACCGTGCGGCCGAAGCCGACGAAGTACTGCGTTACCTTCATGCCGAACTTCTTCGCCGGCACCATGTGGCCGATCTCGTGCAGCGCGATCGAGGCGAGCAGGCCGAAGAAGAACAGCCCGGCGCCCAGCACCCATAGCAGCCCGCTCATGCGCGTGTGGTCTCCTGTACGCCGGTCAGCTCCCGGGCACGCGTACGTGCCCAGCCCTCCGCGGCGAGTACGTCATCGATGGACAGGTCCTCTGTAGAGGGTACGTGGTGCTCGGTCACCACCCGGGCGACCGTGTCGACGATCGCCAGGAACGGCAGCCGCCCGGCCAGGAACGCGCCGACGCACTCCTCGTTCGCCGCGTTGAACACCGCCGGTGCGGTACCGCCGGTCTCGCCGGCCTCCCGGGCCAGCTGCACCGCGGGGAACGCGGTGGTGTCCAGCGGCTCGAACGTCCAGGTCGCCGGCGTCGTCCAGTCACACGCCGGCGAGGCGTCCGGTACCCGGTCCGGCCAGCCCAGGCCGAGCGCGATCGGCAGGATCATGTTCGGCGGCGAGGCCTGCGCCATCGTCGAGCCGTCCACGAACTCGACCATCGAATGGATCTGCTGCTGCGGGTGAATCACCACGTGCACCGCATCCATCGGCAGCCCGAACAGCAGGTGCGCCTCGATCAGCTCCAGGCCCTTGTTCACCAAGGTGGCGGAGTTCACCGTGATGACCGGGCCCATCGCGAAGTTCGGATGCGCCATCGCCTGCTCGACCGTGACCTCGGTCAGCTCGTCCCGGTCCCGGCCGCGGAACGGGCCACCGCTCGCGGTCAGCACCAGGCGCCGTACCTCGTCAGCCCGGCCGCCGCGCAGGCACTGCGCGATCGCGCTGTGCTCGGAGTCGACCGGCACGATCTGGTCCGGCTTCGCCAGCGCGGTGACCAGCGGACCGCCGACCACCAGCGACTCCTTGTTCGCCAGCGCCAGCGTGGTCCCCGCGTCCAGCGCGGCCAGTGTCGGCCGCAGCCCGACCGAGCCCGTGATCGCGTTCAGCACCACGTCGCAGCGGCGCGCGGCCAGCTCGCTCGCGGCGTCCGGCCCGGCAATGATCTTCGGGATCGCGAACTCGCCCTTGGCGTACCCGTGCCGCTGTGCCTCCGCGTAGAACGCCAGCTGCAGGTCCTGCACCGCCGTCGCCCGGGCCACCGCGACCACCTCGACGGCATGCTCGAGCGCCTGGCGGGCGAGCAGCTCGACGTCGCCACCGCCCGCGGACAGCCCGACCACCCTGAACCGGCCCGGGTTGCTGCGGGCCACCTCGAGGGCCTGAGTCCCGACCGATCCGGTCGAGCCGAGTACGACGACGTCACGCTGCTGCACGGCGCCATTGTCCCAGCCTCCCGGGTCCGCCGACCTCCCCCGCCGTGTACGACGTGAGCGCGTTCACGAATCGCCAGGCCGAGCCGGTCCCGAGCGGTTCCGTGTGTTCACGAATCGCCAGCTCCTCCGACCGTGTGCGCAGATCGCCAGGTCCACCAGCTGTGTGTTCACGAATCGCCAACGATCCGGCCGATTCGTTGGCGATTCGCGCACACGCCGGGCCGAGCTGGCGAGACGCGCACACGGTCGGAGGTGCTGGCGATTCGCGCACACAGTCGAGCCAGGCTGGATGGCGATTCGCGCACGCGTCCGGCGAACCTGGCGATACGCGCACACACGACGGGTCGGGCGAGCTGGTTCCGGTCCGGGGAGAAGCGGTTACGCAGTGCGTTCGAGGAAGCTGCGCAGGGCGGCGGCGAGGGCGCCCGGCTGGTCCTCGGGGATCAGGGTCCAGCTGTCCTCGATCTCGACCAGCTCGGCGTCCGGGAGTACCTCTGCCAGCCGGCGGCCGTGAGCCGGCGGCATCATCCGGTCCTCCGGGGCCCACACGACCAGCGCCGGTCGGGTGAACGAGCGCAGCCGCCCGCACGCCTCGACCATCTGCCGGGTCCCCGCGGACCGGGCGTACTTGCGCAGGTCGTGTCGCGCGTACCGCTCGCCGATCAGCGGACGCAGCCAGCGGTCGGTGATCTCGTCCGGGATCGGCCGCTTGGCCAGCAGCCCGAACGGGGGTCGCCGCCGCATCGCCCGGGACCGCAGCGGCTGGTACACGGCCCACAGTCCGCCCGGCACCTGCGCGGCCCGCTTCAGCACCTTGCCCGGCATCCCGGGCGGGTAGTTGTCGAACGCCTCGCACGCCACCAGCACGAGCCGAGCGACCCGCTCCGGGTGGCCGTTGACGAGCGGGACGGCGATGTTGATGTCGTTCTGTACGACGGTGACGTCGCGCAGGTCGAGCCGGTCGAGCAGCTCGGCGACCAGCCGCGCGTGACCGTGCAGGGTGAGGTCGGCGTCGGGCTTCATCGGGTACCGGTGCGACCCCAGCGGCAGCGTCGGTACGACACAGCGGTACGTGTCGCGCAGCTCGGCCACGACGTGCCGCCACAGCGTCGAGTCCATACCGAGTCCGTGCAGGAGCACCAGGACGCGACCGTCGCCACCGGTGTCGTCGTACTCGATGGTTCCGGCGGACAGCTCGACCTCAGGCATGCCGCCTTGTCTATACCCGGCGACGGTCCACCGGTGCCACTACCGTTGCGGGTATGACGATGGAGCACCCGCCCGGCCGGCCCACCCCCGCGCTGCGGGCCACCGACCACGACCGGGACGCCGCGGCCGCGCTGGTGCAGGACGCGCACGGCGACGGCCGGCTGGACCTGGAGGAGCTGGACGAGCGGATCAGCCGCATATACGCCAGCAAGACCAAGCAGGAGCTCGCCGTGATCACCGCGGACCTCGTCCCAGCCGGTCACGGCGGTACGTCGGATCGGCTGGTGCTGCGGGCCAAGGGCAGCTCGGTCAAGCGCGACGGCCAGTGGCGAGTGCCGCCGCACATCGTCACGGAGTCCCAGCACGCCAACATCCGGCTCGACTTCACGCACGCCCAGGTACGCCATCCCGAGATCGTGGTCGAGGTCTCGGCCAAGCACGGCTCGGTCCAGCTGGTCGTGCCTACAGGCTGGGCTGTCGACCTCGACGACGTGTACAGCGAGTGGGGCAGCGTGCAGAACAAGACGGTCGCACCACTGGCCGGAATGCCGCGGCTGCGGGTGACCGGGCGGACCAAGCACAGCAGCGTCGTCGTACGGAATCCACGCCGGCGGCGCTGGTGGTGGCCGTTCGGGTCATGACCAGTCTCGGCAAGGTCCCGGAGCGGATCCGGCTGGCGGTGCACCAGGTCGACCCTCAGCCGGGCGAGCAGATCCTCGAGATCGGCTGCGGTCCCGGCGTGGCGGCAGCGCTGGTCGCGGAGCGGATCGACCGCGGGCACCTGGTCGCGATCGACCGGTCCGCGACGGCTATCGGCCGGGCGTCGGCGCGCAATGCCGCGAACCTGGACCGGGTGACGTTCGTCGAGACCTCGCTGGACGGCTACGAGCCGGACCGCGCGTTCGACAAGGTGTTCGCGGTCAACGTGAACGTGTTCTGGACCAGTGCGGCGGACAAGGAGCTCGACCTGGTCAGGCGCTGCCTGCGGCCCGGCGGAACGCTGTACCTGTGCTACGAGGCGCCCGGCGGCCGCCCGTCCGAACGCGTCGTGAACCGGGTCACCACGGCGCTGGCCCGGCACGAGTTCATGATCTCCATGCGATCCCGGCCACTGCTGACATTCACCGGCCGGACTAGCGTGACCCCATGACCGCCTCGCTGGACCTGATCGACGTCGACGCGCTGCTCACCGACGAGGAGCGGGCCATCCGCGCCACTGCGCGGCGGTTCGCCGACGAACGGCTGCGGCCGAACCTGCCGGACTGGTTCGAGGCCGGCGAGCTGCCGGCCCGCGAGCTCGCCGCCGAGCTCGGCAAGCTGGGCTTCCTCGGCATGCACCTGACCGGGTACGGCTGCGCGGGGGTCGGCTCGGTCGCGTACGGCCTGGCCTGCCTGGAGATCGAGGCGGCGGACTCGGGCCTGCGGTCGCTGGTCAGCGTGCAGGGCTCGCTGGCGATGTACGCGATCTGGAAGTACGGCTCCGAGGAGCAGAAGACCGAGTGGCTGCCGCGGATGGCGGCCGGCGAGGCGATCGGCTGCTTCGGCCTGACCGAGCCGGACTTCGGCTCCAACCCGGCCGGGATGCGGACGAACGCCCGCCGCGACGGTGACGACTGGGTGCTGAACGGCAACAAGATGTGGATCACCAACGGCACCGTCGCCGATGTCGCGATCGTCTGGGCCCGTACCGACGACGGCGTCCGCGGCTTCGTCGTACCGACCGACATCGACGGCTTCAGCGCGCCCGAGATCACCCGGAAGATGTCGCTGCGCGCCTCCGTCACCTCCGAGCTGGTGCTGTCCGACGTCCGGCTGCCGGCGAGCGCGATGCTGCCCGAGGCGCGCGGCCTGTCCGGCCCGCTCGGCTGCCTGAACGAGGCCCGCTTCGGGATCGTGTTCGGCGCCATGGGCGCGGCCCGCGACTGCCTGGAGACCGCGATCGCGTACGCCACCGACCGGGACGTGTTCGACAAGCCGCTGACGGCGTACCAGCTGACCCAGGCCAAGCTCGCGGACATGGCGGTCGAGCTGAACAAGGGCCTGCTGCTCGCCGTACACCTGGGCCGGCTGAAGGAGCGCGGCGAGCTGCGACCAGAGCAGGTCAGCGTCGGCAAGCTCAACAACGTCCGCGAGGCGATCGCGATCGCGCGCGAGTGCCGCACGATCCTCGGCGCCAACGGCATCAGCGGCGAGTACCCGGTGATGCGGCACGCGAACAACCTCGAGTCGGTGCTGACCTACGAGGGCACCTCCGAGGTGCACCAGCTCGTGATCGGCCAGGCGCTCACTGGCCAGAGCGCATTCCGCTGAGCCTCTGTGGATAACCGCACGCGCTATATAGACTGATCCTGCTACCTATATGGGCATGGTGATGCATATGGCGAACACCCTGATCGACATCGACGAAGAGGCCTTGGAACAGGCACGCCTCTTCTACGGCACGAAGACGAAGAAGGACACCGTCAACCGTGCCCTCCAGGACGCCGCCGCCCGCCGCGCCGAAAGCCTGAGCCTGCTTGGGAAGTACCTGCACGAGTCAGTGGATGAGTACGAGCGAATGAGCGAGGCCGAGAAGGCCGAGTTCTGGGCTCGCATGGACACCACGGATTACAAGTTCCTCGCGCAGGTCGCTCGACTGGATGGCCTGCGGGACGCCGAGTGACTTACCTGCTCGACAACAGCGCCTTCCAGCAGAGCATGGTCAATCTCCGTGCTGCGGAGTTGATAGACAATCTCACGCGCGTGGGCGACCTCGCGGTGTGTTCGGTGGTCATGCTCGAGATCCTGTACAGCACACGTGACGCCAGCGACTGGGCGCGCCTTCGTGATGCGCTCGATGCGCTGCCACGGGTCGAGCCACAGAACCCAGCCCGCACCATCGACACGCAGGAGGAACTCGCCGCAAGAGGGCAGCACCGCACGTCGATCATCGATGTCATGGTCGCGACCACCGCGGCGGAGCACGGTCTGACCGTGCTGCACTACGACCGAGACTTCGAGCGGCTCGGCGAGGTGACCGGCGCCGGCCAGGAGTGGATCATCCCGGCCGGGACCGGCCACCAGCGGTGACTAGCAGACCTCGTCGAAGGTGCGGCGGAGGATCTCGAGGCCCTCGGCGGCCTCCTCTTCGGTGAGCGTCATCGGCGGCGCCATCCGCAGCACGTTCCCGTACAGCCCGCCCTTGCCGACCAGCAGCCCGTTCTCCTTGGTCTGCTGCATCAACGCCGCGGCCAGCTTCGCGTCCGGGGTCCGGTCGGCGGGATTCACCAGCTCCGCGGCCAGCATCAGTCCCTTGCCGCGGACGTCGCCCAGCTCCGGGTGCTCGTCGGAGATGCCGCGCAGCCCGTCCGCGAGCTGCGCGCCGCGCTTGGCGGCGTTCGCCTGCAGGTCGTGGTCGAGCAGGTAGTCCAGCGTGGCCTTGGCGGCGGTGGTCGCGATCGGGTTGCCGCCGAAGGTGGAGATCGAGTTCGCGTTCAGCGAGTCCATCAGGTCCGGCCGCGCCACGATGCCGCCGATCGCGAACCCGTTGCCGAGTCCCTTCGCGAACGTCATCGCGTCCGGCACCACGCCATGAGCCTCCATTCCCCAGAAGTGCTCGCCGGTCCGGCCCCAGCCGGTCTGCACCTCGTCGGAGACGAGCAGGATCCCGTAGGAGTCCAGCACCTCCTTGAAGGCCCCGAACAACCCGTCCGGCGGCGTGGCGAACCCGCCGACGCCCTGGATCGGCTCGGCGATCATGCAGGCCACGTCGCCGGCGGTGGTGGTCTCGATGATCTCCTGCAGGTCCGCGACGCACGCCTTGACGTAGTCGGCGTCGGACAGCTCCCGGAACGGGCTGCGGTAGCGGTACCCGCCGTGCACGTAGGACACGTTCACCGGGGTCAGGCTGGAGGCCGACCAGCCACGGTTGCCGGTGATGCCGATCGTGCCGAAGGCCCTGCCGTGGTAGGAGTTCCGAAGTGCCAGCACCTGGTTCGACCGGCGGAGCTGGGTGGCGAGCATCAGCGCCGCCTCGTTCGCCTCGGTGCCGGAGTTGGTGAAGAACACCTTCGCGTTCTCGATCCCGGACAGCGAGGCGATCTGCTCGGCCAGCTCGACCTGGCGCCGGATCAGGTACAGCGTGGACGTGTGCGCGATGCCGCTGTCCAGCTGCTCGCGGACCGCGTCGGAGATCTCCTGGATGTCGTACCCGATCGCGTTGGTGAGGATCCCGGCGAAGAAGTCCAGGTAGCTGTTGCCCTCCGCGTCGGTGACCCGCCGGCCGTTGCCCGTCGTGATCTCGATCGGCTCGTCGTAGTACAACGCGAGCCAGTTCGGCATGACGTTCTTGTGCCGGTCCCAGAGTTCCGCATGTGCGCCAGTCATGGGCCCATTCAAGACGTTCCGGCTCGCGCGCACCACTACGATGCGCTGCGTGACGACTCCGAGCGTTCCGCACACAGAGATCGAGTCGCTGGCCGATTTCGATCGTGCCGTCGCGGCCGGCGCGAGCACGATGAACGGCTGGCGGGTCCAGTCAGTCAACCTGTCTGCCCGGACCGACACGCTGCTGCGGCTGGACCCGGCCGGTTCGCTGTTCCTCGGCTGCAACCTGGCCGACCGCGCCGAGAAGTGGGTCCGCGACGGTGGCGGGCTGGTGTTCCCGGCGATCCCGTCGTTGCCGTTCGACCCGTACCGCGGCGCCCTCTACACCGCCGACGAGCTGTACGACGGGTTGCAGCGCGGGTACGACGCGACCCCCGACGCGCGGATCTACGCGTGGTCCCGGCAGCACGTCGAGATCGGCGACCTCGGCCACACGCTGGCGGCCGCGCTGCACGACCACTCGATCGCCGACGCCCTCGCCGAGCGGCCGGCCGAACCGGTCTGGGTCGGCGTGATGGGCGGCCACGGCATCGCTCGCGGCGACGACACCTACCGCGACGCGGTACTGCTCGGCCGGACGCTCGCCCGGCAGGGGCTGACCGTGGCGACCGGCGGCGGACCGGGCGCGATGGAGGCCGCGAACCTGGGCGCCCGGCTGGCGACGTACGACGACGACGCGGTGGACGAGGCACTGGTCGCGCTCGCGGCGGTGCCCACGTTCCGGCCATCGATCACCGCCTGGGCCCGGTCGGCGATGGCTGTCCGCGCGCGGTATCCCGGCGACGGGGGCGTCTCGGTGCCGACCTGGTTCTACGGGCACGAACCGCCGAATGTGTTCGCCGGCCACATCGCGAAGTACTTCTCCAACGCGCTGCGCGAGGACGTGCTGCTGCACCGGGCCCGCGGCGGCATCGTCTACCTGCCCGGCGCGGCCGGCACGGTGCAGGAGATCTTCCAGGCGGTGACGCCGAACTACTACGGCGACGCGGCCACGCAGGTGCCGATGATCCTGGTCGGTACCGAGCACTGGACCGAGCATCTGCCGGTCTGGGACGTGCTGCGCTCGCTCGGCCGTGACCGGCAGATGCAGTACTCGGTGCACCTGGTCGACAGCGTCGAGGACGCGGCCGGCCTGGTCGCGTCCACCGCGTAAGGGAGGCGGCCGCCGCGTCCCGCACCAGCACCGCACCTGCCGACCTGCGCTGTCGAGGAGCGTGTAACGCTCCGTGTTCTCGAACGATAAACAGCCCGGGTGCGCTCTCCGGGGGCCGCTGGAGAGCAGACCACCCATCCAGAGGGGGATTTCACATCATGTCCGAGCAGTACCCGCAGCAGCCGCACCAGCAACCGCCGAAGGAGAAGCACACCGAGGCGACCTTCTGAGGGCGGCCGACCTCCAGGCCACCTCGGGTTCGGCGGCCCGGTCCGGGTGACCGGGCGAGCGCCGGGGAACGGGGGTTGTGGTGGCCTGGAGGTCGCCTACCGGTGCAGCGGTTGACGAAAGTCGAGGGTAGGCAGGGGTCGAGCCAGGGTCGCGCCGGATGCCGGGTGAACCCGCCCACGCCCTACCGTCAGCCCTGTGGCGACCATCACGACGGAGGCGCTGACCAAGACCTACAACGGCCGGGTCACGGCGTTGCACCAGCTGACCGTCAAGTTCGAGCCGGGCATCGTCGGGCTGGTCGGCGCGAACGGGGCCGGCAAGTCGACGCTGCTGAAACTCGTGCTCGGTCTGCTCACCCCGACCAGCGGCCGCGTGCACGTGCTCGGTCTGGACCCGATCGCGGACACCGATGAGGTGCGGACCAAGGTCGGCTACATGCCGGAGCACGAGTGCCTGCCGCCGGACCTGACCGCCGCCGAGCTGGTCACGCACCTGGGCCGGATCAGCGGGCTGCCGAAGACCGCGGCACGTGAGCGGGCATCGGAGACGTTGCGGCACGTCGGCCTGTACGAGGAGCGGTACCGGCAGATCGGCGGCTACTCGACCGGGATGCGGCAGCGCGCCAAGCTGGCGCAGGCGCTGGTGCACGACCCGGACCTGCTGCTGCTGGACGAGCCGACCAACGGCCTCGACCCGGCCGGGCGGGACGCGATGCTGACGCTGATCCACCGGATCGGGACCGAGTTCGGGATATCGGTGGTGGTGTGCTCGCACCTGCTCGGCGAGATCGAACGGATCTGCACCAGCCTGGTGGCGATCGAGGGCGGCCGGCTGCTGCGTTCGGACGACGTGTCCGCGATGACCGAGGTCACCGACGTACTCGTGGTCGAGGTGACCGAGCGACTGGACCGCCTCGCCGCGCGGCTCGAGGCCGGTGGCCTGACCGCGAAGCGGGACGGGCGGCTGCTGCTCGTCCCCCTAACCGGCGACGAGACGTACGACGAGATTCTCGCCGCGGTCGCCGAGCTGGATCTGCCGCTGCACCGGCTGGACCAGCGCCGGCACCGGGTCAGCGAGCTGTTCGCCAGGGACGACGAGGCGGCCGGCCATGTCTGAACCCGCGGGTGTCATCCACGACATCGGCTATCAGCGGTACGCCGGTGAGCGCCGCGGCCGCGGCTACATCGTGCGATCCCTGTACACCCACAGCCTGCGGACGGCGTTCGGTCTCGGCCGGACCGCGAAGGCCAAGATCTTCCCGTGGCTGGTCGCCGGGACCATCGGCCTGGCCGCCGTCGTACTCGCGGTGCTGCGGGTCGAGATGAGTGACAACGAGATCGACGACATGTACCTGGGTTTCGCGGACACGATGAGCTGGCTGGTGATCTTCTCCGTCGCGGTCGCCGCCCCCGAGCTGGTCTCGCGCGATCTGCGGTCCGGGGTGCCGGCACTGTACTTCTCCCGCCCACTGCGCAGCAGCGACTACGTGTTCGCCAAGCTGCTCGCGCTGGCCACCACCGTGTGGCTGCTGCTCGGCGCGCCGCAACTGCTGATGTTCGGCATCTCCGGCTTCTCGCTGGACGGCGGGGCACGGCAGATCTGGGACGAGTTCACCGACATGCTCGGCGGCCTGCTGTACGCCGGACTGTGGGCCGCGGTGTTCGCGTCGATCGCGCTGCTGGTCGCGTCCTTGACCGGCAGGCGGGCGTTCGCCGCGGGCGGGATCGTGGCGGTGTTCCTCGTCAGCGCCCCGGTCGTCGCCGTGATGGCCTCATTGCCGTCGCAGACCGCGAACGAGCTGGCCGGGATCTTCAGCCCGCCGAGCCTGATCCAGGGCGTGCGGACGTGGCTGGGGGGCAGCAGCCAGGGGGCCGGACTCCAGGTCGGCGACTTCGGTCCGCTCTACCTCGCCACCGCCGCCGTTCTCGTCGTGGTGTGCGTCGTCCTGCTGCTGCTGCGGTACCGGAAGGTGGCCCGGTCATGACCGACGTCCAGCTGGACCGGACCTCGCTGTGGTACGGGAACGTGGTCGCGGTGAACGACGTGACGATGACGCTGCGGCCCGGCGTGACCGGCCTGCTCGGGCCGAACGGCGCCGGCAAGACCACCGTGCTGCACCTGATGGCCGGGCTGCTGCCGCCGTCCCGCGGCGCCGTCACGGTCGGCGGCGCACCGGCCTGGCGCAACCCGGGGATCTACCGGCTGCTCGGGCTGGTCAGCGAGCAGGAAGCGGCGCACTCGTTCCTGACCGCGGCCGAGTTCGTGCTTGCCAGCGCGCGACTGCAGCGCCTTCCGGACCCGGAGGCGGCCGCCGCACGCGCGATCGGGCTGGTCGAGATGACAGAGGCGCAGGACCGGCGGATCGGCACCTACTCCAAGGGAATGCGCCAGCGGACCCGGGTCGCCGCGGCGCTGGTGCACGACCCGCAGGTGCTGCTGCTGGACGAGCCGTTCAACGGCCTCGACCCCCGGCAGCGGCTGCAGATGATGGACCTGCTGCGCAAGCTCGGCGAGCAGGGCCGCACCATCCTGTTCAGCTCGCACATCCTGGAGGAGGTCGAGCAGGTCTCCGACACCGTGCAGGTGATGATCGCCGGCAGGCTCGCGGCGTCCGGCGACTACCGGGCGATCCGGCGGCTGATGTCGAACCGACCGCATGTGTTCAGCCTGCGGTCCAGCGACGACCGGCGGCTCGCGGTCGCGCTGATGCGGCACGACTCGGTGGCGGCGATCGAGATCGACGGCGACGGGCTGACCGTGCGCGCCGGCGACTACGGCAGCTTCACCCGGGCACTGCCTCGGATCGCGCTCGGCGAAGGTGTCCGGGTGCACCGGTTGCTGCCGTCCGACGAGTCCTTGGAGAGCGTCTTCTCCTACCTGGTGGAGGTCTGAGTGGACCCGACGATCGTGCGGATCACGCTGCGCGGCCTGCTCGGCCGGCGGCGGTTCCTGCTGCTGTTGCCGCTGCCGCTGCTCGTGGTGCTGCTCGCCGCACTGACCAGCGGGTACGACGTGGAACCGGCCGACTGGGGCGAACCGGTGATCGCCGGGCTCGGTCTCGGTGTGCTGCTGCCGGTGGTCGCGCTGGTGGTCGGTACCGGCGTGCTCGGCTCGGAGATCGACGACGGCACCGTGGTGCACATCCTCACGAAGCCGTTGCCCCGGTCAACGATCGTGCTGTCCAAGCTGGCCGTCGCCGCGACCGTCACCGCGGCCACGGTCGCGGTGCCGCTGTTCATAGCGGGCTCACTGGCAGACGGCGTCCGGTTCGGCCTTGCCCTGGTGCTGGCCGGTGCCGTCGGCGCCGTCGCGTACTCGGCGGTGTTCGTCGCGATCAGCCTGCTGACTCGGCGGCCGGTGCTGCTCGGGCTGGTCTACGTGCTGGTCTGGGAAGGTCTACTGGCCGGGTTCGTGCCCCGCACCCGGGTGCTGTCGATCCAGCAGTACTGCGTGGCGCTGGCGGACGAGATCGCGCCGAGCGTGATCCTGGAGGGCAAGGTGGCCGTACCGCTCTCGCTGGTGATGAGTGTGCTGTTCACCGTGGGGTTCGCCTGGCTGGCGATCGACCGGCTGCGCTCGTTCCGGGTCACCGGCGACACCGGCTGACGGCTCACCGGTTTCGCAACCAGCCCTCGGCCTTCTCGAGGAAGGCGTCGACCTCCGCGACGTCGTACCCCTCCCGGAACCGCACCGGGGTGAACTCGACCTCGCGAATCTCCTTCGCGCTCAC
The DNA here is from genome assembly GCA_035650275.1 of Kribbellaceae bacterium. Taxonomy (GTDB): domain Bacteria; phylum Actinomycetota; class Actinomycetes; order Propionibacteriales; family Kribbellaceae; genus DASRHY01. Next base: position 29,076 of record DASRHY010000307.1, on the reverse strand, counting down.
CGGCCGGACCACCGGTCTGCCGGTGAGGGTGGCGAGGATTCGTTCGACCAGCGCGTCCACCTCGGCGATCTCGTAGCCCTCCCGCAGCCGGCCCGGCGTGAACTGCGGCCGCGGGTACGGCTCGGTCGGCTGACCGTCGGCGGGCAGCCAGGCCATCGCCTGCCGCACGTACTTGTCGACCTCGACGATCGCGTAGCCCGGCTCCGCGATCGTGGTCCGGAACCGGAGCCGCTCCAGCTCGCCGCGGCGTACCGGACGCTCCACGGGGCGGTGCGTCAGCGTCGCCAGCAACCGGTCGACCAGCGCGTCCACGTCCTGGCGCCGGTAGCCGCGGCCGAACCGCCGCAGGGTGAACTCGGGCCTGATCACGGGAGGGAGTGTAGGGCGGCGAGAGAGAGATCTGCCGCACGCTGTCGCGAGGTCGCCAGCGGCATCACGTAGGGCCGGTGAGCTCCGGCTGCCACGGGTCAGAACGCGATCAGGTCGAGCGCTCCGCGCCGGGACACCGCCACCCGGTCGTCACCGGCGTCCCGCCTCCGCGCCCGGGTAGCGACCCAAGTCGCGACCAGGATCACAGCCCGTGACCGCCGTGCCGAAACCGCTGTCAGCCTTGGGCGGCCAGTTGGCCGCAGGCTCCGTCGATCTCGCGGCCGCGCGTGTCGCGAACCGTGGTCGGGATCCCGTGCGCCTCCAGCCGGCGGACGAACTCCCGCTCATCGGCCGGGTCGGACGCGGTCCACTTCGACCCGGGCGTCGGGTTCAGCGGGATCAGGTTGACGTGCACCCAGCCCCAATCGCCGTACGACGCGAGCTTCTCCCCCAGCAGGTCGGCCCGCCAGGCGTGGTCGTTGATGTCGCGGATCAGCGCGTACTCGATCGAGACCCGGCGCTTGGTCCTCTCGGCGTACGACCAGGCCGCGTCGAGCACCTCGTCGACCTTCCAGCGGTTGTTGATCGGCACTAGCTCGTCGCGCAGCTCGTCGTCCGGCGCGTGCAGGCTGAGCGCCAGCGTGACCGGGATGCCCTCCCCGGCCAGCTGGTTCATCCTCGGCACCAGGCCCACGGTGGAGACGGTGACGCCGCGGGCGGAGATGCCGAGCCCATCGGGCGCGGGCTCGGTGAACCGCCGGACCGCGCCGATCACGGCCTTGTAGTTGGCCATCGGCTCGCCCATGCCCATGAACACGATGTTGCTGACTCGGCCGGGCCCGCCTGCCACCTCGCCGCGGGCCAGCGCCCGCGCGCCGTCCACCACCTGCTCGACGATCTCGGCGGTGCTCATATTGCGGGTCAGCCCGGCCTGGCCGGTGGCGCAGAACGGGCAGGCCATTCCGCAGCCGGCCTGCGACGACACGCACATGGTGACCCGGCCCGGGTACCGCATCAGCACCGACTCCACCAGTGACCCGTCGAGCAGCCGCCACAGCGTCTTGCGCGTCATGCCGCCGTCGCACTCCAGGTCGCGCACCTTCGTCAGCAGCGGCGGCATCAGCTCCGTGACCAGCCTGTCCCGGGACGCGGCCGGCAGATCGGTCATCAGCTCGGGGTCGTTCACCAGCCGGGTGAAGTAGTGGTTGGACAGCTGGCGGGCCCGGAACGCGGGTTCGCCGAGCTCGGTGACCGCGGTACGCCGCTCGGCGCCGGTGAGATCCGCGAGATGCCGCGGCGGCTTCTTCGCACGGCGCGGCTCGTCGAAGACCAGGGGCAGGGAGGTGGAGTTCATCGCCCGACGATTCTCCCCGCCCCGGCCGCGGTTTCACAAACTCACACCACGGCGAGGGTTCAGCCGAGCGTGAACGGGTCGCGAGTGGCGCCGGTGAGTTCCACCCACACCGACTTGGTCGCGGTGTACTCGCGGATCGCCTCTGCGCCGTTCTCCCGGCCCATCCCGCTCTGCCCGAAGCCGCCGAATGGTACGTGCGGTGCCACCACTCGGTAGGCGTTGATCCATACCGTCCCGGCACGGAGTCGTGCTGCGACCCGGTGCGCCCGCTGGATGTCTCTCGTCCACACGGACCCGGCCAGCCCGAACTCGGTGCCGTTGGCCAGCGCGATCGCCTCGTCCTCGTCGGAGAACGTGCTGACCGCGACCACCGGGCCGAAGATCTCCTCGCGCACCGCGCGCATCCCCGGCGTCGCACCCGTCAGCACCGTCGGATGGACGAAGTAACCGCCGAGCTCGTCGACCGGGCTGCCGCCGTACGCGATCGTCGCGCCGTCCGCGCGGGCCGACTCGAAGTGCCCGCAGACCGTGGCGAACTGCTTGTCGGTCGCGAGCGGTCCCATCTCCGTGGCGGTGTCCATCGGGTCGCCGATCACGATCCGCCGTGCCCTGTCGACCAGCCGTTCGACGAGTGCGTCGGCCACGTCGCGCTGGACCACGACCCGCGACCCCGCCATGCAGGTCTGGCCGGTCGCGGCGAACACGCCGCCGACAATGCCGTTGGTCGCCGCGTCCAGGTCGGCGTCGTCGAACACGACCTGCGCGGACTTGCCGCCCAGCTCGAGCGTGACCCGGGTCAGGTTCTCGGCGGCGGCGTGCGCGATCAGCTTGCCGACCGCCGTCGAGCCGGTGAAGGCGATCTTGTCCACCCCCGGATGCCTGGCCAGTGCGGCACCGACCTCGGGCCCCCATCCGGTCACGACGTTGAAGACCCCGGGCGGGAAGCCGGCCTCGTCGACCAGCCCGGCCAGCGCGACCGTGCTGACCGGCGTGTAGTCGCTCGGCTTGGCCACCACCGTGCAGCCGGCCGCCAGCGCCGGTGCGAGCTTCCAAGCCAGCAGGAGCAGCGGTGAGTTCCACGGCACGATCGCCGCGACGACGCCGACCGGCTCGTTGCGGGTGTATACGAAGAAGTTCGGCTTGTCGGTCGGGATCACCCGGCCCTCGACCTTGTCGGCCAGCCCGGCGAAGTAGTGGAACCACTCGGGCAGGGTCGCCATCTGGCCGGACATCTCGCGCAGCAGCTTGCCGTTGTCCCTGGTCTCCAGCTCGGCGAGCCGGTCGGCATCACGGGCGATCAGGTCGGCCAGCCGGCGCAGCAGCCGGCCGCGGTGGGTCGCGGTGTACCCACCCCACTCCCCATCGAGCGCCCGCCGCGCGGCCGCCACCGCCTCGTCGACATCCGCGGCACCGGCGTCCGGGACCGTCGCCCACGGCTTGCCGTCGAACGGGTTGATCGACTGGTAGGTACGCCCGGACGCGGCCTGCGTCTCGCGTCCGTCGACGTACATCGGGAACTGGTCGGCCGTCGTCGTCATGAGGCCATCTCCGATCACTGCAAGGGCGCGCTCCACCTGCCACGGTACGTTCCGCAGCGCTCAGCGGAAGCCGGTGAAGAGCAGCTTGGACCAGGTGAGCCCGCCGTCGGTGCTGCGGTAGCCGCTGTCGCGGTCGACCAGGTAGCCGACGTCGGCGGTCTGGAAGTGCACCGAGCCCGCGTCCAGCACGCCCGGGATCCTCACCTCGCGCACGCTGCCGCCAGAGGTGATCACTCGCAGCCCCCAGCCACTGTTCATCCCGACCACCACCGTCGACGCGCTGCGTGCCGCCAGTCCCATGCCCGACGTACCGCGGACGTTCTTCGCCACCGTCGTCCAGGTCAGCCCGGCATCGGCGGACCGCAGCACGGAGAAGTACGAGCCGGCCGGGCAGAGCAGCCAGATCACGTCGCCAACCACCGACACCTGCGAGGCGTCCGCTGTGGCCTTGCAGCCGGTCGGCCGGGGCACGTGGTTCGTGTTCGACACGGTGACCGCGATGGTGTCGCCGACCCGGCCGCTGGCCACGGCGCGGCCCCAGTGTGACCAGTCGTCGGGGCGCTCCAGACCCTTCTCGATCTCGCGGAAGTACGGGATCCCGCCACCTTGCAGCAGCTTGGGCTTGCCGCCGTCGTTCACGACGATGACCGGCGGCCCGCTGGTGTTGAACGTCCTGGTCACCCAACCCGGGTCGGGACCCGGCCGCGCCCAGGTCCGGCCGCCGTCATAGCTGTGGTGGAATCCGCTCGACCCGTACACCCACAGGTAGTCGCCGTCGCCGCCGACCGTGTGGTGGTCGCCGGGCGGGACGCCGGCCACGCTGAAGGACTGCCCGCCGTCGCGGCTGACCAGCACCGGCGAGCACGGCTTCCCGTCGCAGTCCGCCCGGCCGACGGCCCAGAACGTGCCGGCCCCGCGGGCCCGGATCGCCGACGGCTGGAAGCCGGTGACCACCGGACCGGACGGCGGCCGCGTGGTCGTCGTACCTGTGCTCGGCCGAGGCGTCGTGGACCCGGTCGGCGGGGTGCTCGTCGTACCGGTGGTGCGTCCGCCGACCGGCGGCTTCTGCACTCCCTGGCTCGCGGGCACGCTCGGCGGTGCCGTGGTCGGCCCGTTCGACGGCACCGCGGTGGTCGTCTGGGTCACCACCGGCGGGGTGGTGTTGGTCAGGTTGCCACCGCCGAGCGCGACCCCCGCGCCCGCGGCGACCAGGGCCAGCGTGCACAGCACGGCGGCGCCGACCCTGCGCCGGTGCAGCCGCTGCGCACCACTGTGGACCCGCTCCAGCATCGTGTCGGCACCGGTGACGTAGTCGCCGTCCGCCCGCTGCTCCAGCACCCGCTTCAGGTCGTCCTCGAGGCCACTCACCGTGCCTCACCTCCGACCATCGCGTCGTCCTTCACCAGTTCGCGCAGCTTCGCCATCGCCCGGGACGCCTGGCTCTTCACCGTGCCGGCGCTGCAGCCCATCGTGGCCGCGATCTGCGCCTCGCTGAGGTCCTCGTAATAACGCAGCACGATGATCGCCCGCTGCTTCGTCGGCAGCAGCTTGATCGCCTCCCAGAGACTGTCGTCGCGGGTCCGGTCCGGCAGCTGTCGCTCCGGCACCTCGTCCACCAGCCGCTCGCGGCGGTACCGGCGCCAGATGCTCACGTTGCGGTTCACCATGATGCGTCGTACGTATCCCTCGGGGTCGTCCTTCGAGTCGATCCGGGACCAGGCCAGCATCGTCCGCTCGAGCGCGTCCTGGACCAGGTCGGCACCGGCGTGCGGGCTCCCCGTCAGGGCATGACCGAACCGGAGCAGCTGCGGCAGCCGCGCGCGCACGAACTCGTCGAACGCCTCGCGATCCGCGTCCCTCATCCCCCGCCCCTCTCGAGCTCCGGCAATCCCAGGGACGCCGGAACGAGGCGAAAGGTTGGCTGGCGGTCGGAACTTTCTTACGAGGTGACCAGCAGGTGGAGCAGTATCCAGACGAACGGCGCGGTCGCCAGCAGCGAGTCGAGCCGGTCCATCAGGCCGCCGTGCCCGGGCAGCAGGTTCGACATGTCCTTGATGCCGAGGTCGCGCTTGATCATCGACTCGCCGAGGTCGCCGAGGGTCGCGGACAGTACGGCGACCGCACCGACCAGCGCGCCGACCCACCAGCTGCCGTCGAGGAAGTACACCACGCACAGCGTGCCGGCCACGATGCACGCCACCGCCGAGCCGGCGAAGCCCTCCCAGGACTTCTTCGGGCTGATCGTCGGTGCCATCGGGTGCTTCCCGAACAGCACCCCGACGATGTACCCGCCGGTGTCACTGGCGACCACCACGACGAAGAACGTGACCACCCGCCACGGCCCGTCCTCCGGGATGCTGAGCAGCACCGCGAACCCGGCCAGCATCGGCACGTACGCGATCACGAACACACCCGCGGAGGTGTCCCGGACGAACCCGGCCGACCCCTTGGGCATCCGCCAGAAGATCGTCGCCAGCACGGATAGCGCGAGCGCGATCAGCAGTGCCCGGATGCCATCGAAGTACGTCGCCACCAGTATCGCGGCGGTGCCGGCGAGGATCGGTATCCGCTCGACCTTGGTGCCGCCGGTGCTGAGCGCCTTCGCGACCTCGTCCACCGCGAGCAGGATGGTGGCCAGCACGAGGACCAGGAACAGCACCTTGACGGTGAACAGCGAGACGAGGATGGCCGCGCCGAGGACAAGTCCGACACCGATCGCGGCAGGCAGGTTCCGGCCCGCGCGACCTGTAGAGGGCGGACTCTGGTCGACCACCACCTATACCTCGAGCAGTTCGGCTTCCTTGTGCTTGAGCAGCTCGTCGATGGAGTCGACGTACTTCTTCGTGACCCCGTCGAGACGCTTCTCAGCACTCTTGCCCTCGTCCTCGCCGACCTCGCCGTCCTTGATGGACTTGTCCATCGAGTCCTTGGCGTGCCGGCGGATGTTGCGAATGGCAACCTTGCCCTCTTCGGCCTTGGTCTTCGCGACCTTGATGTACTCCTTGCGGCGCTCCTCGGTGAGCTGCGGCATCACGACGCGGATGATGCCGCCGTCGTTGCCCGGATTCACACCCAGGTCGGAGTCCCGGATCGCCTTCTCGATCGCGGTCATCGCGCCCTTGTCGTAGGGCGAGATGAGGATCGTGCGCGGCTCCGGCACCTGGAAACCGGCCAGCTGCTGGATCGGCGTCGGGGTGCCGTAGTAGTCAGCCGTGATGTTCGCGAACATCGCCGGGTGGGCACGGCCGGTCCGGATCGCCGCGAACTCCTCCTTGGCGACCTCCACGGCCTTCCGCATCTTCTGCTCGGCCTCGCGGAGCGCTTCGTCGATCACGACCGGTCCTCCCTCTCCATCTGCTGAGCCGCACTGTCGCGACCTGTTGGCTGAAACCTACTCGGTCGCCGGGACTACTCCGCGGAGACGAGTGTGCCGATCTTCTCACCCCGGACGACGCGGGCGATGTTGCCCTCCTCCAGACCGAAGATCACGATCGGCAGCCGGTTGTCGCGGGCCAGGCTGATCGCGGTCGCATCCGCGACCCTGAGGCTGCGGGCCAGGAAGTCGTCGTACGAGAGCTGGTCGTACTTGACCGCGTCGGCGTTCTTCTTCGGGTCGGAGTCATACACTCCGTCCACGCCCTGCTTGCCCATCAGCAGCACCTCGGCGCCGATCTCCAGCGCGCGCTGCGCGGCGACCGTGTCGGTGGAGAAGTACGGCATCCCGGAGCCGGCGCCGAAGATCACCACCCGGCCCTTGCTCAGGTGCCGGTCGGCCCGGCGCGGGATGTACGGCTCCGCGACCTGGCCCATCGTGATCGCGGTCTGCACCCGGGTCTCGATACCTAGCTTCTCCAGGAAGTCCTGCAGCGCCAGGCAGTTCATCACCGTGCCGAGCATGCCCATGTAGTCGGCCCGGTTCCGTTCCATCCCGCGCTGCTGCAGCTCTGCGCCGCGGAAGAAGTTGCCGCCGCCGACCACTACCGCCACCTCGACACCGGAGCGGACCACGTCGGCGATCTGCTTGGCGATCGAGTTCACCACGTCCGGGTCGACGCCGAGCTTGCCGCCGCCGAACACCTCGCCGGACAGCTTCAGCAGCACCCGCTGGTGCGCCGGCTTCTCCGCCGGCGGGGACGCCGAAGAGGCCGTGGTCGTCTCGGTCACCGATGCTTCCGTCACGACTCTCCGGCCTCCTCGTCGGTGGTGCTGTTCGGTGCCTCGCAGGCTGGGGTCAGGCTGGGGTCAGGCTTGGCCGACCTCGAAGCGCGCGAACCGCCTGACCTCGACACCGGCCTCGTCGAGCACCGCCTTGACAGACTTCTTCAGGTCCGTCACCGACGGCTGGTCGAGCAGCGCGACGTCCTTGAAATACGCGTTCACCCGGCCCTCGATGATCTTCGGCAGCGCCTGCTCCGGCTTGCCCTCCTCGCGGGCGGTCGCCTCGGCGATCCGGCGCTCGTGCGCCACCGTCTCGGCCGGCACCTCGTCGCGGTGCGTGTACATCGGGCGCATGGCGGCGACCTGCATCGCGGCGCCGCGGGCGGCGTCCAGGTTGTCGCCGGTGAACTCGACCAGTACGCCGACCTGCGGCGGCAGGTCCGCGGACCGCTTGTGCATGTACGCCGCGACCCGGCCGTCAAGCAGCACGACCTTGCTCAGCTCGAGCTTCTCGCCGATCACCGCGGCCAGCGACTCGATGTTCTCGGCAACGGTCTTGCCGTCGGCCAGTGTCTCGTCCAGCAGCGCCTTCACGTCGCCGACCTTGGCCGCCGCGGCATGCGCGACGATGTCGGCGGCGAGCTGCTGGAACTGCTCGTTCTTCGCCACGAAGTCGGTCTCGCAGCTCAGCTGGATCATCGCGTTCTCGGCCGCGGCGACCAGGCCGTTCTGCGCGGAGCGCTCGGCGCCCCGCTTGGCCGCCTTCGCGGCGCCGGTCACGCGCAGCACCTCGATCGCCTTGTCGAAGTCGCCGTCGGTCTCCTCGAGCGCCTTCTTCGCGTCCATCATGCCCGCGCCGGTGCTGTCGCGGAGCTTCTTCACGTCCGCGGCGGTGTAGTTCGCCATTCCTCGTTCTCTCTTGGTCGAAGCGGGGTCGTCGTAAGGGGGTGCGGCTCAGGCCTGCGGCTCGTCGGTCGCCGGCGCCTCGGTGACGTCGGTGGCCTCTGCGGTCGGCGCGGCCTCTGCGGTCGGCTCGGCCTCTGCGGTCGGCGCGGCCACTGCGGTCGGCTCGTCAGCGGTCGGCGCGTCAGCAGTCGGCTCGTCAGCGGTCGGCGCGTCAGCGGTCGGCGCGTCCTGCGGGGCCGCGTCCGCAGCCGGTGCGGCCTCGGCCTTCGGGGTCGCGGCGGCAGCGGCGTCGGCCGGGGTGTCGGCGGCGCCCTGGCTCTCGAGCAGCTCGCGCTCCCACGCAGCCATCGGCTCCTCGGCGCCCAGCTCCTCGCCGGCGGCCGCGGCACCCTGGCCGGACCGGGCCATCAGCCCGTCGGCGACGGCGTCGGCGACAACGCGGGTGAGCAGGCCGACCGAGCGGATCGCGTCGTCGTTGCCCGGGATCGGGAAGTCGACCTCGTCCGGGTCGCAGTTGGTGTCCAGGATGCCGATGATCGGCAGCTTCAGCTTGCGTGCCTCGTCGACCGCGAGGTGCTCCTTCTTCGTGTCGACGATCCAGACCGCGGCCGGGACCCGGGACATGTCCCGGATACCACCGAGGGTCCTCAGCAGCTTGTCGTGCTCGCGCTTCTTCTGCAGCAGCTCTTTCTTGGTGACGCCGGAGGCGGCCACGTCGTCGAAGTCGATGAGCTCGAGCTCCTTGAGCCGCTGGAGCCGCTTGTTCACCGTCTGGAAGTTGGTGAGCATGCCGCCCAGCCAGCGCTGGTTCACGTACGGCATGCCGACCCGGGTCGCCTGCTCGGCGATGGCCTCCTGGGCCTGCTTCTTGGTGCCGACGAACAGCACGCTGCCGCCGGAGGCGACGGTGCTGCGGACGAACTGGTACGCGCGGTCGATGTAGGACAGCGACTGCTGCAGGTCGATGATGTAGATGCCGTTGCGCTCGGTGAGGATGTAGCGCTTCATCTTCGGGTTCCACCGGCGGGTCTGGTGCCCGAAGTGGACGCCGCTCTCGAGCAGCTGCTTCATGGTCACGACGGCCATGAGGGTGTTCCTCCTGTCGCGTCCCGCTCACGGGACGCTGGTCTCGGTTGTCTGCACCGGGCCGGTTGGACCGGTGCACCTGACACCCGCGCGCACCCATCCCGACCGTTGCCGGGACCGAGAGGTGCGCCCGCTGGTCGTGAGACCGTTGGTCTGCGGGCGTGCGAAGTCGCCCCGTTCACACGAGGCGCCACCGGAAGTGTACGACGAAGCGCCCGCCCGGGTCGAACCGCGGCTCGAACCGGTCACTTCTCATCCACAGGCGCTGCTCGTGCTTGGTTTTCCACAGGTCCGGCGATCGGTCCCGCCGGGGCGGCCTGCGCGCGGCACGTTCCAGGCATGAAGCGATTCGTGATGCTGCTGATCGTCCTGGTCGTGACCGGCCCTACCGCCGCGGCGGCCGGCGGCGGCGTCTGGCCGCTGGCTCCGCGGCCGCCCGTCGTCCGCGGGTTCGAGCCACCGCCGGAGGCCTGGCTGCCGGGACACCGCGGGGTGGACCTGCTCGGCTCCCCCGGCCAGCGGGTGCGCGCCGCGGCGGCCGGCACCGTGACCTTCGCCGGGACGCTGGCCGGGCGCGGCGTGGTCGTGGTGTCGCACGGCACCACCCGGACCACGTACGAGCCGGTGCTGCCGTCGGTCCGCGCCGGCGCACCGGTCGCGGCCGGCGCACCGCTGGGGACTCTGTCCGGCGCGGCCGGGCACTGCCCACCGCGGGTGTGCCTGCACTGGGGCCTGCTCCGGGACAAGACCTACCTGGACCCGCTGTCGATGCTCGGCTCGGCACCGGTCCGGCTGCTACCGCTGCGCGATCGTCCGTCCGCCCCCGTGTCCGGGCTCCGGGCCGACCAGAACGCGCAGTCCGGGTCCGGACCGTCTGCGCCGCACGAGCGCGCGGCTCTGGCCGGTTCCAGCGGGCCAGCCCGTGCGGTGGTCGGTCTCGCCACGCTCGCCACGGTGGCCGCCGGACTCCTGGTCAGGCGGCACTGATGGCGGGTGTGGCGGTTGAGTCAGACCGGCCGGCCGTGCGGGACGGCTGGCGCCCCGGGCACCCGGGCGTGCCAGGCGTCCTCGTCACGGGACCGCCGCTCTACCACCGACGGCAGCTTGGCCGCGGCCAGGTGCGCGATCGTGGTCTGCTCGAGTACGTCGCGCAGGCTGGCCCGGGCGGCGATCCACACCCTCTGCAGCACGACCGCCCGCTCGTTGTACTCGACGCTTTCCGGCCGGGTGCCGGAGATGCTGACGATCGGGCCGTCCACGGCGCGCATCACGTCGGCGATCGACACCGACGACGGGTCGGCCGCCATCTTCCAGCCGCCGGCCTGACCGCGCTGGCTGGCCACCAGGCCGGCCCGGCGCAGGTCGGCGAGAATGCCCTGCAGGAACCCGTGCGGGATGTTCTGCGCCTTGCTGATCTCCTCGGCCGCGATCACGTGGCCGGTGCCACCGTCGCCGCTGCGCTGGGTGATCTCGATCAACGCTCGCAGCGCGTAGTCAGACTTCGCCGAAACCCGCATGCGTCGCAGTCTGCCGCATCGAGCTGGTTACGGGCACGTCGCTCTCGCTCCCGCTCCGTGTCGCCGCTCAGGCTCGCGGGTGCGCCTGCTCGTACGCCGCCCGCAAGCGCTCGCTCGACACATGCGTGTAAATCTGCGTGGTCGCGAGCGACGCGTGGCCGAGCAGTTCCTGGACGCTGCGGAGATCAGCGCCGCCCTCCAGCAGGTGGGTCGCGGCCGTGTGACGCAGGCCGTGCGGCCCCAGGTCCGGCGCATCCGGGACGTCAGCCAGCCGGGCGTGAACCATCCGCCGCACCGCGCGCTGGTCTATCCGCCCGCCCCGGGCGCCGAGGAACAACGCAGGGCCGCTGCCCGCCCGCGCCAGTGCCGGCCGGCCGAGGCGCAGCCACCGGTCGACCGATGCGGCGGCCGGCGCGCCGTACGGGACGGTGCGTTCCTTGCGGCCCTTGCCGAACACGCGCAGCACCCGGCGGTCCGGGTCCAGGTCGTCGACGTCGAGCCCGCACAGCTCGCCGACCCGGATCCCGGTCGCGTACAGCAGCTCGAGGATGGCGAGGTCGCGCAGCCCGACCGGGCCGCCGTCGTCCGCGGCGGTGGCGGCCAGGTCGAGCAGTGCCTCGGCGGCGGAGCGGCCGAGCACGCCCGGCAGCGAGCGGTGCGTCTTCGGGCTGCCGAGCAGCAGGCCCGGGTCGGTCGGCGCGTGCCCGGTGCGGTGCGCCCAGGCGGTGAACACCCGCGCCGCCGTCGCGCGCCGGGCAATCGTTCCGCGGGCCCTGCCGAGCGCCTGCTGTTGCGCTAGCCAGGACCGGATGCCGCGGATGTCCGCCGTGGTCAGGTCGTCGTGGCCGAGCCGGGCGAGATGCACGAGCAGGCCGCGCACGTCCGCGACGTACGCCCGGACCGAATGCGTGCTGAGGTCGCGCTCGGACACCAGGTGCCGTCCGTAGGCACTGAGTAACTGGTCGAACGCGTTCGGTAGGACCTCTTGTTCTTCGGGCTTTCCTGCCACATCACGACCTTGCGCAGCTGACAGTCGGACGTTCAAGCCACCACGCGGTACGGCTCTGGTTCTCTGTGGATCCAACGGCTACTCTTCGGCCGACAGTTCCCTCGCAACGGAGGCACCCTGCCATGCCCCCCACAGCGACCGAACCGAGCGCAGGCCGTCGCCTGCCCGTGGAATCGGCGTTTAACCGTGTCGAGGACGCCAAGCATCGCTTGCCGCGTCTCTTCGGCCGGCGTGACCTTGTAGTGCTCGGACTCGGAGTGATGATCGGCTCCGGCATCTTCAGCCTGAGCGGCCGACAGGCCGCCGGCGTCGCCGGTCCGGCCGTCATCGTCTCGTTCGTGATCGCGGCGGTCGTCTGCCTGCTGGCGGCGCTTTGCTACGCCGAGCTCTCCTCGACGATCCCGGTCTCGGGTAGCGCGTACACCTTCAGCTACGTCGCGTTCGGCGAGGTGTGGGCCTGGCTTGTCGGCTGGGCGCTGGTGCTCGAGCTGGTCACCGCGGCCGCGATCGTGGCCCGGGTGTGGTCGTCGTACTTCGTCGCCACGATGGAAGGCTTCGGGGTGACACTGCCCGATGTCGTCGTGAAGTACAGCGACGCGGCCGGCTCGGTGAACGTGGTCGCCCCCATCCTGCTGCTGATCCTGACCGCGATGGTGGTCACGGGGACCAAGCTGTCCGCCCGGGTGCTCACCGTCGTCGTACTCGCCAAGGTCGCGGTGATCGTGCTGGTCGTGGTGGTCGGCGCGACGCACGTGAACACCGCCAACTACAGCCCGTTCATCCCCGACGCGGTTCCGGGCGAGGCCGACTCGTCGACCGTGCTCGGCTGGCTTCTCGGGTTCTCCCCCGCCGCGTTCGGTGTGATGGGCATCTTCACCGCCGCGGTGTCCGTCGTGTTCGCCTACATCGGGTTCGACCTGATCGCCACCGCGTCGGAGGACGCGCGGACGCCGCGCAAGACGGTGCCACAGGGCATGCTGCTCGGCGTCGGCGTGGTGACTGTGCTGTACATCGCGATGGCCGTCGTACTGGTCGGCCTGCGGCCGTCGAGCGAGCTCGGCGGAGCCGCGCCGGTGTCAGAGGCGATGGCCGCCGTCGGCGTCGACTGGGCCGCGGACATCGTCAACCTCGGCGCGCTGCTGGCGCTGATGACGGTGATCATGGTGGTGCTGATCGGGCAGAGCCGGGTGCTGTTCAACATGGGCCGCGACGGTCTGCTGCCGAAGGGCATCGGACGGGTCAGCCGGGTGTACTCCTCCCCCGCCCGGGCCGCCGCGCTGGCCGGTTTGGCCGCCGTCGCGCTGACCATGTACCCCAAGGTGCTGGAGCTCGAGGAGCTGCTCGTCCTCGGTGCGCTGTTCGCGTTCGCGTTCTGCGCGATCGGCGTGATGACGTTGCGTCGTACGCAGCCGGACCTGGAGCGGGGTTTCCGGGTGCCGCTGGTGCCGCTGGTCCCGCTGCTCTCGCTGGCCGCGACGATCTGGCTGATGCTGAACCTGAAGACAGCCACCTGGACCAAGTTCCTGGCCTGGATGGTGCTCGGGCTGGCGTTCTACGGCCTGTTCGGCCGCTGGCACAGCCGGCTCGCGAACGAGGACGAATGGGACCTGGACGACACGGATCCCGGTACCGGCGGCCTGCGCGCCGTCGGACCTGACACGCACCGGCCGCACGTCGGTCGCGGTGACCGCCCCCGCGCGCGTCATATGCGCACCTGACGCCCGCTCCTGACCGGCCCCTGGAACCGCACAGGTCTCCAGGGGCCGGTTTTCGTCCACAGGTACGTCGTGGGACGTCCTCGTCCACAGCCGGTGAAGTCGTCTCCGCCGGCGGGCCGTTCGCCGACATCCTCCCCGTCGGAGGTGGTCGACGATGCGGACGACGGACGCGGTCGGGCAGTACGGCGAAGAGGTCGCCGCGCGGTACCTGCAAGAGGCGGGCTTCGCGATCCTGGAGCGCAACTGGCGATGCGACTTCGGTGAGATCGACATCGTGGCCCGCGACGGCCGGGTGCTGGTCATCTGCGAGGTGAAGACCCGTCGCGGGACGGACTACGGCAGCCCGCAGGAGGCCGTCACCTGGCGCAAGCTCGCGCGGCTGCGCAGGCTCGCCGCGCAGTGGCTGCGCGAGCATGAGGTGACGCCCGACGAGGTCCGGATCGACGTGGTCGGCGTGGTCCGCCCACACACCGGCCCGGTCGTCGTGGAGCACCTGCGGGGCGTGGCCTGATGGCACTCGCGCAGTCCTGGGCGATCGCGCTGGTCGGCCTGGAGGGGCACCTGGTCGAGGTCGAGGCCGACATCGCCAGCGGGCTGCCGAAGACGACCCTGATCGGCCTGCCGGACACCTCGCTGTCCGAGGCGCGTGACCGGGTCCGGGCAGCGGTCAGCAACAGCGGCCACGCGTTCCCGAACCGCAAGCTCACCGTCGGGTTGTCCCCGGCCACGCTGCCCAAGGCCGGCTCGCACTACGACGTCGCGATTGCGTGCGCCGTCCTGGCCGCCGACGACGCGATCCCGGCAGCGCCGCTGCGGGACATCGCGATGGTCGGCGAGCTCGGTCTCGACGGCCGGGTCCGGGAGGTGCGCGGCGCGCTGGCGATGACGCTGGCCGCGGCGAACGCGGGGTTCGCGCACATCGTGGTGCCCGAACTGAACGCCGGCGAGGCACGGCTGGTGCCGGACATCACCGTGATCGGCGTGCGCTCGCTGCGGCAGGTGCTCGCCATCGTCACCGGTGCCCCGCTGCCGGACGAGCCGGCGCCGGTCGCCGACCCGCGGCTGGCCCCGGAGAGCCTGACCCGCAGCCTGCCGCGCGCCGACCTCCGCGACGTGGTCGGTCAGAAGGACGGCCGTCGTGCGCTCGAGGTCGCCGCGGCGGGTGGGCACCACTTGTTCCTGCACGGTCCGCCCGGTGCCGGCAAGACGATGCTGGCCGAGCGGCTGCCCGGGCTGCTCCCCGACCTCGGCACCGCCGACGCGCTCGAGGTCTCGACAGTGCACTCGATGGCGGGCCTGCTGGCCGGCGAGGCCGAGCTGGTCACCCGGCCGCCGTACATCGCGCCGCACCACACCGCGTCGCTCGCCAGCCTGGCCGGCGGCGGATCCGGGATGCCGCGGCCGGGTGCGATCAGCTGCGCGCATCGCGGGGTGCTGTTCCTGGACGAGGCCGCGGAGATGAGCCCGCTCACCCTGGACACGCTGCGGCAGCCGCTGGAGTCCGGGTTCATCGAGCTGCACCGATCGAACGCGACCGCGCGGTTCCCGGCCCGGTTCCTGCTGGTGCTCGCCGCCAATCCGTGCGCGTGTGGTCACGCCGACACGCCCGGAGGCAAGTGCGAGTGCCCACGGCACGCCGTCCGGCGCTACCGGTCGCGGATCAGTGCCCCGATCAGGGACCGGATGGACATCACCCGGCAGATCCTGCCGATGACCCGGATCGAGCTGGCGCCGGACGCGCACCGCGACATCGAGGACACCGCGACGGTGGCCGAGCGGGTGGTGGCGGCACGGGACCGGCAGGCGTTCCGCTACCTCGGCCAGGACTGGCGGCTCAACAGCGAGGTGCCCGGTCCGGTGATGCGCCGCGAGCTCCGGCTCGACAACCTGGCGTACGACGTTCTGGAGCAGGCGTACGCGTCGAACCAGCTGACCGCGCGCGGTGTGGATCGCACCATGCGGGTGGCGTGGACGCTGGCCGACCTGGCCGGCCTCGACCGCCCGGACCGGGACCTCGTCCAGGACGCCTGCCAGCTCCGCAGCGGTACTGGAATCGGCCCGGTCCGCGACCTGCGGAGCGGAACCGGCGACGACCGGATCGCGGGGTGAGTGGGGTGGACCGTAGTCCGGACCGCATCGCGCGAGCGGGCCTGTCCCGCGTGGTGGAGCCGGGCGACCCCGCTGCGATGAGCGCGTTCGAGGGGTTGTCGCCGGTGGAGACGTGGGCGGCGTTGCGGCGCGGTGGCGAGGCGCTGCGCGACTGGGCCGCCCGGGTCGCGGCGGCACGGCCGGACCGTGACCTGGACACGATGCAGTCGCTCGGCGGGCGGTTCGTGATCCCGGGCGACGACGAGTGGCCGGAGCAGATCGAGGTGCTCGCGCAGACCGGCGAGGTGAACCGCCGCGGCGGCCTCCCGTTCGGCCTGTGGGTGCGCGGCCCGTCCGACCTGCGTACGGTGACCGGCTCGCGGTCCGTGGCGGTGGTCGGAGCCCGCGCGTGCACGTCGTACGGCGAGCATGTGTCGGGTGAGCTCGCCGCCGGGCTTGCGGACAAGGGCGTGACCGTGCTGTCCGGGGGTGCGTACGGCATCGACGCCGCCGCACACCGCGGTGCGCTCGCAGCCTCCGGGGTGACGGTCGCGGTGCTGGCGTGCGGCGTCGACGTCAGCTACCCGAAGGGGAACGCGGCGCTGTTCGACCGGATCGCCGGCAGCGGGCTGGTAGTCAGCGAGCTGCCGCCGGGGTGCTCGCCGACCCGGCTGAGGTTCCTGGCCCGGAACCGGCTGATCGCGGCGCTCACCGACGGCACCGTGGTGGTCGAGGCCGCGGTGCGCAGCGGGGCGCTGAACACCGCCTCGTGGGCAGACCGCTGTCACCGGGCCGTGATGGCCGTCCCCGGACCGGTCACCTCGGCGACCTCGCACGGTGCCCACATCCTGGTCCGGGAGCGCTGCGCGGTCCTTGTCACCGGCGTGGCCGACATCGTCGAGGCGATCTCACCGATGGGCGAGCAGCTCACCGCATACCCGCGCGGGGCCGAGCGAGCCACCGACCGGCTCAGCGACCTCGCGCTCCGGGTGCTGGACGCCGTGCCGGTCCTCGTCGCGGTGCCCGAGCAGAACATCGGCCGGACCGCGGGGCTGGCCGCCGAGTCAGTGCGGGCAGGTCTGATGGAGCTCACCCGCAGCGGCCTGGTCGAGCAGATCGGCTCGGGCTGGAGGCTTTCCGCGGCGCGCCGGGAGCAGGTCGGATGACCGGCCCATGGTGTGCCTCCTCAGCGACCGAAGTCGGAGTCCTTCGGCAGCTCGAAGTCCGACTTCGCCAGCTCCTCGATGTTGACATCGCGGAAGGTGACGACCTTGGCGTTCTTGACGAACCGGGCCGAGCGGTAGACGTCCCACACCCAGGCGTCGGCCATCGTCACCTCGAAGTACACGTCACCGCCCTCGGTGCGCACCTTCAGGTCGACCGCGTTGCACAGGTAGAACCGGCGCTCGGTCTCCACCACGTACTTGAAGATCCCGACGACATCCTTGTACTCCCGATAGAGCTGCAGCTCCATATCGGTCTCGTACTTCTCGAGGTCGTCGGCGCTCATATATTCTCCACTCCGGCGTGGTCGGGAGAGTGCGGGTCGACGGCATCGAGCTCGACGCCATCCGGTTGGAAACTGTCCTCCAGCAGCATCCCGGTCACATTCTGTCCCATGCCAGGCAGTACCGTGCGCCGGACATTCTCGAAACGCATCCTGTGTTGCGGACACGGCCCGTGCTCGTCGAGGGCAGCCTGATGCTCCGGCGTGCAGTAGCCCTTGTGCAGGTCGAAGTCGTACTTCGGGTACTCGTCATGCAGCCGGGCCATCACCCGGTCCCGGGTCACCTTCGCGATCACGGACGCGGCGGCGATACAAGCGGCAACCCGGTCGCCCTTCCACACCGCGAGCCCGGGGACGCCGAGACCGTCGACGCCGAACCCGTCGGTCAGCACGTATGACGGCCGCACGTCGAGCCGGAACAGCGCCCGGCGCAGCGCCTGCACGTTCGCAACGTGCATGCCCAGCCGGTCGCAGTCCACCGACTCGATCGACACCACGGACCAGGCCAGCGCGCGGGCACGGACCTCCTCGTAGCAGCGGTCCCGAGCCTTCGGCGTCAGCAGCTTGGAGTCCGCCAGCCCCGGGACCTGGCCGCGCTTGCCGTCGGGCAGGATCACCGCGGCGGCGACGAGCGGGCCGGCACAGGCGCCACGACCCGCCTCGTCCACACCGGCGATCGGTTCCAGACCGGCGCGCCGCAGGGCCCGCTCGTAGCCGTACAGCCCAGCGTCCCGGCGGACGGTGCTTCCGCGAGGCATCTGACTCACGCCGTGCTCTCTCCCCTGTTCGTGCGTCGCTGTCCTCGGCCGCTCCAGGTCATCGTCCCTCGGTGTCGTCCGGCTTCAGCGAGATCACCGGGCTGTCCGGTGGCGGAGCGGCCGCGGCCGGCACCTGGTCGAATGTATCGGGCGTCTTGAGCCTGTGCATGTTGCTGGCCGGCCAGATCACCGCCACCGCGCGGCCGGTGATTTTGTCCATCGGCACGAAGGCGGCGTCGCCGGGGCGTTTCCCGTTCGGGCCTTTGTCGGTCAGGTGGACCCGCGAGTCGCCCGACGCTGACCGGTGGTCGCCCATCACGAACACCCGGTCCTTCGGCACGGTGACCCCGAACTGGATCTCGGACGGTTGGTCGCCCGGGTAGATGTACCCGGCCTCCTCCAACGGCCTGCCGTTGACGGTGATGCGACCCTTGTCGTCGCAGCAGACGACCGTGTCGCCCGGCATGCCGATCAGCCGCTTGACCAGGTGACCGTGGCTGGAGTCCGGCAGCAGGCCGACCAGCTCGAAGAACCGTCCGACCGAGCCACGCTTCTCGCCGCTGCTCTCCTCGGGGCCGAGCCAGTCGCCGGGGTCCTCGAAGACCACCACGTCACCGCGGCCGACGTCGGTGAGCTTCTCCACCACCACTCGGTCGCCGACCAGCAGGGTGTTCTCCATCGACTCGCTCGGGATGATGAACATCTGCCCGACGAACGCACGCAGCACCGACGACACGATCAGCGCGCCGACGACGATCAGGACGAACTCGCGAACGGCGGCTGCGAGACCGGACCGTTTTTTTGGAGGACTCGCGGCATCCTCGGTGGTCGCAGTGGATCCATCGCTCACTTGTTCAGCCCCGAGCTCTCGAAGGTGGGCGGACGGCGAAGCCTCGTCATCCGTTCAGGTGGCCAGATTACGCAACAGGCCCGGCCAACCACATCGTCGACCGGCACGAACCCCCCGCCGGCCTGTCCCAGATGGGCCCTGGAGTCGGCGGACTGAGGCCGGTTGTCGCCCATCACCCACAGCGATCCGTCCGGAACCCGGACCTTGAACGGGACCTCGGACGGCTTCGCACCCTGGTTCAGGTACGTCGTCTCGTCCAGCGGGAACCCGTTGACCGTGATCCGCCCCCGCTTGTCACAACACACCACAGAGTCGCCGCCGACGCCGATCACGCGCTTCACCAGGTGGCCCTCGCTGCTGCGCGGCAGTACGCCGACGAACTCGCCGAACCGGCGGATCGGACCCGGCCCTCCGGACTCGTCCGGCGGCAGCCAGCCGCCGGGGTCGGCGAACACGATAACGTCACCGCGCTCGACGTCGCGGTGCAGGTAGCTCACCTTCTCGGCGACGATCCGATCGTCCGTGGTCAGGGTCATCTCCATCGACCCGGACGGCACGTAGAACGCCTCGGCGATGAACAGCCGGACCAGGACCGCGACGATAAGGCCGAGCATCACAACCGTGCCAGTCTCGATCAGGACGGCGAGCAAACGGTTGCGCGGCGGATCGGGGCGGCGATGGCGCGGCCCACGCGAGGCGCGGGTACCGACCTCGGTGGCCACGGAACGATGCCCCGACCTCGCGGTCAGGACGCGTGGGTGTCCCGCTTCTCCTTGATCTTGGCGGCCTTGCCGCGCAGGTCGCGCAGGTAGTACAGCTTCGCCCGGCGCACGTCGCCACGGGTCACCACGTCGATCTTCTCGATGATCGGGGTGTGCACCGGGAAGGTCCGCTCGACGCCGACGCCGAAGCTGACCTTGCGGACGGTGAACGTCTCCTGCAGGCCGCCGCCCTGGCGACGGATCACGACACCCTGGAACACCTGGACGCGGGAACGGTTGCCCTCGACGACCTTGACGTGCACCTTGACGGTGTCACCGGGACGGAAGGCGGGAACGTCGTCACGCTTGCTCGCGCCGTCGAGCTCGTTCAGGACGTTGCTCATCAGGGTCTCTTCCTCGCGGCTGCCACAGGTCACCCACGAACTGAGTCAGGTGGTAAAAGTAAGGATGCTGTCCGGTGGTCACCCCCTGTGGCAGGAGCACCGTTGACAACAGCGATCAAGTTTGCCACAGCGGGTGGTCGCGAACGAAATCGCCCGTCCCGTCAGTGGCGCCGCCGGCGCTTGGACAGCACCACCAGCTCGACGCCGGGCATCAGTGGCCGGCGACCGGTCTCGCGGTAGCCGGCCCGGGCGTAGAAGCGCAGGTTGTCGTCCTGGATCGACCCCACCGTGAGCCGGAACCCGGCGACCTCCGGTCCGGCGGTCCGCTCCACCGCGGTCAGCAGCGCCTGGCCGATACCGCGTCGCTGCAGGTCTGGCGCGATCGCCAGCCGCTCCAGCAGCAGTACCTGCGGATCGTCCGGGTCGGCCGACGTACGCACCGTGCCGACGATGCGCTCGCCGAGCACCGCCTTCCACACCCCGCCGGACCGGATCCGGCGAGCCAGCTCGCCGGGAGTCTCCTCCAGTGGCGGGGTCGAGCTCACGCCGTACGCCTGTGCCTCGGTGAGGAACGCCGCCCGCAGCACCGTGACCAGCTCGCCGGCGTCACGTTCGGTGGCCGGCACCAGCCGGACCCGCGCGGCGGCCGCGTCCCCGGCCGTCGCGGCCCAGCGGGCGAGCAGGTCCGGGCGGCGTTCGGCGGTACGGCGGCGCGACTGCTCGTTCCGCCAGGCGGTGATCGCGGCGTGGTTGCCGGACAGCAGCACCTCCGGTACGTCGTGCCCGTGCCACGACGCCGGCTTGGTGTAGACCGGGTACTCCAGCAGCCCGTCGGCGTGCGACTCCTCGCTGAGCGAGCCCGGGTTGCCGATCACCCCGGGCTGCAGCCGCGCGACGGCCTCGACCATGACCAGGACCGCGACCTCTCCTCCGTTCAGCACGTAGTCACCGATCGACACCTCGTCGACGGCCATCCGGCCGGCGGCGTACTCGGCCACCCGGGCGTCGATGCCCTCGTAGCGCCCGCACGCGAACACCAGCCACGGCTCGGTGGCCAGCTCGGCGGCCAGCTCCTGGGTGAACGGCCGGCCGGCCGGGGACGGCACCAGCAGCCGCGGCTGCGCCGGCCCGTCCGGCGGGGCGATCGCGTCCAGCGCCTCACCCCACGGCTCGGGCTTCATCACCATGCCGGCACCGCCGCCGTACGGCGTGTCGTCCACGGTGCGGTGCCGGTCGTGGGTCCAGTCGCGCAGGTCGTGCACCCGGATGTCGAGCAGCCCCGACTTCCGCGCCTTCCCGACCAGGCTCAGGTCCAGCGCGGCCAGGTAGTCCGGGAAGATCGACACCACGTCGATCCTCATCGCGCACCGGCCTCGTCCGCGGCCTCGGGGTCCAGCAGTCCGGGTCGGTCGGCGACCACCAGGTGCCCGGACGACAGGTCCACGGTCGGCACCAGCTCGGCGACCAGCGGTACCAGCACGGTCCGCCCGTCCGGTCGCACGACCTCCAGCAGGTCCTGCGACGGCAGGTGTATGACGGCCGTGACCGTGCCGGCCTCGGCTCCGTCCGCGGTGCGAACCGCGAGCCCGACCAGCTCGCGGTCGTAGAACTCGTCCGGGTCCTCCGGCCGCTCGTCCTCAGGTACGTCGGCCAGCAGCAGGGTGTTTCGCAGCGCCTCGGCCGCGGTCCGGTCCTCGACCCCGGTGAACCTCACCAGCAGCCGGTCGCCGTGCCAGCGCGCGGTGCCGACGGTCAGCGAGCGGGCCGGGGTGGTCTCGGTGACCAGCGCGGCGCCGACCGCGAACCGGCGCTCCGGCTCGTCGGTACGGATCTCGATCCCGACCTCGCCCTTGATCCCGTGCGCCCGGCCGATCTTGCCGACGATCACCTGCACCTGCTGCTTCCCCTTCCAAGACGGTTGCGTCCGAAGAAGTGGCGCGGACTCCGCACCGGTTCTTCGGACGTTAGATGAGAAACGCAGAGGGCCGCATCCCGGGGTATCGGGAAGCGGCCCTCCGAGGAAGTGCGTCGCTCAGCGACGCGGCCTGCGGTTGAACTCGTCGACGAAGTCGATCCGGACCGACGAGTCGTTGCTCAACGCACCGACGACGGTGCGCAGCGCGGTCGCGGTCCGGCCACCGCGGCCGATCACCTTGCCTATGTCGTCCGGGTGCACGTGCACCTCGAGCGTCCGGCCCCGGCGCAGGTTCCGCATCCGCACGCTGACGTCGTCCGGGTGGTCGACGATGCCGCGGACCAGGTGCTCGAGGGCCTCGGACTCGACCACGGTCAGGCCTCGGCCGACTCGGTGCCGGCGGCCTTCTCCTCGGCCGGAGCCTCGGCCTTGGCCTCGTCGGCCTTGGCCTCGTCGGCCTTGGCCTCGTCAGCCTTGGCACCGTCAGCTTTGGCGTCGGCCTTGTCCTCGGTCTTCGCGTCGGCCTTCTCGTCGGCCTTGGCCTTGTCGTCAGCCTTGGCCGACTTCTTGGCCGCGGCCTTCTTGGTGACGGCGTCGGTCTTCGCGTCGCCGTGCGCCTCCGCAAGTGCCTCGTTGAAGATGTCCTGCTTGTTGCGCTTCGGCTCGGCGGTCTTCAGCGGAGCCGGAGCGGCCTCGCCCTTGAACTGCTGCCAGTCGCCGCTGGCCTTGAAGATCGCGACCACGGCCTCAGTCGGCTGCGCACCGACGCCCAGCCAGTACTGCGCCCGGTCCGACTCGACGTGGATGAACGACGGCTCGGTCTTCGGGTTGTACTTCCCGATCTCCTCGATCGCGCGACCGTCCCGCTTGGTGCGGGCGTCCATCACGACGATGCGGTAGTGCGGCGCACGCTTCTTGCCGATGCGCTTCAGGCGAATCTTGACTGCCACGTTTGTGGGGTCTCCCTCGGAGTTCTCATTCTGGGTGAGCGAACCAGCTGCGCCGTGGGGACAACGCGTGACTGCTCGGTGGGCCGTCCGGACGTGGAGTAGAGGGCTGCACGCGACCCGACGGACTCAGCCCGACATTGTGCCAGATCTCACCCCCCAGCGCCGAATCCGCTACCGCGGGAGCCCGGCGAGGTACGCCGCCGACTCCTGCTGCCCGAAGTACTCGGCCCAGCCGAGCGGTGTCGCCTGGAACTGCGGGTCGGTCGCGGCAAGGTCGGCATCGCGCTCGACCAGGGCCCGGAGCGCGTCCAGCGCACCCGACCCGGCGGCGAGGTGTACGGGCGACGCCCCGCCCGGGCCCGGCCGGCCGATCTCGAACCCGGCCCCGGCCAGCGCCCGAACCACCTCCCAGTGCTGCCGCCCGGCGGCCTGGGACAGCAGGTCCGGGAGCTCGGCCCGGACCCGGTCCAGTTCCGCACGGTCCGCCGCCGCTACGGCCGCCGCGTCGCCGTGCAGGCAGGCGAGCACGAGCGGGTCGTCGGACGGCGGCACCCGCTGCCGGTACAGGTCCCGGACGACGCCGACCTCCGCGCCGTGGTGGATCAGCTCGTCCAGGATGTGGAGTGCGAACGAGGTGCCGTCGTGCTCGGCGAACGGGCCAGCGTCGTGAACGGTGGCGGCTCCGGCGGGAACGCCGACCCGTCGATCCGGGGCCCGAACTCCGAGAGGCGCACGGTCCAGACCTCAGGCTCCGGCTCCCAGAAGTACTCGTCGTCGGTCAGGCCCTGCACCCGGGCCAGCAGCCGGCTGCCGGCGACATCGGACAGATCCAGCAGGTTCTCCCGCAACGCGCTCATGACTCAGGGCACTAGAGTCAGCCACCTACAGTTCCTCCCGAACCGCGAGCGGACCAGGTCCACGGGGTACGAGTGGGCTGGACTGCAGTAGTCTTCCGGCGCATCGGCTGGCCGTGGGAGGGCTCATGGAGGATGCGAGACCGCTCGAGCTGAGATGGACACCGAGCCCAGACGACGCGCGCGAGACCGCGAAGGTTGTGCGCAAGGTCTGCCGCGCCGGTCTCAAGCAGTGGGTGTGGGTCGCACTGTTCGTCGTCCTCGCGATCGTCGCCGTCGCTATCGGCAGCACTTCGGTCGCGGTCATCGAGCTACTCGTCGCCGCCTTCCTCGCCCGGCAGATCGTCATGCACCCACCACGGAAAGCACGCTCGTTCGACAAGGACCCGAGCAATCGCCTCGCGCTCAGCGCGACCGTCGACTCGCGGAACGGTGTGACCATCACCGATGGGCAGCAGACCCAGAGCATCGCCTGGTCGGAAGTGGAGCGAGTCGTCGAGGCACCGGCACTGTTCGTGCTCTTTCTGACCGGCACACGCGACGAAGGATGGATCGTGCTGCCCAAGCGTGCGGTCGCCGACCCCGCGCACGTGGACCTGCTGCGGCACCTGCTGCTGCCCGCCGAAGCCGAGCTCGCCCCGCCGCCCTGACACACGCCACGGCCGGCGGCATCACACCCGCCTCGGCCACGCACCGACAAGATTCGGACAGATCTCCCGGGCGCGGCGTGTTCCACGCGTTGCGCCGCATAGGTTGGGCATTCGTGACAGAGCTCCGACGACACAAGGCCGACGTGAACGGCGTCCGCCTCCACTATGTTGCTGCAGGCAACGGCGATCCCGTCCTGCTGGTGCACGGCTTCCCGCAGACCTGGTACGAGTGGCGCCGGATCATCCCGGCGCTGGCCGAGCGGTTCACCGTGATCGCGCCGGACTACCGCGGCGCCGGGCACTCCAGCCGGCCGGTCACCGGTTATGACAAGCGCACCATGGCGACCGACCTACACGAGCTGCTCCGCCACCTCGGCTTCGAGCGCGCCGCGATCGTCGGGCACGACATCGGCCTGATGGTGGCCTACAGCTACGCGGTCCAGTTCCCCGAGGCGACCAGCAAGCTCGTCGCCATCGACGCACCCCTGCCGGGTACCAAGGTCTGGGACCGGATCAGCGTCGACCCGCGGGTCTGGCACTTCGCCTTCCACGGCGTCCGGGACCTGCCGGAGACGCTGGTCGCCGGGCGGGAGCGGGAGTACCTGACCTTCTTCGTCAACGCGCGGATCTACAACACCGCGGCCTTCACGCCGGAGGACCTCGACCACTACGTGCGGGCGTACGCCGAGCCGGGCGCGATGCGGGCCGGGTTCGAGGTGTACCGGGCCTTCGAGCAGGACGTCCGCGACAACCGCGAGCTGATGAAGAACCGGCTCACGATGCCGGTGCTCGCGGTCGGCGGTGCACACAGCACCAGCGGGCCACTGATCGAGGAGATGATGCGCGAGGTGGCCGACGACGTGACCGGCGTCGTGATCCCCGAGACCGCGCACTGGATCCCGGAGGAGAACCCGGACGCGCTGCTGGAGAGCCTGACCACGTTCCTCTAACGCGCGAAGCGGGACAGTTCCGGCTGCTCGGCGGCGTACGAGTCGAGCAGCCGGCCGGCCACGCTGACCGAGTCGACCAAAGGATGCCAGGCGAACGCCCGCAGCGCCGTGGACCGCGATCCGGTGGCCGCCGCCTCGATGGTGGATCGCTCCACCGCTTTCACCGCGCAGACCAGTCCGGCCTGGTGGTCGGCGAGCTGGCTGACCGCGGTCGGCCGGGCGCCGTTCGCGTCCACGGTGCACGGCACCTCGACCACCGCGTCGTCGTCCAGGTGCCGCAGCGTGCCGCGGTTGCGGACGTTCAGGATCAGCCCGGCCTGCTCGTTGTGCGCGATCGCCCGCATCAGGCTGAGCGCGACCTGCTCGTACCCACCGGCCTCCATGTCCCGCTCGTCCCGCGCCCCGGCGCCGGCGACCTCGCGGCTCTCCACCATGTACGTCGACTCGCGCTCGGCCCGGGTCCGCTGCCACAGCGCCAGCGCCTGCGCGGGCTGCCGCGCGGTGGCGGCGTAGAAGGCGGCCTGCTGTTCGAGCAGGAAGCGGCCGCGGGTCCGCTTGCTCGCCGCGACGGCCTCCCGGGTCTCGCGCGCGAAGTAGTAGTAGTGCAGGTACTCGTTCGGGATCGACCGGATGCTGCGCAGCCAGTCCGCGCCGAACAGCCGGCCCTCCTCGAAGGAGGTCAGCGCGTCGTCGTCGGCCAGCAGCTCGGGCAGGTGCTCGACGCCGCCGGCGCGGATCCCGCGCAACCAGCCGAGGTGGTTGAGCCCCGCATAGTCGTACGACGCGTGGTCCGGGTCGAGCCCGAGCGCCAGCGCGGCCCGGCGGCCCAGCCCGGACGGCGAGTCGCAGATGCCGATCACCCGGTCGCCCAGATCCTGGCCCATCGCCTCGGTAACCATCCCGGCCGGGTTGGTGAAGTTGATCACCCACGCGGACGGCGCGAGGGACGCGATCCGCCGGGCGATGGCCGTTGCCACCGGCAACGTCCGCAGCCCGTATGCGATGCCGCCCGCGCCGGTGGTCTCCTGGCCGAGCAGCCCGAGCTCTATCGCGACCCGCTCGTCGGTGGCGCGGCCCTCCAGCCCGCCGACGCGGATCGCGGAGAACACGAAGTGAGCGCCGCGCAGCGCGGTGTCCAGGTCGGTGGTCTCGGTGACCACCGGCGGCTTCACGTCGATGCCGCGGGCGAGCGCGGCGTCGGCCAGCTGACGCAGCACCAGACCGATCGCGGTCAGCCGGGACGCGTCCGCGTCGTACAGGGCGACCTCGGTGACGCGGCCGGGGCCGCGGTCGGACATCAGTGCGGAGTAGACCAACGGGACCCGGAATCCCCCGCCGCCCAGGATCGTCAGTCTCACGCCAGCACCACCTCCACGCCGGCCTCGGCCAGCTGCTCGCGGGTCCTGGGGTCGGCGGCCTGCTCCGTCACCACGATCGAGAGCTCGTCCGGCTCGCACACCTTGGCGATCCCGTGCCCGGGGAACTTGGTGCCGTCGGCCAGCAGGACGACCTTGTCCGCGGCCCGGATCATCGCGCGCTTCAGCGGCACCTCGATCAGCGTGCTGTCCATCACCCGGCCGTCCGGCCGGACTCCGCTGGTGCCCAGGAACAGCCAGTCGGTGTGGATCTGCCGCAGGCACTCCTCGGTCAGGTACCCGACCACCGACCGGTAGCTGCGGCGCACGAAGCCACCGAGCAGCACAAGCTCGACCGCGTCGTCGTTCTGCAGCTCCTCCAGCACCGCGAGGTTGCTGGTCACCACGGTGACCCGGCGGCCGTGCAGGTGGTGCGCGAGCCGCAGCGCGGTGGTGCCGATGTCCAGCAGCACCGACTGACCGTCCTCCACCAGCTCCGCGGCCCGGCGGGCGATCCGGTCCTTCTCCTCGGCCTGGACGGCACTCACCTCGGCGAACGGCTCGTCGTGGCCGTCGACGGCGAGCGCGCCGCCGTACACCCTGGTGAGCCGACCCTGCTCGTGCAGCTGCTCGAGGTCGCGGCGGATCGTCGCCTCGCTCACGCCGAGCCGCTCGGCCAGCACCTTGACTCCCCCGGCGCCGTCCGAGCGGAGGGCGCGGATGATCTGCTCCTGCCGCTGCTGTGGCAACACGACAATGACGCTATCACGCAAACTCGTTCATATTTAGTCACTTCGATGATCGACTCTTGCATACTTTGCCGGACCATCCCACAGGCGGCGCCGCACAGCGAGGCCCTGAAGACCGTGCAGTCCGGCGCGAAGTCGCCCGACGACGGCTGGGCCGAGGCGGTCTCGAAGGCGATGCAGATCGCCAAGTGCCAGGGACGTGCTCCGAGGCTGACAGAGCGTCGCGGTGCCGGGTCGTACGCGATGATGGATGCCGTGATCTCGGTCGAGCTGGCCCGTGAACTGCGTGCGGCCGGGGTGCGGTGGGACCCGCAGCCCGGCGACCGGTTCGTCGTGGACGAGCCGGAGATGGCCGAGCACCTCTTCTGGGTCAGCGACTTCACCATCGACGTGCACCGGTACGGCGACCAGCGGGTGCTCGGGTTCAACGGCACCACGGAGTGGGCGCTGGACTCGGTCGAGATCGCGGACTGCATCTGGCTACCGCGCGAGGACCAGCTCCGCGAGCTGCTCGGTCAGCTGCTGGTCCGCCTGGAGCGCAGCGACAGCACCTGGCGGGTCATCACCCGGATCGGCGCCGACGAGCACACCGTCCAGGACGCCGATGTCGAGCAGGCCTACGCCCGCACCCTCCTCACCGCCCTGCACTGACCACAGCCCTCGCAGCACGTCATGCCCCGGCCCGCGACCACTCAAGGGTCGGCGACGTTCAGGCCACGACCCGGCCGCGCAGCACGACACGCGCCGGCCGGGTCAGTACGCCGAGATCCAGTCGCGGGTCCGCGTCGTACACGACCAGGTCGGCGGGTGCGCCGACGGTCAGCTCGCCGGGTACGCCGAGCCACTCGCGGGCCTGCCAGGACCCGGCACCCAGCGCCTGCTCGGCCGTCATCCCGATCGCGGTCAGCGCTGCGATCTCGGGCCCGACCAGGCCGTGTTCCAGGACGCCGCCGGCGTCGGTGCCGGTATAGATCGGTACGCCGGCCTCGACCGCGGCCCGCAACGTGTCGTGCCGGCGGGCGAAAAGGTCGAGCATGTGCGCGGCGTACGCGGGGAACTTGCCGCCGGCCTGGTCCGCGTACTTCGGGAAGTTCTCCAGCTGCAGCATCGTCGGCACCAGTGCGGTGCCGTGCGCGGCCATCCGGTCGACCAGGTCAGGGGACAGCCCGGTTCCGTGCTCGATGCAGTCGATGCCCGCCTCGAGCAGGTCCGGGAGCGCGTGCTCGCCGAACACGTGCGCGGTGACCCGGGCACCGAGCTCGTGCGCGCGGGAGATCGCGGCCCGCAGCGCATCCGCGGGCCAGCACGGGGTGAGGTCGCCGGCGTCTCGGTCGATCCAGTCGCCGACCAGCTTGACCCAGCCGTCGCCGCGCTTCGCCTCCTGCTCGACGTACGCGGTGAGCTCGGCCGGTTCGATCTCCCAGCCGTAGTTTCGGATGTATCGCTTCGACCGCGCGATGTGACGGCCGGCGCGGATGATCTTCGGCAGGTCGTCCCGGCCGTCGATCCACCGGGTGTCGGCGGCCGATCCGGCGTCGCGGACCAGCAGCGCGCCGGCGTCCCGGTCCGTGACCGCCTGCTCCTCCTGGACGTCGGGCTCGACCGCACCCTGCTGGTCCAACCCGATGTGGCAGTGCGCGTCGACCAGGCCCGGGACGATCCAGCCGCCCGCGGAGACCGTGGTGACCTC
>DASRHY010000306.1:0-37981 GCA_035650275.1 Kribbellaceae bacterium | reverse complement strand
GAGCGCCCACGCCGGTGCGCGGATGCGAGTAGCGAGAGGGAGCCTGTCGAGGACCGCTGAGACGGTGTCGACCCAGCGACTGGCGAAGTCTTGGGTTTGCTGACTTGTCGAGCGAGCCAGTCCTACGGCTAGCAGCAGCATCGCCAGCAGTCCGGTAGAGGCAGTAGGTGCGAGTCGCTCGAGTTCGGCGAAGGTGAGCCCGCTGACTCAGTTACGGATATTTCGCCCCACAGCGCTCCCGACCATCCCGCGCGACGTGCTCACGTGCACAGCGCTTGAACACGGACAGTGTTGAAGTAGCGTGACAACGTGAGCACACGTCGTACCGTCCGCCGTATCACTGTCCGTCGTACCGCTGCTCTCGCCGCCGTGGCGGCGCTGGGTCTCGCGTCCTGCGCGCCCGGCTCGGACGAGCCGGCCGGGAACGCGTCGCCGACCTCGTCGGTCCGCACCGACGCCGCCGCCCTCGGCAACGTCACCCTGACCGTCTGGGACCAGGAGGTCCGCGGCGGCCAGGCGGCCCAGATGAAGCAGCTGAACGACGACTTCCAGGCGAAGCACCCGAACATCAAGCTGAAGCGGGTGTCCAGATCGTTCGAGGACCTGAAGACGACGCTTCGGCTGGCGCTGTCCGGCAACGAGCCGCCGGACGTGGTGCAGTCGAACAACGGCCGCTCGGACATGGGCGAGTTCGTCAAGGCCGGCCAGCTGGTGCCGCTCGACCCGTGGGCGCAGGCGTACGACTGGAAGCAGCGCTATCCGGACACGGTGCTGCAGTACTCGCGCTACTCCGCCGACGGCAAGACGTTCGGTGAGGGCAACCTGTACGGCCTGCCGCAGGTCGGCGAGGTCGTCGGGATCTACTACAACAAGGCCAAGCTGTCCCAGCTCGGGCTGCAGCCGCCGGCGACCTGGGCCGACTTCGAGGCCGCGCTGGCCAAGGCGAAGGCGGCCGGGCAGGTGCCGATGCAGCTCGGCAACCTGGACAAGTGGCCGGCGATCCACGTGTTCGGCACCGTGCAGGGGCGGAGCGTGCCGGCGGACCAGATCACCACGCTGGCGTTCGGCCGGCCAGGTGCGTCCTGGACCACGCCGGAGAACGTGAAGGCCGCCACCGACCTGGTCTCGTGGGTGGACAAGGGCTACTTCAACAACGGCTTCAACGGGCAGGGGTACGACCCGGCCTGGCAGGACTTCGGCAAGGGGAACGGCGTGTTCCTGATCGCCGGTACCTGGCTGCAGGCCGATCTGCAGAAGGCGCTCGGTCCGAACGTCGGCTTCATGCTGCCGCCCGGTCCTGATGGTTCTGGGCCCGACGCGCAGCCGGTCGTGACCGGCGGGACGGGCCTGCCGTTCGCGATCACCAGCAAGTCGAAGAACCCGGACGCCGCTGCGGCGTACATCAACTTCATCACCAGCCCCGAGGCGATGGCGGTGCTGACGAAGACCGGCAACCTGCCGATCGCGGACACCGCCGCGCAGCAGGCCCCGGCCGGCCTCGGCCAGGACGTGTTCACCGCGTTCGGCACAGCGGTGAGCAAGAACGGGCTGGTGCCGTACCTCGACTACGCCACGCCGACCATGTACGACACGATCGGCGCGGCGCTGCAGGACCTGCTGGCCAAGAAGGCGACGCCGGAGAAGTTCACCGAACGACTGCAGGCCGACTACCAGAAGTTCTCCCAGGCCAAGTGAGCAACGGCCCGCCGGGGGAACCGCGCCGGGTCGGCTACCTGTACCTGCTGCCCGCGGCGCTCGTGTACGGCGCGTTCCTGCTCTACCCGTTGCTGCGTGCCGTGCACCTGTCCTTCTTCCAGTGGGACGGCATCACGCTCGGGCAGTGGGTGGGGCTGGACAACTACCGGGACGTGGTGGCCGACGCCGGGCTGCGGGCCGCGTTCGGGCACGCGCTGGTGCTGGTCGTGTTCTACGCCGTACTGCCGCTACTGATCGGCCTGGTTCTGGCGTCGATCCTGAACCGGGCCCGGGTCCGCGGGCTCGGCTTCTTCCGCACCGTGGTGTTCCTGCCGCAGGTGGTCGCGATGGTCGTGGTGGCAGTGGCGTGGCGGCAGATCTACGCGCCCGATGGCGGGCTGAACGACCTGCTCCGCGCGGTCGGGCTCGAGTCGCTGACCCGCGGGTGGCTCGGCGACTACACCTTCGCACTCCCCGCGGTGGGGGTGATCGGGACCTGGTTCGAGACCGGGCTGGTCACGGTCCTGTTGCTGGCCGGTATGGCGCGGATCCCGGCCGAGCGGTACGAGGCGGCCCGGCTGGACGGTGCCGGTCCGCTGGCCGAGCTCCGCGCGGTGACGCTGCCCGCCGTCCGCGGCGAGGTCGCGGTGGCCCTGACGTTGACGGTGATCGCGGCGCTGCGGACCTTCGACCTGGTCTATGTGACCACCAGCGGGGGACCAGGTACGTCGACCACGGTGCCGTCGTACGAGGTGTATCACCGGGCGTTCGAGCTCGGTCAGGTCGGCTTGGCGGCGGCGATCGGAGTATGCCTGACGGTGGTGATCTTCGCGATCACGTTCGGCGTGAACCGGGTCGCGGAGAGGGCGGACGCGTGATCTCGCGCAGCGAGAGGGCCCTGAACTACGTGCTGCTGCTGGCGTTCGCGGCGTTCGCGGTCGGCCCGATCGTGTCGATCCTGGTTGCCGCGCTCGGCCCGGACGACAGCGCGGGCGCGGCGCCGGCCCGGACCGTCGCCGGGCTGCACGTCGGGAACTTCGCCCGGGCGTGGGAGGTCGGCCACTTCGGCTCGTACCTGCGAGCAAGCCTCGCGGTGTCGGTCTTCGTGGTCGTGGTCAGCCTGCTGCTGTCGGTGCTGAGCGGATACGCGTTCGGCACCATGCGGTTCCGCGGTGCCGAGCCG
The DNA here is from genome assembly GCA_035650275.1 of Kribbellaceae bacterium. Taxonomy (GTDB): domain Bacteria; phylum Actinomycetota; class Actinomycetes; order Propionibacteriales; family Kribbellaceae; genus DASRHY01. The sequence goes on along the minus strand of DASRHY010000306.1, from coordinate 35,103 downwards.
CTGTTCTACCTGTTCCTGCTCGGGATCATGATGCCGAGCGAGGCGGTCGTCGTACCGCTGTACTTCGACCTGCGGTCGCTCGGGCTGACCGACACGTTCTGGGCCGTGGCGCTGCCGCAGGTCGCGCAGTCCGTTGCCTTCGGCACCTTCTGGATGCGGGCGTACTTCCGCTCGACGAGCCGGTCGCTGGTGGAGGCGGCCCGGTTGGACGGCGCCGGACACTGGCGGACGCTGTGGCACGTGCTCGTCCCGCCGGGCCGGCCGGCGCTGATCACGCTGACCGTTCTGGTGTTCATGTGGACCTGGAACGAGTTCCTGATCCCGCTGGTGATGGTGACCAAGGAGTCGCTGCGGACGGCGCCGCTCGGGCTGGCGTTCTTCTCCGGCCAGTACACGTCTGGGTTCACGCTGCTGGCCGCCGGTGCGATGATCGTGGCGACGCCGGTGGTGCTGCTCTACGTCTTCCTGCAGCGGCACTTCATCCGCGGCATGCTCGAAGGCGCGGTGCGCGAGTAGCTAGCCCAGATGCTCGGCGAGCACGGACCGGTGCGTCGGCTCGGCCTGCCGTTGCCGGTCGGCTCCCGCGGGGGTGAGCTGGACGAAGATGCCGCGGCGGTCCTCCGGGCACATCGCGCGCTCGACCAGCCCCGCCTTCTCCAGCCGGGCGATCACCCGGGACAGCGCGCTCTGGCTCAGGTGCACCTCGCCGGCGAGCTGCTGAGCCCGGGCCTTGCAGACGCCACCCGGCTCGCTCTTCCGGGCCTCGGCGAGCCGCTCGAGCACCTCGTACTCACTCACACCCAGCTCGTAGGCCTGGAGCTCGCGCTCCAGCGCGCAGCTGATCGCCGCGTGTCGCGCGAGCAGGTTGCGCCACTCAGCCACGTCGGCCGTGGTGGTGCCGCTCTCGAGCTTGGTCGTGCTCATGTGGCGCACCCTATCACATGCAAGTGCATTCAATGCAATCACAAATAATTCCTAGACATTAGATGCACATGCATGGAATGCTCTACGTCATGACTTCCGCACCACCAACCCCCTCCTCCATCGCGCCCGACCAGCGTTGGGACTCCCGGCTCTGGGCGATCCTGCTCGTGGTCTGCGGCGTGATCTTCCTCGATGCTCTCGACGTGTCCATGGTGGGCATGTCGCTACCGTCCATCGGCTCCGACCTCGGTGTCGACATCTCCTCCCTGCAATGGGTGGTCACCGGCTACGTCCTCGGGTACGGCGGCCTACTGCTGCTCGGCGGCCGGACCGCCGACCTGCTCGGCCGGCGCCGGGTCTTCCTGGTCGCGCTCGGCGTCTTCGCCGTCGTCTCGATGCTCAGCGCCGTGGTCTCCAGCCCCGAGCTGCTGGTCGCGGCCCGCTTCGTGAAGGGTCTCGCGGCCGCGTTCACCGCACCCGCCGCGCTGTCGATCATCACCACCACGTTCCCGGAGGGCACGCACCGGAACCGGGCGCTCAGCATCTTCACCACCTGCGGTGCCAGCGGCTTCTCGATGGGCCTGATCTTCGGCGGCCTGCTCACCGAGTTCGGCTGGCGCTGGACCTTCCTGCTGCCCGGACCGGTCGCCCTGCTGATCCTGCTTTTCGCGATCCGGACGATCCCGAACAGCCCGCGCGACGACGCGGCCGGCGGCTACGACTTCCCGGGTGCGATCAGCGTCACAGCGGCGATGCTCGCCCTGGTGTACGCCGTGGTCGGCGCGCCGCAGGCCGGCTGGGTGTCTGCGCAGACCGTCGGCCTGTTCGCGCTCGCCGCAGTACTCCTGGTCACGTTCGTGCTGGTCGAACGGCGCTCCAGCCACCCGCTGGTCCGGCTCGGCATCCTCACGCTGGCCCCGTTGCGGCGGGCGAACCTGGCCATTCTGGTCGTGTTCGGCGCGTACATCGCGTTCCAGTTCATCGGCACGCTGTACATGCAGACCCTGCTCGGCTGGTCGTCGTTCGAGACCGCGCTCGGCTTCCTGCCGGCCGGCCTGCTGGTCGCCGTGCTGTCGCCGAACGCGGGCAAGCTCGCCGACCGCATCGGCACCGGCCGGATGATCGTGCTCGGCATGTCGATGTTCGTCGCTGCGTACGCGCTGGCGCTGCGGATCGGGTCCGAGCCGGCGTACCTGTCCACCGTGCTGCCCACGATGCTGCTGGTCGGCCTCGGGTTCGCGATCACCTTCCCGGCGCTGAACATCCAGGCCACCGCCGGGGTGGAGGACCACGAGCAGGGCCTGGCCTCGGGCCTGCTGAGCACGTCCGCTCAGGTCGGCGGTGCGATCGTGCTCGCCGTCGTCACCGCCGTGATCGACAGCCAGTCGCGCGGCATCACCGCACCCACGGAGATGATGTCGGCGTACCGGCCCGGCCTGTTCGTCGTCGCCGGCGTCGCCCTGCTCGGCCTGCTGGTCTCGCTCCCCGGCCTCATCCGCCGGTCAGCCGAGTCCCCGGCCACCGACGCCGGTGAGCTCGACGAGCCGTTGGACGAGCTCACCCCCGCCGCCTGACCGAGAGTGCTCCACCTCCCGTACCGACACGCCGCCCTCGACCCTCGTTGAACGGCGTTTCGGTACGGCAGGTCTGCCCGGTCCGGCCGGACATGGTGCACTTCCCGTATCGACACGCCGTTCCGCGGGACCCGAGCGGCGTGTCGGTACGGGAAGTGGCTGGCGGGTGGGCGGGGGAGTTCGGGGTGGTCCCCGATTGGTTTGACCCGCTTCGGGTGCTGCACTTGACGGCATGAGTGAGAACAGCCCTCAGGGCAGCGACGACGACCGGGTGGTACGCGAGATCCTCGACCGGGTGGCGTCCGGCGAGCTGAGTGCCGCCGACGCCGCTACCCTGCTCGCGGGGGTCAAGAACAAGGCAGAGCCGGCGGCGGACGCCGGCAAGCACGCCGGTCCGGCCGCCCAGCGCCCGGGTGACGCCTGGGCCGCAGCGGTCGACGACCCGCGAGCCGCGGCCAGCGCAGATCAGCCCAGCACAGGTAAGTCCGGCGCCGGTGCGTCCGGCGTCGACCAGGCCGGCGGCGCCGACACTCCCGCGGGCGAGACCGCGGCGGGCGGGACCGGTCCGGTCCAGGATGTGCCGGTTCAGGATGTGCCGAGCGGGCCGCGGCCGGTCCCGGACCCGGAGCCGGCGCAGGCTGAGCGGGAGGTCGAGCAGGAGGTCGACGAGCACGCCGACGTACCGGTGCCTGCCGAGGTGCAGCGGGTCGTGATCCGCGCGATCGGCCGCCGGGTCCGGCTGATCGGCGAGCCGGCCGTCACCGGCGTCGCGGTCGACGGGCCGCACCTGATCAAGCGCGACGGCGACACCCTGACCGTCAGCAGCGACGGCGAGATGGGTGTCTCGATCGATGGCCTCAGCATGCTGCGCACGCGGTCCGTGGGCGACCTCAAGTCGCACTTCGCGAAGGAGCTGCAGGTCCGGGTCAACCCGCGGCTGCGGGTCGAGGTCGAGGTGACCGGCGGCAGCGTGACCGCCGAGCGGACGCCGGGCCTGACCCGGGTGCGGGTCACCGCGGGTACGGCGCGGGTGACCGACGTCTCCGGGCCGATCGACCTGCTGGTGCAGGCGGGGTCGGCGAACCTGGACGCGCAGCTGACCAAGGGCCGGTCCCGGGTCCGGGTCGAGTCCGGCTCGGCGAACGTGCAGCTGCGCCGCGGCTCCGACGTGCGGGTGCACAGTGACGCGCAGCTCGGCCGGGTCACCTGGGTCGGTGCGGTCAACGGGCCGAGCGCCGACGTCGAGATCGGCCAGGGGCGCGCCGCCCTGGACGTCGAGGTGCTGATGGGGGCGGCCCAGATCACCTCGGACTGAGGACGGACACAGGACGGACACAGGACGGACACAGCGAACGGCCCCCGGCATCGAGCCGGGGGCCGTTCGCGTTGTCTTGAGGATCAGCCGTGGAACGGCTCCGCGCCGACGATCTCGACGGTCACGTCCTTGCCGTTCGGCGCCTCGTACGTGGCGCTCTCGCCCTTCTTCTTGCCGAGGATCGCGGCACCCAGCGGCGACTGCGGTGAGTAGACGTCGATGTCGACCGAGTCGTCCAGCGCGAGAAGCTCGCGGGAGCCGAGCAGGAACGTCTCGACCTGGTCGTCGCCGGAGAAGGTGATGGACACCGTCATGCCGGGCTCCACGACGCCGTCGTCCGCGGGCGTCTCGCCGACCTGGGCCCGGCGCAGCATGTCCTCCAGCTGCCGGATCCGGGCCTCGGACTTGCCCTGCTCCTCCTTGGCCGCGTGGTAGCCGCCGTTCTCCTTCAGGTCACCCTCGTCGCGGGCCTCGCCGATCCTGTTCGCGAGCTCGACCCGGGACGGACCGGTGAGGTACGCCAGCTCGGACTTGAGCCGGTCGTGGGCCTCCTTGGTCAGCCAGACAACACCGCCCTCGCCAGTCTGTTGTGTCACGGGTCTCTCCTCGGGGTCGACAATTCGGGGGGCCAACAATGCTTCTGGCCGCCGTGCGGTGCCGGCGACCAATCCAACGAGGATACCAAGACAGCGCCGCGAACCCCACCCGACGTGGCAGCGCCGCGGGCTATCGCGGCCGGTGCGCGTCCGCGGTCGTGCAGCCGACGAGAACCGCCGCGGTTGCCAGCCGCTGGGTGCTGATCTCGGTCCGGAGCACCTGCCGCCGGGGCGCGTCGGCCGGCACTGTGACCGTCGTCTCACCCACGATCGCGAAGTCCGCGGACTTGGCCTGTACCCGGCAGCTGGCTGCCACGTCCTCGGTCCGCTGCACCTCGATCGTTGCGGTGACGGCCGTCGGCGACAGCACCTCGAAACCCAGCAGCCGGGACGTCACGGGCGGGGTGGAGTGCACGTATGCCACCCAGAGCAACCACACCAGCCCGGCCGCCGCGACCACCGCGACGGCGACGACGACCAGCGGCCGGCGGCGCGTCGTACGACGTCCGTACCGCGCGGCCAGGTCGGTCGTGCGGGGCAGTGCGGCAGGGTCGGTCACCGGTTCTCCTCACGGGTCGGTCACCATTGTGTCTTGTGACCACAGCTCGAGCCGACCTGCGTCTGCTGCACGTCCATGCCCACCCCGACGACGAATCCAGCAAGGGTGCCGCGTCGACCGCGAAGTACGTCGCCGAGGGCGTCGACGTACTTGTCGCCACCTGTACCGGCGGCGAACGCGGCTCGATCCTGAACCCGAACATGGACCGGCCGGACGTGCTCGCGAACATCGCCGAGATCCGGCGCCAGGAGATGGACCGGGCCCGGGAGATCCTCGGCATCCGCCAGGCCTGGCTCGGCTGGATGGACTCGGGCTACCCGGAGGGGGATCCGCCACCGCCGCTGCCCGACGGCTGCTTCGCCACGATGAAGGTGGAGAACGCGGCCGCGCCGCTGGTCCGGCTGATCCGCGAGTTCCAGCCGCAGGTCGTCACGACGTACGACGAGAACGGCGGCTACCCGCACCCGGACCACATCATGTGCCACCAAGTCTCGGTGCACGCGTTCGAGGCGGCCGGTGACCCGGACTCCTACCCGGACCTGGGCGAGCCGTGGCAGCCGCTGAAGCTGTACTACCACCACACGTTCCACCGCGAGCGCACCAAGGCGCTGCACGACGCGATGCTGGCCCGCGGCATGGAGTCGCCGTACGCCGAGCGACTGAAGGACTGGACGCCCGACCCGGAGCACGAGCGGCGGATCACCACCCGGGTGCCGTGCGCGGAGTACTTCGCGGTGCGGGACCACGCGCTGCTGGCGCACGCCACCCAGATCGACCCGGACGGACCGTGGTTCGCGGTGCCGCTGGCGGTGCACCAGGCGGCCTGGCCGACCGAGGACTTTGAGCTCGCCCGCAACGTGCTGGACTCCGCCGTACCGGAGGACGACCTGTTCGCCGGTATCCGCTGACCCGGCCGGGCGGGATCGGTGAGAGACTGACCCGGTGATGTTGCCGTTGACCGCTCCCCTTGCCGACGTGGACCCGAACTCGGTCCGTCCTGGCTGGGTGGCGCTGCTGGTCGTGCTCGGGCTCGCCGTCGCGACCTTCCTGCTCTGGCGCAACATGGGCAAGCAGATGCGGAAGATCGACTTCGACGAGACGCTCACCGGCGAGCCGCGACGCGGTAACGGCGAGGCGAACCGTCAGCCGGGCGGCGAGGGTACCGACCGGCAGGGTGACGACCCCCCGAGCTGATGCGGACCAGGGCGGGCCTCACCGCCGCCGTCGCCGTGCTCAGCCTGCTCGCCGGTGTCGGGGGACACCGGTACGTCGACGGGCACCCTCTGGACGTGTCCGCGATCCCGCAGCTCGCTCTGCTCGCCGCGTTCGGAGCGCTGCTCGGCTGGCAACGGGTCGGCCCCGCGACCCAGCTCGCCGGCCTGGCGGCGATCCAGCTGGGGGTCCACCTCGCACTGATGGGCGAGCAGCCGATCGCGCCGCCCGCCGCCGTTCACCTGCACCACCACCACGGTTCGATGCCTGTGGTAACCGATACTGCTGGGACCGGGGGGTCCGGCTTCCCGATGATCCTGGTGCACCTGGCCGGCACGCTGGGCGCCGTCGTACTGCTGCATCGCGCCGGCCGCTGGTGGCTGCGACTGCGCACCCTGGTCGCCCGGATCCTCCCGGTTCTGCCCTCGGCGGTGCCGCCGCCGCTTGTCACGCGCTCGGCCGCAGGTGTGGCCGGCGCGGCCATCCCGTGCCCGGAGCGCTGGCTGCCGGGCGGCGTACTGCGGCGTGGTCCGCCGCCGGTGTGAGACCGACCTCGTACTCACACCGGCGTACTGCCGGACCGACCACCGCACCGAGAGGGATCCACGTATGTCGAGATGCTCTGCGCTGCGCCGTACCGGCGTCCGGGTGGCGGCCGTCGCGGCCGTTACCACGTTCGTCGCCGTCACCGCGGCGGTACCCGCCTCCGCCCACGTGACGGTGTCCTCGCCTGACGCCAAGGCCGGCGGCTACGCGAAGCTCGTGTTCCGGGTACCGACCGAGTCCGACACCGCCAGTACCTCCAAGCTGACCGTGACGATGCCGACGGACCACCCGTTCGCGTCGGTGCGGCCGCAGGTGAAGCCCGGCTGGACCGTGAAGGCGGTCGAGGCGAACCTGGCCACACCGGTCCAGGTCGGCGACACCAAGCTGACCAAGGCAGTCGCCACCGTGACGTTCACGGCCGCGGCGGGTGGCATCCCGTCCGGGTCGTTCGACGAGTTCGCGCTGTCCGTCGGGCGGCTGCCCGAGGGTGTCGACGCGCTCAGCTTCCCGGCAGAGCAGACTTACAGCGACGGCAAGGTGGTGCGGTGGGACCAGCCGGTCCCGGCGTCCGGTGACGAGCCGGAGCACCCGGCGCCGACGCTGAAGCTCGCCGCCGCCGACACCGCCGAGGCCGGCGACACCGCGGGTACGACGCCGGTGACGGCGACCGCGGACAGCGGTGGCGGCTCCTCCGACACCGTCGCCCGGACGCTGGGCATCGGCGGCCTGGTGCTCGGCGCGGTCGGAGTCGCGTTCGGGCTGCGGCGGCGGCCGGCACCCGCCTCGCGATGAAGCGGCTCTGCGCCCTCGCAGCGGCGTGGATGGTGACGCTGCTGGCCGCGCTGGTTATCCCCACCGGCGCGGCCGCGGCGCACGCCGAGCTGCTTTCGATGACGCCGGCCGACGGCGCCACGCTCGCGTCCCCGCCTGCCACGGTGGTGCTGAAGTACAGCGAGCCGATGCAACTGACCGGCAGCGAGGTGGTGGTCACCGCACCGAGCGGCGCATCGGTCAGTGACGGTGGCCCGGACATCGTGGACGGCGTCGTCACCCAGCGGCTGGCTGCGCTGACCGAGGTCGGCCGGTACCAGATCACCGCCCGGGTCGTGTCCGCCGACGGGCACCCGGTGACCGCGAAGGGGTCGTTCTCGATCCGGACCGCCGCGGCCGGCGGTACCCCGGCCCGGTCCGCCACCACGGCCGACGACTCGTCGAACGGGCCGGCGCTGGTCGTCGTCGCCGTCGCGGTCCTGGTCGGCGGCGGGCTGGCCGTCGCCCTGGTACGACGCCGGCGGGCGGCGCCGTGACGGCATCGCCTGACCCGGTCGCCGTACGAGCCCGGCACCGGCGGCCGAGCCGGACCGTCAGCACGGTCGCTGCGCTGGCCGTCGCCGGCACGGTCGCGATGGTGCTGGCGCTCGTGCTGGGCGGTGGAGCGCCGCAGCGCGACCCGCTGACCGAGGTCGGTGTGGGCACCGCCTGGGCGCTGCCGGTGCTGCGGCTGTTGTCCGACGTCACCGCGGTCGCCTGCATCGGCGCCCTACTGGCGGCCGCGATACTGCTACCGGACGACGACGGCAGGCTCCGGCTCCAGGGCCGCCGCGCGGTCGCCGACGCGACCCTCGCCGCGGCCGTATGGTCGGTCGCGGCCCTCGGTCTCGCGGTCTCCACGGCCGCCGTGGTGCTCGGTGTACCGGCGTCGTCGCTGACCAGCCGGCTGGACGACGTGGTCGCGCTCCGGGAGGTCCGCGAGATCGCCGCCTCCGCGGTGCTCGCCGCACTGGTCGCGGCGTTGGTCAGCGGCACCCGGACCCGTAACGGCGCCCGCTGGGGCCTGGCACTGGCCGCCGTCGCGCTGCTGCCACCGCTGCTGTCCGGCCATGCCTGGGGCGCGACCCTCCGGGTGCCGGCCACCGGCTCGCGGATGCTGCACGTGCTGGCCGCGGCGATCTGGGTCGGCGGCCTGGCCGCGGTGGCCCGGTACGGCCGCCGGATCGACGCCGCCGACCTGCCCGCGATGGTGTCCCGGTTCAGCCGAACCGCCCTGCCGTGTGCGGTCGCGGTCGGGCTCAGCGGCCTGCTCGTCGCGCTGTTGCACCTGGCCGGCCGCGACGGCACCCTCGGCGACGCGGTGCAGGCCCTGGTGAACCGCGCGTACGGCGGCATCGTGCTGGCCAAGGTGGCCGCGTTCGCGTTGCTGGTGGTCGCCGGTTGGTGGCACCGGCGCCGGATGATCGCCGCGATGCTGGCCGGGCGCGCCCGCCCGTTCTGGTACCTGATCGCCGCCGAGCTCGCCGTGATGGTGATCGCGATCGGTCTCGCCGTCGCGCTGTCACGGACACCCTGATCGCATACCGGTAACGGGTAAGACATACCGGGTCCCCGGTATACCGCGTGAGCAGTCGGTCGTGAGGACGGGTGAGCTGGACAGGCCGTGTGGAACGCCCAGCGCAGCCGCTGACGACGGTGTGCGACGGTGGGGAGATGAGCAACCGCCTGGCCACCGCGACCAGCCCGTACCTGCTGCAGCATGCGGAGAACCCGGTGCACTGGTGGCAGTGGTCGGACGAGGCGTTCGCGGCGGCGCGGGAGCGCGACGTACCGGTGTTCCTGTCGGTGGGGTACTCGGCCTGTCACTGGTGCCACGTGATGGCGCACGAGTCGTTCGAGGACAAGGCCACCGCGGCGTACCTGAACGAGCACTTCGTGAGCATCAAGGTCGACCGGGAGGAGCGGCCGGACGTGGACGCGGTCTACATGGACGCGACCGTCGCGATGACCGGGCACGGCGGCTGGCCGATGTCGGCGTTCCTGACACCGGACGGAGAGCCGTTCTTCTGCGGCACCTATTTCCCGTCCGAGCCGCGGCCCGGGATGGCGTCGTTCCGGCAGGTGTTGGAGGCGCTCACAGATGCCTGGCGGACCAAGCGCGACGAGATCTCGGGCATCGGCGGCTCGGTGGTCTCCCAGCTCGCCGGCCGGCTCGGCGCGATGGCCGGGAGCGGGTACGACGCGGGTGCGCTGGACGCCGCCGTGACGGCGCTCGGACGGGACTTCGACCCGCTGGACGCGGGGTTCGGTGCGGCGCCGAAGTTCCCGCCCTCGATGGTGCTGGACTTCCTGCTCCGGCACCACCGCCGGACCCGCTCCGAGGATGCGCTGCGGATGGTGGCGCACACCTGCGAGCGGATGGCCCGCGGCGGCATGTACGACCAGCTGGCCGGCGGCTTCGCCCGGTACAGCGTGGACGGCCAGTGGGTGGTGCCGCACTTCGAGAAGATGCTGTACGACAACGCCCTGCTGCTCGACGTCTACACGCACTGGTGGGCGGTCGGTGGTGACCCGCTGGCGCGCCGGGTTGCGACCGAGACCGCCGACTTCCTGCTCCGCGAGCTGCGTACCGCCGAGGGCGGGTTCGCCTCGGCGCTGGACGCCGACACCGAAGGTGCCGAGGGCAAGTACTACGTGTGGACGCCGGCGGAGCTCGAGGCCGCGCTCGGAGCGGACGACGCGCGCTGGGTGGCCGAGCTGTGCGACGTGACGCCGGCCGGGACCTTCGAGCACGGTGCGTCGGTGCTGCAGATGCGCCGGGACCCGGATAATCCTGAGCGTTGGCAGCGGGTCCGGCAGACGCTGCTGGCGCGACGTGACGAGCGGACCCGTCCGGCCCGCGACGACAAGGTGGTCGCCGCGTGGAACGGCCTGGCGATCACCGCCCTGGCCCGTGCCGGCGTACTGCTGGAGCAACCGTCGTACGTCGAGGCCGCGGTGGCGGCGGGCGCGCTGGTCCGCGACGTGCACCTCGACGACGACCGGCTCCGGCGGACCTCCCGCGACGGCAGGGCCGGCAGCGCCGACGGCGTGCTCGATGACCATGCGGCCTTCGCGAGCGGTTGCCTGGCACTGCTCGCAGTCACCGGCGACGCGTCCTGGCTCGGCCTCGCTGGTCGCCTGCTGGACCGGGTGCTCGAGCACTTCGTTGCCGAGGGCACCTTCTACGACACCGCGGACGACGCGGAACGGCTGGTGTGGCGGCCGCAGGACCCGACCGACAACGCCACCCCTTCCGGCGTCGCGCTGGCCGCCGAGGCGTTGACGACGTACGCCGCGGTGACGGGATCCGAGCGGCACCGTGCCGCCGCGGGCCTGGCGCTGGCGGCGACGTCGGGGCTGGGCGCGAAGGCGCCGCGGTTCGCCGGCCGCGCACTCGCGGTGGCCGAGACGCTGCAGACCGGACCGCTGGAGATCGCGGTCGTCGGCGACGCACCCGAGCTGTTGCGGGTGGCTCTCGCCGACGCGCCCTGGGGGAGTGCGGTGGTGGCCGGCGCGCCGGGTACCGAGGTGCCGTTGATGGCGGGCCGGACACTGGTCGGGGGGCTGCCCGCGGCGTACGTGTGCCGTGACTTCAGCTGCCGGCTACCGGTCACCACGGCGGCGGACCTGCGCGACCAGGTCATAGTCCAGGCCTGAGCTCAGAAGTCCACCGGGTCGCGGATGATCGCGGGTGATTGCCGGCGCCGGGAGGCTCAGAGCGGGCGGCAGAGCTTGCGCGTGTCCTCCGACGCCGAGGCGTCGCCGAGCAGCCTGGTCAGCAGCGAGCTGAGCGACTTCACCCGGGGGTCGTCCAGCCGGGCGGTGCCGCCGGCCGCGCTGACCGCGATCACCAGGTCGTCCGGGTGCCGCGGTGGCGGCGGTTTCGCGGGCAGGGTGTGCCAGTCGACGGTCGCTGCCGCCGTGCTGATCTGGCGGAGAACCGCGGCGTCGACCCGGCACCGCGCGGACTTGCCGCGCAGCTTGACGGTCGCCGTACCGTCCGCGGTGATCACCAGCGAGTCGTCGTACCCGACGATGCCGCCGGAGCGCGTGATCGTCATCGGAAACATCGGTCCCTGCGGCCCGGTCGGCGTCGGCTTCGTCCCGCTCGGTGTGGCGGTGGGCACCGACGTCGGTGCCGGGGAGGTCGGGACCGAGCCGGGTGTGGACGGCGCCGGGGTGCTGCTGTCGCCGTCGCCGCCGCACGCGGTCAGCGCGAGGCAGCACACAGCGGCGAGTCCGGCGATGCGAACGGGTGGGCGCATGAGGCCATCGTTGCTCCCCTCGGGTCCGGCGAGCAGGCCAGGGTGTGCCCCGCTGCGAATTGACACAGGAATGTCACGCGCTTGTGAGGTCCAGCTCTCGCATCAGCTCGACCAGCAGTTGGGTGAGCCGGACCCGCTGCGAGAACAGGTCGGCGAGCTCGTCGGTCTGCGGCGCCCCCAGCAGCTCCAGCGGAAGCGCGGTGAAGGTCGCCCGTGCGAGCAAGGAGCCGAGGTACCCGAGGCGCACCTGATCGATGTCGGCCGTCATGCCTTCCGCGTTCAACCCCTCCGTGAACGCGTCGACGATCACCCGGTGGACGTCGCGTAACGCCTCGGGCTCCATCACCCCGGCATGACCGAGGCCGATCAGCAGCTGGCCCAGGTCGAACCCGACCGCCTGCGGGCAGTCGAAACCCCAGTCGATCACCACGAACTGCTCCGGCGCGGCCGCCGGGACCAGCAGGTTCTGCGGGCTGGCGTCGCCGTGCTGGTACGTCTGCGGCAACCGGTCCAGCGCGTCCAGCACTGCCGGCACTCGCTCGGCGAGCTCGAGCAGGTCGTGCCGCAGCGTGTGCGCGCGGTTGTGACAGATCGCGAGCGATAGCAGCGGGTGGCGCCAGGTGTCGTCGTCCGCGAGCGCCGGCAGCGTGCCCAGCACGACCCGGCCCTGGTAGTAGTACCGCAGCCCGATGCCCGGTGTGGTGACGCCCGGCCGGGGCAGCAGTGGCTCGACCAGGCCCAGCTGCCGCCGCGCCGACAGCCGGCCGAGCAGAATGGCCGCGCGGGTGAACTTGTCCAGGTCCCACGGCAGCTCGGACTGGGCCACGTCCTCCATCCAGATCGTGGCGCGCTCGTCCTCGCCCTCCTCGATCCGGTACGCCGCGGGCAGCCGCATCCCGTCCGGCAGCAGCCGCGGCAGGTCCGAGCGCTGCGCGGCGATCTCGAGCCGCCACGGGATGGCATTGATGAACTCGATCCGCTCCGGCTCCGGGACGAAGTGCAGGTACGCCCAGTGCTTGGCCGACTGGAGCCGCTTGACGAACACCGACCACTCCGTGACGTCCCCGCCGGTCAGCCGGGCCGTGCCCTTGAGCCGAACCAGCGCGGCCGTGGTCGGCGTACCGACCGGGTAGTCGACAGGCTCGGCGAAGGCGGTGAGCGGTACGGCGCCAGGGTCACCGGTCGCGGACTGTGTCAGCTCGGCCAGTGCCGCCTCGTCAGGGCGCACGTCGCCCAGCGGCTCCAGCGGATCGAGCTGCGTCATGTCGGTCATGCTCATCGTCGCCCCCCGGCGTCGTCTCGATCCCCAACAAGTAAAGCCGCCTGTCTATCGGAGATAGTAAGGTGGCCTTATGACATTGGTCAACGACATTTCCGCGAAGGAGGAGCACATCGCGATGCTGCTCGAGTACGCGAACCGGCGGCTGCGCCGCGACCTGACCCGGGTTGGCGGGTCCGACTTCCCCACCCTGCGCGGCTCCCACTTCCGTATCCTCCAGCTGATCCCGGAAGGCGGCTCGCGGGTCACCGACCTGGCCGAACGTGCCCTGATGACCAAGCAGGCGCTCGGCCAGCTGGTGGATCACCTGCAGGCAGGCGGGTTCGTCGAGTCGCAGCAGCTGCCCGCTGACCGCCGGGTCCGGCTGGTCCGCCGTACGGCCAAGGGCGACGCCGCCCGCGACGCGGCGCTCGAGGTGATCGCGGCGGTCGAGGACGAGTGGCGGGCCGAGGTGGGGGAGCGGCGCTACGCGACCATGCGCGCGGTGCTGCGCGAGCTGGCGGACGCCGACGTGCGGGCGACGATGTCGCCCGAGCCTCAGGCGGACGTGTAGGTGACCAGGCTGATCGCCACGTAGTGCGACACGAACGCCGCCACCGTGCAGGCGTGGAAGATCTCGTGGAACCCGAACCAGCGCGGTGACGGGTCCGGCCGCTTCAGGCCGTAGACGATGGCGCCGAGCGAGTACAGCCCGCCGCCGACAACCAGCAGCGTGACCACGGCCGCGCCGCCCAGGTGGTAGAAGTCCCGCATCCAGAAGATCGCGACCCAGCCCAGCGCCAGGTAGATCGGCGTGTAGAGCCAGCGCGGCGCGCCGACCCAGAAGACCCGGAACAGTACGCCGATCAGCGCGCCACCCCAGACCGTGGCGAGCAGCAGGATCCGGTCGGTGCCGTTCAGCAGCATGATGCTGAAGGGGGTGTAGGTGCCGGCGATCAGTAGGAAGATGTTCGAGTGGTCGAGCCGGCGCAGCACGGCTTCGCCGCGCGGGCTCCAGTAGAACCGGTGGTAGAGCGCCGAGATGCCGAACAACAGCATCGACGCAGCGGTGTAGATCGCGGCGGCCCAGCGCGCCGGCGTGGTCGGCGCCAGGCAGATCAGCACGATGCCGGCGGCGGTGGCGAGCGGGAAGGTGCCCGCGTGCAGCCAGCCGCGGAGCTTGGGCTTGAGTGGTGCCAGGGCGTGGGAGAGCTTGTCCCCGAAGTCACGATGGGGGCGCTGGGCGGCCGGCTTCGCCGTCATCGGTGTCCTCTCGTGGGCGGCTTCACCTACCCAACCGTAACCTACGGCACCGTAGGTTTCGATGTCTGCGATGTGACCTTTGTCTTAAGCGGTTCTCTCAAGCGTTCCAGCGTGCCGCGAGCTCCTGCCAGCCCGGCGGCGGGCCGGGCAGTTCACTTTTGGAGTCCGACCGGAGGCCGTCCAGGAACAGTGTCAGATACCGGTGCCGGAGCTGGTTGCTGCGCTCGTGGTCGCCCACGTTCAGCGATGTCACCTGCTCCAGCAGCAGGCCGAGGTCGTCCACGACGACGTCGTCGCGCAGGACGCCGGCGGCCGCGGTCCGTTCGAACAGCTGGACGTTGAGCTCCTGAGCCCGCGCGGCGCTGCGGTAGAGCTCCTCGGTAGGTGTGAAGGTGCCCGCCAGCCGCCGGGTGAGCGAGCTGGCCTCGACGTCCACCAGCCGGTGCAGGAAGGCCGAGAACGACTCCCACGGGTCGCGGTCGTCGGCGAGCGCGGCCTCCGCCTCGGCGATGTACTGCGCCAACCCGTCGGAGCAGAGCTTCCGGAGCAGCTCCTCCTTGCTCGCGTACCGCCGGTAGAGCGCGCTGATGCCGACCCCGGCGTGCTCGGCAACCGCAGAGATCGGCGCGCCCGGATCGGCCACGAACACCGCCCGGGCGGACTCGAGGATCACTTGGTCGTTGCGGGCCGCCTGGGCCCGCCTGCCGCTGAGTGGCCCTGCAACTGGCACTGAAGTTTCTGTCATAAATTCCACGATACCACTGGAACAGATCATTCCGTTCTGCTAGATTTGGAACAGAACAGTTCGTTCCGTTTGGGAGGCCATCGTGAGCACGATCGTCGAGACACCGGCAGTCGCAGTAACCCAGGTCGAGAAGCGGTACCGGTGGCGCTGGCTGGCCTACTCGGCCGTGCTGACCGCGACCGTGATGGACCTGCTGGACTCCACCGTGATGGGTGTCGCGGCACCCGCGATCCAGCGCGACCTCGGCGGCTCGTCCACCACGATGCAGTGGATGGCGGCCGGCTACACGATGGCCCTCGCGGTCCTGCTGCTGGTCGGCGGCCGGCTCGGCGACCTGGTCGGGCGCAAGGTGGCTCTGCTGACCGGCGTCGGCGGCTTCACCATCGCCTCCGCGCTCTGCGCGATCGCGGTGTCGCCCGAGATGCTGATCGGCTCCCGGGTGCTGCAGGGCACGTTCGCCGCGGTGATGCTGCCGCAGGGCTTCGGGATCGCGCGGGACCTGTTCACCCAGTCCGAGATGGCGAAGGCGTGGGGGGTGTTCGGGCCGATCATGGGGCTGTCCGCGGTGCTCGGCCCGATCGTCGGCGGATCGCTGCTGGACGCCGACCTGTTCGGCACCGGATGGCGCTCGATCTTCTTGGTGAACCTGCCGCTGGGCGTGGCGTCGTTCGTGATCGCGGTGCGTTTCCTGCCGCGCTCGCCGCGTGCGGAGCGAGCGGTCGGGCTGGACGTCCCGGGCCTGCTGCTCGCCGGCTCTGGTGTCTTCACCCTGGTCTTCCCGCTGGTGCAGGGTCGTGAGCTGGGCTGGCCGACCTGGCTGCAGTCGATGCTGGCCTGCTCGGTGCCGCTGCTCGGTGTCTTCGGCTGGTACCAGGCCCGGCGCAAGCGTTCCGGCCGGTCCCCGCTGGTCGAGCCGAGCGTGTTCCGGAACCGCTCGTACGTGTCCGGCGTGATCTTCGCGGTCGTGTTCTTCGGTGCGATGGCCGGCACCTTCGTGCTGGGCATGTTCCTGCAGATCGGTCTCGGCTACAGCCCGATCCACGCCAGCCTGACGATGGCGCCGTGGGCCTTCGGCGCGATGGTCGGCTCCGGCGCCGGCGGTGCGCTGATGCAGAAGCTCGGCCGCCGGTTGCTGCACATCGGCCTGGTGCTGATGGCGACCGGCCTGATCGGGATGTACGTCGTGCTGGTGAACTCCGGCGCCGGCGTGACGCACTGGGACCTGGTGGTGCCGAACCTGATCGGCGGCGCCGGGATGGGGATGATCTTCGTGCCGCTGTTCGACATCATCCTGGGCGGTGTGGCCGACAACGAGGTGGGCAGCGCGACCGGTCTGCTGGGGTCGCTGGAGCAGCTGGGCATCGCGCTCGGCGTCGCGGTGATCGGCACCGTGTTCTTCGGTCTGATGGAGTCGCCGTCCCGGCCCGGCCCGGACGCGCACCAGCTGGCGGCGCTGGACGGCGTACAGATGTCGTTGCTGGCGACCATCGGCCTGATCGCGGTGGCCTTCGTCGTCGGCTTCTGGCTGCCGCAGAAGGCGCGGGCGTCCGCCGGGCACTGACCCGGGACCGGTTCCGTGACAGACGCTGCCCGCCTCCGCACCCCGGAGGCGGGCACCGTTTTGTCACGGTCCTGCCGACGGGTGCCGCTTGGGCTAGCCTCGTGCGAGAGTTGGACCGAGGAGCTTTCTTGATGCGGCCACCTGGCAGACAGCGACTTCGCGATGTCGTGTACGGCGTGTACGAGCGCCGTCTGGCGCGTTCCCTGCGCCCCGAGCAGATCCCCCAGCACATCGGCGTGATCATCGACGGCAACCGCCGCTGGGCCCGCGCGGTCGGTGAGGTGGTGTCCAGCGGCCACAAGGCCGGCGCGAACAAGATCTCGGAGTTCCTCGACTGGTGCGACGACATCGGCGTCAAGGTCGTCACGGTCTGGATGCTGTCCACCGACAACCTCAGCCGCCCGTCCGCCGAGCTGGAGCCGCTGCTACGGATCATCGAGCAGACCGTCGACGAGCTGACCGAGATCGGACGCTGGAAGATCCACCCGGTCGGCGCGCTCGACCTGCTGCCGGCGCCGACCGCGGAGGTGCTGAAGGGCGCCGAGGCCGCGACCGCCAAGGTGGACGGGATGCTGGTCAACGTCGCCGTCGGGTACGGCGGCCGGCGCGAGCTCGCGGACGCCGTCCGCTCCCTACTCCTCGAAGAGGCGGCGAAGGGTATCTCGCTGGAGGAGCTGGCCGAGCGGCTCGACGTCGAGCACATCGCCCAGCACCTGTACACCAAGGGCCAGCCCGACCCCGACCTGGTGATCCGTACCTCGGGCGAGCAGCGGCTGGGCGGGTTCCTGCTCTGGCAGAGCGCGCTGAGCGAGTTCTACTTCTGCGAGGCGTTGTGGCCCGACTTCCGCCACGTCGACTTCCTCCGCGCCATCCGCTCCTATGCCCAACGCGAACGCAGGTTCGGTACGTAACCACCCGCCAGATGATGGGTCCGCGCCCATCCCTGGCCGCCGCGTGCACGTAACGCAGGGTTAACCCGATGTCGGGCGTGTCGATGTGCCGGGACTTGCGCACGGCTTTAGAGTCGAAGTGGCAGTCGGAGGGGAAGCCGGCTGTCCGGGAGGCCCGATCGGATGCAGAACGACATCTCGCCGGAAGCCCCATGAGGGCCGATCCGGCTTGTCGGAGACCCGGCTCCAGAGCTTGGTCGACTGCGCCGGTTTCTGTGCTTGATCAGAGGGGATCTGCACCAGATCCCCGGGCCCGGTCCCGGTCCATCACCTGACGACGGTGGGCCGGGCGTGGTGCGCGTCGCGGCCCGAGAGGACACGCTGACATGGCCGCCACACCTCGCAGCACTGCCAGCCCGGGTTCCACGACGTCGACCAGCAGCACCGTGCGTCGGAAGCCCGCGAAGAAGAATCAGCGCACGTACGTCCTGGACACCTCGGTTCTGCTCTCCGACCCGCACGCACTGCTGCGGTTCGACGAGCACGAGATCGTCGTACCCGTCGTGGTGATCACCGAGCTGGAGGCCAAGCGGCACCATCCCGAGCTCGGCTACTTCGCCCGGACGGCGCTGCGGCTGCTGGACGAGCTGCGTGTCCTCCACGGGCGGCTCGACTCGCCGCTCCCGGTCGGGGAGAAGGGCGGCACGATCCGGGTCGAGCTGAACCACACCGACCCCGACACGCTCCCGCAGGGCTTCCGGCTCGGCGACAACGACAGCCGGATCCTGGCGGTCGCGTGCAACCTGGCGTCCGAGGGCCACGACGTCACGCTGGTCTCGAAGGACCTGCCGATGCGGGTGAAGGCATCCGCCTGCGGCCTGCTGGCCGAGGAGTACCGCGCCGAGCTGGCGATCGAGTCCGGCTGGACCGGCATGGACGAGCTGGAGCTGCAGGCGGCCGACGTCGACAGGCTGTACGACGAGGGCGTGCTGGATCTGCCCGAGGCCCGCGACTTCCACACCCACACCGGCCTGGTGCTGCTGTCCGAGCGGGGCAGCGCGCTGGGGCGGGTGATGCCGGACAAGCGGGTCCGGCTTGTCCGCGGCGACCGGGAGGCGTTCGGGATCCGCGGCCGGTCCGCCGAGCAGCGGGTCGCGCTCGACCTACTGCTGGACCCGGACATCGGCATCGTGTCGCTCGGCGGCCGGGCCGGTACCGGGAAGTCGGCGCTGGCGCTGTGCGCGGGGCTGGAGTCGGTGATGGAGCGCCGCCAGCACAAGAAGGTCGTGGTGTTCCGGCCACTGTTCGCGGTCGGCGGCCAGGAGCTCGGCTACCTGCCCGGCTCGGAGTCGGAGAAGATGCAGCCCTGGGCGCAGGCGGTGTACGACACGCTCGGCGCGCTCACCAGCGGCGATGTGATCGACGAGGTGATGGACCGCGGCATGCTCGAGGTGATGCCGCTGACGCACATCCGCGGCCGGTCGCTGCACGACGCGTTCGTGATCGTGGACGAGGCGCAGTCGCTGGAGCGCAACGTGCTCCTGACCGTGCTGTCACGGGTCGGCGCCAACTCCCGGGTGGTGCTGACCCACGACGTGGCGCAGCGCGATAACCTGCGGGTCGGCCGGCACGACGGTGTCGTGGCGGTCGTGGAGAAGCTGAAGGGCCACCCGCTCTTCGCGCACGTCACTCTGACCCGGTCCGAGCGCTCGCCGATCGCGGCCCTGGTGACCGAGATGCTCGAAGACGTCCAGCTGTGACGGCAGTGACCTGAGAGGTCTGTGCGACGCGGACTCGCCGTACCGAATCCGATGCGGCGAGTTCTCGTGAGCCCTCTTGTGATGTGAAGGATTTTGCACCAAAGTTGGTCCCTGTTGTGGCATCTGGCGGGGGTGCTCAAGCTCGGCTCGGCCTCGGAAGGACGGAATGAAAGCGAAGCGCGGCGCTCCTGCCAAGCGCAGCCGCACCCTCGCGCCGGCGGCGACGGGCGGCCTGGTCGTGGGCATCATGGTGGCCGGGGTCCTCATCCTCGGGAACGGCGCCTCCATGATCGCCACCGACCCGATGGTCGGCCAGGCCCAGCTCGCCGTAGAGAGCGCCAAGGTCAAGCAGAAGGCCAAGCGCGGGGCGGCCGAGCAGAAGGCCCTCGCGGCGATCCGGTTGCGCACCCAGGTGGAGGAGTCCGAGAAAGCCAAGATGCGCAAGCAGGACGAGGCGCACGCCCGCCGGATGGCCCGCAAGGCCGCCCTGGCGCGTGCCTCCGCGCTGAGCGAGGTCGGCGCGCAGTCCCGCCGCGAGCGCGCCAGCCGGGACGCCGAGCGGGCCCGGATCGAGGCTGAGAAGAGGAAGTACGAGGGCACCCCGCGGCAGGTCGCGCGCAACCTGATGCCCGACCACGGCTGGGACGACGACCAGTTCGACTGCCTGGACAAGCTGTGGACCCGGGAGTCCCGCTGGCAGGTCGACGCGGACAACCCGACGTCGAGCGCGTACGGAATCCCGCAGGCGCTGCCCGGCCGCCGGATGGCCGAGTACGGCGACGACTGGCGGACCAACCCGGTGACTCAGATCAAGTGGGGCCTGGACTACATCGAGGACGCGTACGGCAGCCCGTGCGAGGCCTGGGCCCACTCCGAGTCCGTCGGCTGGTACTGAGTTCCTGTTCGGTCCCTGTTCGGTCCCGGTTCGCAACCGGTGGTCAGGCCAGCGGTGGTGCCGGGGGTAGCGGCCAGCCAGGGTCGGGGCGCCAGTGCCGCCAGTCCTCATCGAAGGGCGGGCCCCACTCCGCGATCTCGCGCTCGGCGTCCGCGGCCCATGACTCGATCTGTTCGACCCGTGCCTGGTCGAACCGGCCGACCTTGTGCGCCATCTCCAGCTCGTCCTCGTCCTTGCGCCGGACCGACCGGTCGGGCGTGACCCAGAGGTCGAGCACGCAGTCCTCGGTGGTCGTCGTACGCGCCGCGATGTCCCGCTCGTGCGGCGTCTCCAGGTTGACGTACCAGCCGCTGAAGCTGCCGTTCGGGCGCCAGAAGTGCCAGATGGACCACGGCTTGCCGGCCGGTGCCACCTTCAGTACGCCGGTGCCGTGCCAGGTCGACAGCTTCGCGACGCGCGGGGCGGTGAACATCTCGTCCAGCCCGGCGTCCCGGACCTCCCGGCCGTCCGCCAGCACCGGCTTGACCAGCGGCGTACCACCCGCGAGCCACGCGACCAGCCGGTCCGCGTCGTGCTCGACGACGGTCATCGGCCGCACGTTGTGGACGCCGTGCCGCCGCCCGAGGTAGGTCCAGTGGATCTGGGTTCCGCGCTGCCAGTAGCTCATGCCTGCGCAGGGCGCGTCATGCTCAGCACGTCCAGGGCGGCGTCGAGCTCCGGTTCGGTGAGGTCGCCCCGCTCGACGTACCCCTCCTCGATCACGACCTGGCGGATCGTCTTGCCCTGTTTCAGCGCGCTCTTGGCGACCGCCGCGGCGTTCTCGTACCCGATGTAGCGGTTCAGCGGTGTCACGATCGACGGCGACGACTCGGCCAGCGTGCGGCAGTGCTCGACGTTCGCGGTGATGCCGTCGACACACCGGTCGGCGAGCAGGGTCGACGCGTTCGCCAGCAGCTGGATCGACTCGAGGATGTTGCGCGCCATCATCGGCAGCATCACGTTCAGCTCGAAGTTGCCAGCCGCGCCGCCGGCCGTGACCGCGGCGTCGTTGCCGATCACCTGCGCAGCCACCATCAGCGTCGCCTCGCAGATCACCGGGTTCACCTTGCCGGGCATGATGCTCGACCCGGGCTGCAGGTCCGGCAGCGCGATCTCACCGAGACCGGCTCGCGGACCCGAACCCATCCAGCGCAGGTCGTTGCAGATCTTGGTCAGGCTGACCGCGATCGTCTTCAGCTGGCCGGACAGCTCGACCAGGCCGTCCCGGGCGCCCTGCGCCTCGAAGTGATCCGTTGCCTCGGTCAACGACAGTCCGGTACGACGGTTGAGCTCGGCGATCACCTTCGCGGCGAAGCCCGGCGGCGTGTTGATCCCGGTGCCGACCGCGGTTCCGCCCAATGGGAGCTCGGCCACCCGGGGAAGCGTGTCGCGGACCCGGTCCGCCCCGCGTCGTACCTGGGCTGCGTAGCCGGCGAACTCCTGGCCGAGCGTCACCGGGGTCGCGTCCATCAGGTGCGTACGGCCGGACTTGACGACGTCGCCGAACTCGGACGCCTTGTTCTGCAGGGACTCCGCCAGGTTCTCCAGTGCCGGCAGCAGATCGCGTACGACGCCGGCGGTGGCGGCGACGTGGATCGCGGACGGGAACGTGTCGTTGCTGGACTGGCTGGCGTTCACGTGGTCGTTCGGGTGGATGCCCTCGCCGGCGAGGCTGGCGACGACCTCGTTGACGTTCATGTTGGTCGACGTACCGGACCCGGTCTGGAACACATCGATCGGGAACTGCTCGTCGTGCTCGCCGGCCGCGACCTGCTCGGCGGCCGCGACGATCGCGTCCGCGGTGGTCTTGTCGACGACGCCGAGCTCGGCGTTCACGATCGCGGCGGACGCCTTGATGTTCGCGAGGGCGTGGATCAGCGCCGGGTCGAGCGGCCGGCCGGAGATCGGGAAGTTCTCCACCGCACGCTGGGTCTGGGCCCGCCACAGAGCATCGCGCGGCACCTTCACCTCGCCCATCGTGTCGTGCTCGATCCGGTACTCGTTCACGTCGTCGTCGGCCATGGTGGCAGCGTACGACTACTCGGCCCGCGCGGCGTCGTACACGTGGTAGGTCTCACTACGCCCCTGAAGGTCTACCGGGACCGGTCGTTCGGCGCAGCCGCCGAACACGGACTCGAGCGCGTCGCGCAGCTCGGCCGACGCGGTCGACGACCAGATCGTGAGCACGCCGCCGGGCCGCAGTACGCGGCGGCACTCGGCGAGGAAGCCGGGCTGGTAGACGGCGGCGTTCGCGTCGTACACCAGGTAGTCGGGTCCGTTGTCCACGTCGAGCAGGATCCCGTCGAACCGTGCGGCCGCGGTGTCGCGGACGAGCTCGCGGACGTCGCCGATGCGGACCTCGACGCGGTCGTCGGCGAGCACGGACGGGACCAGGCCGGTCCGCATCCACTCGACCAGGCTCGGCTCGATCTCGGCAATGACGATCTGGCGGACCGCGGCGTCGGCGAGCAGAGCGCGCACCGTGTACCCGAGACCGAGTCCACCCACCAGTAGCCGCTCCGGCCGGTACGCGAGCGCCGCGGTCGCGAGCAGCTCCTCGCTGCGCGTCTCCCGGTCGTCCATCACGAACACGCCGTTCACCCGGAGCTCCAGTGCACCGTCGTCGCGCCGCCGCAGCGTCACCTCGCCCCGCTCCGAAGTCGCCCGCCCGATCGTCGTTGCCACGCCCACATCCTGCCTCGTCGTCGCCCTGCGTCCGAAGTAGGTTGCGCTATGGCGCAGGTTTCTTCGGACGCATTCTGGGTAGTGGTGCGGCCCGGGAAATCCCAGGGTTGCGATCAGGTGAAAATCGCGCGGAAATGTCCCGGTTCAGTCCTACTCTGAGGCTATGTACACGATCGAGCTGGAAGACCAGGAGCTGCGGCTAGTGCGCCATGCGGTGCGGTCGTACCTCGACGGGTTCGGACACGACCAGGCGGACGTCCTTCGCGCCGCGAAGGCGCTGCTCGCCCGTCTGCCCGACCCCGCCGCCGCAACCCCCGCCGGCTGACCCGGCCCGAGTCCGTTGCGTCCGCCGAAGGCGCGTCAGGGTGACGCGGTCTCGGCGGACGTTGTGAGCTTGCCGGTGCTGGTTGTCCACAGGCGGGCTTTCGGCAGCGCCGCAACGAGACGGCGGGCGAAGTCTTCGAGCTACAGAGTGGCGTCGCCTCGCGCCGGCAGTTGTACCGCGTAGGCCTGCATCGCTGGGACGTGCTGGCCGAGCTTCGCTCAGGACGGTGGGTCCGGCGCGGGCGTCAGACCGTGTCCGCCTTCTCCGGTACGCCCGACCGTGCAGCGAACTTCTGGATCGCGCTGCTGGAGGTCGGCGAGTTCGCAGCACTCGACGGCGTCACCGCCCTGGAGGCCGCCGGGCTGGACGGTTTCGACGAGCCCACGATCCACGTGTCCGTACCCAAGTCCAGCACGCCTCGGCGTGCTTCGGGGGTCCGCGTGCATGAGAGGCGTCGCAGGCGTCCGGACGACCTCGAGCAGCACGGCGTACGACGAACCCGGGCGGACGTTGCAGCGATACGCGGAGCGCTGTGGGCAGTGTCCGACAGGCAGGCTGCGCTCATTCTCGTGATGAGCGTCCAGCAGGGCTTGACGACTCCGGAGAAGCTCGCGGCCGAGATGACAAAGATCCGCCGAGCGCGTCGCCGGAAGATGATGCTCGCAGTCGTCGCTGACCTTGGGGACGGCGTGCGGTCACTCGGAGAGCTGGACTTCGCGCGGATCTGCCGTCGGACCGGCTTGCCGGAACCTGAACGACAGTCCCTGCGGCGCCTGACCGATGGAGTCGCCTATCTGGATGTCGAGTGGCGCAGGTATGGCGTCGTTGTCGAGATCGACGGAATCCACCACGCGGAGCCGCGGCACATCGTTGCTGACGCCCTCCGCCAGAACGACGTCAGCCGTGACGGCGCCCTGGTGATCCGAGTGCCCGTCGTCGGGCTGAGAAGCGAGCCGGACCGGTTCGTCGCCCAGATCCGGGCAGCCCTACTCTCCCGCGGCTGGCAGCCGAACCGCACCGCAACGTCCGCCGAAGTAGTGCCAGGGTGACGTCACTTCGGCGGACGCAACGGCAGGCTCAGCTGCGGGGGCGGAGGGTCAACGGGACGGGCTTGGCGGTGTCGGTGAAGAAGTCGTTGCCCTTGTCGTCGACGACGACGAAGGCGGGGAAGTCCTCGACCTGGATCTTCCAGACGGCTTCCATGCCGAGCTCGGCGTACTCGACGACGTCGACGGACTTGATGCAGTCCTGGGCCAGCCGGGCGGCGGGACCGCCGATGGAGCCGAGGTAGAAGCCACCGTGCTGTTTGCAGGCAGCCGTGACCTTCGCGGAACGGTTGCCCTTGGCAAGCATGACGAGAGAGCCGCCGGCGGCCTGGAACTGGTCCACGTACGCATCCATCCGGCCGGCGGTGGTCGGGCCGAACGAGCCGGACGCATAGCCGGCAGGAGTCTTGGCCGGGCCGGCGTAGTAGACGGCGTGGTCGCGCAGGTACGACGGCATCGGCTCGCCGGCGTCCAGGCGCTCCTTGATCTTGGCGTGTGCGATGTCGCGCGCCACCACCAGCGGGCCGGACAGCGACAGCCGGGTCTTGACCGGCAGCTTGGACAGCTCGGCGCGGATCTCGTCCATCGGCCGGTTCAGGTCGATCCGGACCGCTTCGCTCTCCTCGAGTGCGACCTCCGGCAGGTACCGGGCCGGCTCGCGTTCCAGCTGCTCCAGGTAGACCCCGGACGGCGTGATCTTCGCCAGCGCCTGCCGGTCCGCCGAGCAGGACACGGCGATCGCGACCGGGCAGGACGCGCCGTGCCGCGGCAGCCGGATCACCCGGACGTCGTGGCAGAAGTACTTCCCGCCGAACTGCGCGCCGATGCCGAACTGCTGGGTCAGCTCGAAGACCTGCTGCTCCAGCTCGAGGTCGCGGAACCCGTGCCCGACCGCTGAGCCCTCGGGCGGCAGCGCATCCAGGTAGTGCGCCGATGCGTACTTGGCCGTCTTCAGCGCGAACTCGGCCGACGTACCGCCGATCACCACGGCCAGATGGTACGGCGGGCAGGCGGCCGTGCCGAGCGAGCGGATCTTCTCGTCCAGGAACTCCAGCATCCGCGCCGGGTTCAGCACCGCCTTGGTCTCTTGGTAGAGGAACGACTTGTTCGCCGACCCGCCGCCCTTGGCCATGAAGAGCAGCTTGTACGACGGCTCGCCGTCGCCCGGCGAGGAGTAGATCTCGATCTGTGCCGGCAGGTTCGAGCCGGTGTTCTTCTCGTCCCACATAGTCAGCGGCGCCAGCTGCGAGTAGCGCAGGTTCAGCTTGGTATACGCGTCGTACACCCCGCGGCTGATCCACTCCGCGTCGTCCGCACCGGTCAGCACGCGCTCGGACTTCTTGCCCATCACGATCGCGGTGCCGGTGTCCTGGCACATCGGCAGCACGCCGCCGGCGGAGATGTTCGCGTTCTTGAGCAGGTCGAGCGCGACGAAGCGGTCGTTCCCGGACGCCTCCGGGTCGTCGATGATCCGGCGCAGCTGGGCCAGGTGCGACGACCGCAGGTAGTGCGAGATGTCGTGCATCGCCTCGGCGGTCAGCGCCTGCAGCGTGGCCGGCTCCACCCGCAGGAACGTCTCGCCGCCGGCGGAGAACGTGCGCACCCCGTCGGTGCCGAGGAGCCGGTACGACGTGTCGTCGGGGCCGAGCGGGAGCAGGTCGGAGTAAGCGAACTCGGGCTGTCCGGCGGGCACCGGCCCACCTCCGATGGTCTAGAGGGATCGACGGGTTCAGGGTGAGAACCAGGGTAGAGCCGGGGTGGCGACGGCTCCACGACGGCCTCGGCGCTCGCCTACAGTGACGGCGTGGAGAACGCACAGCCTGAACAGCCCGGACCCGAGCAGCCCGGTTCGGACGAGCTCGCGCTGCGCCGCCGGGTGTCCGACCTGGAGCGCGAGGAGGCCGCGGACGTGCTGCGCGAGGCGGCGGGCGAGGGCAGGCTGTCGTACGTCGAGCTGGAGGACCGGCTCGAGCAGGCGTACGGCGCGAAGACCTACGGCGAGCTGGTGAAGGTCACCGCGGATCTCCCGAACGGGCTCGCCGACCCGAGCCGCGAGGTCCAGCCGGCCGCGGCCGCGAGCTGGGGCTCGCTGCAGCCCGCGTCGAGCACGGTCAGGGTGCTGCTGTCGGAGACGAAGCGGTCCGGACGGTGGATCGCCCCGCAGCGGGTCGACGTGAACGCCGTGCTCGGCGACGTGAAGCTCGACTACACCGAGGCGCAGATGCAGCATCGCGAGCTGTACATCGATGTGACAGCGGTGATGGCTGACGTGACCATCCGGGTGCCGGCGGACGCGATCGTCGACCTGGAGGGCCAGCCGATCCTCGGTTCGGTCAAGGAGCAGGGTGGCTGGTCGTCACCGGTGCAGTCGGCCACGGCGGACTCGCGGGTGTTCCACATCCGCGCCAAGGCGATCATGGCCGAGGTCAAGGTGAAGCGGGGCCCGAGCGTCGCGAAGCGGCTACTCGGCGGCGGCTGACCTGTTCCATCCCGCCAGCAGCTCGGCCTCGCGCTCTGCGCTGAGCGGTGGGGTCCGGAACGGCGACCCGCCGCCGGCGACCAGCTCGTCGATCCAGGCCGCGGTGTCGCGCACGGTGTCGGCGACCGGCCGGACCGGCATCCCGGCGGCCAGCGCGGCGACGTTCGACATCGTCATCAGCTTCTCGATCTCATCCTCGCTCCACAGCGGCATCGGCACGTCGTTGTCGTTCAGCCACTGGGGATCCGCCCACACCATCCGGGTGTCGTCCGGGCCGACGGCGTCGGCGATGTCGCCGAGCATGTCGCCGAAGGTGTACGGCGCGCCGGTGCCGATCGAGTTGAACACGCCCGGCACCGCCTGCTCGGCGAGCGATACCACCAGGACCGCCTGGTCCCGGCCGTCGACCAGCTGCACCGGCGCGTCCCGAGGTCCCGGCGCGAGCACGTCACCGCCGCGGCGGATCCGGTCGACCCAGTACGTGTATCGCCCGGTCGGGTCGAACGGCCCCACGACGAACGTGGGCCGCACGATCGCCAGCCGCTCGGCCGGGTAGGACGCCACGGCCACCCGTTCGCACTCGGCCTTCAGCGGACCGTACGTCTCGTTGGTGACCTCCTCGGTGTCGTCGACCAGGTCCAGCAGCGGGCTGGACTCGTCCGCGCCCGGTCCGGCGGGATCGTCGTACACCGAGACCGTCGAGATGTAGACGTGGTGGCCGCCGCGGCCGCCGAGCGCCTCGGCAAGGGTGCGGACCTGTCGCGGCACGTAGGCGCACACGTCGACGGTCGCGTCGAACGTCCGGCCACGCAGCACCTCGCGCAGGGCGGCGGTGTCGTTCCGGTCGGCCAGCAGGTGCTCGGCCTTCTCGAACAGATCGGAGCCGGTGCTGCCGCGGTGCAGCAGGGTGACCTCGTGCCCGCGGCCGAGCGCCTCCTCGACGATGTGCCGGCCGACGAACCTGGTCCCGCCGATCACGAGGATGCGCATGACCGCGACCCTATGCCAGCTCGGCCAGCGTCGGGGGGTCGGCGCCGGGTCGGGTGCAGGTGATCGCGGCGGCGCGGACGGCCTGGTCCAGTACGTCGCTCAGTGTGGCGGCGTCGAGCCCGTCCAGCCGGGCCGGGCCGAGCAGGCCGCGCCGGTCCAGGCCGGCGATCAGCGCGGACATGAACGAGTCGCCGGCACCGACCGTGTCGGCCACCTCGATCCGCGGCGCGGGCACCCGGACCGGCCCGTCGGCGGTGATCCCGACGGCGCCGTCGCCGCCGAGCGTGATCACCACGCAGCGGGTCCGGTCCATCGCGAGCAGGTCGGCCGCGACCTGCTCCGGGGTCCGGCCGGGCTGCAGGAACGCGCAGTCCTCGTCGCTCAGCTTGACCAGGTCCGCGGACGCCACGAGCCCGGTCACCGCGGACCAGGCGTCCGCGGCGTCGGGCGTGATGGTCGGGCGGGCGTTCGGGTCCAGGCAGACGGTGACCGGCTGGTCCGCGAGCGAGGCGACGAAGTCGCGCACCGCCGCAGCGCCGGGGGCCAGCACGGTCGCGATCGACCCCGTGTGCACGGCCACGCAGCGGTCGGGCACTCGCAGGTCCGGCGGGCGCCAGTCGATGTCGAAGTCGTACGACGCGACGCCCGCCGGGTCCAGCGTGGCGGTGGCGGTGGCGGTCCGGAAGGTGGGGTCGACCGCTCCCGTGGCGAGGCGGACCCCGTTGTTGGCGAGGTGCTTGGCCAGCAGCACGCCGTACACGTCGGTGCCGAACCGCGTGGCGAGCGCGACGGGTACGTCGAGCCGGGCGAGCCCGACCGCGACGTTCGCGGGCGAGCCGCCGGGGGTGGCGTGTCCCTCGACGACGTCGACGAGCGCCTCGCCGACGACCAGCACCCGGGCGTCAGCGGGCATGCTCGAAGTCGATCGCGGAGTAGGCGCGCAGCTTGGACAGCTGGTGCTCGCTCTCGATGCTGCGGATGGTGCCGCTGCGGGACCGCATCACCAGCGAGTGCGTGCGAGCGATCGAGCTGCGGTAGCGCACCCCGCGGAGCAGCTCGCCGTCGGTGATCCCGGTCGCGACGAAGAAGCAGTCGTCGCCGCTGACCAGGTCGTCGGTGCTGAGCACCCGGTCCAGGTCGTGGCCGGCGTCGATCGCCTTCTGCCGCTCGGCGTCGTCCTTGGGCCACAGCTTGCCCTGGATCAGCCCGCCCAGGCACTTCATCGCGCAGGCGGCGATGATGCCCTCCGGTGTACCGCCGACGCCGATCAGCATGTCCAGGCCGGTGTCCGGCCGGGCCGCCTCGACCGCACCGGCGACGTCGCCGTCGCTGATGAACTTGATCCGGGCGCCGGTGTCGCGGATCTGCCGGGCCAGGTCCTCGTGCCGCGGCCGGTCCAGCAGCACGACGGTGACGTCGTCGACACTGGAGCCCTTCGCCTTCGCCACCCGCCGGATGTTCTCGCTGACCGGCAGCCGGATGTCGACCACGTCGGCCGCCTCCGGCCCGACCGCCAGCTTCTCCATGTAGAACACCGCGGACGGGTCGTACATCGTCCCGCGCGGCGCGACCGCCATCACCGCGATCCCGTTCGCCATGCCCTTCGCGACCAGCGTGGTGCCGTCGACCGGGTCCACCGCGACATCGCACTCCGGGCCGTCGCCGGACCCGACCGGCTCGCCGTTGTACAGCATCGGCGCGTCGTCCTTCTCGCCCTCGCCGATCACCACCACGCCGCGCATTCCGACGGTGCCGATCAGCGTCCGCATCGCGTTCACGGCGGCGCCGTCGGCGCCGTTCTTGTCGCCGCGGCCGACCCAGCGGCCCGCGGCCATCGCGGCGGCCTCGGTCACCCGGACCAGCTCCAGCGCCAGGTTCCGGTCCGGAGCGTGCTCGTCGACCTCGAGGTGGGCGGGAGGCTGTGACGGTACGCCGGTGGGGTCGCTCATGCCGGGATCGTAGCCAACCGGGACACTGGTCCTCATGGCAGACAGAGCTACCGCGGCGGCGGCACGCGCAGCAGAGCGGGCGAAGTACCGGACCTTGAAGAACATGGTCTGGGGGCTGCTGGCATGTCTCGGCGTGGTGGCGCTGCTCAGCCTCGTCGTCTACCGGACGCCGGAGGAGAAGGTCCGCGCGATCGACTACAGCGCCGCGCTCGCCGATGCCCGCCGCACCGCGCCGTACGAGGTGCTGGCACCCGAGCCGCTGGCGTCCGGCTGGCAGGCCACCAGCGCCCGCGTCGGCGCCGAGCCCGGTCAGCCGTTCACCTGGCACCTCGGTGTGATCACCCCGGACAAGAAGTACGTCGGCCTGGAGCAGTCGAACGCCACCGCGGACCGGTTCGTCACCGACGAGCTCGGCGACGCGCGCGAGGACGGCACCTCGACGGTCGCGGGCGTGCAGTGGCAGCGGATGCAACGCACGGACAAGGACGAACGGGCGCTCGTCCGCACCGCCGGTGGCGCCACCACGATCCTCACCGGCGCCGTCGACTACGGCACGCTGGAGAGCTACGCGACCACCCTGCGCTGACCCTTCGCTTACCTGGCACCGGCCGCGCGATGACTCTGGGCGAGTGACTTAAGCAAGGGCTTAGGTCGCCGTTGACACGCTCTCACGTCGGGCGCGCATACTCCGTTCATCGGGGGTTGACCGGACCGATCGAACGGAGCCGCCGATGCAGGTTCCAGGACCATTCGACTACGAGCGAGCGACAAGCGTCGACCAGGCCGTCGGCTTGCTGGAACGCCTCGGCAGCTCGGCCCGGCTGGTGGCCGGCGGGCACAGCCTGCTGCCGATGATGAAGCTCCGGCTGGCCAACTTCGAGTACCTGATCGACATCAACGAGCTGCGCGACGAGCTCGGCTTTATCACCGTCGAGGCGGACCGGATCCGGATCGGTGCGCTGACCCGGCACCGGGAGCTGCTGGAGTCCGACGAGCTGGCCGTGGCGTTCCCGATCTTCCGTGAGGCCGAGGCGGTGATCGCCGACCCGGTGGTCCGCAACCGCGGCACGCTCGGCGGTTCGCTGTGCCAGGCGGACCCGTCGGAGGACCTGTCCGCGGTGTGCACCACGCTCGACGCCAGCTGCGTGATCCGCGGCAGCGGGGGTGAGCGGGTGGTGTCGATGGACGAGTTCTACCGCGGGCCGTACGAGACCGCTGTAGGCGACGCCGAGATGCTCACCGAGGTGCGGGTCTCGATCCGCCCTGGTGGGTCCAGCGCGTACGAGAAGGTCGAGCGGCGGGCCGGCGACTGGGCGATCGTGTCCGCCGGAGCCGCGGTGTGGATGGATGGCGGGCTGATCACGGACGCCCGGGTGGGGCTGGCCGCGGTCGGGCCGAACACCACCGGCATCCCGGCGATCTCCGCCGCGCTGCGCGGCAAGGAGCCCTCCGAGGATCTGTACCGACAGGCCGGCGAGATCGCCGCCGCCAGCTGTAGCCCGGTCACCGACATGCGCGGCAGCGCGGAGTACAAGCGGCACCTGGCCGACGAGCTGACCCGCAGGGCCCTGCGCCGCTCGGTGGCGCGGATCACCGGAGGAGGGAGCTGACGATGCAGGTCTCGATGACTGTCAACGGCGACGAGGTGGTCGCCGAGATCGAGGGCCGTACCTTGCTGGTGCACTTCCTCCGCGACCAGCTCGGGCTGACCGGCACGCACTGGGGCTGCGATACGAGCAACTGCGGCACCTGCGTGGTCTGGCTGGACGACGAGCCGGTGAAGTCCTGCACGGTACTGGCCGCGATGGCCGGCGGCCACCGGGTGCGTACCGTCGAGGACCTGGAGGTCGACGGCGAGCTCGACCCGGTGCAGCAGGGCTTCATGCGCTGCCACGGCCTGCAGTGCGGGTTCTGTACGCCGGGCATGATGATGACAGCCCGCGCGCTGCTGGACCGCAACCCGGACCCGGACGAGCATGAGATCCGCGAGGCGATCTCCGGCCAGATCTGCCGCTGCACCGGCTACGCCACCATCGTCCGGTCGATCCGCTGGGCCGCGACGCACCCGGACGGCGCCGTACCGGAGGAGGTGAGCGCATCATGACGACCGTTCACGCGCGGTCCACCGATGTGTTCCACGACAACGACCAGCACCCGGTCGGGCACGGCCGGATGCTGCGCAAGGAGGACCCGCGGTTCATCCGCGGACTCGGCCGGTACGTCGACGACGTGTCGCTGCCCGGCATGCTGCACCTGGCGATCCTGCGGTCGCCGGTCGCGCACGCGCGGATCGTGAGCGTGGACGTCACCGCCGCGCAGGCGCACCCGAAGGTGAAGGCGGTCGTCACGGGTGCCGACCTGGCCGCGCAGGGGCTGGCCTGGATGCCGACACTGTCGAACGACGTCCAGGCCGTGCTCGCCACCGACAAGGTCCGGTTCCAGGGCCAGGAGGTCGCGTTCGTAGTGGCCGAGGACCGCTACTCGGCCCGGGACGCGCTCGAGCTGATCGACGTCGACTACGACATCCTGCCGCCGGTCATCGACGCACGGACTGCGCTCGCCCAGGACGCGCCGGTGATCCGCGACGACCTGGAGGGCAAGAGCGACAACCACTGCTTCGACTGGGAGACCGGCGACGCGGCCGCGACCGAGGCTGTGTTCGCCAAGGCGGACGTGGTGGTCAGCGAGGACGTGGTGTACCCGCGGGTGCATCCGGCGCCGATGGAGACCTGCGGCTGTGTCGCGGACTACGAGCGGGTGGACGGCAAGCTCACGCTGTGGTGCACCAGCCAGGCGCCGCACGCGCACCGCACCGTGTACGCGCTGGTGGCGGGGCTGCCGGAACACAAGATCCGGGTGATCTCACCGGACATCGGCGGCGGGTTCGGTAACAAGGTGCCGATCTACCCCGGCTACGTCTGCGCGATCGTCGCGTCGCTGGTCACCGGCAAGCCGGTGAAGTGGATGGAGGACCGGTCGGAGAACCTGATCAGCACCGGGTTCGCCCGCGACTACATCATGCGCGGCGAGATCGCGGCGACGAAGGAAGGCAAGATCCTCGCGATCCGTACGAACGTGCTGGCCGACCACGGCGCCTTCAACGGCACCGCGGCACCCGTGAAGTACCCGGCCGGGTTCTTCGGGGTCTTCACCGGCAGCTACGACCTGGAGGCGGCGTACTGCAAGATGACCGCCGTCTACACCAACAAGGCGCCCGGCGGGGTCGCGTACGCCTGCTCGTTCCGGATCACCGAGGCGGTCTACCTGGTCGAGCGGATCGTGGACTGCCTGGCCTACGAGCTGGAGATGGACCCGGTCGAGCTGCGCCGGAAGAACTTCATCCGGCCCGACCAGTTCCCGTACACGACGAAGACCGGCTGGGTGTACGACTCCGGCGACTACGACGCGACCATGCGGGTCGCGCTGGAGATGGCCGGGTACGACGAGCTGCGCCGCGAGCAGGCCGAGAAGCGTCAGCGCGGCGAGCTGATGGGCATCGGGGTCGCGTTCTTCACCGAGGCGGTCGGGGCCGGTCCGCGCAAGGACATGGATATCCTCGGTCTCGGCATGGCCGACGGCTGCGAGCTGCGGGTGCATCCGACCGGGAAGGCGGTGCTGCGGCTGTCAGTGAAGACCCAGGGCCAGGGCCACGAGACGACGTTCGCGCAGATCGTCGCCGAGGAGCTCGGCATCCCGCCGGCCGACATCGAGGTGGTGCACGGCGACACCGACAACACCCCGTTCGGGCTGGGCACGTACGGCAGCCGGTCGACACCGGTGTCCGGAGCCGCGGCCGCACTGGTCGCGCGCAAGATCCGCGACAAGGCCCGGATCATCGCCTCCGGCATGCTCGAGGCGTCGGTCGCGGACCTCGACTGGACCAAGGGCGAGTTCCACGTCAAGGGCGACCCGAGCGCGTCGGTGACGATCCAGGACATCGCGATGCGGGCGCACGGAGCCGGCGACCTGCCGGAGGGCCTCGAGGGCGGGCTGGACGCCGAGGTCTGCTACAACCCGGAGAACCTCACCTACCCGTACGGCGCGTATATCTGCGTGGTCGACGTCGACCCGGGCACCGCCCAGGTGAAGGTACGCCGCTTCGTCGCGGTCGACGACTGCGGCACCCGGATCAACCCGATGATCATCGAGGGTCAGGTGCACGGCGGCTTAACCGACGGCGTCGGCATGGCCCTGATGGAGATCGTCGCGTTCGACTCCGACGGCAACTGCCTCGGCGGATCGCTGATGGACTACCTGATCCCGACCGCGCTGGAGGTGCCCGACTGGGAGACCGGCCACACCGTCACGCCCTCGCCGCATCACCCGATCGGCGCCAAGGGCGTCGGCGAGTCCGCCACCGTCGGGTCACCGCCCGCCATCGTCAACGCCGTCGTCGACGCGCTGAAGCCCTTCGGGGTCCGGCACGCCGACATGCCGCTGACCCCGTCGCGGGTGTGGGACGCGATGCAGGGCAGACCCACGCCGCCGATCTAGGGCTGCCGATGACCCAACCGATGGCCGCTCGCATCACCGAGCTCACCGCGCAGCGGGTGCCGTTCGTCCACGCGACCGTGGTCCGGGCCCAGTTCCCGACCTCGGCCCAGGCCGGCGACCAGGCCATCGTGCTTCCCGACGGCTCGGTCGAGGGTTTCGTCGGCGGCCATTGCGCGGTGGGCTCAGTGCGGTCGGCGGCGTTGAGCGCCCTCCGCGACGGTGAGACGCTGCTGCTTCGGGTGCTCCCCGAGGGCGGTCCGAACTACCCGGAGACGCCGGGTTCCCAGGTGGTCGTCAACCCGTGCCTGTCGGGTGGCGCCCTGGAGATCTTCTTGGAGCCCACGTTGCCTGCACCACTGCTGCACCTGATCGGATCCACCCCGATCACCGACGCCCTCGCGACGATGGCCACACCCCTCGGGTTCGCCATCGAGCGGGCTGAGGAAGGTCACCGACCCGACGGCGCCGTCGCCGTCATCGTCGCCACCCACGGCGGCGAGGAGGCCGCCGCGATCCGGGCCGCACTCGACGCCGGAGTCGAGTTCGTCGGCCTGGTCGCCGGCCGTCGGCGCGGGACCGCCGTCCTCGACGAGATGGACCTCGCCGACGACGAACGCAAGCGGGTACGTGCCCACGTCGGTCTCGACATCGGAGCGCGTACGTCGGCCGAGATCGCGTTGTCGATCATGGCCGAGGTCGTCCAGGCGATCCGGCGCGACGGCCTGGTCGCACCGGAGGTCGACGTGGCGCGAGCCCACACCGAGTCGGCCCTGCTGGAACAGGTGGTCGACCCGGTCTGCGGCATGACGGTGACGCCTGGGCCGGACACCCCGCACCTGACCGTCGACGGTCGCGAGGTCTGGTTCTGCAGCTCCGGCTGCCGCGACACCTACGCCGGCTCGGCGGTGCGTTAGGCCGTG
>DASRHY010000305.1:0-77778 GCA_035650275.1 Kribbellaceae bacterium | reverse complement strand
GACAGCGTCGCCGGGACCACCGCACCGGGGGCGCCCGCGGGCGCGTCCAGCGACTGGCCGGCCGGGGCGAACGAGAGCACCAGTGCCGGCCGGCCGGTGGTCGTACCGCGGAGCCAGAGTCGCCGGGCGGTCAGCCGTTCGTCGATCTCGACCACCTGGCCGAGCACCAGCCAGTCGTCGGTCAGCCGCTCGCCGCCGGTGAGCACCGACGCGGTCGGGACGGTCCGGCCGATCCGGGACCTGACGGTCTCGGCCAGCGGTGCGGGCAGCTCGTCCAGCCGGGCATGCGCGGCGGTCGCGAGGTGCACCATCGCCAGCTCCTGGAGCAGGTCGCCGGGCCAGCCGTGGCCGCGCCCGACGGTCGCCGCAGCCCGGCGCAGCGACCCGGCCAGCCCGGGTGCCTGGGCGTCGACCATCCGGGCCGCGAGCCGGCCGAGCTCGGTGTACCCCTGCTGCTCGAGCCCGCTCAGCCCGCGCCGTACCTGGTCGGTGAGCCAGCTGTCCAGCTCGATCACGCCGGCAGCGACCCGGTCGGCCCGGCGCGCGGCCCGTTGCCGGGCGGCCTCGGGATCGGCGAGCTCGCCGGTGCGGGCCCGTTGCCGTGGCGCGGTTGCCTCCGGCAACCAGTCCGGCTCGTCGGCGGGCGGAACGGTGCCCGCGGACCAGAGCAGCAGCAGGCCGAGCACGTGCTTGCACGGCGACTTCCGGCTCGGGCAGGAGCAGCGGTATGCCGGCCCGTCGAGCTCGGCCACCACCTGGTACGGCGTCGCGCGGCTGCCCTGGCAGCGGCCCCAGACAGCCCGGCCGGAGGTCCCGGTGGCGCTCCACACCGCGGCCGACGCCAAGCCCTGCCCGGCCCGCGCGGCCGCCGCGTCCGGGGCGAGCGCCAGCACCTGGGCGGCGCTCCAGCGATCCTCGGTCACGCTGTGGGGGTCTCTGATGAATCGTCGATGTGCTGCGCGGCACTCGGTGAGGCGTCTCGCGTCGTCGTCGCGCGATGCGCCGCATCGCTCTCCTCCTCCGCCTTGCGATACACCCCACCGAGCCCCTGCTCGCGACGATCAGGATCCATCAGGCACCCCCTTGTCGACCAGCTGCTGGATGCCGTCGAGGATGCGCTCGAACGCGAAGTCGAAGCCCTGCGCGAACAGCTCGTCGTCGTACCCGCCGGCCTCGTAGATCCGCGACATCGTCGGGAAGCGTTCGGGCTCGAAGTAGGTGAACCAGAAGCTGTTCCGCGACTCCCAGTAGGCCTCGGTCGACATCCCGGTGCGCCGGGCGACCTCGCGGTCCTGGACATCGGTGCGGGCGACGCCGTGCACGTGCCAGACGATCAGGTTCTTGACGCCCGCGATCTGCCTGGCCGGCAGGCCGGACGCCGCGATCGCGCGGTACAGCTCCTCCTCCGCGTCCAGCACGTTCGGGCCCATCGGAAGCCGCCACAGGCTGGTGTCGAGGATCCACGGGTGCCGGCGGAACAGCTCCCAGCTCTGCCGGGCCAGGGCCTCGACCTGGATCCGCCAGCCGGTGTCCGGATCGGCCTTCTCCAGCTCGCCGTACACGTGGTCGATCATCAGCTCGACCAGCTCGGACCTGCCCGGCACATAGGTGTAGAGCGACATCACCCCGACGCCGAGCTCGGCGGCGACTTTGCGCATCGAGAGCACGTCGAGCCCGTCGGCGTCGGCCAGCCGGACCCCGGTCGTGACGATCTGGTCGAGGGTGATCTTCGGCCGCGGGCCGCGGCTCGGCGGGCCGGGCGGGTCCCAGAGCAGCCGCAGCATCCGCTCGCCCTCGGCAGTGCCCTGCAGCTCCTCGGGCTCGAGCCGGTCGTCCGTCATGCGGTCCATCCTCTCGCCGCCGCCTGGGTTGGCGCGTCCGGGCCTTGGCGGACTTTCTCCGTATAGTGTACGGTGTTCCTAACTCAGTACAACGTACGGAGAGATGGGGTGCGGTGATCCACGCCGAGAAGCTCACCCGGCACTTCCGGGTGAAGAAGGAGATCGTCGAGGCCGTCCGGGGCATCGACATCGACGTTGCCGAGGGCGAGCTGCTCGCGTTCCTCGGCCCGAACGGCGCCGGGAAGTCGACGACGCTGCGGATGCTGACCAGCCTCTTGCCGCCCACCTCCGGTACCGCGACCGTGGCCGGGGTCAGCGTGGTGGACGACCCGGCCGGGGTGCGGAAACGGATCGGGTACATCGGGCAGGGCAACGGCGCCGGGCACTACTACCGGGTGCTGGACGAGCTGCTGATGCAGGGCCGGTTCTACGGGATGAGCAAGGCGGAGGCGCGGCAGCGGGCCGGCGAGCTGCTGGAGACGCTCGACCTGCGTGACCTGGCGAAGCGGGCAGTGATGACGCTGTCCGGCGGCCAGCGGCGCCGGCTGGACATCGCGATGGGGCTGATGCACCAGCCGAGGCTGCTGTTCCTGGACGAGCCGTCGACGGGGATGGACCCGCAGAACCGGGCCAACCTATGGGAGCACATCGTGCGGATGCGCCAGCAGCACGGCACAACGATCGTGCTCACCACGCACTACCTGGAGGAGGCCGACTCGATGGCCGAGCGGGTGGTCGTGATCGACCACGGGCAGATCATCGCGGACGACACACCGGCCAACCTGAAGGCGAAGCTGGCCGGCGATCGGATCATGTTCACCGTGCCGGCGAGGGACGTGGAGAAGGCCGAGCGGCTGCTGGCGGACCACGGCAACCTACTGCAGCGGGCCGGAGTGACGAACGATCGGATCAGGGTGAGTGCGCGGGTGGAGAACGGGCCCGAGGTGTTGCCGGTGCTCGTGCGGGCGGCGGATGCCGCGGGGCTGGCGGTGCTGGCGGCGCAGCTGCACCAGCCGACGCTGGACGACGTGTTCCTGAACCTGACCGGGCGCAGCCTGCGCGAGGGAGGCGAGAGCCGATGAGCACGGTGGTCACCGACACCCGGGCGGTGTTCGCGCGCGAGATGACTCTGGTGATGCGGGACCCGTTCTCGCTGGCGTTCTCGATCGTCCAGCCGCTGGTGTTCCTGGCGCTGTTCGGTCCGCTGCTCGGCGCCACCGTCGGCTCCGAGGCGTTCGGCGGCGAGAGCTCGCTGCAGTGGTTCCTCCCCGGCGTGATCGTGATGCTGAGCATGTTCGGCACCACGATGACGGGGTCGAACCTGCAGATCGAGATGAACACCGGGTCGTACGAGCGGGTGCTCGCCACCCCGCTGAGCCGGTCGTCACTGCTTGCCGGCCGGGCGCTGAAAGAGTTCGCCCCGCTGGTCGTGCAAGCGGTACTGCTGACCGTCGTCACAGTGCCGTTCGGGTTCGACCTGTACCCGGTGCACGTGCTGGCCGGGCTGGTGCTGCTCGGTGTGTTCGGGATCGGCGTGGGGGCGCTGTCGTACTCGCTGGCGCTGGTCACCCGGAAGAACGAGTGGGTGTTCTGGATGGTGCAGCAGTCGCTGCTGTTCCCACTGCTGATCCTGTCCGGGATCATGCTGCCGCTCGAGAGTGCGCCGGGCTGGATGAAGACGGCGTCGTCGTTCAACCCATTGACCTACGTGGTCGAGGCCGAGCGCACGCTGTTCGGCGGCACCTTCGTCGACCGCGACGTCGCGTACGGCGCGCTCGCCGCCGCCCTCACCTGCGTCGCGGGCGTCGCCATCGGCATCCGCACCATCCGCCGCAGCACCTCCTGACACGTTTGCGTCCGCCGAAGTGCAGCCGCTCTGGCGTCACTTCGGCGGACGCAGCTGGCCGCGGTGGGCGGTTCTTGGCCTGATGGGCGAGAATGTCCGGTGTGAGCGAGCTGATCGACACCACCGAGATGTACCTGCGCACGATCTACGAGCTCGAGGAGGAGGGCATCCTCCCGCTGCGGGCCCGGATCGCTGAGCGGCTGCACCAGTCGGGCCCCACGGTCAGCCAGACCGTGGCGCGGATGGAGCGGGACGGTCTGGTGACGGTCGAGGGCGACCGGCACCTGGAGTTCACCCAGGTCGGCCGGATGCAGGCCACCCGGGTGATGCGCAAGCACCGGCTCGCGGAGCGGCTGCTGGTGGACGTGATCGGCCTGGAGTGGGAGGACGTGCACGCCGAGGCCTGCCGCTGGGAGCACGTGATGAGCGACGCGGTCGAGCTGCGGCTGCTGGAGATCCTGCATCACCCCACCGAGTCGCCGTACGGGAACCCGATCCCGGGCCTGGACGAGCTGCAGAAGAACACCGAGGCCACACTGACCGAGGACTTCCGCAACGGTGTCGAGCCGCTGGACAAGGTGATCGACCAGTCGAGCGGGGTGGCGGTGCGGGTCCGGGTGCGCCGGATCGCCGAGCCGGTCCAGACCGACGACGACGCGATGGCCGTGCTGCGCAAGGCCGGAGCGCTGCCTGGCCGCGAGGTGGTGTCCACGCACGACCCGGAGGGCGTGCTGCTCGGCACCGCGGACGCCGGCGGCGTGATCAGCGACGAGACCGCGGGGCACATCTTCGTCAGCCTGGTGTGAGCGGTAGCCTGGCTGACCGATGTCTGACGTATCGGTTGACTGGCCTTCCTACCTGAACGACTTCCACGCCGCCGATCCCGGTGTCACCGAGGCGGTGCTGTCCCGTGCCGTGTCCGGCGACCACACGCCGTACCGGTGGCTCTGCCGGGCGGTGTCCGCAGGACCCAAGCGGGTCCTGGACGTTGCCTGTGGCAACGGTGCGGTGGCGCGCCGGCTGGCCGGGGACGGTCACCGGGTGGTGGGGCTGGACCTGTCCGAGGCCGAGCTGGCCCTCGCGCCGCGGCCGGCGGTCCGGGCGGACGCGACCCGGCTGCCGTTCGGCAGCGGGTCGTTCGACGTGGTGACCTGCTCGATGGGGCTCGCGGTGGTGCAGCCGCTACCGGCGCTGCTGGCCGAGCTGGCCCGGGTGCTGCGTACCGGCGGGGTGCTGGCGGCGACGGTGCCCGCGGTGCGCCCGGTTCGCCGTACCGACCTGCCGGTGCTGACCGGGCTCGCGGCACGGCTGCGCACCAGCCCGCAGTTCCCCGGCGGTGGCGAGCTGCCCGCGCTGCGGGCCGGGCTGGCCGCGGCCGGGTTCGACGTCCTGGAGAGCCAGCGCGAGCGGTACGGGTACCCGGTCCGGTGCGCGGACGACGCCGAGCAGCTGCTCCGGGCGCTCTACCTGCCCGGAACCACCCAGGCACGCCGCTCCGCGGCCGCCGGCTGGCTGACTGAGCGGGCGGCCGCGAAGGGCGCGTTCGAGGTGGCGATCCCGATCCGGCGGGTGGTCGCGATGCGGGCCGAACCCGCGCTCACGTCATGACGGTGTGACGACGGTCGGTGCGGTGGGCCGGCGCAGCCGGTCCGCGACACCCCGCAGCGCGATCACCGCACTGGTGGCGAGCAGCGTGAGCCCGGCCAGCGCGAGCACGCTGGACACGACACCCAGGTCCAGCGGAGCGTTACCGCTGTAGGTCTGCACCATCGTCGAGGCGATCAGCACGGCGTACCCGGCCGCACCGAGCGCCACCACCCTGACCCGGCGGCGCTCGGCCGACACGGACAGCAGGAGCAGCAACGCCAGTGCCGGCAGCACCTGGGCGGCGTGCAGCGTGACGGCGTGCGGCACCTTCAACGCGCCGTCGTCGCCGAACGTGTTGCCGCCCTCGACGATCATCTGCACGCCGACGCCCTGGCTGACCAGCATCAGCACCAGTCCGGCCCGGATCCCGAACGCGAGGCTCGGCGGTGCGTCGAGCCGGATCAGCGCCCACACCGCGATGATGACCGTGAGCAGGACGATCAGCGAGACCAGCTGGCCCATCCGCGAGAACACCTGCTCGTCGAAAGCCGTGGTCTCGTTGAAGTGCGACGCGACACCACGCCACCGCTGCATCGTGATCAGGAAGACCTCGCCGAGCGCCGCGAGCGCCAGCAGCACGGTCAGGATCCACGCCACGACCGCGCGCGGTCTGAGGAACCGCAGCATCCAGGCCAGGGTCGCCAGCGTGATCCCGAACGACAGCCCGAACACGATCGGCTTGCGCCACGAGATCGGGCCGTTCCACGGGCCACCGTCGACCAGGTACACCACCCCGTGCACCAGCCCGCTGAGGATCAGCAGGGCGCTGCAGACGTACGCGAAGCGCTGGTACGACGTGGCCGGGACGAATCGGCCGATCCGGACGAGTTCTTTGAACAGCTCGCTCATCAGAGCACCACCCCCTCGGCCGAAGAAACCGGCCGCAAGATCCGGGGATGACAGAGCCTGATGGCAGTGCACGGGCGAATCCCCGGCGCCTTTCGACGCTACGCCCGGGGCGGTGTGCTGGCAACGGATACGGTGCAGGCGTGGGGACGAGCGGTCTGCGCTGGACGGTACGCGAGCTGGGTCGTGCGCTCGACGGGCCGGCGGTGTTCCGTGCGTTGTTCGCGGACCAGCCGGTGGCGTTCTGGCTGGACAGCAGCATGGCGGTTCCGGGCCTGAGCCGGCTGTCGGTGCTCGGCTGCTCCGCCGGGCCGGACGCGGAGACGCTGGTGCACCGGGTCGGCGATGGCGATGTCTTCGCCCGGCTGCGTGCTCGGCTGGAGGCACAGTCCGTGCCGGCTGCGCCTGGTGGGCTGCCGTTCGGCGGCGGGTACGTCGGGTGGTTCGGGTACGAGCTGAAGGCCCTGACCGGCGGGTCCGCCGCGCACCGGTCCGCGACACCGGACGCGTTGTGGATCTGGGCGAACCGGTACGTCGTGATCGACCCCGAGGCGGACCGCACCTGGTTCGTCGCGGTGCACGCGCCGGACGATGCCGCGGCCGCCGGCTGGCCGTCGGATGCCGCGCGGACGGTCGCCGGTACGACGGACGGCGGCGCGGTCGCCGTACCGGAGATCGCGAAGCTGGAGATCGAGCCGCGGCTGGAGCAGTCCCGGTCGCGGTACCTGGCCGGGATCGCGCGCTGCCGGGCCGCGCTGGAGGCCGGGGAGACGTACGAGGTGTGCCTGACGAACCGGGTGCTGCTGCCGGCTGTCGCGGACCCGTTCGAGTTCTACCTGTGGCAGCGGAGCCGCAACCCCGCGCCGTACGCGGCCTTCCTGCGCTACCACGACCTCGCGGTGGCCAGTTCGTCGCCGGAGCGGTTCCTGACCGTCGACGGCGACCGCTGGGCGGAGTGCCGGCCGATCAAGGGCACCGCGCCGCGGATGGCCGACCCGGCCGAGGACCGCGCGGTCGCGGAACGGCTGGCGGCGGACGAGAAGACCCGGGCCGAGAACCTGATGATCGTGGACCTGATCCGCAACGACCTGGGCCGGGTCTCCGAGACCGGGACCGTGCAGGTGCCGCGGCTGATGTCGGTGGAGAGCTACGCGACCGTGCACCAGCTGGTGACCACGGTGCGTGGCCGGCTGCGGGCGGATGTCGACGTGCTGGATGCGGTCCGGGCGTGCTTCCCGCCCGGGTCGATGACCGGGGCGCCGAAGATCCGCACGATGG
This sequence comes from Kribbellaceae bacterium, assembly GCA_035650275.1. Lineage (GTDB taxonomy): Bacteria > Actinomycetota > Actinomycetes > Propionibacteriales > Kribbellaceae > DASRHY01. Next base: position 70,320 of record DASRHY010000305.1, on the reverse strand, counting down.
AGATAATCGACGAGCTCGAGTCGTCGGCCCGCGGTGTGTACTCCGGCGCGCTCGGGTTCCTCGGGCTTGACGGCACCGCCGATCTGAGCGTGGTGATCCGGACCGCGGTGATGACTCCGGCCGGCACCGTCGTGGGGGCCGGTGGCGCGATCGTGCTCGACTCGGTGGCCGAGGACGAGTACGACGAGATGTTGCTCAAGGCAACTGCTGCGGTCCGCGGGCGCGGATGACCGAGTTGCTGGTGGCCGACTCGTTCCTGGTGTCCGCCGGGCTCGTCCGCGGGCTCGAGCTGCACCGGGAGCGGTTCATCGGCTCGTGTGCCCGTCACGGTGTTCATGCGGACGAGTTCTTCACCGAGGCGGTGGCGCGGTTGCCGCGGGAGGGGCACTGGTTCCCGCGGTTCGAGCTGCTCCCCGGCGGCCGGCTGGAATCGCGGTTGCGGCCGGCGCCGGGGCTGGGTGGTGCGCTGCGTGTGCAGCTGTACGACGGCCCGGACCCGCGACGCGAACCGCGCACCAAGGGTCCGGACCTCTTGCTCCTCGGGGAGCTTCGACGTCGTGCCGCAGGTGCCGACGAGGTGCTGCTGACGGGTCCGGGCGGTGAGGTCCTGGAGGCGGCGTACACGAGCCTGTTGTGGTGGGAGGGCGACACGCTCTGCCTGCCGCCGCAGCACCTGCCACTGCTGCCGTCCGTCACGGTCGCCCTGCTGCGACGGCTGGCGGCCTGGCGTGACGTGCCGGTCGCCGAGCGGAGCCGGACCCCGGCGGAGCTCGACGGGCGCGAGGCCTGGCTGGTGAACGCGCTGCACGGTATCCGTCCGGTCCGGTCCTGGTCCGGATTCGCCGGCACAGCTGGTCCCGCGGTGCGCGCCGCCGACTGGCAGCGCGACCTGGAAGCCCTGGCCGAACCGTTGTCGTGATCCGCCTGCCGGCTATTACGTTGCCACCGGCTCCGCCCGGGCAGACACTGGCGGAAGGGGAGGGGGTCTGTGATGGACAGACCAGTTCATTTTCCGGGGGCGGATCGCGAGGCGCAGTGGTTCGGGGATGCGTTTCCCGGGGTCACGATGCCGAGGATCGACAAGCTTCTGCTGCACACGACCGAAACGTCCACCTGGCCCGGATACAAAGGTGGCAAGTCTGCGCCGACGTTGACGTACCACCCGAAGAAGCACAGGTGGCGTCAGCACTTCGCGATCAACCAGTCGGCGCGCGCACTGCGTGACCCGAACGTCACGGAGGTCCGGGAGAACCGGGCGAACGTCGTGCAGGTTGAGATCATCTGCTCGTGTGACCCGGAGAGGATCAAGAAGGAGGGGCTGCCCGACGTACGCAAGGTCGACGACGAGGCGTTGCGCGACCTCGGTGAGTTCGCCGCATGGTTGCACCGGGAGTGGGGACTGCCGCTGGTGCTGACACCGGACTGGCTGCCGTTCCCGGCGTCGGCCGGGCCGTCGAAGGTCCGGATGAGCGGGCCGGAGTACGCCGCGTTCAAGGGCATCCTCGGACACCAGCACGCGCCGGCCGGCAAGGGCGAGAAGGATCTGGGCAACGAGCACGGCGACCCGGGAGCGCTCGACGTACAGCGCATCCTGGCGTTCGCCAAGAACGCCGGGACCGCCATGCGTGGCTTCGCCCCGGCACCAGGGGAGGAGGAAGAAGACGTGAAACCCACGGATGTCGTCGGGTTCGATGTGGACCCGAAGACCAAGAAGAAGACGCCGATCACGCTCGAGGTGTTCGTCGGCCGGATGAACTGGGTCTACCACCAGCTGATCGAGAAGGGCAAAGTCGACGCGCAGCTCGACCGGATCGAAGAGCACGTGAAGAAGGGCTGAGTAGCTCGGACGCGGTCGGCGCCGGCTGGGCTCGGCGGGCTTAGCCGGCGCCGGTCACGCGCCGGCCCAGCGTGAGCATCGCCCGGTAGGTCTGGCGTGGCGTGAGTGGCGGTACCGGCAACGGGTGCGCTGCCTCGGCGCGGAAGCCGTCCAGCATCAGCGCGAGGTGGCGCCGCCACACATCGGGCACCACCGGACCGGTCGCGGCCAGCACCCGCGAGTTCGCCCAGCGCACGAAGGCGAGATCCTCCGGGGTGACGTCGGCGCGCAGTTGTCCGGACTGCTGGGCGCGCTCGATCAAGCGGTTGACAGCGGCGAACACCCTGCGCCGGGTCGCCTCGGCGACCTTCGCCCGCGGGAACCGCATCGACATCATGTCGTTGTGGCCGCGGTCCCTGGCCTCGCAGGCGCAGGTCTCCACCAGGTAGTGGCAGAACCCGTCCCAAGGGTCGTCCATCGCGAGCGCCTGCTCAACCAGCTGAAGGTGCTCGGTCATCGACGCGGTCAGCAGCTCGTCGTACAGGTCGGTGCGGGTCGGGAAGTGCCGGTACAGCGTCCCGATCCCGACGCCGGCCTGCCGCGCGATCTGCTCCAGCGGCGCGTCCAGCCCGCGTTCGGCGAACACATCCCGGGCGGCCTCGACGAGTGCGGCCCGGTTGAGCTGTGCATCCCGGCGCTGCCGACGGCGCGGACCCCGTTGCTGGTTCATGATTCCGCATTCTAGTCTTTCCGGAGGTTACCCTCCGGAAGATCTATGATAGATCTGGAGGGTTGCCTCCGATTCATCCGGACCGATCTGAGGTGGTGTGCGTTGAACGTCTTCATCTGGATCCTGCAGGGCGTACTGGCCGCGATATTCCTCTTCGCCGGCGTGATGAAGGCGACCCGGCCGAAGTCGCAGCTGCAGTCGCAGATGCCGTGGGTCGAGGACTTCAGCCCGGCCGTGGTCACGTTCATCGGCACGGTGGAGATCCTCGCCGCGATCGGGCTCGTGCTGCCCGCGGCCCTGGACATCGCCCCGATCCTGACCCCCATCGCCGCGACCGGTCTGTGTGTGCAGATGGTTCTCGCGGCGGCGACCCACGCACGCCGCAAGGAACCGCAGGCCATTGTCGTGAACGCGGTCCTGTTCGTGATCGCGGCCGTGATCGCCTGGGCCCGGTTCGGGCCGTACTCGTTCTGACTGCTCGTCGGCCCTAGTCGAACGGCAGGATGTCCCACTGCCTGGCGCTGACCACCGACGCCACCGGCTCGCCGGATGCGAAGTAGGGATCCTTGGCCAGTACGCCGTCCAGCTCGTCCCGGTCCGCCAGGTCGTACACCAGCAGCGCGCCGTCGCCGTCCACGAACGGCCCGGGCCATCAGGAGCTTGCCGGCCGTCACCAGTTCCTGCAGGTACGCCCGATGACGAGGCCTGGCCTCCATCCGGGCGTCCTCGTCGCGGTCGAACAGAAGCTGGACGACGAACAAAGTCATGCCGCCAGCCTAGGACGGCTTGTTTCTACTCGTGTCGTCCTGCGTTGCGTTCACGTCGGTGAGCTCGGTGAACAGTGTCAGCTGCAGTCCGGCCGGTCCCTCGAGCCGGGCGTTGAGCGAGTCCCACGGCGTACGCGTCGGCTCGGCGATCACCGTCGCACCCGCATCCGCCAGTCGCTTCGTCGTACCGTCCGAGTCGTCCACCTCCAGTGCCACCCGGATGTGCCCGGCGACCCGGCGACCCACCTCGACCTTGTCGATGTACTCCGCGTGCCGCGGATCGGTCAGTTCCAGCGTCGCGCGGCCCGCGTCCAGGATCGTGACATGGCCGCCCTCCGCCTCGTAAGCCTCCTGCTGCGTCATCCCGAGCACGTCCCGATAGAAGCGCAGTGCCTCGTCGTAGTCCGGTGCCGTCACCACGAGCCGGAGCTGCCGTACGGCGGTGGCCCGGCTGCCGTCATTCTCTGGGCCGGTGTGCTGGTTCTCGGCCATGTGAGCGCACCTCGGTTTCGTAGTCTGGTTGCTGCAGATCCTCGCACCCCGAGACAGCCGCCGACCATGCTCGACCAGGACTCGCACGGCCTTCGCCCAGTGGGACCGCCGGGTCTCGTCGAGTCCCGTTGCGCGCTCGCCGGCGCAGTTCGGAAGGGACCTCCGACCTGCGCGAGTCTCGTCAGCGTGGCTCGTCGTACGCAACGCGACTTCCTTGCATATCGTGCGGGCTGCGAGGACGATGAAGGTGTTCGGCGTGTCGTGCCTGCAGGGGGACACGGCCGATGGGGGGATGTTATGAGCAGGCCGATCGATGGCGGGACCTCAGGCGGGGAACTGCGCCTGCTGCTGTCCGTCGTGCCGGATCCCGAGCTGGACCCGGAGGCCGCTGAGCGCGCCGCTCGCCAGCTGCGCGCCGAGGTCGCGGAGCTCGATGTCGATGTGGAAGTCGTGCCGTCCGGTAGCGCCCCGGAGGGTGCAAAGGGCATCGATGCCGGCTCCTTGAGCGCGATGGTGGTTGCGCTGAGCGCGTCCGGAGGCGTGTTCGCGACTGTGCTCAACACCTTGCGCGACTGGCTCGGCCGAAACTCGGACAACCATCGGATCTCGGTAACCATCGACGGAGACACCATCGAGCTCGAGCGGGCCACAGCCGACCAGCAGCGCCAGCTGGTCGAGGCCTACGTCGAGCGACACTCCGCCGGGTAGCACCATGGGCCAGCGAGTGGCGCTGCTGGTCGCCACCTATGAGTACGAGGACGCAGGTCTGCGGCGGCTGACCGCTCCTGCCCATGACGCCGAGGCGCTGGCGGAGGTACTGGCAGACCCGGAAATCGGCGGGTTCGACGTCACGACGATGGTCAACCAGCCGCATTACCGCGTCGGAGAGGCCATCGGTGACTTCTATCGCGACCGTCGGCGCGACGACCTCACCTTGCTCTACTTCACCGGCCATGGTCTGAAGGACGACAGCGGGAACCTCTATCTGGCGATGACCAACACACGCCGCGACACCCTGCTGTTCACCTCACTGCCGGCGGAGCAGATCGACCAGGCCATGTCCGGCACGAACTCCCGGCAGACCGTGCTGGTGCTCGACTGCTGCTACAGCGGTGCCTTTCCCGCAGGTCACCTCGCCAAAGGCGACAGTGAGGTCCACGCGCTGGAACGCTTCCAAGGCCGAGGGCGGACGGTGCTCACCGCGTCGGACTCAACCCAGTACTCGTTCGAGGGAAACCGGCTGACCGGCGACGCCGCCCAGTCGGTGTTCACCCGTCACCTGATCGCCGGTCTGCGTGACGGGAGTGCGGATCTCGACGGAGACGGTGACATCAGCGTCGACGAGCTGTACAGCTACGTGCACGACCGAGTGGTGGAGGAGATGCCGCAGCAGCGGCCGAAGAAGCAGGACAACGTGGAGGGACAGACGATCCTCGCGCGGAACGTCGCTTGGTCGCTGCCGACCTACCTCCGAAACGCCATCAACAGCCCGATCGCCAATGATCGGTTGGGCGCCCTGGAGTCCCTCGACCACCTGTACCGAGTCGGTAACGAGACGGTCCGTACGCGGGTGCTGGACGAGGTCCGCCGTCTCGCTGACGACGACAGCAGGCAGGTCGTCGAGGCTGCGAGGAACTGGCTGGAGGCCGTGAAGCAGGACTCGTCCGCGGGGACGTCGGCCACGGCACCGCCGGTCGGTTCGCCAGAGGATGTGGAACCGACGGCGGGTCCACATCGCACCGAGGAGGCGCCTTCGCAGGACGAGGATGAGCCGGCCCGGCCGGGTCCGGGCCCGGCGAGGCCACAACCGGCGTCACGCGGCAGACGCCGGCTGGTCCTAGTGGCGGCTGCAGCAACCGTGGTGGCCGCCACCGTGGGAATCGTCCTCGCCCTTCCCGATCGCGGCGAGGGCGGTGGTGGCGGTGGCTCGGCGTCGCCACCGCAAACTCTTGGAGCACCGGGCCTCTACGGCGTGGCGGTCAGCCCGACGAATCAGCGCATCTATGTCAGCAATCGGATGACGAACGCTGTCTCTGTCGTCGACACGTCGACGAGGCGGGTGGTGGGCAGGACAGCGGTGGGTAAGGAGCCGTTGGGTGTGGTGGTGGGCGAGACCCGCGCGTATGCGGTGAACCAGGGTTCGAACAGCGTGACCGAGATGAGCACGGTGACGCTCACCCCGGTCGGTCGCGCGATACAGGTGGGCGAGCGTCCACGCGCGCTCGCCCGCGTTCCCCGCGCGAATCCACCCCTTGCGTACGTCAGCAACAGCGGCAGCAACACCCTGACTGTCATCGAACTCAATCGCAACGCGGCGATCAACACGATCACCGTCGGCACCAACCCGTGGGACCTCGCGGTCGACACGGAGCGTGGTCTGGCCTACGTGACGAACCGAGGCTCGAGGAGCGTCTCTGTGATCAACGCCGCTACGCATCGCCCGGTCGGTGATCTCATCGCCGTTGGCGAGTTTCCAGAGAGCGTGGCAGTGAGCTCGGCCGCCGCACGCCTTTACGTCGCGCACAGCGGATCGGAGCACATCGCTGTGGTCGACACCGTGTCGAGGAGATCCGTCGGCGATCCGATCACACTCGGTTCTGCGGTCTCCGACCTCGTCCTCAGCAAGGACGGCCGTCGGCTCTACGTGACGTTGAGTCAGACCGGGGAAGTGGTGGTGCTCGACACCGCAACTACGCAGGCTGTAGCGACGATCTCGGTCGGCGGCGAACCCACCGAGATCGCGGTCAGCAGTGACAGTCGACGTGTGTACGTGGTCAACAGTGCTTGGGGGACGGTCTCGGTCATCGACACCGCATCCAGCGGGCTGGTCGGCCAGCCGATAGTCGTGCCCCGATGAGCGCAGCTCTGTCGGCACTGAGCTGCAGGGTTTCAGCGAGGCCGGGTCACCGTGGCGTCCAGCCGTCGAGGTTCGGCCAGACCCCCGTCCTCATCCAGACCTGGTTGTCGCCACCGAGCGCGAACACGTACACCTGCCCGCTGCGCGTGGTTGCCGCCGTGACATCGGACGCCAGCCTGCCCGCCGAGCGACTGCCAACGGACGGCTCCGCCGAGCGGCAGTGCGGACTGCGCGTACCACAATGCGTTGTCCAGCCCGCGCGCGAACGCGACTACCACCGGAACCGACGGCCCCGGAGCTCGGGTGGCGCCGGGGTCAGCGTTGGTGAGTCCGCCGAAGTCCACGAACTGGTTCGCGGGCCCGGTCCGCCCGAGCACGGCGATATGCCGGTCGGTGCGGGCGAAAGCCACCTCACCGGCGCTGGCACCGGGTCCGGTGCCGGCCAGCAGGGTGATGCGCTTTAGCGAGCTGCCAATCGCGGTGCGCCAGGCTCCCCAGTCGCCGGTCGCTCGCCACGCGCGGTACCACATGTATCCGTCCGCGCCCCCGGACGAACACGTTGAGTGCGCCGAACTCGTTGGTCATCGAGACGGCCGCGCCCGGCTTGGACGTCAGCTTGCCACCGAGGGACCGCCAGGGCGCCCATCCGGTGGCCGTCTGGTGCCTCCACCACGCGCGTTGTCGGTCCCGCGTCCGAACACCACGCGTGCGGTGTCCGGTCCCAGTACCTCAGCCGGGGCGACCGCCAGTGCAGGCCCGCCGCTCAGCCTGCCGCCGAGGAACACCGTGGTCGGCACGGCTGGGGCGACGTTTCGCAGGATCACGTCCTGCTGGGAGCTGGTGTACGCCAGATGCACGGCAGTGTCCGACATCGCGGCGCCGCTCATCGTCGTACCGGGTGCGGGCGCCACCTGTTGGACGGCCGCTGCGCGCGGCGCCTCCGCGGTCGCCGGGCCGCTTGTCGCCAATGGCAGCAGACCTCCGCCTGTCAGCGCCACGGCGAGCAGCGCTGCCAGCCCGCGCGAACGCCTGGGCGATGTCCTCCGTGCCGTGTCGGAGAGTCGGCACACGCGGCTGCCGTTTCGAAGTAGTCGCACAGCAATCTCCTATCCCTGTGCTGCGCTTCGCCGCCGGCCCAGGCCGTGCACTCGCCAGCCGTACGCGGTGAATGTCATCTCTGCCGGTCCGAGCCGGTCGAGATGGCCTGCCCGGATGGCCGTGGCGACCGCTGACACTGTCGTCGCAGAGCGGTCTACGCCGCCAGGGCTGCGCCGTTCGCGCCCGGCAGAGTGGTCACGATGCAGTGGGCGGTGGTCGATCCGGCGCTTCCTTGCCGTCCTGATGAGGTGGAGTCGCGGACTCGGCACTGGCGATCGTGGCTCTGCTCCTGACGGTCGACTGGTCCGGACTTGCCGCGATGGTCCATGTCGACGAAGTCGTGGTGGGTCTGGCCGCGGTGTCCGGCGCGATCGCCGGCCCTCGGCTGACCGATGCGATCGGCGACGTGGGCAGACGGCCGGGACCCGGGACCTTGGAGGTCCTCGGTAGCGGTGACAGCCCTGGTTCGGTCCAGTCGGGTCTGGTGGCGTGGGGTTGGCCGTTGGTGACGGTGATGGTCCAGGTGCCACGGTGGATGGCGCGGTGATGGGCGGGGCAGACGAGGACGAGGTTGAGGATCGTCGTCTCACCGCCGTCGGCCCAGTGGATGATGTGGTGGGCGTCGCAGTGGCCGGGTGGTGCGCCGCAGCCGGGGATGATGCAGCCGCGGTCGCGGGTGATGAGGGCGCGGCGGATGGCGGGGGTGACGAGGCGGTGTTCGCGGCCGACATCGAGGGGTTCGGAGTGTGTGCCGAGGACGATCGGGATGATGCCGGCGTCGCAGGCGAGTCGGCGCGCCGCGCCTGGCGACAGCCCGTGGCCGAAGCAGAGGTCGCCGAGTAGTGGTGCCTGTTCGTCGGCTTGGGTCTGGGTGTGATCGGCGGCGGCGGGGTGGCTCGGGCCTGCGGTGGTGAGGGCGGCAAGAGGGACGGTGACGGTCAGATGCGGCTTGATGCCGCCGTGGGTGGGGATTTCGCCGCCCGACGCGGCGGCGGCGCGGAGCACGATGGTGAGCGCGTCTGCGCGGCGCTGCGCCAGGGTGCGGGGGTCGGGTTCGCCGGTGGGGGTGCTGCGGGGTTTGGCGGCGGCGTCGACGAGGGTGTGCAGCAGTTCGGCGTTCTCGTTGGCGAGCAAGCCGCCGAACCGCACGGCGCTGGCGGCGCCGAGGGTGGTGGGGGTGAGCCAGAACTCTTGCCGGGTGAGGGCTGCGTCTTCGTCGGGTGCGGGGCCGTCGGTGTCGAGGCGGTCGGTGATGGCGCGGCCGAGGCGGCGCAGGTCGCGGGGGTTCAGGGTGCGGGCGGCGGTGACCATCTCGGTCTCGGCGACCGCTAGGTGGGTGGCGGGAATGGTTCTCGGGAGCCGTTCGAGGGCTTCGACGATGGCCTGTGCCTGGGCGGGGTGGAAGGGAGCGACGGCACCGGACTGGGCAGCGCCGTTGACGTCGCCGTCGAGCTGATCGGTGTTCGGCTGAGCCTGTGGTGTGTCGGTGGCTGTGCCCTCGCTGGTGTCGGCGTGCTGGGAGAGGGCGGCCGTGACTGCGGGGTGGCTCGGTAGGGCGATGGCGAGGCGGAGGTCGCGGCGGACGTGGGTGGGGTCGAGGCGGTGGCGCAGGGCGAGGAGTTCGACGGTGTCGCGGGCGCCGAGGTCGCGGGCGTGGCCGGTCTGGTCGAGGCGGGCGATGAGGTGGAGGCGGCGGGTCTGCAGGTGTGACAGCGTGGCGTTGACGGTGTCGAGCTCGTGGAGGAGTTCGGCGCCGCTCATCGCCCATGCGGGTCGTTCCGCGATGGCTGTCATGTCGAGAACGCTAGACCCGGCCATGGACAGTTCTTGTCGTGTTTCGCCTTATCCACAAGGGATTCCGTCGCTTGCGAAAGATTGAGCCGAGCCCACGAAAGTGCTGTACGTGTGCGCGCGTACCAGCATCCACCGATCACAATCGGATGGTTGTCCACAGCAAGGGAATAACTGACCGATGAACGGCAGGAGAGGAGAAAGGCAGTGGATCACCCCCCTCGAGGCGAGCGCTCGCCGATCCCGAAGGGAAGTCCCGACGAGCCACGTCGCCGTCCTGACCCGGACCGGCTGGTGTTCAGCCCGCTGTGCCTGGTTGTGGCGGCGCGCTTCTTCCGCTGGGAGTGAGCGCGGCACGAATCTCGGCGAAGAACGCGAGCACCCCGTCGGAGCCGTCCAGGTCCGTCATCGGCCGGACGGCGCCGAACGGGGCGTTCCACAGCTCCGAGGGCTGCATCGTCCACGGCGCCACGTACGCGTACGGCTCGGCGAGGAAGTCGTCGCCCGGCGAGACCCCGTAGTTGACCTGCTCGGCGTCGATGCCGATGTCGAAGTGCTCCGGCCACAGCACCGGGCGGGCTCCGGGTACCAGCTCCCGGAGCGCCGCGTCACCGGCCGCGAACGCCGCCGCGATCCGGTCCGCCGCGGCCGGGTCTACCAGCACGGCCTCGTCTGCGCGTACGCCGGGCCCGCCGCCGTACACGTCGTCCAGCGCACTCGCCTCGACCCCGGCCGTCTCGGCCAGCTCCGCGAACGACCCGGTCAACGGCAGCCGCCGCCGGCCCGCGACCAGGTCGGTCCGGTCCACCCTCAGGTCCGGCTCCGCGACGGTGCCGAACCCGCCGGGCGTGGCCCGCAGCTCGATGCTCCCGCACCGGCGGTACTGCGGGCCGGCGAGCACCAGCTCGGCGACTCCGTGCAGTGATCGTCGTGTGGCGACCAGGTCGTCCATGATCGGTCCCCTCGTGTGGAATGTAACGCCCGGCCGATCGCCGGGACTATGCCACTAGATGCAAGGTGTCACGAACCAGGGGAGGCGTTACATGAACGAGTCCGGCTGGCGCCGGGTGGATCCGGTGGATGTGCCCCCGGAGGGGCGGGTGCGCAGCGTCGTCGTGGACGGTCAGAGCGTCGCGCTGACTCGGTGTGGCGGCCGGTTCGGCGCACTGGAGAACGAGCAGGACGTGGAGCTGCTGTGACCGACAGTGGGCTGCTCGGCCCGAACCCTACCTGCGCCGAGGCGGTCGAGCTCGTGTCGGCCTACTTGGACGGCGAGCTGGACGCCACGTCGACCGCGCGTCTCGTCGCGCACGTCGACGGGTGTCCCGGGTGCGGTCCGTACGTCGAGCAGTTCAGCGAGACCGTCCGGCTGGTCGGCACCGTGCCGCCGACACCGGGAGACGTCGGGATCCGCGAGCGGCTGCTCGCGGCGTTCCGCAGCGCACTGGCTTGACAGTCCGTTGCTGCTGGCAATCACCCTGTCGGCGACATCGCTGGGACTCGTCGTACCGCGCCGGGCGCCGACTCACTTGCCCCGCTTGCCGTTCGACGGAGCCGTGGCGACGTCGACGAGCGCGACACCGCTGAACCGTAGGTCGTCCTCGTCCTCCCAGGTCAGCGTGCCGTCGGCGCGCAGGCACAGGAAACGCGGCGGTTGCTCGCATGACACCGCCGTCACCGCGACGTTCTCGTCGTCACCGGGCATGGTCCGGACCGCCTTGATCAGCGTGGCCAGCCGTACGACGGTCGCCGGCTCGTTCGCCACGGTTTTCGCGTTGGTCGCGATCGACCGCGCGATCACGTCCGCCGAACCCGCGATCGCGACCAGGCCCAGTACGGCGACGGTCAGCGCGGTCACGTGCACCGCCCGGAAGGCCATGTCGTCGAGCTTGTCGGCGATCAACGCGACGGCCGCGGTAACGACCGGCGCTGCCACTGTGAGCACCTTGGTCAGGCTGAACGCCGGAGCGTCTACGACCGGATCGTCCGAACCGCCCTTGTTCAGCAGGAAGTCCACCGGATTACGCATGACAAATACCCCCTCGATGCACCTGCACCCCACAGGTACACCGCGAGGATCCCACGGTCAGGTCACTGGGAGGAAGCGAATGTCGTGCCCGGTCTCCGGCTCGGCGAACTCCAGCAGCCGATGGCCCTCCGCGGTCAGAGCGGCGATGTCCTTGGTCGGCAGCTTCGCGAACGGCTCGACCACAAGCGTCGCGGTGCCCCGCTTGGTCTCGGTGCGCCACATCCCGCAGACCGCACCGTCGACCGTGATCGTGCCGCGGATCAGCCCATTCACCGTGAAGACCCGTTTGCGGGCGGCGTCGCTGATGATCCGGGTGCGGTCCGCGTACGACAGCAGCACGTTGTCGAACTCGGCCAGGAACCGCACCGGCGCCGGGGTGTCCGGATCCGGCCGCGGCGCGTCCGCCACGTCGTACAGGGTGGCGCCGTCGTCGGTCCGGAACACGCGCAGCTCCGGCAGCAGCCGCTCGACCACCTCGCCGAGCCGGGTCAGGCCACACCACGCCTGCGCGTCGGCGACGGTCGCGGGACCGTACGCCGCCAGGTAGCGGCGCACGAGGTCATCGGCCGACGGCGCCGGGTCGATCGGCCGGCCGAGCCAGTCCTCGACCAGCGCCCAGGTGGGCTGCCCGGCCTTGCCCCAGATCGCCCGTGGCGGGACCTGCACCAGCGGTACCTGGTTGCGGATCGCGAACTCCAGCGATCGCGCCGGTGCGTCCGGGAACGCCTTCTGCAGCGCGGGTCCGAGCTCCTTCGACGTCATCGGCCGCTCGGCCAGCAGCGCCCGGCCAGCCGCGGCGACCTCGTCGACGTCGAGCCCGTCCAGCCCGGCCGCCCGCTCCTTGTCCGCTATCAGCCAGCGATCGAAGACCGGCTGCACCCAGGACCGCAGCGTCAGGCAGTCCGCGGCGGTGACCAGGTGGATGGTGCCGCGCATCACCACGATCCGCACGAGCGTGCGGTTCTCCAGCAGCGTGGCCAGGTCAGCCGGTGCGAACCCGGCGATCCGGCTCCACAGCCCGTAGTACGGCGGGAACGGCGCCTGCGCCTGCAACCCGACCAGGTCCTCGACGACCTGCGGGACGGATCGGTCGGTGCGTGCGAGGAGGTGTTGCCGGGCCAGCGTTGCGCGGTTCAGGGCACGCGGCCCGAGCAGGTCGCCCGGGCCGGTGCCACGTCGTACCGGTGTCATCGCAGCTCGCGGAAGAACGCGCGCACGTCGGCGCTGAACTGTTCGGGCTCCTCCATCGCGAGGAAGTGACCGCCGCGCTCGAACTCGGTCCAGCGGACCACGTGGTGGTCGCGCTCGGCGAGCATGCGGATCGCGACGTCGGCGGTCAGCGCGACCGCGACGGCGGTCGGCACGATGCCGCGCGGGCTCGGCGCGAACGCCGCCGGGTCGTGGAAGGTCTCGTAGTACAGGTTCGCCGACGAGCCCGCGGTCCCGGTGAACCAGTACAGGCTCACATTGGTCAGCAACCGGTTGCGGCCGACCGCGTCCTCCGGCAGCTCCGCGGCGCCGTCACTCCACTCCTTGAACTTCTCCGCGATCCAGGCCAGCTGTCCGGTCGGCGAGTCGTGCAGGCCCTGCTGGACGGTCAGCGGTCGGGTGCCCTGCAGGTTCAGGTAGCCCATCTGCTCGTTCTGGAAGTGCTCGAAGCGTGCCATCCGCTCCTGCTCGGACTCGGTCAGGCCGGACAGGTCCTCGCCCCTCGGGAACGTGACCAGCGCGTTGACGTGCACACCGATCACCTTGTCAGGTGCGAGCCTGGCGACCAAGGGCGCCTGGAACGCGCCGATGTCACCGCCCTGTACGCCGAACCGCCCGTAGCCGAGCCGTTCCATCAGCTCGATGTACGACGCCGCGATCCGCTGGTGCGTCCAGCCGGTCGAGCTCAACGGGACCGAGAAGCCGTGTCCGGGCACCGACGGGATCACGAGGTGGAAGTCGTCGCGCAGTGCCTCGATCGACTCGGCGAACTCGACGAAAGACCCCGGCCAGCCGTGGATCAGCAGCAGCGGAATGGCGTCCTCGCGCTCCGACCGGACGTGGACGAAGTGGATGGTCTGGCCGTCGATCTCGGTCAGGAACTGCGGCAGCGCGTTGAGCTCGGCCTCGTGCTTGCGCCAGTCGTACGACGTGGCCCAGTACTCGGCGAGCTGCCGCAGGTACGACGTCGGGACGCCGCGCTCCCAGCCGGCGCCGGGCACCTCGTCCGGCCAGCGGGTGTTGGTGAGCCGGTTCCTGAGGTCGTCCAGGGCGGCCTGCGGGATGTCGATCTGGAAGGGCTTCACTGAGTTCGTCATGGGAAGAACGCTACGGATTAAACAGGACAGGACCGGTCCTCTTTATCTGAGAGACTTCAGAACGTGCTGGAGACCTCGGGACGACTGCTGAAACTGCTCTCCCTGCTGCAGGCGCACCGGGACTGGACCGGTCCCGAGCTGGCCGAGCGGCTGGGTGTCACGGTGCGGACGGTGCGCCGGGACGTGGACAAGCTGCGCTCACTCGGGTACCCGGTCGAGGCAGACCTCGGGGTGGCCGGCGGCTACCGGCTCGGGGCCGGGGCGTCGCTGCCGCCGCTGCTGCTGGACGACGACGAGGCGGTCGCCGTCGCGGTCGGACTGCGGACGGCGGCCGGCGGAACCGTCGCCGGGATCGCCGAGACCTCGGTCCGCGCACTGGCCAAGCTGGAGCAGGTGCTGCCGTCGCGGCTGCGGTACAGGGTCCGGTCGGTGCAGTCGATGACAGTGCCGCTCGCCGGCGCCGGACCGGTGGTGGACCCCGGTGTGCTGGCGGTGCTGGCGGGTGCCTGCCGGGACCATCAGCGGCTGCGGATCGCCTACCGCAGCGCCGACGGCACGAGCAGCCGCCGCAGCTGTGAGCCACACCGGCTGGTCGCAACCGGGCGCCGTTGGTACTTGGTTGCCTGGGACAACGACCGCGACGACTGGCGGACGTTCCGGGTGGACCGGCTCACCGTTCGGGACACACCCGGGCCCCGGTTCGTTCCGCGCGAGCTGACCGATGCCGAGGTGGCCACCCTGACCTCGCACTCGGTGTCGACGTCGGTGTACCGCTACCAAGGCCGGTTCACCTTCCATGCCTCCGCCGAGCAGGTGCGCGAGGTCGTCACTCCGACGTCGTGCCGGGTGGATCCGATCGACGACCACAGCTGCACCGTGCACACCGGCGCGAACTCGCTCGACCAGCTCGGCGTCTGGGTGGCACTGCTCGGATTCGACTTCGACATCCATGAGCCGGCCGAGCTGCGCGACGTCCTCGGTCCGGTGGCCGCCCGGCTCAACCGCGCTCTAGATGTCGGGTGATCGCGCCAAAAGGTCGGTGACGGTGCACGCGATCACGGTGATCCGAGCGCCGGTTCTCCACAGCGTCGGGGCGCGATGTGTGGAGAACATGTGGACAGAAACAGCGGATCTGTGGACGACACGTAGCTGTCCCAAAATTGTCGAGATCACTTCTGGCGAAGGCCTTGCGCGCACCTCCGAACTCCGGATAGAACTCTTGCTACGCCAAACCTTCGGGAGCGGCGGGATCGGACGGAGAAGCGATGATCCTTTCGGCGAGGCAACTCGCCGGGGCAGCCGGTGACGAGGCGGCCCGGGTCAGTCGGACCGTCCGTGAGACCGGGAACGTCACCTTGTCCTGGTCACCCGTGGGGCCCCTCAAACTCATACTTTGAGGGGCCCCACACCTGTGTCCGGCGTATCTGGCGAGGCCGGCATGACGACGTCCCGGCGCACCCTTGCCGGCGGGTTTCCACCGGTTCAGGTGCGCCGGGACACCCGGCGCTCAGCGGTCAGTGCAGCGTGACCTTCAGCTGAAGCGAACCCGACTGCAACGTCGTCACGTGCAGCTCGGTACCACGGGCGGTCTGCACCGTCGTGTACGACGCGCTCTCACCGTTCAGCGTCACGTTGTCCACCTGCGCGCCGGCCGGCAGGACCGCGCCGAGCGTGAGCCGCAGGCCTTGTGCCTTCAGCGTGACGTCGGTGCGCAGCACATTGCCACTGCGAGAAGCCGCGACGTCCGCGGATTCCTTGCCCAGGGCAATGTTCTTACCGGCGACCGATGACTGCCCGGCGGGTATCTGCGGCACCACCGAGACCTGGTCCCGGCCGAGATCAGGTGACACGCCGAGGTACTGGTGCACGACCGGCCACAGCACGCCGTACGCACCCCACGCCTGCAGCATCATCGAGCGGTCGTAGAACGGGCGCTCGATGTTCGCGATGAAGTCCGGCGACGGTGCGATCTCTGGCATCGCGCCTGGCGTCTCCCACACCGACGGGTCGAGCTGGATCCGCGCGTTCCCGGTCGTGTACTTGCCCTGCTGGTCGTTCGCCAGGCGACCGAAGTTGCCCTCGGCAACGGCCATGATCGCGGTGTTCAGCGAGAAGATGCTGCGCTCCGCCCTGACCGCAGAGACCACGCTGTCGCAGGACGGCCCGGGGTTGCCGGCCGGGTCGGAGGTCGGCCCGCTGCCGGTGTGGAACAGCCCGAACTCGCCGGTGTAGCAGTTCCTCTCACGCTGCTGGAGCGCCGTCTGCCCGTGCTCGGCCGACGCCAGCGGCGAGGCCGGCCCGGCGGGACGGACCAGCTCGACCTCCATCGGGGTCACGCCAATCCAGTGCCGCTGGAAGATCCGCGTGTTGTCGTTCGCCGGGTCGGTCGGGCTGTCGATCGAGTCGGCGTAGCCGTTCGCGTCGCCGCCGTACCACCACTGCGCCTCGAACCGGGTCTCGATGTCGTCCGCCTTCCCGGTCGCCCACGCGCGGATCGTGTTGTCGCCCTTGCTGGCAGCAAGGTCGGCCAGGTCCCGCAGGCCGCGGGCCAGGTACACGGTGCTGTCCAGCTTCTCCACACCCATCCCGGACCGCTCGACGTTGCCGAGGCCCTCCGGCCAGCCGTCGCCGTCGTCGTCCAGCTCGCGGTACACATACTGCAGGTTGCGCACAGCGAACGGGTACAGTTCGTCGCGGAACCTGTCGTCACCGGTCCACCGCCACAGCAGCGCGACCGCACTCGGGAACTTCACTGTCTCGTCGGTGTTGCCAGCGCTCTGGTTCGACCCGAAGTACACGTCGCCGGTCGGCATCACCTCGTGCACCACCTTGCCGCTGCGCGCGTTGACGATCTCGCTGATGTCGCGCAGCCCACGCAGGTGCGCCTTGGCGGGCTCGAACTGGCCTGCCGCGACAGCGGCGAACGCGGTGTACTCGCCGTCGGTCGCGAACATCCACGGGTAGTCCGGGAAGCCCGCGCCGTACCAGCGCGCCGAGCGCTGGGTGCCGACCGGTGCCGGGTAGTCCCTGCCCTCGTTGACGTCACGCAGCTGCATGTTGTGCGCCTCCTGCACGGAGTCGGCAAGGTTCTGCTTGCTCCACTCCACGCTGCTCTGCAGCAGTCGGTCGCCCGGCAGGTCCACGACCGTCTTCGACGCTATGCCGCGCCGGTCGGACATCTTTGCCTCGAGCAACTTCTCCGGCGCGGCGATCGCCCGGCGGTAATCGCCGAGCGCTGCCGTCGGACCGTCGTCGGAACCGGACACCGCGAACCACACGGTCACCGGCCGGCTGCCGACCCGCACGTCGTACTCGAGCGCGCCACCGGTACCGCGGCCGAACGATGAGTCGTCGCAGCGCGGCGGTGCGGGTCCGTCGCCAGGGCACACCACGGCCGGGTCCTGCGGGCCGCGGTGGTTCGGGCCGAGCGCGTGCGCGACCGGGCGCATCAACGAGCCGACCACGGCGGCGTAGTCGTGCTCCGCGACGTTCGGCAGGTCCGCCCGGCCCCGCTCACGGAACCGCAGCGTGCCGTCGGTGGCGTACGAGCCGGTGTCCTGCAGGTTGGTCTGACCGGCGTTCGGGGTGGTCCAGCCCCACGGGTACGACGGCATCAGCTCTGAGTGCGCGTCCATCCGGAGCCGGACGGTCTTGTCCGCTCCGGTGCCGCGTAGGGTCAGCCCGACCAGTGAGGAGCGCAGGCCGTCGGGCACGAAGTCGGTGCGCTCGACCTGCACGCCGTCGATGCTGGCGTAGTCGATCCGCTGGTAGCCGTGGCCGCTGGTGTACTTGGTCGCGGCCGCGTCGTCACCTAGCCAGCGCGAGCCGAGTGCGAACCAGACACCGTCCAGCGTCTTGATCGGCTGGGTCCAGAACCCGCCCATCTCGCCTCGGATGTGCCAGCCGGTGGCCGGGTACAGGCCGGACTCGTCGCCCATCTGGTAGGCGCGGTCGCCCACCACCAGGGCGCGGCGGTCCTGCAGCCGGGTGGTCTCGGACAGCTCCGTGTCTGCTGACGAAGCCGCTTGGGGTGCTTGTGTGGGCGGTGGTGCGGCGGAGCGGGCGGGCAATGCCGCGCCGACCACCAGGACGGACGCCGCGAGCAGTCCGGCAGGGACGGACGCGGAGCGTGTGAGCACATGTCGGGCGGGTCTCATGACGGCTTTCCTCCTGCGGTGTTTCCCGTGTCAGCCGGGGCGGAGCTGCCCCTGACCACGAGCTGGGGTTCGAGCAGCCGGCCGGCGGGCTCCCGCTCGCCGTCGCACAGCTGCCGGATGAGTGCGTCAGCGATCTCGTCGAGAGGCTGGCTGACGCTGGTGAGGCCGGGGGAGACCACGGCCGCGAGCGGGGAGTCGTCGAAGCCCGTGACGGCTACGTCGACCCCAACGGTGAGGCCACGACGAGCGATCTCGCTCATCGCTCCGAGCGCGAGCATGTCGCTGATCGCGACGATCGCGTCAACAGGCTGGTCCGCGTCGAGCAGCTTCGCCGCCCCACTGGCGCCTTCGTCGATCGTGTCCTGCCGGCAGCGCACCGCCAGCCCGCCGGTCGGCAGCCGCAGCACCTTGCACGCCGATCGCCAGCCGGACAGCCGGTCCTCGGCCAGCCCGGACAACCGTGGCCAGCTGAGCAGCCCGATCCGCCGCCGCCCGGTCTCGTGCAAGTGCCGTACGGCGGTCGCACAGCCGGTTGCGCCGTCCACATCGACCCAATACCCAGGCTGGGTCTGTTCACCCCAGACCCGGCCGAACGACGCGAACGGGATCTCCCGCTCGGCCAGCCAGGTGTGCCGCGGGTCGTGTGTCTCGGTCTGCGACAGCACGAACCCGTCCACCAGCCGGCGGGCGTGCAGGTCGTCGTACACCGCCATCCCGTCCAGGCCGGCCGGAGCTGTGAACAGCAGGATGTGCCGGCTGCTGGCCTCGGCCGCGCTGCACATCGCGTGCAGGAACTGATCCATCACCAGGTGAACCTGGTCGCCGGGCCAGGTCGGTACGCAGTACCCGATCAGCTCGACCGCACTGGTCCGCAGGCTGCGCGCGTTCCGGTTCGGCCGGTAGTTCAGCAGCTCGATCGACCGGGTGACCCGCGCCAGGGTGTCCGGGCGCAACCGGTGAGGCGCGTTCAAAGCGTTTGATACGGTCTGGACCGACACCTCGGCATGCGCCGCAACCTGCTTCAGCGTCGTCACGCGGGTCCTCCTCGGCCGCGAGGCGGGAGACAGCGGTTAGAACGTTAAAATCATCGGCAGTCTTGTCCGCCTCCGGACCGCTGTCAACCGTTCGTCGTTCTTGACGCAAGATTCCGGTGGGAGGGTCGCGCGGCGTATCCGGCATCATTCCCGGCATGGCGATCCGGCTACTCTCCGCTGTTCCGGCCGACCTCGACCTGCCGACGGCGTACGCGATGCTGCGGCTGCGCGTCGACGTGTTCGTCGTCGAGCAGGACTGCCCGTATCCCGAGCTGGACGGCCGCGACCTGGAACCGGACGCCGTCTGGGTCTGGGCCGCCGACGATGACACCGTCGTCGGGACGCTGCGGATCCTCACCGAGCCGGACGGCACCCGCCGGATTGGCCGGGTCGCCACCGCGGCATCCGCGCGCTCGTCCGGGGTCGCGTCCGACCTGATGCGGCACGCGCTCGGCCTGTGCACCGGCCAGCCAGTCACGCTCGACGCCCAGGAGCACCTCGAGTCCTGGTACGAACGCTTCGGCTTCACCCGCTCCGGCCCTCGCTTCGTCGAGGACGGCATCCCGCACGTCCCGATGACCCGTCTCGCCTGATCGATGACTTCCGCCGGTCCGATGTGTCTACATTCTCCAGGCGTGGATCTGACGGCAAAGGAGCAGTGACGATGCGGAAGATCATCGAGCAGGCGGTAGTCACGCTGGACGGCCAGATCAGCACGCCGCAGGACTGGCTCCCCACCAGGTGGCCGGGCGAGTTCGAGCAGCTCTCCAGGGACCTGCTCTTCTCCGTCGACGTGCTGCTCTACGGGCGGCTCAGCTACGAGGACCACTGCGAGGTGTGGCCGAACCTGGAGGAGGCGTTCGGTGACTACGCGGTCCGGATGAACACGATCCCCAAGTACGTGGCATCGCGCACCCTGACCGACGTGAAGTGGAACGCGACCCTGCTCGGCGACGACGTCGTCGACGCGGTGCGCACGCTGAAGGACCAGCCGGGCGGCGACATCCTCAAGATCGGCACCGGCGGCTCGTTCAGCCGGACGCTGCTCGAGAACCGGCTGGTCGACGAGTACCTGTT
Organism: Kribbellaceae bacterium; assembly: GCA_035650275.1. Lineage (GTDB taxonomy): Bacteria > Actinomycetota > Actinomycetes > Propionibacteriales > Kribbellaceae > DASRHY01. Next base: position 50,166 of record DASRHY010000305.1, on the reverse strand, counting down.
CTGGTTGTTCCCGGTGATCGCCGGCAGCGGCGCACGGCTGTACGAGGGGATCGACACCACTGACTTCGACCTGATCGACGTCAAGCGGCTCGAGAACGGCATCCTCGGCCTGACCTATGTGCCGACCCCCGGCTGACACCCTCTCGAACCACGTGTCGCCGCCGAATGAACGGCAAAAGGTCAGGACAGCAGGGTGTTGAGCGTGGGGTAGTCGAGGCCGTCGGCGAGAGCGTCGTAGGTGCCGGGGCCGAACAGTTCGTGGGCGGCGCGGTCGGCCACGGCATAGGCAGCGGCGGCGATGGAGGAGCCGAGGCTTATCCGCGCGACGCCGGCGTCGGCGAGCGCGGACACGGGCGGAGCACCCGGGCCGGCGAGGATGTTGACCGGGGCGTCGATGCTCGCGGTCAGGTCGCGCACGGTCTCGAGGTCGGTGACACCGGGAACGAAGACACCGTCGGCGCCTGCCGCGAGGTACGCCGCGGCGCGGCGGAGGGTCTCGTCCAGGCGGGCGGCCGGGTCGCCGACGCCGCGCAGGTACACATCGGTCCGGGCGTTGATGAACAGGTCACCGCCGCCCGTGCGCAGTGCGGCGATCCGCTCGGCCTGCTGCTCGACCGGCAGCAGCGCGGCGGGCTCGTCGTACACGCAGTCCTCGAAGTTCACCCCGACCGCACCCGCGTCCACGACCGCGGCGGCGGTCTCGACCAGGTCGGTGGGCTTCGGCGAGTACCCGCCCTCGATGTCGGCGGTCACCGGTACGTCGACCGCGGCCGTCACGCGTCGTACCAGGTCGAGTGCGGTGTCCCGGTCGATCGCGTCGCCGTCCGGGTAGCCCAGGCTCCAGGCGGCGCCGGCACTCGTGGTCGCGATCGCGCGGGCGCCCGCCGCGGCGACAATGCGAGCACTGGCGACGTCCCAGGCGTTGGCGAGCAGCAGTGGGTCGCCCGGCACGTGCAGGGCGCGGAAGTCGGTGGTCATGGTCCGAGTCCAGCACGGGTCACCGACAACCGTCTGGCAGGTTTGCGACGCCAACGTCGACTGAGCCGCTACGTGTCGCATTCCGGCTAGGTTCTGTCCGTGCCGGTCGCCATGCTGGCTTCGTGCACACCGACACCGAACGTTGCCTGCGGGCGGTCGTGTCGAAGGACGCCCGGTTCGACGGGTGGTTCTTCACCGCGGTCCTGACCACCAGGATCTACTGCCGGCCGAGCTGCCCGGTGGTGCCGCCGAAACCGCAGAACATGCGCTTCTACCCGACCGCGGCCGCGGCCCAGCAGGCCGGATTCCGCGCCTGCAAGCGGTGCCGCCCGGACGCCAGCCCGGGCTCGCCGGAGTGGAACCACCGGGCCGACCTGGTGGCCCGGGCGATGCGGCTCATCGGCGACGGCGTGGTGGACCGCGAAGGGGTGCCGGGCCTGGCCGTGCGGCTCGGCTACAGCGTCCGCCAGGTGCAGCGCCAGCTGCTCGCCGAGCTCGGTGCGGGCCCGCTCGCGATCGCCCGGGCGCAGCGGGCGCAGACCGCACGGCTGCTGGTCGAGACCAGCGCGCTGCCGATGGGCGAGGTGGCTTTCGCGGCGGGATTCACCAGCGTGCGGAGCTTCAACGAGACCGTTCGCGCGGTGTTCGGGCTGACCCCGACCGAGCTGCGCAGCCGGGCCGCCCGCGGACGTCCGGCGGCCGGTGGCGGCACGCTGACGCTGCGACTACCGTTCCGCGCGCCGCTTTGCCCGGACAACCTGTTCGGCCACCTGGCCGCGACCGGGGTGCCGGGGGTGGAGGAGTGGCGCGACGGTGCCTTCCGGCGGACGCTGCGGCTGCCGCACGGGCACGGGATCGCGACCCTGCGGCCGATGCCGGACCACGTGGCCTGCGTGCTGACGCTGACCGACCTGCGGGACCTGTCGATCGCGATCAGCCGGTGCCGCCGGATGCTCGACCTGGACGCGGACCCGGTCGCGGTCGACGACCTGCTGGGGACCGACCCGGTGCTGCGTCCGCTGGTCGCCAAGGACCCTGGCCGCCGGGTACCGCGCACCGTGGACGGGGCCGAGTTCGCGATCCGTGCCGTACTCGGGCAGCAGGTGTCCACCGCCGCCGCGCGGACCCATGCCGCCCGGCTGGTGGTCGCGCACGGCGAGCCGGTCGACGACCCGGCCGGTGGCCTCACCCACCTGTTCCCGGAGCCCGGTGCGCTGGCCGGGATCGACCCGGCCACATTGGCGTTTCCGCAGTCGCGCCGGACCACGTTCCTGACCCTGGCCACGGCACTCGCCGGTGACGAGATCGACCTCGGTGCGGGCAGTGACTGGGAACGCGCCAGGCAACAGCTCGCCGCGCTGCCCGGAATCGGTCCGTGGACGGTGGAGAGCATCGCGATGCGGTCGCTCGGCGACCCGGACGCGTTCCTGCCCACCGACCTCGGGATCCGGATGGCGGCGGAGCACCTGCACCTTCCGGCCGCACCCCGGGCCCTGATCGAGCGGTCCCGCGCCTGGCGGCCGTGGCGCTCGTACGCCGTCCAGTACCTGTGGGCCACCGGCGACCACGCCATCAACCGGCTCCCCGCCTGAGGAGGCAATCCATGCGTACCTACACCGTCGTCGAGTCGCCGATCGGCCCGCTCACGCTGGTCGCGGAGGACGGCACGCTCTGCGGTCTGTACATGGCGGTGTACCGGCACGGGCCGCCGCTGGACAGGTTCGGGCTGCGCGACGATGACGGCTTCGACGAGCCGGCCCGGCAGCTGGCCGAGTACTTCGCCGGCGACCGCACCGAGTTCGACCTCGAGCTGCGGATGGACGGCACGCCGTTCCAGCGCAAGGTCTGGGCCGCGCTGCGGGACATCCCGTACGGCGAGACAGAGTCGTACGGCGAGCTCGCGCAACGCATCGGGGAGCCCGGCAGCGCCCGGGCGGTCGGGCTGTCGAACGGTAAGAACCCGGTCAGCATCATCGTGCCCTGCCACCGGGTGATCGGCTCGACCGGCAGCCTGACCGGATACGGCGGCGGCCTGGAGCGCAAGCAGTTCCTGCTCGCCTTCGAGGCCCGGGTGAGTGGCCGCACCCTGATCTGACCGGCGCTCGTCATGCGGCGCTCACGTCGACGTGGTCGCGCAGCCGCGCGAGACCGAGCCGGATCCTGGTCTTGGCCGTGCCCAGTGGCACCCGTTGGTGCTCGGCGATCTCGCGGGTGCTGAGGCCGTAGAACGTCGCGAGCACCACGGCGGTCGCCTGCTCCCGCGGCAGCCGCCGCAGCGCGGTCCGGATCTGGTCCGTGTCGGCGACCCGCTCGATCTGCCGGTCGTCGGACGCCTCGGCGGCTGGCAGCATCGCCACCAGGACATCGGGTTCGTACGGCTGGTCCCGGCGCCGCCCAACCACGTCGATCGCCACGTTGCGCGCGATGGTGAGCAGCCACGACCGCACACTGCCGCGGCGCCGGTCGTAGCTGCCGGCGTACCGCCACGCCCGGACGAACGCCTCCTGGGCCACGTCGTCGGCAGTCGCATGCCCGCCGACGATCGCCGCCGCGAGACCGAACACCCTTGGCCGGTGGCGTCGTACGAAGTCCGTCGCAGCCTGCGGATCGCCGTCCGCCATGCCGGCGAGCAGCGTCTCGTCGCTCTCTCCCACACCAGGTAGTACGGATCACAGCCGCGCAGCACTCAATCATGCCGAGATCCGTTCGGTGTCCCCGCCCGGTAGTAACCGGCAGAACCCACCATCAGGGAGACACGAATGTTCAACAGGAGCACACGGTTCCGCACCGCGGTGGCCGCGACACTGCTACTCGCGCCGGCGACGCTTGTTGCCTGCGGCAACGACGGGGAGGCGGCCGCGGGCGGGGGCGGCGGCATGACGGTGTCGATCGCCGAGCCGGCGAACGACGCCACGGTCAGCCTGCCGTTCACCGTCAAGGTCGACGCGGGCGTGCCGCTGGGACCTACCGAGTCCGGTGAGCACCACGTCCACCTGTGGTTCGACGACAATGCGGAGGACTATCTGGTCGTCGAGTCGGAGACGGCAGAGGTCAGCGGCGGGCTGACGGCCACACTGTCCGGCAAGCCGATGCCGCTGCCGTCCGGCGAGCACACGATCCATGTCTCGCTGCGCAACGCGAACCACTCGGCCGCCGGGGCGGAGGCTGAGCTCAAGGTCAATATCGGTAGCGGAAGCGCACCGGCGCAGACCCAGCCGGCGCAGACCGAGAACCCCGAAGACCCGTACGAGTACTGAGCCGATGACGATCACTAGGCCCAGGACGCGTCTCCTTATCCTGCGCTGTCGCGAGCAGGTGCTCGGCGGAGTGCCTCGCAAGGCGGAGGAGGAGAGCGATGCGGCGCATCGCGCGACGACGACAACGACGCGAGGCGCCCGCCGAGTGCCGCGCAGCAGGCGACAGGATAAGGAGACACGTCCTGCGCGGCGGCAGCGGACGGTCGAGCGATACAGCCGGCGCACCCGCTGGTACCACGCGGCCACGTACGTCACGGTGTTGGCACTACTGGGCACGGGTTGGTGGCTGCGGACCGGGCAGGAGGGCCGGCCGAGCGCGGTCGCCCGGCTCACCGGCATTCCCGACACCACGATGCACACGTATGCCGGCTGGGTGCTCACCGGTCTGGTGGCCGTCGCGGTCACCGTCGGCGCTCGCGCAGTGCGGACATTCGTGCTGGAGACCGTGCGGGTCGACCAGGGTGACCTACGCTGGTTCGTCCGCTGGCCCGCCGCGATGTTCACCGGCCGGTTCTCCCACCACCGTGGTCATTTCGACCCCGGACAGCGGGTGGCCAACCTCGTGCTGGTGGTCCTGCTCGCTGCGCTGGTCGCCAGCGGCGTGGGACTCACCATGGTGGTAGGTGGCCCAGGGTTCGTCTGGCTGCAACGCGTTCACCGCTGGGCCACCTACCTCATCACCCCGGTGTTGGCCGGGCACATCCTGATCGCCGCCGGTCTGCTGCCGGGCTACCGCGGCGTCGCCCGCGCGATGCACCTCGGCGGGCGGCTCCGCATCGAGACGGCCCGCCGGGTCTGGCCGGGCTGGCTCGACCGCCGGCTCACCGCCGACGAGGAACAGCCCGCGCGCGACCTGCCGAAGTGACGAATACTCGGCACACCGTGGACTGTCAGGACCTCAGATGCCTTAGCGTCGTGGCGTGAGCAAGAAGCGCGCGGACAAGAACCGGAAGCGGCAGCGCCGTAAGGCCGAGCAGCGCAGTCACCTGCGGTCGGTGCCACCGTCCGGAAAACCCGACCTGCTCGACGCCATCGACGAGGCGCTGCGTGACCCGCATCCGCTCGCGCTGGTCAGCATGGTCGGCGCCCTGTACAGCCTGACCGATCCGCGACTCGACAACCCGTTCGACCGTCCGGCCGAGGCCCGGGTCGACCGCGAGACGCTGGTCGAGTCGTTCCTCGAGATCGACAACCGGCGGACGACGGCCGCTCTCCACGTGCTCGCGGCCCTGGTCGACGACGAGCTGACCGAGGTCCGGATCCTCGAGGAGCTGGCCACTCGGCGGTACCCGATGCCGGACTGGCTGCCGAGGCTGCGGGAGACCGAGGTGCACACGATCGTGGAGATGGTGCATGTGCTCGGCGACGGTGACGACATACTGCTCGGGATGCGGTTCCCGGGCGGCGCGGAGGCCACCGCGCTCGTCTACATCGATCACAACCTGGGCGGTGTCACGAAGGACGCGTTCGTCATCGAGGCGCCGATCACGGCCGTGCTGGCGACGACGCGGGACCGGATCGCGGACCCGGACACGACGTACCGCGATCTCGCGCCCGCCGACGCGCGGACCAGGATCACCGACGGGATCGACTGGGGTGCCCGGACGTACCCGCCGCTGGAGTCAGACACCTGGCCGGCGTGCCGGCCACTGGTCGAGTGGCTCGTGCGGCAGCTGCCGGCCGGCGGGCGTGGCTACGAGCGGCCGGAGTGGAGCGACGCGGACCTGGCCCGGTTGACGCAGGAATACTTCACGTCCGAGTTCGGCGCCGGCTTCGACGACGCGGACGGTCGCGGCCTGCTCGACAGCATCCTGTGGTTCGGCACGGACTACGGCCCCGGCGACCCGTTGCGGTGGAGCCCGGTGGGTGTGGAGATACTGCTGGCCGACTGGATCCCGCGCAAGATCGTCGCCGACCCGGCGTACCTGTCAAAGGCGCCCGAGCTGCTGCGTTCGTTCATCCGCTACTGCCACGACCGGCAGGGCATCCGGACGGCGCTCACCGACGAGACCCTCGCCGCGGTCGACCAGTGGGAGCCCGAATACCAGCGGCTGATCCGGTCGTCGCGCCCCCAGGGTGCGGCGGCGATCGCCGCCGCCGTTCAGCTGGCCGCCGCCGACCTGGCGGACGATGACGACGATGCTTGGGACGATGCTTGGTACGAGAAGACCGTGCTGGAGTCGCTCGACGAGGCGGTCGGCGGCCGGCATGCGCTGATGAACCTGGACGGCTCCGCACTGCCGGACGAGGAGTTCGTCTGGGCCGGCGTGCCCGGCGACGTCCGCAGCCGCGTCGAGGAGGTGCTCATCCTGACCGACGCCTGCTGCGACAAGCTGTTCGACCCCGAGTACCGGACCGCCTGCCGGCGGTTCCTCAGCAGGGTCACGGTGGGGGATCCGAACATCTTCCGCCGGAAGGGTCGTGCGAGCTCCGCCGCGGCGGCGGTGTGCTGGGTGATCGCCAAGGCGAACAACGCCGTCGGAGCGTACGGGTCAGGTCTCACCGTCCAGGAGCTGATGGCGTTCTTCGGCGAGTCCGGCAGCTCCCAGCGTGCCGGCACCTTCCTGCGCGCCGCCGGGATCGACACCGACCCGTACCGCGGCATGCACCTGGGGACGCCCGACCTGCTGGTGTCCGCTCGCCGGTCCCAGATCATCACGAGCCGGGACCGCCACCTCGACGCTGGTCGTTGACCGTGCAGCCGGCCATCGACGTCTTCGACCCGCGCGTCTACGCCGCCGGCATCCCGTACGACGTGTTCGCGCTGCTCCGGTCGACCGAGCCGGTGTCGTGGCAGCCGGAGCCGAGCGTGCTGGGCTGGCCGGCAGGGCCTGGCTTCTGGGCGGTCACCCGGTACGACGACGTGCGCCACGTCAGCCGTACGCCCGAGGTGTTCTCGGCCTGGGCCGGCTGCACCCAGCTGCGCGACCCGCCGCCGGAGGACCTCGACTTCACCCGGCAGATGATGCTGAACATGGACCCGCCGGTGCACAACCGGCTGCGCCGTACCGTGTCCGGCGCGTTCAGCCCGGCGCGGGTCGGGCGGTTCTCGGAGATGATCCAGCGCCGCGCGATCGCGCTGGTGGACGAGGTGTGCGAGCGCGGCGAGTGCGACTTCGCCGCAGACGTCGCGGACGAGCTGCCGCTGGTCACGCTCTCGGAGATCATGGGCGTGCCCGAGCGGGACCGGCACCTGATGTTCGCGTGGGCGAACCGGGTCATCGGCTACCAGGACGACGAGTTCGCCGCGTCCCCGGACGACGGGGCGAAGGTCAACCCGCGCAGCCGGGTCGCGTTGCAGGACATGTTCGACTACGCCCACGAGCTGGCCGAGCACAAGCGGCGGTACCCGGCGGACGATCTGATCACCACCCTGGTGCATGCCGAGGTCGACGGCCGCAGGCTCACCGACGAAGAGTTCGAGCTGTTCTTCTTCCTGCTCTCGGTGGCCGGCAACGACACCACCCGCAGTGCGATCCCGGCCGGCGTACTCGCGCTGATCGAGCATCCGGACCAACGCCGGCGGCTGCTGGACGACCCGGGGCTGATGCCGTCCGCGGTCGAGGAGATCCTGCGGTACTGCCCGCCGGTGATCCACTTCCGCCGGACCGCGACCCGCGACATCGAGCTGCGCGGCGCGCGGATCCGGGCCGGCGACAAGGTGGTGGTCTACTACCCGGCCGCGAACCGGGATCCGCAGGTGTTCGCGGACCCGGACGTGTTCGACGTCGGGCGATCGCCGAACGACCACGTGTCGTTCGGGTTCGGGCCGCACGTCTGCCTCGGCGCCGGCTTCGCCCGGCTGCAGCTCTCGCATCTGCTCAGCGAGGTCCTTGCCCGGATGCCCGAGATGGAGCAGGCCGGCCCCGTGGAGCGGATGCAGTCGAACTTCATCGCCGGGATCAAGCGCCTCCCGGTCCGGTTCCGGCCGACCCCTCGGCACTGACTACCCGGGCTCGGTCGGCGTACAGTCTGACAGTGCAAAGTTGAACGACTGCAGGCGCGAACCTGCCGGCGCCGGCACCCGCGGATCTCGGGGGCGTCCGCTCGCAACCCACCCACCTCGTAGGGCGCGAGGGAGGAAGGACATGAGCAGCTGGAACGCGATGACGTACGACGGCAAGGACACAGTGCTGCGCGTCGTACGCCGAGAGGCCGAGCAGTTCTTCGAGCTGGTCGACAACGACGAGACCTGGCAGGCGCCGACCGGGGCCGGGCACTGGCAGGTAAGGGATGTGGTGGCGCACATCGTCGACACCACCGAGGCGTACTTCGTCGCCTTCGACGCCGCCCGCAGCGGCACCGAGGTGGACCCTCCGTGGGGGCTGCCGGGGATGGCCAAGCGGGTCGACGCGCAGGCCCAGGCGCTGCGGACCGTCCCGCGCGGCGAGCTGGTGGAACGGCTGCGCGGCGACTTCGACAAGGCGATGGAGATCTTCGACGCGCTCGGGCCGGACGACTGGGGCGGTCTCACCGTGCCGCATTTCTACATGGGTCCGCTGCCGGCCTTCTTCTTCCCGGCCTTCCAGCTGATGGACTACGGCGTGCACTCGTGGGATGTCCGGCAGGGCACCGGCCGCGCGCACGGGCTGACCGGTGAGGCCGCCGACGTGCTGACGCCGTTCATGTTCGTGCTGTGGAAGTACACCACCACCCCGGATCCGGCCGCCGAACCGTGCGAGATCGGCATCCGGGTGACCAGCGGGCCGAACGCCGGCGACACCCGGGTCAGCGTCGGGCCGGACGGCATGTCGTACGAGCCGGGCGCGATCGGCGACGACGCGACGCTGATCGAGTTCGACCCGGGGAGCTTCGTGCTGACCGCGTTCGGGCGCAGCAACGCCGGCACGATCCGCGGCGACCGTGCGCTCGCGGACCGCTACCTGAACCTGTTCTTCCGGATCTGACCGCCCGAGTGAGAGGGGACTGCCGCTGATGACCGACATCGACCTGGCCGCGATCGAGGCCGAACGGGACAGGATCCGCGAGGCCTACCTGCAGGCGGACGGGCCCGCGTCGTCCGCCCGCGGGGTGCACCACGTCGCGCTGCTGTCCTCGAACGTCGAGCAGACGGTGCGCTTCTACCAAGGCGTGCTCGAGTTCCCGCTGACGGAGATCTTCGAGAACCGCGACTACAAGGGCTCGAACCACTTCTTCTTCGACATCGGCCACGGAAACCTGCTCGCGTTCTTCGACTTCCCCGGTCTCGATCTGGGCCCGTACGCCGAGGTGCTCGGCGGTCTGCACCATCTCGCGATCTCGGTGGAGCCGCAGAAGTGGGCGCGGCTGAAGGGGAGGCTCGACGACGCAGGCGTGGAGTACCTCGAGGAGAGCGGCACCTCGGTGTACTTCAAGGACCCGGACGGCGCCCGGGTCGAGCTGATCGCGGACCCGCTGGGAGAGATGTACGGCAACAAGGTCCTGTAGTGGTCAGTCGGCTGGCCCGCGGGTGAGGACCACGACCGGGATCTCGCGTCTGGTCTTGCGTTCGAAGCTCTCGTACGCCGACATGTGGTCGGTCACGACCTTCCACATCCGGGCCCGCTCGTCACCGGTCACCGTGCTGGCCACGGCGCGGAACACTTCCGGGCCGATCTGCACGGTCACGTGCGGGTCGGCGGTCAGGTTCAGGTACCAGGCGGGGTGCTTGGCCGAGCCGCCGTTGGAGCCGACCACGAACCAGCGGTCCGGCCCGTCGGCCCAGTAGTAGAGCGCGGTCCGCCGCAGCTTGCCGGTCCGCCGCCCCCGGGTGGTCAGCAGCAACCGCCGCCGTGCGCCCCGGCTCAGCCCGTCGGTAGCGAGGAACTCCTCGATGTGCCGAGCCACCCAGTCCTGCGGACTGTCATGGACCTCCTCCTCCTGCACCCCCTCAGCCTAGGACAGCCCCACTGCCCGTACGGACACGCCGTCCTGCTGGCCCGGGCGCGGCGTGTCCCTACGGGAGGTCGAGACCCACCACCCCACCTCCCGTACCGACACGCCGTGCCGCTGGCCCGGCGGCGGCGTGTTGTTACGGGGAGTGAGCTACAGGGTGAAGAGGCGGGTGGCGTTGTGGTGGCAGACGGCGCGGAGCCAGTCGTCGCCGAGGTCGAGCCGGGCCAGGGACTCTAGCTGGTGCACGTACGGGTACGGGATGTTCGGGAAGTCGGTGCCGAGCAGGATCCGCTCCTGCAGGTCGAGCAGCAGGGGCCGCGCCGAGGCGGGGAACGGCGTCGTCTCCTCGACGAAGTCGGTGAACGCCATCGTGGTGTCCAGGCGCACCTCGTCGTACCGGGAGGCGAGGTCGAGGAAGTCGGTGTACTCGGGCAGACCCATGTGCGCCACGATCAGCCGCAGCCGCGGGAAGCGGGCCAGTACGGCGCCGATCGGCCCTGGCCCGGTGAACGCACCGGGGTACGGACCGGACCCGCAATGTACGACGACCGGCACGGCCGCGTCCTGCAGCGCGCCCCAGACCGGTGTCAGGGCAGAGTCGCCGGGGTCGTAGGCCCCGACCTGGAGGTGGGCCTTGAACACCCGCGTCCCGGACTCGATCGCGTCGGCGACGTACCGTTTCGCCTCCGGCTCCGGGAAGAACGTTGCCGTGCGCAAGCAGTCCGGCGTCCGCGCGGCGAAGTCGGCGGCCCAGGCGTTCAGCCAGGCTGCCATGTCGGGCTTGTGCGGGTAGAGCATCGACGTGAACGCCCGCACGCCGAAGCCGCGCAGCTGCTCCAGCCGGGCGTTCTCGTCCGCGCGGTAGGCGATCGGCCAGGCCCGGCCGGTGAGCGGACCGACCTGGTCGAAGTAGGCCCAGACCTTGTCCAGCACCCGGGCCGGCATGAAGTGCGTGTGCACGTCGACCAGTCCGGGCAGCCCGAGGTCGCGCCAGAACGCGGTCACCTGTGCGGTCTCATCCGGGGGCGGCGTACCAGGCATGGAGCCGAGAGTAGCTGGCCTTGCCATCAACTTAGGTAAGGCTATCCTTCTGCCATGCGTGAGGCGGAGAGGGCGGGACTGTCCGGCGAGGACCTGCACCTCGGGTACCACGGCGTCCAGGTCGTGGCCGGTGCATCCGTCCGGGTCGAGGCCGGCCGGGTCACCGCCCTGGTCGGGCCGAACGGGAGCGGCAAGTCCACGCTGCTGCGGGCGCTGGCCCGGCTGCACCGCCCGGATGCCGGACAGGTGCTGCTGCCGGACGGACGTACCGCGCTCGACCTGTCCGCGAAGGCCTTCGCCCGCTTGGTGACGCTGCTGAGCCAGAGCCGGCCGACGCCCGGGGGAGTGAGCGTGCGGGACGTGGTCGGCTACGGCCGCCACCCGTACCGCGGCCGCTGGCGACACGAGGACCCGGACGGCGCCGACGCCATCGAACACGCGATGCGGGTCACCGGGGTGAGTCCGATGGCGGACCGCAGCGTGGACGAGCTGTCCGGCGGTGAGCTGCAGCGGGTCTGGCTCGCCACCTGCATCGCGCAGGACACCGGCGTACTGCTGCTGGACGAGCCGACCACCTTCCTGGACCTGCGCTACCAGGTGGAGATCCTCGACCTGGTCCGCGATCTCGCCGACGAGCACGGGGTCGCGGTCGGCGTCGTACTGCACGACCTGAACCAGGCGGCCGCGGTCGCCGACCAGGTGGTGCTGCTGGACGGTGGCCGGGTACGTGCCAGCGGCCCGCCCGCCGAGGTGCTCGAGGCCGATGCGCTCACCGACACCTACGGGATCCGGATCGACGTGTTCACCGATCCGGTCACCGGTCTGCTGACCACCCAGCCGATCGGCCGCCACACCGAACGACAGGCCAGCAAGGCCTGACCATCCCAACAGACAGAGGTCGATCCAGTATGAGAACAGCCCGACTCGCGGCCGCCGTCGCGACCCTCGCTGTCGCACTCACGGCGTGCGGCACCACCGAGCCGACCGAGCCGGCCGCCCAGGAGAGCAGCGTCGCCGCCCAGCCGGTCAGCGTCACCGACGCCCGCAACAAGACGATCGGGCTGCCCGCGCCGGCGACCAAGGTGGTCGGGTTGGAGTGGGGCGTGGTGGAGAACCTGGTCACGCTCGGCGTGATGCCGGTCGGTGTCGCGGACACCAAGGGCTACACCACCTGGGTCACCGCGGAGAAGCTCACGCCCGAGGTGAAGGATGTCGGTACCCGGGGCGAGGCCAGCGTCGAGGCCATCGTCGGGCTCGACCCGGACCTGGTGATCGTGACGACCGACGAGACCCCGGCGACCATCGCGCAGCTGGAGAAGCAGGTGCCGGTGCTGGTGGTGCGCGGTGCCGACGCCAGCAACGCGATCGGTCAGATGCGGACCAACATCGAGCTGATCGGCAAGGCGGTCGGCAAGAGCGAGCAGGCCACCTCCGCGCTGGCGTCGTTCGACAAGAAACTTGCCGAGGGCAAGGAGAAGATCGCCGCCGCGGGCAAGGCCGGCCGGCAGTTCACGATGGCCGACGGGTACAAGCAGGGCAGCACGATCTCGATCCGGATGTTCTCCACCGGCTCACTGCTGGGTGCCGTCGGCACCGAGATGGGCCTGAAGAACGGCTGGACGGCAGCGGGCGACCCGAACTACGGGCTCGCCCAGACCGACATCGAGGGCCTGACCAAGCTCGGGAACGTGAACTTCCTCTACATCGCGTCGACCACCGACGGCGGTGACGTGTTCGGCGGCGACCTGGCCGGCAATGCGATCTGGAAGGGCCTGCCGTTCGTGAAGGCCGGCACCGTGTACCGGCTGCCGGACGGCGTCTGGATGTTCGGCGGCCCGAAGTCGACCGAGCAGTTCATCGACGCAACGGTCAAGGCACTCACCTCTTGACCCAGACGGTCACGCCGGACGCGGGCCGGCAAGACGCTGCCACCCGGCCGGTCCGCCGGCTCCGGGTCGGCGGCGTCTTCGTCATCGGTACGACGGCGGCGGTGCTGCTGGCCGCCGTGCACCTGACCCAGGGCACGTCCTCGGTCGACACCGGGGACCTGCTGCGGCTGCTCACCGGGGGTGGTGCCGGCGAGACGGACGCGGCCGCGGTGCTGGTCGCGTCTCGGCTGCCGCGGCTGCTGGCCGCGGTCCTCGTCGGTGTCGCGCTCGGTATCGCCGGTGCCGTGCTGCAGTCGCTGGCCAGGAACCCGCTGGCCTCGCCGGACACGCTCGGCGTGAACGCCGGCGCCTACCTCGCGGTCACGATCGCGGCCTCGTTCGGGTTGTCGCTCGGTGTGCTGCCGTCGGGAGGGATCGCGTTCGCCGGCGGGCTGGCGGCCGCCGTGCTGGTGCTAGCGCTGTCGTCGGCCGGCGCCGCCGGGCCGGCCCGGCTGATCCTGGCCGGGTCCGCGATCGCGCTCGCACTCGGCTCGCTGACCACGCTGCTGTTGCTGCTGTTCCAGACCGAGACGGCCGGCATCTTCGCCTGGGGCGCCGGCACCCTGGTGCAGACCGACCTGGACGCGGTCGCCCAGATGACGCCGGTCGTTGCCCTCGGCATCATCGCGGCGATGCTGCTCGCCACCCGGCTGGACGTCCTCGCACTCGGTGACGACACCGCCAGTGTGCTCGGCGTACCGGTACGGCGAACCCGGATCGCCGCCACCATGGCCGCGGTGATGCTGGCCGCGGCCGCGGTCACGATCGCGGGACCGATCGGGTTCGTCGGCCTGGTCGCGCCGGTGGCCGTCCGGCTGATCGCGCCCGCGGTGCCGGGCCTGCTGCGGCACCGGGTCCTGCTGCCGGCGGCCGGGCTGGCCGGCGTACTGGTCGTGATCGGTTCGGACGTGCTGCTGCGGATGGCGCTCGGCGGCCAGGCCGGCGTGGACGTCCCGACCGGCATCGTGACGATGCTCGTCGGCGCCACCGTGCTGGTCTGGCTGGCTCGCCGGCTCGGTACCGGCGGCCCGGCCGAACGACCGGCGAAGGCCGCCACCCGGCTGCGCGGCCGGGCCGCATTCGTCACCGTGACGGCGGTGCTGGCCGTGATGCTCGCGGGCACGCTGGTGCTGGCCATTCTGGCGGGTGACACCTGGGTGCTGCTCGGCGATGTCGTGAACTGGCTGACCGGCCGGTCCGGGCGGGCGGTGACGTTCGTGCTCGACCAGCGGCTGCCGCGGGTCGGCGCGGCGGCGCTCGCCGGTGCGGCGCTCGCGGTCGCCGGTACTGCGGTCCAGGCGGTCTGCCGCAACCCGCTCGCCGAGCCCGGCCTGCTCGGTATCACCGGAGGCGCCGGGGTGGGAGCAATCCTGGTGATCACGCTCGCACCCACCGTCGGCATCTGGTGGCTGACGGCGGCCGCGGCGGCCGGTGCGCTGGTGGCGTTCGCGCTGGTGTACCTGATCTCCTGGCGCGGCGGGCTCAGCTCGGACCGGCTGGTGTTGGTCGGCATCGGGGTGTGGTCCGGCGGTACCGCGCTGATCACATTCATCATCATCTACACGGACCCCTGGAACCTGGCGCTGGCGCTGACCTGGCTGTCCGGGTCGACGTACGGCCGGACCCTGCCGCAGCTGATCCCGGTCGCGCTGGCGCTGCTGCTGGTGACTCCGCTGGTCGCCCGGCACCGCCGCGACCTGGACCTGCTCGCGCTGGATGACGACGTGCCGCGGGTGCTCGGCGTACGGCTGGAACGCACCCGGCTGCTGGTGCTGGCCGGCTCCGCGCTGCTGACCGCGGCCGCGGTGTCGGCGATAGGGGTGGTCGGCTTCGTCGGGCTGGTCGCGCCGCACGCGGCCCGGGCGCTGGTCGGCGGCCGGCATGCCCGGGTGCTGCCGGTCGCGATCCTGCTCGGCGCACTGCTGGTCAGCCTGGCCGACACGCTCGGCCGGACCGCGATCGCACCGGCCCAGGTGCCCGCCGGGCTGGTGACAGCGCTGCTCGGTACGCCGTACTTCGTCTGGCTGCTCTGGCGCTCGCGGGCCTGAACCACTTGCGTTGACTACCCCCAGGGGGTATGTTCTGTCTCGACACGGACCATACCCCCTAGGGGTAATTCGCGAGTAAGGACCGTAACGATGAGCGAGACACACGGTTACACCCACCGTAAGGACAGCCACCTCAAGCGGCTGCGCCGGATCGAGGGGCAGGTCCGTGGCCTGCAGCGGATGGTCGAGGAGGACAAGTACTGCATCGACATCCTCACCCAGGTGTCCGCGGCGACGAAGGCCCTGCAGTCGTTCTCGCTCGAGCTGCTCGAGGAGCACCTCGCGCACTGTGTCGCGGACGCGGTCCGCACCGGTGGCACCGAGGCCGACGAGAAGGTTCGAGAGGCCACGGACGCCATCGCTCGCCTGGTCCGCAGCTGACTGATTTGTGCTGTCCGAGATCCGTATTTCGAGAAGGAGCACACATATGAGCACCACAAGCACCTACGCCGTCGCCGGGATGACCTGCGGGCACTGCGTCAGCGCGGTGACCGAGGAGGTCAGCGCGCTGCCGGGCGTCACGAACGTGGCGGTCGACCTGGTCGCGGGCGCGATCTCCTCGGTCAGCGTGACCAGCGACGCCGGGCTGGACCGGGAGCAGGTCGCCGAGGCTGTCGACGAGGCCGGCTACGAGCTGGTCGGCACGCCATGAACGCAGGCCTGAAGCTCGGCGGGTTCGTCGGCGGACTGGCGGCGGCGTTCGCGATCGCCTTCACGGTCGGCTCGTCGACGGACCCGGTCCGGGCCGAGGAGCCGGCCGCGCCCGGTGCGATGGATGGAATGGGCGGTACGGAGAAGATGGGCGAGGGCGAGCACGCGGACGAGGGCTCGGAGCACGGCGGCCACGACGCCGGGTCCGGGCAGCTGCCCGGGCTCGCCGTCTCGGACGCCGGCTACACGCTGGTGCCCGCGGCGCCGACGCTGCCGGCCGGGCCGGCGGTGCCGTTCCGGTTCACCGTCACCGACCCGGACGGGCGAGCGCTGAAGTCCTACCAGCTCTCGCACGAGAAGGAGCTGCACCTGATCGTCGTACGACGCGACCTGGACGGCTTCCAGCACGTGCACCCGGTGCGTGCGGCGGACGGCACCTGGAGCGTGCCGCTGGACGTGAGCAAGGGCGGCACGTACCGCGTCTTCGCGGACTTCAAGCCGGCCGGGCTGGACCGCGGGCTGACGCTCGGGACCGACGTGTCGGTCGCGGGTCCGTTCACGCCCATGCCGCTGCCGGCGCCGGCCACCAGGTCGGCGGTCGACGGGTACGACGTGACGCTGGCCGGCACTGCGATCGCCGGGCAGGAGTCCGAGCTGACCTTCACGGTGAGCAAGAACGGCGAGCAGGTCCGCGACCTGGAGCCGTACCTGGGCGCCTTCGGGCACCTG
The DNA here is from genome assembly GCA_035650275.1 of Kribbellaceae bacterium. Lineage (GTDB taxonomy): Bacteria > Actinomycetota > Actinomycetes > Propionibacteriales > Kribbellaceae > DASRHY01. The sequence goes on along the minus strand of DASRHY010000305.1, from coordinate 33,660 downwards.
GTCTCGCTGCGCACCGGCGACCTGGCCTACCTGCACACGCATCCCGCGCAGGAGGCGCACGCGGGTGAGCGCGGCGGTCCCGAGGTGCGGTTCGCCACCACGTTCCCGACCGCGGGCACGTACCGGCTGTTCCTGGACTACCAGCACGGCGGGAAGGTCCGCACCGCGGCGTTCACCGTCGAGGTCGCCAAGGCCGGACCGACCGCCACGCCCACACCTACGACAGCCCCGACGAAGGCAGTGCCCACGAACCCGCGCAAGGCGGCGCCGTCGACTCCGCACGGCACCCCCGGGCACGGGCACTCGTGACCGGCCGGGTGACGGGCCGCGTGACAGACCGGGTGACAGACTCGGAAGGAGGACGTCTCATGACCACGAATACGGGTTCCAGCGCGGACCGCAGCATCGAGCTCGCCATCGGGGGCATGACATGCGCCTCCTGCGCGGCCCGGGTGGAGAAGAAGCTCAACCGGATGGACGGCGTCACCGCGACGGTGAACTACGCCACCGAGAAGGCCAAGGTCAGCTTCCCGGACGGCGTCAGCGTCGACGACCTGGTCGCGACGGTGGAGAAGACCGGGTACTCGGCCGAGCCGCCGGCGGTCACCGTCTCGGCGGAGGAGGACGAGGCCGCCGAGGAGCAGGTAGACCCGTCGCTGCGGCACCGGCTGGTCGCCAGCATGCTGCTCGCGGTGCCGGTGATCGCGCTCGGGATGATCCCGGCCCTGCAGTTCGAGTACTGGCAGTGGTTGTCGTTCGCGCTCGCAGCGCCGATCGTGACCTGGGCGGCGTGGCCGTTCCACAAGGCCGCGTGGACCAACCTGCGGCACGGCGCGGCCACGATGGACACCCTGATCAGCCTGGGTGTGCTGGCCGCGTTCTGCTGGTCGGTGTACGCGCTGTTCCTCGGCGAGGCCGGCGTGCCGGGGATGAAGATGCCGTTCTCGCTGGTGCCGCGGCGCGGCGCCGGTGCGGAGGAGATCTACCTCGAGGTGGCCGCCGGGGTGACGATGTTCATCCTCGCCGGGCGGTACTTCGAGGCCCGGGCGAAGCGCCGGTCGGGTGCCGCGTTGCGGGCGCTGCTGTCGATGGGTGCGAAGGACGTCGCGGTGCTGCGGGACGGCGCCGAGGTCCGGGTCCCGGTCGAGCAGATTGCCGTCGGCAACGAGTTCGTCGTACGGCCGGGTGAGAAGGTCGCCACCGACGGCGTGGTGGTCTCCGGTACGTCGGCGGTGGACGCGTCGATGCTGACCGGCGAGCCGGTTCCGGTCGAGGTCGGGCCCGGCGACCCCGTGGTCGGTGCGACCGTGAACGCGGGCGGCCGGCTGGTCGTCCGCGCCACCCGGGTCGGGTCCGACACCCAGCTGGCCCAGATGGCGCGGCTGGTCGAGGACGCGCAGAACGGCAAGGCCGACGTGCAGCGGCTGGCGGACCGCATCTCGGGCGTCTTCGTCCCGATCGTGATCGCACTGGCGCTGGCCACGCTGGGCTTCTGGCTCGGCAATGGCGCGTCGGCCGAGACGGCCTTCACGGCCGCGGTCGCGGTGCTGATCATCGCCTGCCCGTGTGCTCTCGGCCTGGCCACACCGACCGCGCTGATGGTCGGAACCGGCCGCGGCGCGCAGCTCGGCATCCTGATCAAGGGTCCGGAGGTGCTGGAGTCGACCCGCCTGGTCGACACCGTGGTGCTGGACAAGACCGGCACCGTGACCAGCGGCCGGATGAGCCTGGTCGATGTGGTCACGGCCACCGGCGAGGACCGGGCCGAGGTGCTGCGGCTGGCCGGGGCGCTGGAGCTCGCCAGCGAGCACCCGATCGCGCAGGCGGTGGCGACCGCCGCCGCGGCCGAGGTCGGCAAGCTGCCTGCCGTCGAGGACTTCGCGAACCAGGAGGGACTCGGCGTCCAGGGCATCGTTGCCGGAAGCAACGGTACGACGCATGCGGTGCTAGTCGGTCGTCCTGCGCTGCTGGAGGCGTGGAGCCAGCGGCTGCCGGACGAGCTGGTGGCCGCGCGCGAGGCGGCGGAGGCCGACGGCCGGACCGCGGTCGCGGTCGGCTGGGACGGTGCCGCCCGGGCGGTGCTGGTGGTCGCCGACACGGTCAAGCCGACGTCGGCCGCGGCGGTCGCCGAGCTGCGTGAGCTCGGTCTGCGGCCGGTGCTGCTCACCGGTGACAACGCGGCCGCCGCGAAGGCGGTGGCACGGCAGGTCGGGATCGACGAGGACGCGGTGATCGCCGAGGTGCTACCGGCCGACAAGGTCGACGTGGTCAAGCGGCTGCAGGACGAGGGCGCCGTGGTCGCGATGGTCGGCGACGGCGTGAACGATGCCGCCGCACTGGCGCAGGCCGACCTCGGCCTCGCGATGGGTACCGGTACCGATGTGGCGATCGAGGCCAGCGACCTGACCCTGGTCCGTGGTGACCTCCGGGTGGCGGCGGACGCGATCAGGCTGGCCCGGCGGACGCTGCGGACGATCAAGGGCAACCTGTTCTGGGCGTTCGCCTACAACATCGCCGCGATCCCGCTCGCGGCGGCCGGGCTGCTCAACCCGCTGCTGGCCGGCGCCGCGATGGCCGTCAGCTCGCTGTTCGTGGTCTCGAACAGCCTGCGACTGCGGAGGTTCTCGTGAGCACCGTTGCCGAGGGCAAGGAGCTGACCCGGCAGGCGGTCTCCGCCACGCTGCACTGCCTCACCGGCTGTGCGATCGGCGAGGTGCTCGGCATGGTGATCGGTACGGCACTCGGCTGGAGCGCCTGGCCGACGGTGGCGCTGGCCGTCGTGCTGGCCTTCTTCTTCGGCTACCTACTGACGATCCGCCCGGTACTGCGGTCCGGTCTGCGGTTCGGCCAGGCTGTCAAGGTGGCGCTGGCTGCCGACACGCTGAGCATCGCGGTGATGGAGATCGTCGACAACGCGATCATCCTCGCGGTGCCGGGGGCGATGGACGCCGGCTTGGGCAGCCCGCTGTTCTGGGGCAGCCTGGCGTTCGCGCTCGCGGTCGCGTTCGTGGTCACTGTGCCGGTGAACCGCTGGATGATCGGTCGCGGCCGCGGTCACGCCGTCGTCCACCAGCACCACCACGGGACGCACTGAGCGGACGGCCAGATCGTCAGGCCCTGCAGAGAATCTCGCCGTGCAGGATGACCAGCCAGCCGTCCGGCGCATCGGCCCAGCGGCGCCAGCCCTCGGAGATCCGCTGCAGGTCGTCGTCGGTGGCGAGCCCGGTGCTGCGGACCTGGTCTGCCAGCGCAGAGTGCAGGATCCGGTCCGCCCACATGCCGCCCCACCAGGACCGGTCCGCAGGCGTCGCGAAGCACCAGGTGGCGGCCGACGGCGCGATCTCGGTGAAGCCCGCCTCGCGGGCCCAGGCCAGCAGCCGCCGGCCGGCATCGGGCTCGCCGCCGTTGGCTCGGGCCACCCGCTGGTACAGCGCCATCCACTCGTCCAGCTCGGCCAGCCGCGGGTACCAGGTGAAGCCGCCGTAGTCACTGTCCCGGGCCGCCACCAGCCCGCCCGGGACAGCGACCCGCCGCATCTCACGCAGCGCGCGGACCGGGTCGGCCACGTGCTGCAGGACCTGGTGCGCGTGCACCACGTCGTACCGGTCATCCGGCAGCCGGAGGTCGTGCACGTCCGCGATGATGAAGTCGACGTTCGTCGTGCCGCGCCGATCGGCCTCGCCGCGGGCCAGCGCGAGCGCGTCCTCGGTCACCTCGACGGCGGTGACGCGTCCGGGTGCGACCCGGTCGGCCAGGTCGGCGGTGATCGTGCCGGGCCCGCAGCCGACGTCCAGCAGCGACATCCCGGGCCGCAACCGCTCGAGCAGGTACGCCGCGGAGTTCTCCGCGGTGCGCCAGCGGTGCGACCGCAGCACCGACTCGTGGTGCCCGTGCGTGTACATGGACTCAACGTAGTCCTGCATCTCGCAGAACGAGAAGGATTATCCCGAGATATGAGACGTCCCTCGAGGCGCACGGAGAGCGGGGCTCGCGGACGGGCCCGGGCGTATATCGATATCGGTATCTCATATCGATTTCGGTATGCGGTCCAGGCTCTCCCGGACGCTCCTGACGCGATGTCGATCCCGGCGCACCTCGATCGACGTCCTGGGTAGAGGCTTGGACGGCCGAGCCACCGACCAGCAGGGAGCCGTGCCGATGCGAGCGATGATCATCAACAAGGCCGACGAGAGCACCGAAGCGGGGATCCCGCCCAGCCAGAAAGTGCTGGTCGGGGTCGGGAATCTCGTGGACGAGATGGCCAAGGCGGGGGTGCTGCTGGTCGGCGAAGGCGTGCAGCCGAGTTCGAAGGGTGCCCGGGTCAAGGTGACCGACGGCAGGCGGACCGTCACCGACGGGCCGTTCGCGGAGACCAAGGAGCTGATCGGCGGGATCATGCTGGTCCAGGTCCGCTCGATGGACGAGGCGATCGAATGGGCGGCGCGACTGGCCGAGATCCTCGAGTCCGAGGTCGAGGTCCGGCCGGTCGTCGAGCTGTCCGACTTCGACGACGTACTGCCGCCGGAGGAGATCGCCCGCCAGCAGCAGACCCACGACCGCCTCGGCGGCACCTGAGCGCGAACGCGGTTGCCTCGCGGCGGTGACGGATGCTCTGATCGGGGCGTGACGGCAACCGAGACGCACGGGGCGATCGACGCGGTCTGGCGGATCGAGTCGCCGCGGATCATCGCCGGCGTGATGCGCGTCGTGCGCGACGTCGGCCTGGCCGAGGAGCTGGCCCAGGACGCGCTGGTCGCCGCCCTGGAGCAGTGGCCCGAGTCCGGCGTGCCGCGCAACCCCGGCGCGTGGCTGATGACGATCGCGAAGCGCAAGGCGATCGACCTGGTCCGGCGCAAGGAGAACTACCAGCGCAAGCTCGCTGAGCTGGGCCACGACCTCGAGACCACGGGAGAGGGGGTGGAGGACGAGGTGGACGCCGCACTCGACGGGGACATCGAGGACGACCTGCTCCGGCTCGTCTTCACCGCCTGTCACCCGGTGCTGTCCACCGAGGCCCGGGTAGCGCTCACCCTGCGGCTGCTCGGCGGACTGAAGACCGACGAGATCGCGCGCGCGTTCCTGGTCCCGGAGGCGACGATCGCGCAGCGGATCGTGCGTGCGAAGCGCACGCTGGCGAAGGCCGACGTGCCGTACGAGGTGCCGGCCGGGCCCGAGCTCGCGGAGCGCCTGTCGTCGGTGCTCGAGGTGATCTACCTGGTCTTCAACGAGGGGTACTCGGCGACCGCGGGCGACGACTGGATGCGGCCGGCGCTGTGCGACGAGGCGCTGCGGCTGGGCCGCGTGCTGGCCGGGCTGATGCCGAAGGAGCCCGAGGTGCACGGCCTGGTCGCGCTGATGGAGATCCAGGCCTCCCGGGCCGCGGCCCGGACCGCTCCGGACGGTACCCCGGTCCTGCTGCTCGACCAGGACCGCAGCCGCTGGGACCGGCTGCTGATCCGCCGCGGTCTGGTCGCGCTCGAGACGGCCGGTGAGCTCGGCGACGCGCCCGGTCCGTACCTGCTGCAGGCCGCGATCGCCGCCTGCCACGCCCGGGCCCGTACGGCGGACGACACGGACTGGTTCCGGATCGCCGAGCTGTACGGCGTGCTCGTCCGGATCACGCCGTCCCCGGTGGTCGAGCTGAACCGCGCGGTCGCGGTCTCGATGGCGGCCGGACCCGCGGCCGGGCTGGAGCTGGTCGACGGGCTGCGGGACGAGCCGGCGCTGCAGGGCTACCACCTGCTGCCGAGCGTCCGCGGCGACCTGCTCGCCAAGCTCGGCCGGTACGACGAGGCGCGGGACGAGTTCGACCTGGCCGCGTCGCTGACCCGCAACGAGCGCGAGCGGTCGATGCTGCTGGAACGCTCGGCTGCCGCCGCCCGCGGCGACGTGCGCTGAGATCGTCCGCCCGGGCCGGTGGCGAGTTGGCGACGGTGTCGTAGTCTCGCCAGCTCATCACAGCGATACGCCCATAGGCTGTGAACAAGGACCCAGCCTTGCCCCGGGCAACGATCGGCGCCACCCCCGCCGCACGGGCCGGCCGGAGTTCGCCCGCCCCCGGTGAATCGAGGACCCGATGCGCCCGCTCGTACAGTCACGCCCGCTCGCCGTACTGGTCGCGCTCGCGGCCGTGCTGGCGCTGCTGGTCCAGCAGCCGTCCACGGCCGCTCCGGGCACCACCGCGGCACCGGCTCAGGCGCCGCCCGCGGCGGCCGGCTCGACGTACAAGGTGACGCTACTGACCGGGGACGTGGCTGTGCTGCACGTCGCGGGCGGCGGCAAGCAGGCCGCCTGGCTGGAGCGCGAGCCGAATGGCCGGCCGGCGCGCGTCTACCAGCAGGACGGCAAGGTGCACGTCGTCCCGGAGCAGGCCGAGCCGCTGGTCGCGTCCGGCGTACTCGACGACGCCCTGTTCAACGTCAGCCTGCTGGTCGAGCAGGGCTTCCACGACGCGGCCCGCGGCGACCTGCCGCTGCTGGTCCAGTCCCCGTCCGGCTCGCTGACCACGCTGCGGGCGCCCGGCCTGCGGCAGCGGCGCGAGCTGCCCGCGATCGACGCGGTGTCGGTCACCGCGGACAAGTCGTCGATGGCTTCGGTCTGGTCCGCGCTACGGGGCAACCGCTCGGCCGGCAGCACCAAGATCTGGCTGAACCAGCGGGTCCGCGCGACCCTCGATCGCAGTGTGCCGCAGATCGGTGCGCCGGCGGCGTGGCGGGCCGGGTACGACGGCCGCGGTGTCCGGGTCGCCGTACTCGACACCGGCAGCGACCCGACGCACCCGGACCTGGCCGGCCGGGTCGAGGCCGCGAAGAACTTCTCCGCGTCCCCGGACCAGCCCGGGCAGACCGCGGTGGACCGGAACGGTCATGGCACGCACGTCGCGTCCACGATCGCGGGCAGCGGTGCCGCGGCCGGCGGGAAGCGCAAGGGCGTCGCGCCGGGTGCGCGACTGCTGGTCGGAAAGGTGCTGGACGACGAGGGCTCCGGCTCGTTCGACGAGATCATCGCCGGGATGGAGTGGGCGGTCGAGCAGGACGCGAAGGTCGTCAGCATGAGCCTCGGCACGCCGTACCCCAGTGACGGCACCGACCCGCTCAGCCAGGCCGTCGACCGGCTCACCGCCTCGTCGGACGCGCTGTTCGTGATCGCGGCCGGCAACACAGGACCGGACCAGCAGACCGTCGGGTCGCCGGGAGCGGCCACGTCGGCGCTGACCGTCGGTGCGGTCGACAAGCGCGACGAGGCCGCCTGGTTCTCCTCCCGCGGACCGCGGGTCGGCGACCTCGCGGTGAAGCCGGAGATCGTCGCGCCGGGCGCCGGGATCGTCGCGGCCCGGGCCGCCGGCACCACGATCGGCAGCGTGCTCGACCAGCACTACACCTCGCTGAACGGTACCTCGATGGCCACCCCGCACGTCGCCGGCGCGGCCGCGATCCTGGCCCAGCAGCACCCGGATTGGCCGGCCGAGAGCCTGAAGGCCCGGCTGGTCTCGACCGCGCACCGGCTGGACCAGCCGGTCAGCTTCCAGGGCGGGGGCCGGCTGGACGTGGCGGCCGCCGTGAGCGGCTCGGTCACCGCAGAGACCGCGGACCTGTCGCTCGGCCGGATCGCCGCGGACAGCGCCGTCGTCACCCGGACCCTCACCTACCGCAACCCGACCGGCCTGCCCGCCGTACTCCACCTGTCCGCCGACGTGGCCGGCACCGGGGCCCAGAGGCTGCGGCCGTCGCTGTCGCTGAGCCGGCCGGTGCTGATCGTGCCGCCGCGCGGCCAGGCGAGTGTCCAGGTGCGGCTCACCCCGCAGCGGACCCCCACCGCGGAGTACGCCGGTGTGGTGCTGGCGCGGTCGGTGAGCGGGACCTCGGTGACTCCGGTGAGCTTCGCCGTCGACGGCCCGCTGCGCACCGTCACGGTCGAGGGCGTGGACCGCGCCGGACTGCCGGCGACCGGACCGGTGGACCTGTGGAGCGCGGACACCGGTGAGTACACCCGGGTGTTCATGCGCGACGGCCGGTCGACCTTCACCGCACGCGACGGGCTGTACACCCTGATGGCCACGCTGGAGCCGTCGGACGGCCGCTGGCCGCAGGCGTACCAGGTCGTCACCGGCAACCCCGAGCTCAGCGTCAGCCGGGACGTCACGATCCGGTACGACGCGCGCGCCGCCAAGCCGGTCCGGGTCACGACGCCCAAGGACGCCGAGCTGCACATCTTCGATGTGATGTGGCACCGCAAGGTAGGCGACCGGTCGCTGACCTCGCACGCGGCACAGGGTCGCAGCGGCGAGGTGTACCTGCTGCCCGGCCCGAAGGCCAAGCTCGGCACCTTCGAGCTGACCACCCAGTGGCAGCTTGCCCAGCCGTTGCTGACGGCAACGGTCGGCGGGACCAGGTTGCCGAACCCGGAGCTCGCCACACCGCCGCGCGCGTACGTCGGAACCGGGTCGCTGCCGGTGGTGTACGCCGGGCTCGGCCGCCCGGAGGACTATGCCGGCCTCGACGTACGCGGCAAGATCGCGCTGGTCACCCGGGCCGCGGACTGGGACGGCCTGCTGCCGCAGGTGGACGCGGCGAAGGCGGCGGGCGCGGCGTTGCTGCTCGCGCACAACGACCGCGAGGAGGACTGGCGGGAGACCGCGTACAACGCGGAGCTGCCGGCCTACACGATCGACCAGCCCACCGGGATGCTGCTGCGGCAGGCGCTCGAGCGCACGCCCGGGCTGACCCTGGACGTCACCGGGGTGCAGGACTCGACGTACTCCTACGAGCTGACCTACCTGGAGCGCGGCGGGGTGCCGAGCGGCCGGACGTACGACGCGGGCCGGACCAAGCTGGCCACGATGGTGTCGGACTACCGGGCGAACTCGGACCGGATGCTGCGGTTCGAGTCGTGGATCCCGTACGCCGGGACCGGCCACTTCGGCAACAGCCTCGCGCTGATCCGCAACGGCCCGCTGGTGCGCACCGACTACATCAGCACCGAGGACGTGGAGTGGCAGCGGTTCGGGCAGCCGCACGAGTTCCTCGGCTACTACTGGACCTCGACCGTGGCTCGCAGCTATGCCGCGGGCCAGCGCTACAGCCAGGTGTGGTGGGGCCCGCTGGTCCGGCCGGGCGTGGTCGCGATCGAGGGCCAGGAGGAGCTCGGCTCGCCGGTCGCACGGTTCACCGACGCGATCCGGGTGTCGATGCCGCACTACGTGTACGGCGGCAAGCTGCGCGGCACGATCTTCGAGCAGATGGGCGACCGGTCCCGGCTCACGCTGCGGCGCAACGGCACCGAGGTCGGGTCGGCGACCTGGCCGGAGGCGCAGTTCACGGTCCCGCCGGACGACGCGTCGTACGAGCTGTCGCTCGAGGTGACCAACGGGGCGGCCAACTTCTCCGACACCTCGGTGCACACCGAGTCGTCCTGGCGGTTCCGCTCCGAGCGGCGCTCGGAGGAGCGCACCGTGCTGCCGCTGGTCCAGGTCGACTACGGGATCGAGACCGGCGCCCGTAACCAGGTCGCGGCCGGGCGGTCGTACCCGCTCCGGATCACCCCCGGCTACCAGGCCGGTGCGAGCGGGCCGGGCCGGTTCACGGTCACCGCCGAGGTCTCGTACGACGACGGCGCGACCTGGTCCGCGGCGCCGGTGCGAACCGCCGGAAGTGGGTACGAGGCCGCCGTGCCGGCCGCACCGGGAGACGGTTTCGCGACGGTGCGGGTCGTGGCAACCGATGCCGCGGGCAACAGCCTGACGCAGCGCATCGATCGTGGATGGCGCGTCGGCGGCTGATTTGGGCCGGCCGCCGATGGGAAGCGGTCGTTGATGGGGCGACCGCTGCCGGGGAGAACGGCCGGCTGGGCGTGGTGGCGCTCAGCCGGTCGTCTCACTCGAACGGAGCAGGGTCCCCGGCGCCGACCCGGAGGATCTCGGCGTAGCCGTCGGACAAGTCGATCACCGTGGTCGGCTCCAGCCCGCACTCGCCGGAGTCGATCACCGCGTCCAGCTCGTGATCGAGCAGATCCTTGATCGTCCAGCCGTCGGTCAGCGGCTCGGCGGTGTCCGGCAGCAGCAGCGTGCTGGACAGCAGCGGCTCGCCCAGCTCGGCCAGCAACGCCTGCGCGACCCGGTGGTCGGGGATCCGGACCCCGACCGTCTTCTTCCTCGGGTGCAGCAGCCGGCGTGGCACCTCCTTGGTGGCCGGCAGGATGAACGTGTAGCTGCCCGGCGTCGCCGCCTTCACCGCACGGAAGATCGAGTTGTCCACGTGCACGAACTGGCCGAGCTGGGCGAAGTCCGAGCACACCAGGGTGAAGTGGTGCTTGTCGTCGAGCTTCCGGATCCGGGTGATCCTGTCCTTGCCCTCCTGGTTCCCCAGCGCGCAGCCCAGCGCGAAGCACGAGTCGGTCGGGTAGGCGATCAGCCCGCCGGACCTGACCAGGTCGACCGCCTGCCCGATCGCGCGCGGCTGCGGGTTGTCCGGATGAACGTCGAAGTACCTGGCCACCCGCGCAGCCTAGTGTTGTTCCTCCAGGATGCTGTCCACGACGTCGCGAGGCAGGCCGTGGGTGTCGCGCAGGAACCGGTACTCGGGCTCGCCCAGCGGACCGTGCCGAATCACCCGTCGTACCCGGTCCCGGCCGCGCTCCAGCATCCGCCGGAACCGCTCCTCCTCGTCCAGCAGCACCGGCCGGATGTCCCGCTCCTGCTGGCGGAAGTGGTCGAGCGTGTGCCGGACCAGCTCGTCCGGCAGGTCGGACAGCGTGTACGACGGGTCCAGCCGCCAGAGCGTGGTCAGGGTTCGGCGCAGCAGCCGGCGCAGCACGTACCCGCGGCCGGTGTTCGACGGGCGCACCCCGTCGCCGATCACCACGATGCTCGACCGCAGGTGGTCGGTGAGCACCCGCAGGTCCGTCCGGTCCGGCCGCCACAGCCCGCCCAGCAGCCGGATCCACGGCTCGAACAGGTCGGTGCCGTAGATCGAGTCCTGGTCCTGCAGCAGCATCAGGAGCCGCTCCAGGCCCATCCCGGTGTCCACGTTGGGCGACTCCAGCGGACGCAGGCTGCCGTCGTCGTACCGGCGATGGCTCATGTCCACGTGGTTCCATACCTCGACCCAGCGGTCGTCGGTGCTCGGGGTGCCCCGCGGCGGCTGGGCACCGGTCCAGAAGAAGATCTCGGTGTCCGGCCCGCACGGCCCGGTCGGCCCGTTCGACCACCAGTTGTCATCGCCGAGCAGCTCGACCGGCAGCCCGAGCTCGTCCCACAGCTCCAGCGAGCGTGTGTCCGGGCCGAGCCGGTCGTCGCCGCCGAAGACCGTGACGTGCAGCTTGTCCGGCCGCAGCCCGAACCCGTCGGTGAGCAGCTCGTACCCCCAGCGGATGCTGTCCGAGTGCCCGTAGTCGCCGAGCGACCAGGAGCCGAGCATCTCGAACACCGTCAGGTGCGACGGGTCGCCGACGTCGTCCAGGTCGGTGGTGCGCAGGCAGCGCTGCACGTTGACCAGTCGCTGCCCCTGTGGATGCGGTTTCTTGCCGTCGAGGTACGGCGTGAGCGGGTGCATGCCCGAGGTGGTGAACAGCACCGGGTCGTGCGGTTCGGGCAGGAGCGAGGTCCCGGTCACGCGCTGGTGACCGCGGTCGAGATAGAAGTTCTCGAAGATACTGATGACCTTGTCGGTGTTCATGTCGATCGCCTTTCGGTGCGGGCGACCGGAACCGGCACCGCAGGCACGCACGACACGCGACGCACCGGCGAACCGTTTCCGATTCGCCGGTGGAGGTGAGAGTTCAGGTCAGGCTGAGGTGGCCGGCGAAGCGAAGGCTCGCACGGCTGCTGCGCTGAGACGACTGACCTGCATGCCTCCAGAATAGGCGACCGGCGCAACCGGGTTTCAGGCCAGCCCCTGCCGGACGGCTCCACCTCTTTCTTGGGCGTCATCGGTCACTTTTTCGCTTCTGTGCATAGCGCAGCGGGGGTGTCGGGTGGGATGCGATATGCGGCGGTGTGGCTGGGCGGCGTACTTGCTTATCGCGTTTCGGGCTTACCGGCGGTTCCGTTGTCCACAGAAGAGGAAAAAGTGACCGATGATCGGCAAATGGAGGGGGTGGAGCGGGGACTTGTTTAACCCCGCGGGGTCGTTAGGCGGCGGGGCGGTCCTGGTGGGGGCGGCGGCGTTGGGTGGGGTCGGTGAGGCTGCGCGGGGTCCAGGCGGCGTCGGCATGGTAGACGTCGGTGCCGGGCGGGACGATCTCGTCGATCCGGTCCAGGACCGTGTCGTCCAGCAGGACCGGGGCGCCTTTCAGCAGGCTGTCGAGCTGTTCCATCGTGCGCGGGCCCAGGATGACCGAGGTAACGGCAGGGTGGGTCACGGTGAAGGCGACGGCGAGCTGGGGGAGGGTGCAGCCGATGTCGTCGGCCAGGTCGACCAGCTGCTCGACGATGTCGAGCTTGGCGGCGTACTCGGCGCTGTCCGGGTCGAACCGTTCCGGACGGATCGTCGGGCGGCCGCTGGAGAGGTCGGCGGGCTGGTTCTTGCGGTACTTGCCGGTCAGGAACCCGAACGCGAGCGGGCTCCAGGTCAGCACGCCCATGCCGTAGCGGCGGCAGACCGGCAGGACCGAGGTCTCGATGCCCCGGGCCAGGATGGAGTACGGCGGCTGCTCGGTGCGGAACCGGCCGAGGCCGCGGCGTTCGGAGACAACGTGCGCCTCGACGATCTCCTCGGCCGGGAAGCTGGAGCAGCCGAAGGCGCGGATCTTGCCCTGCTGGACCAGGTCGGTCAGCACCGACAGGGTCTCCTCGATGTTCGTCGTCGGGTCCGGCCGGTGGATCTGATAGAGGTCGATCCAGTCGGTCCGGAGCCGGCGCAGGCTGTTCTCGACCTCGGTCAGGATCCAGCGTCGCGAGTTGCCGCCGCGGTTCGGGCCCTCGCCCATCGGGAAGTGCACCTTGGTGGCCAGGACGACGTCGTCGCGCCGGCCCTGCAGCGCCTTGCCGACGATCTCCTCGGACTCGCCGGCGGAGTACATGTCGGCGGTGTCGACGAAGTTGATGCCCTGGTCCAGGGCGGCGTGGATGATCCGGATCGAGTCGTCGTGATCTTTGTTCCCGACGGTACCGAACATCATCGTTCCGAGGCAGTGGACGCTCACCTCGATGCCGGTGCCGCCCAGGGTGCGGTAGCGCACGGTCCTGCTCCTTTGTCCGTGGTCGTGTGCCCCGCACCCTAGGAGCTGGAGTTCACTCCAGCGCAAGCCTCACAGGGATCTCACCGGGATCTCTCCGGGTTCACGGCACGAAGATCTTGTCCGGCTGGCCGGTGAACCAGACGTTGTCGATCACCATCCGCCGGACCACCCAGCGGTCGCCGTCGCGGACGAGGTCGACGTCGTACAGGTTCGTCAGCAGCGCGTGCGTGCCGTGGTCGGCGCTGAGCATGTGCTGCGCCTCGACGATCGCGGTCAGCCGAGCGGTGTCGCCGGTCAGCTCGACCCGCGGGTTGGTGACCACGTGGGTGGTGTCGACCCGGCCGGCGAACAGCCCGAGGATCGTGCTCACGATGGTGTCCCGGCCGGTCATCACCGCGCTGTCGATGCCGATCTGTTTCGCGGCCGGGCGGAAGTCGAGCTCGGCGTCGGCGGCGAACGCGGAGCCGAACAGCTCGGCATCGCGCAGGTCCTGGCCGAGGCCGAACCGGTAGAGCGCGTCGATCACCTCGGTGCGGTCCGCGAGCCCGGCGGCGGTGCCGGCGGACAGTGCGCGGTCGGTCGTGACGTACATGTCGATCCCTTCAGGTCAGCCAACGCTGTCGTACCGGTGCAGCGCACGGCGGCGGCCGGGTCTTTCCGGCCGGAGGGGTGATTCTCGCCGGAGAAGGGGTGATCAGCGGGTGAGGTCGCGGCGGCCGGTGACGCCGAGCTTGCGGTAGATGTGCCGGGCGTGCGTCTTCACGGTGTTCACCGAGACGTACAGGTGTGCCGCGATGTCCGCCAGTGTGAGATCGCTGCGCAGGTACTGCAGCACCATCCGCTCCCGCTCGCTGAGCTGGTCTGGGAGCTGGTCAGGGCCACCCGATCCGGCGATCTCCTCGCGCAGGTCGACCAGCCCGAGCGCGCTCGGAAACCCAGCCAGCAGCGCGTCGGCCCGCGCCAGCCGGTTCTCGGTGTCCGGCGACACCGCGGCCAGCACCAGGTTGCCGAGCGTGGCCATGGTGTGGTCGGAGTCCAGCTCGTCGTCGACCAGCGTCTGCAGGCGCCGTACGTCGTCGGGCCGGCCGGCGAGTGCGGCACGCAGGATCAGGTGCTCGGGCGCGGCCGCCGGCCGGACCGGACCGGTGGCCAGGTCGTGCGCCCGGTCCGCACGACCGAGCTCCGTCAGTGCTGTCTCCTGGTCGCCGTCGCGGTACGCCGCCAGGCCGCGCAGCGCGTGCACGGCCATCGCCAGCGCCGCCGGAAGCCGGCCGGCGGTCCACCGGGACTCCAGCCCCGCCAGCACCTGGCGGCACTCGTCGGGTCGGCCGGCGAGCAGCAGCGAACGGGCTGCGCTGATCCGGGCCTGGGTCGCGGTCAGCGGCGACGTCCAGTCCGCGTCGGTCCGGGCCAGTACGGTGCGGCTCTGCCGGATCGCGGCTGCCAGGTCGCCGCGCTCGCGCGGCAGGCAGAGCTGCCACACGTCGGCCGCGCGGGCGGGGCCGTCCGGCCGCGGCCGGCGGCCGGTGAGGCGCTGCCAGCGGTCGCGCTGGTCGGAGCGGCCGAGACTGCACCACAGGTCCAGGACCCGGTCGGCCAGCGCGCCGTCGATCGCGGCGACATCCGCGTCCGGCAGCAGCCCCAGCCAGCGTTCCAGTGTGACCAGCCGGCCCGACCGGGTGAGATCGTCGAACGACTCGGTGACCAGCCGGACCGCGAGCGCGGTGTCGCCGGCGGAGAGCGCATGACCGACGGCGTCCTCGGTACTGCCCTGCGCGTCGTACCACTCGGCGGCGGCCCGGTGCGCGGCCCGCTCCCGGGCCGGGTCCAGCGCGTGCAGTCGCCGGATGAGCGCCCACCGGAACAGCCGCTGGTACCGGAACCAGCCGTCCGCCTCGCGCAGCAGGAACGTCCCGTCCAGGCGCAGCCGGTCGAGTACCACGGCGGCGTCCGCGGCCGGATGGACGGCTGCGGCCAGCGGGACCGAGAACCGCTCCAGCACCGCGGTGTCCAGCAGGAACTCGCGGATCTCCGGCTCCAGCCCCGAAAGGACCGTGTCGGTCAGGTAGTCAGCCAGCGCCTCCCGCCCGGCCGGCAGGTCCGCGGGATCCCGCGACGCGAGCAGCGCCAGCCCGCCGGCCCAGCCGTCGGTGAGCCGGACCATCTCCGCAGGTACGCCGAACAGCGGTGCCTCCTCGGACGTCACCCGCAGCTCCGGCCAGCCGAGCTCGGCCACCCCGCCGGCCAGCACCAGCGAGCGCAGCGGCAACGGCGGCCGGACCCGGCTCGCGACCAGCACGGTCAGCCGACCGGCGCCGCCGCGGACGAGCTGGTCCAGCTGCTGGTGGACCCGCGGCTCGGTGAGGTGCTCGTACTCGTCCAGCACCAGCACCGCCGTACCGGAGACACCGTCCGCGAGGCGCTCGACGTACAGGTCGCTGCCGGCCGGCACCTCCCGCGCCGGGGTTGTGTCCAGGGCGGCCGCGACGTGCGACCAGAACCGGACCGGGTCGTTGTCCGCGGCATCGATCGTGACCCACGACACGTCACGCTCCGCGGACCACTCCGCGAGCAGCGACGTCTTCCCGATGCCGGCCGGACCCAGCAGCAGCACGACGCCGGCGCCGGCGACCGCGTCGTCCAGCCGCCGCCGCAGTGCGGTCCGCCGGACCAGCGGGCGGAACGGGTGCGGTGGCCGCAGCTTGCTGCGCAGCACGCCGGCGGTTTCCACCCAGCCAACGCTACGACGAGCCCCGATGTCACACCCTGCCACGCTGCCTCGTCCAGTGATCGGGATAGGCCGCTGACGGTGATTGGCAGGATGGCGGCATGACACTCGCTATCCGCCCCGGCGACCGCGCCGACGTACCGGCCGTGCTCGAACTGCTCGACGGGGCCACTGCCTGGCTGGTGGCCCGGGGCCGCACCGACCAGTGGGGGACCGAGCCCCACTCCACGAACCCGCTCCGCGTCGAGCAGATCACCGGCTTCGCCGAAAGCGGCGGCCTGTGGATCGGTGAGCTCGACGGCCGTACGGCCGGTGTGCTCTCCGTCGGCGAGCACATGCCGTACGTGCCAGCCGTCGACGAGCCGGAGCTGTACGTCAGGCTGCTCGTCACTGATCGGGCAAAGGCGGGGCGCGGCGTCGGCGCAGACCTGCTCGAGCATGCCCAGTCGCTCGCCCGGGCCCAGGGCCTCAGGCTGCTGCGGGTCGACTGCTTCGCGGGCGGCGACGGCGCGCTGGTGCGTTACTACGAGAAGCAGGGCTTCACCCGGGCGGAGACGTTCACCGTCGGCGACGCCGAGTGGCCCGGGCAGATCCTCCACATGCGCCTGTAGGTGCTGCATGTCACATCCGGGGGTGTCCGGTTCGTCCTAGGAGCATGGACCGTGCTGCTGCGATGAGTGGGGATCCGGCGGAGCGAGTGACGCTGGACGAGTCGGTGGGTCTCGCTCTGCTGGTGGCGCTGGAGTCGCTGGACCCGGACGCGCGGACGGTGTTCGTGCTGCGCGAGGTCTTCGGGCTCAGCGTCGGCGAGGTGGCCGGGCTGCTGTACCGGACCCCGGCCGCCTGCCGGCGGCTCGCGGACCGGGCCAAGCTCCAGGCCGTCGCGCGGGCGCCACGGTTCAGCCCGGTGGCCGCGGCGGAGCGCCGTACAGTCGACGCGGTCGCCGTAGCCGCAGCGGCGCGGGACGTCGACGCGGTGCTGGAGCGTCTGCATCCGGACGTGGTAGTACGCAGCGACGACCGCGGTGGAGGTGCTCGCCGGCTGCTCCGCCGGGACGCGGTGGCGCGGCTGCTGGTCGGCCTGGTCGGTACGACGGAGCTGCGGGTGTCGGTCGCGAACGACTGGCCGGGGCTGCTGATGTTCCGCGACGGCGAGCTGTGCACCGTGGTGGGGCTGACGCTGGAGCAGGACCGGGTCGCGGAGGTCTGCGTCGTGGGCGACCGGCGCAAGCTGGCCCGGATCGGCTGATGTCACATCCGGCCGCCACCCGGTGTCCGCAAGGGCATGGACCAACGGGTACTGGTCACTGGTGCGACCGGGATGCTGGGTACGGCGATGGTCGCGGAGCTGCGCGGTCGCGGGTTCATGGTGCGGGCGGCCAGCCGCCGCCCCCGCGACGGTGACGACTGGGTGGTGCTGGACCTGACCACGGGTGCGGGACTGGCGGACGCGGTCGCGGACGTCGGTGCGATCGTGCACCTGGCAGCGGCGCCGTACCGGCGCGGCTACACCGACCGGGTGGAGATCGACGGCACCCGACGGTTGCTTGCGTCGGCGCGGGAGGCCGGTGTCGGGCACGTGCTCTACACCTCCATCCTCGGCGCCGACCAGGTGCCGTGGGGGTACTTCGGCACCAAGATCCGCGCCGAACAGCTCCTCAGCACCGGCGGGGTGCCGTGGTCGATCGTGCGCGCGGCGCAGTTCCACGCGTTCGTCGACCGGGCGCTGCGAGCGATGGCGCGGGCCGGTGTCGTGCTGACCGACAACGCGATCACGGCCCAGCCGGTCGACGTTCGTGACGTCGCCGCGTTCCTGCGGGCGCGGCTCGAGGCCGGTCCGAGCGGCGCGGTGGAGTACTTCGGCGGGCCCGAGGTGCTGTCCGCCCGCGACGTGATCGGGCCGTGGCTGCGGGCCCGCGGGATGCGCCGGCCGGTGCTCCCGCTGCGGGTGCCGGGCCGGCTCGGCAAGGCGTTCCGCAGCGGCGCGCTGACCACGGACGCGACGCCGACGGGCAGCATCGCCTGGCGCGACTACGTCAGCGAGAAGTACCAGAACGTACGCCGGTGACGGTGCCGGACGGCGTCGACCATCCGCAGCAGCGGGTTCATCGTGCCGGCCTGGTCCGTGCCCGGAGCTCGACGCAGCACTCGCCGCCGGCCGGGTCGAGCACCGCCTCGACCGCTGACGTGCCGAGCCCGCTGACGAGGCCCTCGAGCAGCGCGTGGTTCATCCCGCAGACCAGCTCGGTGTCCTTCGCGGCCAGCGGGTGGAACGGGCAGCTGCGCAGCCGGACCCGGCCCGCGTCGCGTCGTACCGGCTCGAAGTCGTTCTCCTCCAGGACCGTGCTCGCCAGGGTCAGTGCCCGCTCGGCGCCGATGCGCCCGCGGGTACGACGGCGGCCGTCGGCGCCGAGTCGTTCGCCGTGCTCGCGGGCGGCACGGACGGCCGCGGCGCGCGGAGACTCGCCCTGCTGCTCGGTGCCCACCGCCTCGAGCAGCAGCTCGGCGAGCAGGCCGTGTCGCCGCGGCGGGATGCTCACCTGCAGGTCGGTACCGGGCGCCGGCAGGTACGTCTTCGGGCGGCGGCCGGCCCGGCGTACCGCCGGCGGCGTCCCGAGGTCCGCGACCAGCAGCCCGGCGTCGACCAGCTTGTCCAGGTGGAACGCGGCCAGCTTGCGCGAGATCCCGACCGCCTCGGCCGCCTCGTCCCGGGTCACCGCACGGCCCGCGCGCCGGATGAACTGGTACATGCCACGGCGCAGGTCGTCGTCCAGCGTCGCGATGGCCGAGATCGGCGAGTGCGGGGTCACGGACCCTACCGTACCGCGCTCAAATCGCCAACAGCGATGTCCGAATATCCAGAACGAGTCCAGCCCTTGACCGCAGGCCGCGAATATGACCAAGATCAGTTGGTCAAATTTGAGGATCTCGGAGGTGGCTTGTGGCCGGAGTGCCACTGGAGGCGAAGCGGCCGGTCAGTGCCGTACTGGCAGGTCCGTACGGGCACCCGTACCACCCGATCCTGGTCACGATCCCGATCGGCGCGTGGGCCTGCGCACTGGTCTTCGACATCGCCTCCCGGATCGTCGACGACCCGGCCGGGCTGGCCCGGGGTGCCCGCTGGCTGATCGCGCTCGGGGTACTCGGCGCGGCCGCCGCGGCGGCGGTCGGGTTCCTCGACCTGTTCGCGATCCCGCCGGGCACCCCGGCGTTCCGGACCGGGCTGCTGCACATGAGCCTGAACCTCGCGGTCACCGCAGCGTACGTTGTGAACTTCCTCTGGCGGGACGAGTCCGGCGCAGTCCCTATCGGGCCGATCGTGCTGTCGGCGGCGAGCTTCCTGACGCTGAGCTACTCCGGGTACCTCGGCGGCAAGCTGGCGTTCCGGTACGGCGTACGGGTGGCCGACGAGCAGACGCAGTCCGAAGGCTACGAGCGGAAGGGTTGAACGATGGAAATCGCGGCACTGATCACCTGGCTGGTCACCGCCGTCGGCGGCATCGTCATGCTGGGCATCTGGATCTCGCGTGGCGGCAACCGTCCGCCGCGGTCGAGCAAGTTCCCGCCCGGCCTGATCTTCGGGCACTTCGCGCTGGCGGCGATCGGGCTGGTGCTCTGGATCATCTACGTTGCCGCCGACAACGAGGCGCTGGCCTGGGCGGCATTCGTCGTGCTGCTGCCGGTGGCCCTGCTCGGGTTCGGGATGCTCGCCCGTTGGTTGCCTACATACCGCTCGAGCGCGGTCGTCGCCGCGGCGGACACGGCCGGCAGCGCGCCCGGTGTCCCGGCCGAGCGGCACTTCCCGGTCGCCGTCGTCGCCGGCCACGGCCTGTTCGCCGTCACCACCGTGGTGCTGGTGCTGCTCACCGCGCTCGGCGTCGGCGGCAGCTGACCGTGCGGGTGACGCACGAGCCGGACCTGACGCCTGACCTGCCTGCGGCGGAGAAGGCCGCGGAGGAGTTCCTGCGTGCGCTCGGCGTCTCGCTGGACTCGGAAAGTCTGCGCGGGACGCCGGCGCGGATGGCCCGCGCCTACACCGAGCTGTTCTCGCCCCGGCCGTTCGACCTCACGACCTTCCCGAACGACGAGGATTACGACGAGCTGGTGCTCGCCCGCGCGGTCCCGGTCCGGTCCGTGTGCGAGCACCACCTGCTGCCGTTCGTCGGTGTCGCGCACGTCGGCTACCTGCCCGGGGAGCGGATCCTCGGGCTGTCCAAGCTGGCCCGGATCGTCGAGCACTTCGCCTGCCGCCCGCAGGTGCAGGAGCGGATGACCAAACAGATCGCGGACTGGTTGTGCGAGCACCTGAACCCGAAGGGTGTCGGCGTGGTGATCGTCGCCGAGCACACCTGCATGACGGTGCGCGGCGTCCAGGCCGTCGGCTCCGACACGGTCACGTCGACCCTGCTCGGCTCGCTGCGCGACGACCCGCGCTCGCGCCAGGAGTTCCTCACCCTCACCGGTATCCCGCGCTAGCCAGACCCTGGATAGCCCCACTCATCGGGGACACTGGCTCGGTGGATGAGGCGATGGGGCGCCGCGACCTGCTCGGGTGGCTGCTGGTGATCGCGGTCGGGCTGGCCTTCGCCGACGCGTCGGTGGTGGTGCTGGCGCTGCCGCCGATGTACGGCGAGTTCGGCACCTCGATCGTCGGGGCGTCCTGGGTGCTGACCGCGTACGCGCTGGTGGTCGCGCTGGCCGCGGTCGCGCTGGCGACGCTGCACAGGCGGCTCCGGCCGGCCGCGGTGACCGTGACCGGCCTGGCGCTCTTCGCCTGCGCGAGCATCGGCTGCGGTGTCGCGCCGTCACTGGCCACGCTGGTCGTCGCGCGCTGCCTGCAGGGGGCCGGGGCGGCGCTGCTGCTTGCGGGGGCGCTGCCGGTACTGGCCGCGCTGCGCGGCGCCCGTCGCGGCCGCGCCCAGTGGGGGCTCGCGGCAACGATCGGGCTGGCGGTCGGGCCGGCGGTCGGCGGCCTGCTGACCCAGCTGTTCGACTGGCGGGTGATCTTCCTCGTCCAGGTGCCGGTGGCGCTGGCCGCGGTGGCGGTGTTCGCGGAGGCGCGGGCGCGCCGGGCGACCGCGCCGCGGCCCGGACGGCGGCCGGTACCGGTGCCGCTGGTCGCGCTGCTGTTCTTGTCCGCGGCGCTGGTCGGGGTGCTGTTCCTCGGAGTGCTGCTGGTGATCGAGGTCTGGCGGTTCAGCCCGCTCGCCGCGGCCGGGGTGGTCACGCTGCTGCCGGCCGGGATGCTGCTGGTCCGTCCGCTCGCGACCCGGGTGGCCCCGGCGCTGTCGGTCATCGGTGGTGCGCTGCTGCTGGCCGGTGGTCTCGGGTTGCTCGCACTGGTGCCCGGCCCGCAGGTGGCCTGGGCCGGTACCGCGCTCGCGCTGTGCGGCTGCGGGCTCGGGCTGCTGGCCGCCGTACTGGACGGCGCGGCGGTCGGGCCGGACGGCGGCGTGCGGGACGGCTCGCTCGCGGTCGGCGCCCGCCACGCGGGGCTGGTGCTCGGGCTGGTGCTGATCGCGCCCGTCCTGGCCGGGTCGCTGGACCAGGCCACCGAGCGGTCCACGCTGGCCGGTACGGCGGCCGTGCTGGACGCCCGGGTCCCGGTGAAGGACAAGGTGCGGATCGCGCTCGCGGTCCGCGACGAGCTTGCGGCCGGCCCGCGTGGTGAGCTGCCGGACCTGGAGCGCACGGTCGCGGGAGCGGAGGTCGACGACCCGGTGGCCGCGGCGGAGGTCGGCCGGGTGCTCGCGGACCGGGTGACCGCGGTGCTGACCCGCTCGTTCCGGCCCGCGTTCGGTCTCGCAGCGGTGCTCGGTCTCGCCGTACTGCTGCCCGGTCTGGTTCTGGTCGCGCGTCGGCCCGGTCTGGTTCTGGTAGCGCCGCGGCCCGCATCGGCCGTCGCGGTGGCCGCGCTGGTGCTGACCACCGGTGCCGTGCTGGCCGCGGAGGTCGCAGCGGGTGCGGCCGGCTACGGCCGGTACGCCGAGCTGGACGGGTGTACCGCCTCGGTCGACCCGTACCCGGGCCAGGGCGCCGACGCCGCCGTCCAGCGGCTGGCCCTGTCGACGGTGAACGGCGCCGCCTGCGAGCTCGGGGTGTCGCGGGAGCGGATGCTGCTGTCGCTCGACGCCCGGACCCGGTTCTCCGGCCCGCCGCTGACCCGGGCGGACCTTGAACGCGCGGTCCGCGCCGGGCTGTCCCGGGCCGCGGACGACAGCGAGCGCCGTGGCGACCTACCCGGCTGGGCGGCCCGGCTCGCCCGGAAGGCCGCCGAGCACGCCCCGGTCGACTGGCTGGCCGACCGCCTCGGTCTGCCACGCTGACCGCAGACGCAGTGGCGCGGACCTGATAGACCGAGGTATGGCTGCCGACGAGTATCGCGAGATCGAACGTAAGTACGACGTCGACTGGTCGACGGCGCTGCCGGTGGCCGGTGACCTGCCCGGTGTGGCCTCGATCGGCGACCCGGTCGTGCACGAGCTCACCGCGGTGTACGTCGACACCGACGACCTGGCTCTGGCCGCCGCGCGGGTGACGCTGCGGCGCCGTACCGGTGGCCACGACGACGGCTGGCACCTCAAGCTGCCGGGCACGGGCGACGAGCGGTTGGAGGTACGACGCCCGCCCGGCCGGTCCGCGACCCGGGTACCGGTACAGCTGGCCCGGCTGGTCGGGGTGCACACCCGCGGTCGCGCGCTGGCGCCGGTGATGACGCTGCGGACCCGCCGGGAGGTCCACCTGCTGCACGGTCCGGACGGCTCCGTGCTGGCCGAGATCAGTGACGACCGGGTCACCGCGCAGGCCGCCGACGGCGCTCCGGAGCAGACCTGGCGCGAGTGGGAGGCCGAGATCGTGGACGGCGAGCCGGGCCTGCTCGACGTGATCGAGGCGGCGCTGCTGGACACCGGGGCGCAGCCGGCCGGCGGACCATCGAAGCTGGCTCGTGCACTCGGTGACCGGGTCCGCAGGCCCGGACCGGGGCCGCTGCCGGCTGTGCCGACGGCCGGCAGCCTGCTCGTCGCGTACCTCGCCGAGCAGGTCGACGAGCTGAAGCAGCGCGACCCGGACGTCCGCCGGGACGCGCCGGACGCGGTGCACAGAGCCCGGGTCGCACTGCGGCGGATCCGGTCCGCGCTGGCGACGTACCGGCCGGTGCTCGACCGTACGGTCACCGACCCGATCCGCGACGAGGCCCGCTGGCTCGGACAGCAGCTCGGCCCGGCCCGGGACGTCGAAGTGCTCCGCGACCACCTGCTCGGGCGGATCGACGACGAGCCCCCGGAGCTGGTGATGGGCCGGGTACGGCGGACCGTCGACGTGCGGTACCGCGGCGAGTACCGCGACGCGCACCGCCGGGCCGTCGAGGCGCTGGACGACGAGCGGTACTTCCGACTGCTCGACAAGCTCGATGACCTGGTCGCGAACCCCCCGCTTACCGATGCGGACCGCCCCGCGCACAAGGTGCTGCCGGGCCTGCTCCGGCACGAGTGGCGGCGGCTGCGCCGGGCAGTGCGGGCCGCCGAGCAGGCTCCGGCCGCCGACCAGGACGCGCTGCTGCACGAGGCGCGGAAGGCGACCAAGCGGGTCCGGTACGCCGCGGAGTCCGCGGAACCGGTGCTCGGCGGCCGGGCGGACCGGCTCCGGTCCCGGACGAAGAAGCTGCAGCAGATCCTCGGCAGGCACCACGACGCCGTGGTGTTCCAGCCGGCGCTGCGCGAGCTCGCCGTCCAGGTCCAGCAGTCCGGCGGCAACGCGTTCAGCTTCGGCCGGCTGCATGCGCTTGAGCAGACCCGCGCAGACGAGCAGCGGCGGCGCTTCGGCGATGCCTGGGCGAAGCAGGCCCGGCGCTACCCGAAACCCTGGATGAAGCGCTGATCCCGGGACTGAGCTCAGCGGTCGTACGTCGCGCGGGTCCGCTCGATCGCGTCGAGGACGACGTCCGCCGCGCTGGACCGGCGCGCGAACACCGCGCGCTGCCGGACCGAGCCGGTGCCGCGGATCCGCAGGTCGTCCAGCACCGCCTGTACGGTGCCGGTGTCGCCGGCCCGGTCCAGCGCCGGCCCGACGTACTCGAGCAGGGCGTCGAGAACCTCGGCGGCGGGCCGCGGCTCGCGTCGTACCGGGTGCACCAGGTCCCGGCTCAGCCCCCAGCGGCTCGCCTGCCAGCCGGCCGCCCGTAGCAGCTCGGCCCGCCAGGCCGGCGCGTCCGCGGTTTCCCGCACCGTGGTCTCGACCAGCGCGCGAGCCAGCGCCGCGATCAGCACGGTGTCGTCGGTCTCCGCGCAGACGTCGGCGATGCGGATCTCCAGCGTCGGGTAGCGCGCCGCCAGCCGGGCGTCGAAGTAGATCATCCCGACGTCCAGCGCGGCGGTGGTGCGGATCAGCTCCCCGACGGCACGGTGGTACGCCGCCGCGGTGCCGAACGGCTCGGTCGGACCGGCCGACGGCCAGCGCGACACCACCTGCGCGCGGAAGCTGGCGTAGCCGCTGTCCGACCCGTGCCAGTACGGCGAGTTGGCGCTGACCGCGAGCAGCACCGGGAGCCACGGGCGGATCCGGTCCAGCGCGGTGACGGCCTCGTCCTCGTCGGCGGTCTCGACGTGCACGTGCGTACCGCAGATGAGGTTCTCGCGGGCGGTGACGCCGTGGTGCTCCGCCATCCGCTGGTAGCGGCGCTTCTGCGTCATCATCGCGTCGACCACCTGCACCGGGGTGGCCACGGCGGCGATGGCCGCACCGGCGGTCTCGGCGTCCGTGGCGGCGCGGCGCCGCCCTTCGCGCAGCTCCGCGTCGAGCTCGCTCAGCGTGGTGCAGGGCTTGGTGGCGGTCTCGATCTGCTCCAGGAACAGCTCCTGCTGCAGCGGCGGCGCCTCGCCGCTCCCGGCCCGCAGCGTCCTGGTGGAGGCGGGCAGCAGGTCCCCTGACTCCGGATCGGCGAGGAACAGCTCCTCCTCCACCCCTACGCGGCGTCCCGACATCGGCCCCACCTCCCTCGACGTGATACCCGGGCCTATCCATGGTCAAGCCCGGCGGTTGACCCCGCGCCACCTGGGTACCAGCAGGAGCCGGAGCACCGTGCGGCGGGCCGCCGGCTCGAGCCGGAGCCGCTCAGTGGTCGTTGTGGTCGGCAACGATCTCCTCGATCCGGTGCCGGCTCGCCTCGGTCAGGTCCGCTCGGGACGGCAGTACGGAGGCCAGGCCCCAGGCGCGGCCGCGCGCCCAGGTCGCATCGTCGACATCGAGCTGCGCGCGGAACACATCCCGGCTTCGCGGCGAGTCGAACCAGGTCCAGGCGGCGATCAGGTCGCAGGCAGGGTCACCGACGGCCATCGTGCCGAAGTCGATCACGGCACTCAGCCGGGCATCGCGGGACAGCAGGTTCCCCGGTGCCGGGTCGCCGTGGATCCACACCGGCGGCCCCTCCCACACCGGCGCCGCCAGGGCCGACTCCCAGACCGCCCGGACTGCGTCCACATCGACCAGCCCGGCCAGCTCCGCGAACTTCGCCCGCATCCGTTCGGCCACCACCGGCGAGTCACGCTCGTCGGCCAGCGGCACGCCGCGGAACCCGTTGCTCCACTCCGGTGCCGGACCGCCCGCCGGGTCGACCCGCTGCAGCGCCGCGAGGAACGCACCCAGGTCGGCCGCGGCCTGCTGCTGGTCCAGCCTGTCGGGCAAGGCCGTGTCACCGTCGATCCACGCGTACACAGACCACGGCATCGGGTAGGCCTCGCTCGGGACACCCCGCGCCAGCACAGCAGGTACGGCGAGCGGCAGCTGTGGCGCCAGCCGCGGCAGCCAGGTCTGCTCCCGCTCCACTTGACCCTCCCAGCGCGGCAGCCGCGGCATCCGGACCAGCATTGCCTCGCCGAGCCGGTACGTCGCGTTGTCCCAGCCCGACTTCGCGACCGGCTCGACCGTGAGGCCCGCCCACTTCGGGAACTGCTCGGCCACCAGGCGGCGTGCCAGCGCGGTGTCGATCGGAAGCTCATCGGGTCGTAGATCCGTCAACGGCATCTCCTCGGGGCGCGGACGTCCCATCCCAGCCGCTGCGCGGGCCACTGTCCAACGATTTGCGCGGTTTCCAGCCACATCGGTGACGAGGCGGGGCAGCCGAGCCGTCCGCACCGCCGGCTAGGCGTACAGCTAGGGGAGGTCGACGACCAGGTCCGGGTCGGCGACACCGACCTCGTCGCGGTACGACGCGGCGGCCGCGGCACGCGCCTGCTCCGGGTCAGTCCCCGGCTGCAGATGCGTGAGGAGCAGCCGTCCGGCACCGGCCGTCGCGGCCTGCTCGCCCGCCTCGCGCGCGGTGCACAGGTAGCCGCGCGAGTCCGCCGGCACCTCGTCGACATACGTGGCCTCGGCCAGCAGCACGTCGGCGCCCCGGGCCAGCTCGACCACGTCCGGACTCGGGCCGGAGTCACCGGTGTACGCGACCGACCGGCCGTCCGCGGTCAGCCGTACGCCGGCGTTCGGCGTCCAGTGCGGCAGCATCCGGGTCCGGGCCTGGAACGGCCCGATCTCGAGGTCGTCGCCGGCCTCGAACTCGCGCAGCTCGTACGCCGCGTCCAGCATCCCCGGCCGGTCCAGCGCGAGCACCGCGTCCAGCGCGCCCGGCAAGGTGTAGACCGGCAGCGGCGCGGCCGGGTCGTCCCGCAGCGCTCGCGCCCGCAGCAGCGGGTTCAGATCGGCACAATGGTCCGGGTGCCGGTGGCTGATGAACACCGCGTCCACGTCACCCGGTTCCAGGTGCCGCAGCAGCCGCGGCACGACGGCGTACCCGAGGTCGACGACGAGCCGGAAGCCGTCGTGCTCGAACACGAAACCGCTGCATGCCTGACCCGCGTCGGGCCAGGCCCCGCACGCACCGAGCACCGTGAGCCGCATCGACGGCACGCTACCAACCGGCCACTCGATCGTCGTCTCGCCCGACGCCCGAGCGTCCGCCGATCAGCACCGCCTCCGTGCGGTGTATGACCCGCACTCTCTGTCAAAGCGCTGGCGCACCGGTCGCGCAGCGCCGATCATGGGCCCATGTCTGCTGACAAGACTGCCGACGCGTAAGCATCCGCGTTCTCGCGTGACACCAGGGCCTGCGCGCCCTGGTCCCTGTGCGTGCTTCGGCAGTCCCGGCAAGGAGTAGACATCCATGCAGACATTCCTCGAGGTGGCGTGTGACGAGTCCGGGTGGTCCGGCACCAACCTGCTCGACATCGACAACCCGGTCCTCACCCACGCGAGCGTCCACCTGGACACTGCGGACGCGGCGGCGTTCGTCTCCGAGGTCCGGGCCCGGTTCCCGTACTCGGCGGTCGAGTACAAGGCCGCCCAGCTGCGGCAACCGGCGATCGAGTGGTTGCTCGGTCCGTCCGGGCCGCTGGCCGGCAACGCGCACGTGCACCTGACCGACAAGACCTACTTCGCCGTGCGCAAGATCGTCGAGCTGTTCGTCGGCGTACCCGGCTACCTGGCCGCTACCAGCCTCGATCCGGACCGCCGGAGCGGGACTCTGGCGCTGACACTGCACCACCACGGGCCCGCGGCGTACGGGCCGGAACGCTGGCAGGCGTTCCTGCGGTCGTTCGTGACCCTGCTGCGGACCAAGCGGCGCCAGTGGCTGGTCGGCGCCCATGTCGACGCGTTCTTCGGGCGGGTCGAGGAGCTGGTGGCGCCGGGCGAGGTCGGCGAGATCATGGGGCTGGTCCGCGCCGGCCGGGCGCGGATGGACTCGCTGCCGACCCGGCTGCTGCACGATCCCGGCCTGCCGCCGCCGCTGGAGCCGCTCATTCCGGCGTTGCTGGAGACGGCTCGCTACTGGTGCGACCGCGGCGGGCGGGTCACGGTTGTGCACGACGAGCAGAGCGCGTTGACCCGGAACCGGATCCGGCAGATCCAGCACCTGCTGGACGGCCGGCTGCACGCGGTACGCCGGGTCGACTCGCGCACCGACCCGCGCGTACAGGTCGCGGACTTCCTCGCCGGCGCGGCCCGGCGGATCGCCTCCGCCGAACTGCGCGGCCAGGGCGACGACGACCTGACCGCGCTGCTCCGCCCGTACGTCGACCCGCACTCGATCTGGGCCGACAACCCGAGCTGGTCCCGCCTAGCCCCGGCAGTACCGGCCCCCGGCAGCCTCCGCCTCAGTCCCGCGCAATTCGCGTGGTTAACCCTGCGAATGGGGACTTCGCCACGGTTATTGCCGGGGCGAAGCCTCCACCCGCGTGGTTAACCACGCGAATTGCGCGGGACCGAGGCGGGCCTTCGCCCTGGGTTGGCGAGGGTAGGGGCGCCGGCTAGTGACTTTCGAGGGGGGCCACATGCCCCTTGAGGTCGACTTCGATTGTCACGCGCGACCTGGTCCGGTCGCGGACTGCGAAAAGTGCGTTGCCCTCGGCACCCGCGCGGGGCCAAAACTGCCTCTCGTGAACTGACCGCCGGATCGTGACCGCCGCCGCGCCTGCTCCAGCTGCCGGGCGCCGGCATCTCTTGTCAGATCAGTCCGTCCACAGCGGGAGTTCCATGAGTACGTCTGCTATCTACCAGCATCCGCTGGCCTACCTCATCGGCCTGGAAGGTGTGGCGCTGCTGCGCGGCTTCGCCGGGACTACGACCGCGAGTTCGTCGAAGCCCGGCTGGCCGAGGTCTGCGCGCTGCTCGACTCGGGCCCGCCGGGCGACGCGCTGCTGGTGGACCCGGTCAGCGTGCCCGACGGGTACGACGGATGGTCGCGGGACTACGACGAGCCCGGCAACGGGCTGATCGACCCGGAGGAGCCGATCGTCCGGGAGATGCTGGCCGGGCTGCCGGTCGGTGTCGCGCTGGACGCGGCCTGCGGGACCGGCCGGCCTACCGGGCACCTGGTGTCGCTCGGGCATCGCACGATCGGCGTGGACAGCTCACCCGCGATGCTGGCGAAGGCGCGGGCCAAGGTCCCGTCCGCCGAGTTCCACCAGGGCGACCTGCACCGGCTCCCGGTCCCGGACGACCACGTCGACGTCGTCGTCTGCGCGCTTGCGCTCACGCATGTCCGCGACCTGGCGCCGGTGCTGGCCGAGTTCGCCCGCCCCGGTGGCCACCTGGTGATCTCGGACTCGCGCGTCTTCATGATCACCGCGAGCCGCTACCCGCTGGTCAAGCCGGGTCCGGACGGGCAGCCCGGCTACATACCCGGCTGGCACCACGAGTCCAGCGACTATCTTGCCGGCGCGCCGCATTGCCGCACGGATTCCAGGTGCGTCGTTGCCTCGAGTCCCGTTTCGCCGACCTGGTGGATCCCGCTCGCCCGCCCGAACCGCTCCCGGCCGGTGCGGTAGCCGACCCGTGGCTACTGCACGGCCACGCTCCCGAAGCCACCAACGCCGCCTATCGGGGTCTTCCGTCGGCGATCTTCTGGCACTCGAGGTGTCAGGATGTGGAGATGACGCGCCCTGATCTCGGCGGCACGTTCGGCAACCCCGGAGTAGCCGCCGCCTACGAGCATCGTCCGCCGTACCCGGACGACGTTTTCGACATCCTCGACAGCCTGATCATCGACGAGCCCCGAGCGGTGCTGGACATCGGCGCGGGTGAGGGCGCGATCGCCCGGCCGCTCGCCGCCCGGGTCGCGCGGGTCGACGCCGTCGACATGTCGGCCGCGATGGTGGAGGCCGGCCGGCGGCGGCCCGGCGGCCGGCAGCCCAACCTGCACTGGATCGTCAGCGCGGTGGAGACGGCTGACCTGGACGGGCCGTACGCGCTGGTCACCGCGGGTGCGAGCCTGCACTGGATGCGCTGGGAGGAGACGCTGGACCGGCTGGCCCGGGTGATGACACCGCACGCCCATCTGGCCGTCATCGAGCACGGCCCGCGCGACGTCCCCTGGCAGGACGAGCTGGTCGGCGTGATCCGGCGGCACTCCCGCGACCCGGACTACGACCCGGGTTTCTCCGTCGTAAGGGCGCTGCGAGAACGCGGTCTGTTCGACCAGACCGGCAGCGCCGAAAGCTCGCCCGTGGTCTTCCACCAGCGGGTGGGGGACTACGTGGAGCAGTTCCACTCCACCGCGACGCTTGCCCGCGAGCACATGCCGGCGCGGGAGGCCGCGGAGTTCGATCGCGCGGTGGAGCGGGTCGTCCGGCCATGGGCACGGGACGACATCCTCGAGCTGAAGATCGTCGCCACCCTCGCCTGGGGACGGCCGGTCCATGGCTGAATGGACGGAGCCCCGCCGGGCGACCGCCGCGGACGTGACCGCGGTCCGGCGGATCGTGGAAGCGGCGTACGAGCCGTGGGTCCCGATCGTCGGGATGCGACCCATCCCGCTCGAGGCCGACTACGAGCAGCTGATCGCGGACGACCTGGTCTGGCTTGTCGGCAACCCGGTCATCGGGCTGATCGTGCTGGTGGACGAGCCGGGCGTACTGCTGGTCGAGAACGTCGCGGTGCATCCGGACCGGCACGGCCAGGGCATCGGCCGACAGCTGATGGCGTTCGCCGAGGACCGCGCCCGTGCGGCGGGGAAGAAGAAGCTGCGGCTCTACACGAACCGGAAGATGACCAGCAACATCGCGCTGTACGAACGGCTCGGCTACGTACGCACCGACCTGGACGAGATCGAGGGCCGGCTGGCCGTACACCTCGAGAAGGTGCTCTGACGGACCGGCGCCTAAACACGTTGACGCGGCGGCTGTGCGCGCGGTTCGCTGCACCGGTGCCAGAGCTTCGGATCGACCAGGTGGACGGCGAGACCATGCTGCGGGACTGGCAGCACGTCCACAACGAGATCATCCCCAACGCCGTCCTGTCGCTGGACGAGGTGCGAGAGCGCGTGCAGCGCCACCACCTGGAGGTGGCGTACCTCGGTGACGTAGTCGTCGGCTGTTCCACGGTGCGCCCGCCGGAGCCGGACGCTGCCACCGTGATCGCCCGGGTGCTTCCCGAGTACCGCGGGCAGGGGATCGGCCGGCAGTTGTACGAGCGAGGGCTCGCGGTGGCGCGGGACCTCGGTGCGAGCGTGGTCGAGACGATCGTGCTGGCCTCCAATGTGGACGGGCTGCGGTTCGCGCAGCAGCGCGGGTTCGTCGAGACCGAGCGCTACCTGCTGCCGGGGGACAACGACCCGTTCGTCACCCTGCGGCTGCCCGAGTAGGCCGATGAGCCGGATGCCGCCGGCATCCGGCTCATCCGGCCCGTTGTTGCGCATAGCAACGATCACCCGCCGGCCAGCAGGTCCGCGATGTCGGTGTGCCCGTACAGGACGAGCCGGCCGACCCGTTGGCCCTCGAAATCCGGGGCAGCGGCGACGTGGGTCGAGCGGCCTGGACCCTAGCTCGCGGCGCCGGTGACGGGTTCGGTGGGTGGCACGGAGCGGGAGGCAGCCGTCCCGCGGCCGGCGCCGACCAGGATCTGGAGGACTGCCAGCAACACGACGACGAGCGCGAGGGACCCGAACAGCCGTGACAGCGAGACGTCGTTGCCCCACAGCAGGACGACCACGCCCAGCAGGCCGATGGCGACCCGCAGCCATCGGGCGTTGGCCGCCGCCCAAGGGCCCGCATTACCGACCGGGCTGTCTGCCAGCGCCCCGCCGATCTGCTCCAGACCGCCGGTGACTGTCGTGCGCACGGCAGCGCCGTACCTGTTCGGTCCCGCGAACCAGCCGACGACCACCAGGATCAGGCCCAGCCACAAGAACACCTGCTGGCCACGGTCGAGGTAGGCGAGCAGCGTGTTGTAGAAGACCCTGCTCGCGCGGGAGAACACCGTGCCCGACAGGGCGTCGATGAACAGCTGCCGTCCGATGGACATCGCGAGCGCGAGCAGCAGCGCGTTCGCGACCAGTGACGCTCCGATGATCACCGTCATCCGTGGCCGCCGGCGCGAGAGCAGCAGCGCGGCCAGGTAGAGCACCGCCACGACCACGAGCAGCCATTGGGCCAGCGGGTTCCCGAACGCGTAGATCGTCCGAAGCTGCCTCAGCTCCGGCGCTTCCATCAGCACGATCTGCCGGTCGGTGTCGGGGATGGGGATGTTCTGCACGATCGTGAGTCCCCGCGCGACCAGGCGTTCCTTGACCCGGTCGATGACCTCGGAGACGTCGAGCACGACCTGATCGCCCTGCAACGACACGGCGCCGGACTCGTCGCCCTCCAAGAGGCGCTGGAGGGACTGCTGGACGCGCGTATTCACGGTGGTCCAGAGGTCGGCGAAGGCGTCCGAGGCGAGGAACTCGCGGACCTGGCGGTCGATCAGGCCGTTGATCGCGGCGGACAACGGCCCGACCAGACGCTCCAGCCGCGGCCGGTCGTTGATGACACCGGCGAACACGTCGTTGAGGATCGCCTCGATGTCGACCTGCTCCTGGATCGCCCCGGTGACCTTCGTCGCGATGGCGTCCTGCACCTCCGGCGAGTTGACCAGCGGTGCGACGGTGTCGACATAGCGCTGCGTGTCGTTGAGCGTGCGTTGCCCCCAGTACGCGATCGCCGCCGGTGTCGTCAGCAGTGCCGCCAGCACGATACAGATGACCGCTGCGACGCTACGCCCCCTGGACGGCCGCTCCACCTGTCCAGGCACCGTGCGTTCGGTGCCAGTGCCACCGGGCTGCGTGAGATCCGGATCAGACATGCTGCGCCTCCTCGTCACTCAGGACGACCCGGCGGGGGTTCGTCACGCCTCGGCGTCGAGGTCGTCGGCCATCTCCGCGACCGCAACCTCGATCGCGACATCGATCGCCTCCACGATGCGTCCGGTCGCCGCTACGACCCGTGTGGTCCCGACGATGGGTGCGACCGCGGTAAGGACACCACGGACGTCCTCGGCGTCCAGACCGAGCTCGCTGCCCGCGGCCAGGTTCAGCGCGTACGACGCCGCCGGCGCGTCACTGGCCACCAGCGCCGCGAGTCGCACGAGTGCGATCGCCCGCGGCTCGAGGCTCGATGCCTTCAGAGAGTCCGCGGTCATGGTCGCCAGGAGGTCGAGCACAGGGGTGTCCGACGATGAGGGATTCGACATGGCTGCTCCCGGAGTCTGTGTACGGCGACGCGTCCAGCCGCCATGGCACACACTGCCTCGTCCGCAACCGCCAGACCTCATCCACGGTGCATGAGCGCGCCCCGCCAGTCCGGGCTCACGCGCCGCGTGCCCTGCCTCGTCTCACGGCGCCCAGAATCACCTGGATGCCCAGTCCCAGGATCAGCAGGTCGAGGAGCATCTGTGTGGTGACGACGAGGCGGGCGGTCTCGCCCCGGGCCGTGATGTCGCCGAAACCGACCGTGGAGAAGACGGTGATCGTGAAATAGAGCGCGTCCGAGCGGCTGAGCGGTTCGTTGAACGTTTCGGGCTCGTTCACGCTCATGGTGAAGTACGCCGACGCGAACAGCAGCAGGAACAGCGCAGTCGCCGAGGCGAGCGCCTGTGTCGCCCGGATGGCTGGATAGCTCGATCGGATGATGGCTCGCAGCTGCCACGCGATCATTCCCGCCAACAACATGATGCCGAGGACGAGCACGAGCACGATGTACGTGCCGGACCTGTGTTCGAGGGGCAGGAAGAAGTAGAGGGCGACCATGACCACCGTGTTGGCTGCGGCGCGCAGCAGCCCCCGCACGACGAGCCACCACTGCCGCCCCGTGCTCAGACTGCCCAGCGGTGCGGTTCGTGCGCCGTCGCTCTGCGTCATTCGACGATGCCTGCCCGGGTCGGAATGCGGTCCGCCGCCCACGAGTCGACGTGGCTGTCGCGGCCCATCAATCGCAACTCTCCCGGCTATG
>DASRHY010000304.1:0-62619 GCA_035650275.1 Kribbellaceae bacterium | reverse complement strand
TGTGCGGACGACGCGGCATTGCAGTAGGCGACGATCCCGGCCAGCAGCAGCCCGATCAGCAGTCCGTTCCCGGCGGCCCGGGCGGCCGGTGCCCAGACCGCGAACACCCCGGCGCCGACCATCGAGCCGACACCGATCAGCGCCGCGTCCGTGGTGCCCAGCCGCCTGGCCAGCTGCGCGCCGGTCACCGCTGCTCCCGTACCTGCCACTCAGGCTGCCGCGACGAGGGACTTCCGGATCCGCTCCTCGGCATCCGCGACCGCCTCCTTCGGGGCCTGCGGCATCAGCTCGGCCCACAGCGGAAGCATCTCCTTGCTGGCGTGCAGCATGCCCAGCGGGCGCGGATAGAACCAGAGGTGGAAGTGCGCCGACCCGTCGCCCCAGCGGTACACGTGCACCCGGGCGATGTCACCGAGCCCGAGGATGGCGCGCTCGATCCGGCCGACCACGCCCGCGTACGACGCGGCCGCCCGCGCGGGCATGTCCGCGAACGAGTCGAAGTGCTCGCGACTCGCCAGCCAGCAGATGCCCGGGATCGTCACCTCGGTGGCGCGGCACAGCACCCAGTCGTCGATGCGCCACAGTGGTTCCTCGGTGTGCTCGCTGCGGCCGCCGATCCAGGCGCACAGGCCGCAGTCGTCCGGGTTCTCGTTCTTCCGCGGCGGCTCGGGGAGTACCAGCGGCGGCGGCTCGATCGGGGTCAGCGGCTCGGCGTACGGCAGGGTCATGGCGGTCACCTCTCGTGGCTGTCTCCGTCAGATGTAACACGTATGTTGCATTCACCGCAAGGTCGCTCAGGGCTCGATGATGCCGCGCAGCACCAGGTCCAGCACGGTCCGGCGGACCCGGGCGCGGGACCAGTGGTGCCGGCCGCGCATGTGTACATAGGTGAAGGCGACGGCGACCATCAGGACCTCCGCGATGTCGTCGACCCGGGCCCGCGGATGAAGCGAACCGTCCACGATGCCCGCCCGGACGAACCGCTCGAACGGCTCGATGAACGACACCGGCCCGTTCCGCTCCTGCTCGCGGTGGAAGATCAGGTCGGACGCAAGCACCAACGGGAGGTGGCGATCCAGCACATCGCAGAGCGCCTCCAGCGACCGCACCAGCAGCTCCCGGCCGGAACCTTCCGACTCGAGTACGGGCGCGAACGTGCGCTGGTAGTCGGCCGCGAGATCGTCCAGCAGCGCGTTCAGCAGCACCTTGGTGGTCATGCCCTGCCGCCACAGCGTGACCCGCGACCGCCCGGCCCGCTCGGCCACCCGCTCCAGCGTGACACCGGCCCAGCCGTGCTCCGCGAGCACCGCGACGGTCGCGTCCCGTAGCTTGTCGTCCACCCTGTCCGGATCCTCCCTTGTGAAACGTCTACGTTGCAACCATCATGGCATCAGCCAAGCCTCAGGGAGAAGCCGTGACCGATCGCACCGCCGTCACGCTACGGCTGACCGACGCCGAGCGCACCGCGCTCACCGCGCTCGCGGCCGGGATGGGTGGCGTGAACGAGTCCGTGATCTCGGAGGAGGACGCCGTCGTCGGCGCGATCGAGCTCGCGCTCACCCGGCTGGTCGACGACTTCGAGATCCCCGACGCAGCAGTCCGAGCCCAGGTCGAGACCGCCCGCAACACCCTCCGCAGCACCTGGACCCGCGGCAGCTCCTCCCTCTGACCCACCCGTTCATCGGGCCCTTGCGACCCGGCGTGTCGTCACTCATCGGGCCCTTGTGACCACGCGTGCCGCCCGCACTCCGCTGCTTCTGCCTACACAGGCCCGTACGGACGGCAAGGAGTCACGGTCACAAGGGCCCGATGAACGGCAACACGCCGGGTCACAAGGGGCCGATGAACGGAAGTCTGGGCTGGCGGGCGTCGCCCGGAACGGGTCACGCCGCCTTCAGCACCGCCAGCAGCCGCGCCACCTCGGCAGCGACAGCGTCACGCGCCGGCCCGAGGTACTTCCGGGTGTCGACCAGCGCGGGATCCTGCGAGAGCACAGTTCGCACGACACCGGTGAACACGTTGTTGAGGTGCGTCGCGATGTTGACCTTGGTCATCCCGGCCTCGACCGCGCGGGTCAGGTCCTCGTCCGCGACCCCGGACGAACCGTGCAGCACCAGCGGCACCGGCACCGCGTCGCGCAGCCGAGAGATCAGCGCGAAGTCCAGCTCCGCGGTCCTCTCGGTCATCGCGTGCGACGACCCGACCGCCACCGCGAGCGCATCGACCCCGGTCGCACCGGCGAACGCCGCGGCCTCGTCCGGCCGGGTCCGCGCGCCCGGCGCGTGCACGCCGTCCTTGCCGCCCACCTCACCGATCTCGGCCTCGACGAACACGCCGTGGTCGTGGCAGAACGCGGTCACCTCCGCGGTCGCGGCGACGTTCTCGTCGTAGGCCAGCGCCGAAGCGTCGAACATCACCGAGGTGAACCCGAGCGACACCGCCTCGGTGACCAGGTCACGCCGCATCGCATGGTCCAGGTGGACGACCACCGGCACCGTCGCAGCCGAGGCCGCGGCAAGTGTGGCGACGCCGATCGGCTTCAGCGCGCCGTGGTACTTCACCGCGTTCTCGCTGATCTGCAGGATGACCGGCGCACCGGCCTGCTCGGCACCGGCGATCAGCGCCGCCGCGTGCTCGAGCTGGATCACGTTGAACGCACCGACACCGCGGCGCGCCTTCGCGGCGGACAGCACGACCTCGGCGCCTGAGACCAGCGGCATAGTGCACTCCCTAGAGCTCGTGTACGGCGACCTGTGGCGCCCAGCGGCGGTATGCCTCCAGGTTGATGTCCCCGGCAACAGGTGCCAGGACCGCCGCGGCGGACGCGGCCACCGCGGACCGCATCACGGCCGGCCAGTCGTCGTTGCCCTCAGCAACAGCCGCCGCGACGACCGCCGTACAGGCGTCACCGGCACCGGTCGGGTTCCCACGCACCTGCTCGACCGGCTGCGCCCGCCACGCACCGTCCGGGAGAGCGGCCACCATCCCGGCGGCGCCGTCGGTGATCACCGCGGCCGCCGCACCGAGCCCGACCAGCTCCCGTGCTCCTGCGGCGACGTCGTCCAGATCAAGTGCCTCGCGCAGCTCCGCGGCATTGGCGCGGACCACCGCGCCGGCCTTCGCGGACGCGACCAGCGTGGCCCCGCCGGCGTCGACCACAGCCGGTACGTCGTGGTGCCGGGCGCGCGCGGTCAGCTCGGCGTACGCGTCCGCGGGCAGTCCGGGCGGCAGGCTGCCGGAACAGGCGAGCACCCCGAGCCGAGCCCAGGGCAGCCGGTCGCCGAAGGCGCGCCATTCGTCGGCATCCACCGCCGGCCCCGGCTCGTTGAACACCGTCGCGTCGCCGGCGGCCGTGTCGATCACCGCGACGCTACGCCGGGACTCGCCGGCGATCGGCGTCAGCAGTGCGGTCAGCCCGGCGTCGAACAGGTCCGCGGCGATCAGCTCGCCGGTCATCCCGCCGACCAGCCCGAGCGCGAGCACGTCGTACCCGAGCACGTGCGCCACCCGGGCCACGTTCACGCCCTTGCCGCCGGCCCGCTGCCGGACCGTGGACACCCGGTGGCTGGTGCCCACCGCGAGCGCCGGCACCTCGTAGGTGATGTCCAGCGCCAGGTTCAGCGTCACCGTACCGACCAGTGTGTTGCTCACGGCAACCACATGCCCGCCCGCATCACGCGCTGCACCGCGAGGTCGTCGTCGAGCACCACCAGGTCGGCCCGCCGCCCGGTCTCGATCGCACCCACCTCGGCCCAGCCGAACGTTGCGGCCGGGGTGGTGGACGCCATCCGGGTGGCGTCGACCAGCGAGACACCGGCCCTGACCGCGTTCGCGAACGCGACGTCCATGGTCAGCGTGCTGCCCGCGATCGACCGCTCACCCGTGGTCAGCCTCGCCTCGCCGGACACCACGTCGACGTCCAGGTCACCGATCTTGTACCGGCCGTCGGCGAGTCCGGTCGCCACCATCGCGTCGGTGATCAGCGCGATCCGCTCGGTGCCGGCCGCGTTCAGCGCCACCCGGACCACCTGCGGGTCCAGGTGGAAGCCGTCGTTGATCACCTCGAGCAGCAGCCGGGGGTCGTTCAGCGCCGCGCCGACCGGTCCGGGGTCACGGTGGTGGAACGGCCGCATCCCGTTGAACAGGTGAGTCGCCACGGTCGCCCCGGCGTCCGCGCCGGCCACCATCTCGTCGTACGACGCGTCGGTGTGCCCGAGTGCCGCGACCACGCCGGCCTCCACGACCTGGCGGATCGCGTCCAACCCACCGGGTAGCTCGGGCGCGATCGTCACCATCCGGACCGCGTCGCTCAGCACCTTCGCGACGTCGCCCTCGACCGGGTTCCGGAGCAGCGCCGGATCGTGTGCGCCGCAGCGCGCCGCGGACAGGAACGGGCCCTCGAGGTGGACGCCGCCGAGCACGCCGTCGGTGACCAGGTCGGCCAGGCACGCGGTCTGCGCGACCAGGTCGTCCAGTGACGCGGTGACCAGGCTGGCCATCGTCGTGGTCGTACCGTGCTGCGCGTGGAAGTCCGCCGCACGGCGGGCCTCCTCGGCGTCGGTGGTCGAGTACGTCGCCCCGCCGCCACCGTGCGTGTGGATGTCGACGAAGCCCGGCACGATCGTCATGTCACCGAGCACGACCGGCGGCTCGCCGTCCGCGGGCATCCCGTCGTGCCGCCCCCCGATCCGCCCGATCCGGCCGTCGGTGACCTGGACCCAGCCCTCGTCCAGGACCTCCTCGGGCGTGACCACCCGGCCCGCCATGTATGTGGTCATGCCTCCACCTTGTCCCACGCCATCAGCGCGGCGCCGACGCAGCCGGCCTCCTCGCCGAGCTGGGCCGCGACCACCTCCGGCGCCCGCTGGAACGTCAGCCGCGCCGCGAGCTGCTCCCGCAGAGGTCCGAGCAGGATCTCGCCGGCCCCGACCAGACCACCGCCGATCGCGATCCGGGTCGGCGCCAGCAGGGTCGTGTACAGCACCAGCGCATCGACCAGCGCCCGTACCGCGTCGTCCCACACGGCGTTGGCGTCCGGGTCGCCGGTCGCGAGCAGCGCCAGCACCTCGCGGGCGCCGTCGACCGGCCGGCCGGTACGGTCGGCGTACCGGCGCGCGACCGCTGCGGCGGACGCGACCGTCTCCAGGCAGCCGAGCTGTCCGCACGCGCAGCGCTCGGCGATCTCGGGCGCGACGAACCGGGTGTGCCCGAGCTCGCCGGCATACCCGTCGCCGGAGACCAGCCGGCCGTCCACCACCATCGCCGCCGCGATCCCGGTACCGAGCGGGAGGAACAGCGCGTTCGTGGTCCCGGCCAGCGCACCACGGCGCAGCTCGGCGTATCCCCCGGCGCGTACGTCGTGCGCCAGTACCACCGGGCGCCCGGGCGGTACCGCGGCCCGCAGCGCGTCCAGCACCGGCACATCCAGCCAGGCCAGGTTCTCGGCCCGCACGGTGCCGCGGTCGGCATCGTGGATACCCGGTACGACGAGGCCGACGGCGCGGACCGGATGCCCGTAGGCGCCGGCCTTCTGATCGAGCTCCACCACCGTCTCGATCACCGCGTCCAGCACCCCCTGCGCGCCGGCCTCGCGCGGCGTCGTGCGGGTCTCGCGGTACACGACGGTGCCGTCCCGGCCGACCAGGCCGCACTTCATCCGGGTCCCGCCGAGATCGACGGCGACGGCGACCTCGGACTCCGAGCCAGGCGGCATCACATGCTCCACAGGGCGTCATTATGCAGCGTCACTGTTCAGTCCGAGCAGTTGCGCGCAAATCTGGATGGCTGGTCCGGTCCGCCCGCCACCGCACCGCCATACCTATTCTTACCGTCCGGCGGCCGCGGGAGCGGCGGCGGGCACCACGAGCACCGCCCGGGAATAGGCTCCTGACATGA
This sequence comes from Kribbellaceae bacterium, assembly GCA_035650275.1. GTDB lineage: Bacteria > Actinomycetota > Actinomycetes > Propionibacteriales > Kribbellaceae > DASRHY01. Next base: position 56,724 of record DASRHY010000304.1, on the reverse strand, counting down.
CAGCTGAGAACGCAGGGACCGAACGAGCGGTGAGAATCGACGGCCGCTTCTGCGGTCCCGCGCGATCCGGCAACGGCGGGTACAGCGCGGGCCTGCTCGGGTCGGAGCTCGGGAACGGCCCGGTCCAGGTCACGTTGCGGCTGCCGCCGCCGCTGGACACCGCCCTGATGATTGCCGTGAGCAACGATACGGCGACACTGAGCATCCGCAACGCCGCCGAGCCGGCCACGGTCGCCGAGGCCGAGCGGGTCGATGCCGACGCGCTGGCCGACGCGCTGGTGCAGCCGGTCGCGGTCTACCGGGCCAAGGCCGCGGAGGCGTCGTACAAGGGACTCGTACACCACCCGTTCCCGTCCTGCTTCGCCTGCGGTCCGGCCAACCTCGACGGCCTGCGGCTCCGGCCCGGCCTGGTCGACCCGGGCCGGACGGCCTGCACCTGGACGCCGTCGAATGACCTGGCCGACACCGACGGCCAGGTGGCGGCGCCGTACGTCTGGGCGGCACTGGACTGCCCGAGCGGCTGGACCGGTGACCTGGAGGGACGGCCGCTGGTGCTCGGCCGGATGACCACCGAGATCACCGAACGCCCCGCAGCCGGCGAGACGTACGTGCTGGTCGGCGCGTTGCTCAGCGACGAGGGCCGCAAGAGCTTCACCGCCACCACCCTGTACGCCGCCGATGGCCGCCCGATCGCCCGCGCCCGCCACACCTGGATCGCCGTCGACCCCAGCGTCTTCGAGTAGCCGGGCCGCCAAGACCCCGTGAACACTCGACGAGCGGCACGGGACACGGACTCGGAAGGACAGCGCGCGAGCGGCCCGGGACAATAAAAGTGTGAAGCCCCTCAAAGTATGAGTTTGAGGGGCCTCACGTTTGACCGGAACAAGGTGACGCTTCCGATCTCACGGTCGGCTCGTCAGATCCAACAGCCTCGTCACTGGCTGTCTCGGCGGGTTGCCCCGCCGAATAGATCCTCGGTTTCCGTCCGATCCCGCCTTCCCCGGAGGGAGGGCGTGACTGATTTCTATCCCCTCCCGACATGGCGCGCAAGCCCTTTGACACAAGAGTTTTGACGAATTCTCGGCCGTCCACAGGTTGTCCCCCGAACACCCCTATCGGTCCACAGAAACGGCGCCGTTCTCCACAGAGAACGACGCCGTCCTGTGCACAACTTCTACCGAGGAGTGGAGCCCCGAGAGGTACTTTGCCATCAGGTGTCGAGCTCCTTGCGATCGGTGATTCGTCGGATGTCGTTCAGAGTCATGTCCGCTGACAGCGCGACGTCGCGCGGCACCGACGGGTTCGCGGCGAGGGTACGTAGGCCCTGCTCGGCCGCGGCGACCGCCTTCTCCAGCACCCGGACCTGGTCCTTGAGCTCGGCAACGGCCTGCTCCGCGATCTGCGCCCGGCGGTACGACGAGAACGCGAACCAGGCGAGTGCGACAAGCAGGATCAGCAACGGCAGACCCACTCTGAACACCATGGCCATATGGGACCACGGCGCAGGAGCATGCCCGACACAGGCTGTCCGAGCACCGTCCGACTCACCGGGTCACGCGATAACTCGTTGAGTCCGGCTTGGGTGAGGTCGTAGGGTCGCAGTACACGCGAAGGGAGGTGGTCCAACGCATGAATTGCTATCGGACTCGTGAGGTGGCGGCGGACTAGCCGCGCCACATCGTTCGTTCAACGGACAAGTGGCTTCGCTGGTCAATCCAACGCCAGCCACCCGGCCCGCGGGCAGTCAGGACAGTCCACCTGACCCTTCGCGTTCCGGCCACCCGGCCGGCCGGAAGGAAAGTGCCCGCGGGTCGCCTATGTCCCGGTGCTGGCCGTGGTCGCCTGGCTCCAACAGGACTAGCGTGTGTGGTGAGGGGGTGGGTCTGATGACTCGCAGGTTGCAGCGCACCGGCACCGTCCTGGCGGTGATCCTCGGCGTCGCCGCTGTGGTGAAGGAGCTGCGAACGCCGCCCGACGAACGGACCGGCCACGGCACGGTCGCCGGCTTCGTCCCGTACGACTTCCGCCCGCCGACACCCGAGCGCGTGCTGGACGCGCTCTGGGCGCCGGACGACCCGCGGATCTTCAAGCCGCACGCGTTCGGCGTCGGCTGGACGGTGAACTTCGGCCGGATCTACGCGCTGCTCCGCGAGCAGCTCGACTCCTGATCACGGCATCGTCCACCGCGACGGCCGCAGGAACTCGTCGAGCTCGACCCGGCCGGCCAGGTTGTCGACCAGGCCGACCAGGCCGGCGAATGTGCACTCTGCGACCACCTCGAGGATCTCCGCGTCCGTCAGGCCGACGTCACGCGCGCGACCAACGGCGCCGTCGGCAACCTTTCCGCGGGTGAGCACCAGCTCCCTCGCCAGCGCGTAGACGGCCGCGGTGCGCGAGTCCGCGGGTTCGTGACCGGCCCGCATCCGCTCGATCTCGGTCTGGTCCACACCGAGTCGTGACAGCACAGTGGAATGGAAGGCAACGCCATACCTGTTGTCGACCGCAACGCCGACCGCCACCCCGGCCGTCTCGCGCAGGACCGGGTCCAGGCCGCCCGATCCGACCGCACGCCGCAACCCGTCGAACGCGGCCAGCAGCGCCGGCGACTCCGCCACCGTCGCGGCCAGGTTCGGCACGAACCCGAGGTCCTCGGCGACGCCCTCCAGCAGGGCGGCGGACTCGGCGGGTGCGCTGTCTGTCGTGTGAATCTTCAGGTCCATCGTGTCTGCCTCTGTCTCGTGGTGAACTGGTCGCCGCCAGCCTCCGGGTCCGGAGCACCCGGCGCGATTCCCCGCCGGGGAAGGGACCCGGCACGCCGCAGCCCCTAGCCTGGATCCATGTGCGCAGCCCTGCCGGAGCCCGAACCGGCAGCCGGACTGGGCGACCTGCTGCGGCACTGGCGGGCAGTCCGCCGGATCAGCCAGCTCGACCTCGCCTCGGCGGCCGGCACCACACCGCGGTACGTGAGCTTCGTGGAGACCGGCCGGGCCCGGCCCAGCCGCGAGATGGTGCTCCGGCTGGCCCGCGCGCTCGACGTACCGCTGCGGGAGCGCAACGGTCTGCTGCTGGCGGCGGGCTTCGCCCCGCTCTACCCGGTGGCACCGCTCGGCAGCGCGCAGCTCGGCCGGGTCGAGGCGGCGCTCACCTCGATGCTCGACCAGCACGAGCCGTACCCGGCCGTGGTGATGGACCGCGGCTGGAACGTCCTGCGCGCCAACCGTGGCGCGCGGCTGCTGTTCGCCCGGCTGCTGGCTCCCGATCCGATGCCTGAGCCGGCCAACGTCCTGCGGCTGATGATCGAGCCGGGTCCGGTCCGCCGGTCCGTGCTGAACTGGGCCGCGGTCGTGAATGCCCTGCTCGAGCGGGCCGGCCGGGAGGCCGTCGGCGGCGTCTTCGACCGTGACACCGCGGACCTGGTACGGCGGCTGCGTGCCCGGCCTGACGTCGCCGAAGTGCTGGCGGACCCGGTGCCGACGGCGCCGACCGTACCGGTGATCGACGTACGGTTCGCCGTCGACGGCGAGGTGGTCGAGCTGTTCTCGGTGGTCTCCACGATCGGTACGCCGGTCGACGTCACCGCCCAGGAACTGCGGGTCGAGGCATTCTTCCCCGCGGACGGCGACACTCGCGCGGCCTGGCGCCGGATCGGCAGTACGGTCGCGGTATGACCGTCGAGCAGGTGCTGGCCGAGCACCGCGCAGCGGGCCGGGACTTCACCGCGGCCGGTGTCCGCAGCTTCGTCCGGGAGGCCGGGCCGGCCGACGCCGAGCCGGTCGTCTGCCTGCACGGCGTACCCGCGTCCTGCTACCTGTACCGCGGCGTGCTGCCCGAGCTCGCGCGGCACGGGCTGCGCGGGGTCGCGTTCGACCTGCCCGGCCTGGGCCTGGCCGAGCGGCCGGCGGAGTTCGACTACTCCTGGACCGGACTCGGCCGCTGGACCGCCGCCGCGCTCGACTCGCTCGAGATCGACCGCTTCCACCTGGTGGTGCACGACATCGGCGGACCGGTCGGGTTCGAGGTGGCCGCCGCCGTGCCGGCCCGGGTCCGCTCAATCCTGCTGCTGAACACCCTGGTCGCCGTCGACACCTTCCGCCGGCCCTGGGTGATGGAGCCGTTCGCGCACCGCGGGCTCGGCGAGGGCTGGCTCGCGGTGTCCCGCGCGCCGCTGGTCTTCCGCACCCTGATGCGCACGATCGGCGTCGGCTCGGACGTGCCCGCGGCCGAGCTCGACGCCTACCTCGGGCTGCTGGTCGGCGACGACGGCGGCCGGGCGTTCCTGCGGATCATGCGCTCGTTCGAGCGCACGGCCGCCAAGCGCCGGTTGTACGAGTCGGTGGTCGGCTCCGACGCCTATCCCGTCGGCGTGCTGTGGGGCAGCAAGGACCCCGCGCTGCCGCTGCGCAGCTACGGCGTACAGGCCCGGCTTGCCGCCCGGCTGGACGAGGTCCACACCGTGCCGGGCAAGCACTTCCTGCAGGAGAACTTCCCTGCCGAGATCGCCGCGGCTGTCGCCGACCTCGCCTCAGCGCGCTGACCTCACGCCGACGGCACGAACAGCGCGACCGGGGCCGTGCTCGGCGCGCCGCTACCTGGACGGTGTTGCTTGGTCGGCATACCTCGATCGGTATGCGATACCGACATCGGTATACGGCCGCCGCGGGTCATCGCCGCGCCGCCGGTGCCGGTGCCGGTCGATGTCGGCGGATCGCGTCTGCGACGGGCCCGGACCACGATGCGCCGACGGCCGCGACAGCCTCCGGCCGGCTCTGCTACCCGGCTCCGCGTGCCGTGCTGGGATGGCGGCGGCCCGGAGTCGGCGGGCCGCCGGGGTGGCGGCACGCTGGCCACGATGACCGAGTCGGCCAGGCGGGCCGATGACTACCTTGAGAATCTCGGTCTGCTGCTCATCGCGGCCGGGCTGCTCTGCCTCACGCGGCTCGCGAGCGCTCGATCCGGTTGGCCACGCGACTGGCAGGCGCTGTCGGCTGCGCTGGCCTTCGGCGTTCTCGTGGTGGTAGCGACCAGCTTCGCGGGCAGCGACCTCAACGACTGGGCTCTGCTGGCGGTGGGACTGGTTCTCGCGCCGCTATGGGCGGCACGGCTGGGTCTGCTGCTGAGCCGGCGGGTCCCGCCGGAACCCGCCTGATCAGGGCTGCAGCCGCTCCAGCGTCCAGCCGTCGCCGGTACGGCGGTAGCGCAGCCGGTCGTGCAGCCGGCCGGTCCGGCCCTGCCACAGCTCGACCACCTCCGGCCGGATCCGGTAGCCGCCCCAGAAGTACGGCACCGGGATCGTCGTACCCTCCGGCCACTGCCGCTGGTACGACGCGTACTGCAGGTCCAGCTCCTCGCGGGACACGACCGGCTCGGACTGCTGCGATGCCCAGGCGCCGAGCTGGGACTCGCGCGGCCGGGTCGCGAAGTACGCCTCCACCTCCTCGGCGCCGAGCTTCGACGCGGTGCCCTCGACCCGGACCTGGCGCTCCATCGCGTGCCACGGGAACACCAGCGCACACGCCGCGTTGGCGGCCAGCTCGGACCCCTTGCGGGACTGCTGGTTGGTGTAGAACACGAACCCGCGCTCGTCCAGCTGCTTGAGCAGTACGGTCCGCGCCGACGGCCGCCCGTCGGCGTCGGCGGTGGCCAGCACCATCGCGTTCGGCTCGGCGATGCCGAAGGCAACAGCATCATCCAGCCAGCGGCGTACCTGCTCGACCGGGTCCGCGTTCACGTCGGCCTCGAGCAGCTCCCCCAGCCCGTACCGCCGCCGCATCTCGTCCAGCTCCACAGCACCGACCCTATGCGGTCGCGTCCGCCGAAGTGGCGTGCGGATGACGTCAGAGCGGCGGACGCAACCCGGCCCACGGGCGGGCGGACTCGAGCTGGGCGGAGACCCGCAGCACGTCCGGCTCCCCGTCGCGCGGGCCGACCAGCTGGACCGACAGCGGCAGGCCGTCGGCGCTGAGGCCGGCCGGTACCGCGGCGGCCGGGTTGCCGGCCACGTTCCAGATCGCGGTGTAGGCGATCGCGGGTGTGGACCGCAGCGCCGCCCGAAGCGACCCGAGCCCGTCGAGTACGCCGGTGCGCGGCGGCGGACCCGGCACCGTCGGGGTGAGCAGCAGGTCGTACCGCTGGAAGAGCTCGTCCACCCGCGCGGATAGCGCCTCGCCCCGGCGTTCGGCCCACCGGACCACCGCGGGTGGATACGCCCGGGCGAGCAGCAGGGTCTGCCTGGTCCGGCGCTCCAGCCGGTCCGGTCGCTCCACCCGGGTGGCCTCGTCCCGGACCGACCCGTAGAACTGCGGCACGAACGCCGCCGTCGGGTCCGGCAACCGGCCGGGCAGCTCCTCGACGTGATGACCGGCCTGCGACAGCAGCTCCGCGGTCTCGTCCAGCGCCCGCCGCTGCGCGGTGTCCGGCGTGATCCCGGGCGTGGTCGAACGGGCCGTCACGCCGATCCGCAGCCGCCCGGAGGGTTCGCGCAGCGCCTCGGCGTACGACGCGGGCGGTTCGGTCGCGTGCCACCGGTCGGCCGGAACGGTGCCGCGGACGACGTCGTAGAACAGTGCCGCGTCCGCGACCGAACGGGTCAGCGGGCCGATCGTGCCGAGCGTGCCCCACAACGCGTCGTACGGTGCCGCGCTGACCCGGCCGCGCTGTGGTTTCAGGCCGTACAGACCGCACCAGGCGGCCGGGATCCGGATCGAGCCGCCGCCGTCGCCGCTGACCGCGGCCGCCACCATGCCGGTCGCGACGGCCACCGCGCTGCCACCGCTCGACCCGCCCGGCGACCGGTCGGTGTCCCACGGGTTGCGGGTGATCCCGAACGCCACCGACTCGGTGTACGGCCACTGCCCGAACTCCGACATCCGGGTCTTGCCGAGCACCACCGCACCGGCCGCGCGCAGCCGCCGTACCACCTCGGCGTCCTGCGTCGCCGGGGTGCGCTGTGCCGACCCGCCGTACGTCGTCACCTCGCCGGCTACGTCGTTCTCGTCCTTCACCGCCACCGGTACGCCGTGCAGCGGGCCGCGGTCCGCGACTTGCCGGTCACGCGCCGCCGCCTCGTCCAGCGCCCGTTCGGCCAGCACCACCCGGAACGCGCCGAGCACGGGATCGAGCGCCTGGATGCGTTCCAGCAGTCCGGCCGTCAGCTCGACCGACGACACCTCGCCGGACCGGACCAGCTCGGCCTGCCGGACCAGCCCCGCGTACGCCAGCTCTTCGGAGATCACAGGCTGACGCTACTCCCGGCGGTCCCCGTGATGGGGCACGATGGACCGGCCGGACATACAACCGAAGGAGCTCCCCCGAGATGGCAGAACCGGGCGTCCAGGTCCACGAAGGGCTCGAGGGGGTCGTTGCTTTCGACACCCAGATCGCCGAGCCGGACAAGCAGGGCTCGGCGCTGCGCTACCGCGGGGTGGACATCGAGGACCTGGTCGGCCGGGTGCCGTTCGGGTCGGTCTGGGGGCTGCTGGTCGACGGCGCGTTCCAGCCCGGGCTGCCACCGGCCGAGCCGTTCCCGCTGCCGGTGCACTCCGGCGACATCCGGGTCGATGTGCAGTCCGCCCTCGCCATGCTGGCGCCGGCCTGGGGGCTGCGCCCGCTGTACGACATCGACGACGTACAGGCCCGTGACGACCTGTCCCGCGCCGCGGTGATGGCGCTCTCGTACGTCGCCCAGGCGGCCCGCGGCACCGGGCTGCCGATGGTGCCGCAGCGCGAGGTGGATCGCGGCCGGAGCATCACCGAGCGGTTCATGATCCGCTGGCGCGGCGAGCCGGATCCCAAGCATGTGGAGGCCGTCGATGCGTACTGGACCTCGGCCGCGGAGCACGGCATGAACGCCTCCACCTTCACCGCCCGGGTGATCGCGTCCACCGGCGCCGATGTCGCCGCCGCGCTGTCCGGTGCGGTCGGCGCGATGTCCGGTCCGCTGCACGGCGGCGCCCCGGCACGGGTGCTGACCATGATCGAGGAGCTCGAGCGCCGCGGTGACGCCCGGTCCTACGTGAAGGAGCTGCTCGACGACGGCGAACGGCTGATGGGGTTCGGGCACCGGGTGTACCGGGCCGAGGATCCGCGGGCGCGGGTGCTGCGGCGGACCGCGCGGGAGCTGTCCGCGCCACGGTACGCGGTCGCCGAAGCGCTCGAGCAGGCCGCGCTGACCGAGCTGCGCGAGCGCCGTCCGGACCGGGTGCTGGAGACCAACGTCGAGTTCTGGGCCGCGATCGTGCTGGACTTCGCCGAGGTGCCTCCGCCGATGTTCACCTCGATGTTCACCTGTGCCCGGACCGCCGGCTGGAGCGCGCACATCCTGGAGCAGAAGCGCACCGGACGGCTGATCCGCCCGTCCGCGGTCTACTCCGGGCCCGCGTCCCGACCGGCGACCCAGGTCGAGGGCTGGAACCCGGCCTGGTCCGATGCCGTTCGCTGAGAAGCCGGACAGCTTCCACGTCGTCGAGCCGCTGAGGGGCTTCACCTGCGCCGGCTGCGGCCGCGACGACGACCCGTACCTGCGACTGGAGAACGACGAACCGTACTGCATGGCCTGCTCCGACCTCGACCACCTGGTGTTCCTTGCCTCAGGCAACACCGCGCTGACCCGCCGGGCGCGCAAGGCCAGCACGCTGTCCGCGATCGTGATCCGCTGGAACAGCCGGCACAAGCGGTACGAGCGGCAGGGCACCCTGGTGGAACAGGCCGCGCTGGAGACCGCCGAGGAACAGTGCCTCGCCGACGCGGACGTCCGGGCTCGCCGCCGGGAGCGGGCCGAGGTACGACGTGCCGCCGAGGACCTGGACGTCCAGGCCCGCCTGGCCGCCGAGATCCGCCGGCTGTTCCCGTCCTGCCCGGCCGGCCGGGCCGAGGCGATCGCCCGGCACGCCGGTACCCGCAGCAGCGGCCGGGTCGGCCGCACCGCGGCTGGCCGCGCCCTCGACTCCGACGCCGTCACCGCCGCCGTGGTCGCGTCGATCCGCCACGAGGACACGCCGTACGACGAGCTCCTGATGGCCGGCATCCCCCGCGACGAAGCGCGAGCCCAGGTCCGCACCGCCATCGACGGCATCCTCGCAACCTGGCGTGCATAGTCGTACCCGGACCACCTCCATCCCGGCCGCGTCTCGCGTTGCGGCGCACAATTCGCGTGGTGAACCCCACCGGTCGTGGGTTCGCTCTGGTTGTAACCGGGGCAAGGCCGCCGTTCGCCGGGTTCACCACGCGGATGTACAGCCCGCACAGCCGCGCATGAAGTGGTGTCCGGGCAGAGGTCATGAGATATGCGCTGTCACCGTTTCATGGGCAACGTCTGCCGGGCCGCCCCTGGTGATTGGCCGGTGTGCTTCTTGTACTGGCGGCTGAAGTGGCCGACGTCGGTGTAGCCGAGCGTGGATGCGACCTGGGTGACGGACATATGGGTCTCGGCCAGCAGCTGGTGGGCGCGGTCGATCCGGGCCCGGGCGACGTACCGGGCCGGCGGCATCCCGGCGCGGGCGATGAACCGGCGGGTGAACTGGGCCCGGGACAGCGACGCCCGGGCGGCCAGCTCGGCGACGGTCCAGCGCCGGCTCGGCTCCTGCCGGATCGCCCTGGTGATGTCGTCCAGCGCCGCGTCCACCGGGCCGGGCGGCGGGCTGGACGCGTCCTCCCAGAGCAGGCCGAGGATCTGTTCCAGGCACAGCTCGGCCTGCCGCAGGCCGAGCCGGTCGCCCCTGCGGTAGCCGGCGTCGGACCGGGCCGCGAGCGCGGTCAGCAGCGCCCGGTCGCGCAGCCGGCACCAGCGCTCGGGCGGGAACACCTCGGCCGGCTCCGGGATCCGGCCACCGGGTGTGCTGAGCTCGAAGTGGACGCCGAACACCAGCAGCGGCCGGCGCGGGTCGTGGCCGGCTTCCGGGGTCTCGCCTGGCGCGAACACCGCGCACCATCCCGGCCCGACCTCGCTGCGCCGGCCGTCCAGGGTCAGCTGCCCGGAACCGTCCAGCACGCACCACAGCAGGTGGTCCGGCAACGGCCGCGCGTGCCACACCCAGCTCGGCTCGCACCGCCAGTACGTCGGCGGCGAGTGCAGCCGGAACACCAGCGGGCTCCCCGCCAGCGACGGCACCGAATGAGTCAAAAGGTCAACTCCTTGCGCCGATCAGGTCTACTGCCACAGCGATCCCGCACGGAACCATGGTGTGCATGAGCGAATCATCCAAGCCAGCGTACGATCGCGAGGGGTACGTCGTGGCCCGCGGCGCCTTCTCCGCGGACGAGGTCGGCCAGCTCCGCGAGCACTACATGACGCTGCGCCGGCGCGGCTCCTACCGCGACGACGTGGTCGGGGTGGAGACGACCAGCCGGGACCCGCTCAAGCGGTATCCGCGGATGGCGCAGATGCACCGCTGGGACGACCTGTCGCTGCGCTGGTTGCTGGACACCCGGCTGCGCGACCGGCTCACCGAGCTGCTCGGCGACGAGCCGTACGCGGTCCAGACGATGCTCTACTTCAAGCCGCCCGGCTCGCGCGGCCAGGCCGTGCACCAGGACAACTTCTACCTGAAGGCCGAGCCGGGCACCTGTGCCGCGGCCTGGATGGCGCTGGACCGGGCGGACACCGAGAACGGCTGCCTGCTGGTCGTACCGGGCAGCCACCGGTGGCCGATCCTGTGCACCGAGAAGGCCGATACCAGCAAGAGCTTCACCGACGTGACCGTCCCCGTGCCGGAGCAGTGGTCCACGGTCCCGATCGTGCTGGAGCCGGGCGACGTGCTGTTCTTCCACGGGTCACTCGTGCACGGCAGCGCCCCGAATGTCACGCCGGACCGGTTCCGGCGGGCACTGATCGGGCACTACATCACCGGCGACGCCCGCCAGGTCGCCGAGTACTACCACCCCGCACTGCGGATGGACGGCACCGAACTGCCCCTGGACGTCGCCGAGGGCGGCGGCGCCTGCGGCGAATGGGTCGAAGCCGACAGTGCCGATCCTGTGGTCGCGATCACCGGCGTCCACACCGTCACCCGCAAGCACGAGTAGCCCGGTCAGGCGGCCGGCGCGACCCGCAACCCCTCGCCGGCAGCGCCCGCGCCCAATCGCCGATCCCAGACAGCGACCACCGGATCGACGTCTCGAAGCGTCAGCGCGCTAGCCAGGTGGACACTGTCCGCACCGCGGAGGGCGTGTCTGGGCGCGAGCCCGCCCGCGTGTCGGGCGATGGCGTCGGTGAGGTCGACGACCCGGACGTCCGACCAGAACAGCTCCCACAGTCGGCGCGACCGCCGCAGCCCGTGCTCATCAAGACGATGGTCACGACCGGCGGCGGCGAGTGCCGCACAGACCTCGGGATACGCAAGTCGGGCCGACACGACAGCATCACATCCATCCCACAGAGCAACGGCGGGTGCACGATCGTCCTCGCCGACCAGCAGCTTGACGAAGGCACTGGAGTCGAAGTAGACGATCGCCACCGTCAGCGGCGCATCTCGCTGACGAGCTCGGACACCGATCCAGTCGGGCGAGGCACCGGCCTGCCCGCAGCGCGGTGTCGACGCTTGGATGCCGGTGGACTGAGCACGCCCTCTCGGGTCAGCCGCTCGATGACGTCCATCGAGTCGATGCCGCTGAGCCGGGCGACCGGCACGCCGCGCTCGGTGATCACGACGTCCTCGCCGGCGCGCGCCCGGCCAAGCCATTCGCGCAGGTGTGCGCGCAACTCCGTCACGGTGACCTCCACATCTTGAAGTGTACGTTTGCGGCACCGCGAAATGTACGGTGATTTCCCGGCCCACAGCCGGACGACTTCGAGGCCTGTGGAAGACTGGTCCCCTCGCTGACAGCGTCGTCGGCACCAGTCATCGCCAGACGACGAAGGAGAGCCCGCTGTGACAGACGCAGCGACCATCCAGATCCCCGACGAGCTCAAGCCCGCCGACGGCCGGTTCGGTTCCGGCCCGTCCAAGATCCGTGCTGAGGCGGTCGCGGCGCTCGCCGCCGACGGCGCCAAGATCCTGGGCACCTCGCACCGCCAGGCGCCGGTGAAGAACCTGGTACGACGCGTCCGCGGCGGCGTCACCGAGCTGTTCGGCCTGCCGGACGGGTACCAGGTGGTGCTCGGCAACGGCGGCTCGACCGCGTTCTGGGACGTCGCCACCTTCGGCCTGATCCGGAACAAGAGCCAGCACCTCAGCTTCGGCGAGTTCTCCTCGAAGTTCGCCAAGGCCGCACAGGCCGCGCCGCACCTGGCCGACCCGACCGTGGTGACCTCCGACCCCGGGACCCGGCCGCAGCCGCTGGCCGAGGCCGGCGTGGACGTGTACGCCTGGCCGCACAACGAGACCTCCACCGGTGTGATGACGACGATCCACCGGATCGAGGGTGCCGATGAGGACGCCCTGGTCGTGATCGACGCGACCTCCGGCGCCGGCGGGCTGCCGGTCGACATCGCGGAGACCGACGTCTACTACTTCGCCCCGCAGAAGTGCTTCGCCTCCGACGGCGGCCTGTGGATCGCGATCATGTCCCCGCGCGCGCTCGAGCGGGTCGAGGAGATCACCGCCTCCGGCCGCTGGATCCCGGCGTTCCTGGACCTGGCGACGGCGATCGACAACTCGGCGAAGGACCAGACCTACAACACCCCGTCACTGGCCACGCTGTTCCTGATGGCCGAGCAGACCGACTGGATCAACACCCAGGGCGGGCTGCGCTGGGCGGTCGAGCGCACGACAGACTCCAGCAGCAGGCTCTACACCTGGGCGGACAAGTCCGACTACGCGACGCCGTACGTCGCCGACCCGGACGCCCGCTCGCTGGTGGTCGGCACGGTCGATCTGGACGACGCGATCGACGCGGCCGCGGTCGCGAAGGTGCTGCGGGCGAACGGGATCGTGGACGTCGAGCCGTACCGCAAGCTGGGCCGCAACCAGCTCCGGGTGGCGATGTTCCCGGCGGTCGAGCCCGACGACGTGGAGCAGCTGACCCGGGCGGTGGACTACATCGTCGAGCGGGTGCGCTGACCTTCCAGCATCGCGTCGGCGCGTTCCCGGCGTCCCCTCGGGAACGTGAACATCGCCATCAACGCGGCGAAGCCACCGGCACCGATCAGCGTCCACCGCATGGTGTGACTCTTGTCGGAGTCGGTGGCGCCCGACCCGGAGGCGGACTGCGGCGTCGGCGTGGCCGGCGTGGCCGCCTTCGTCGTCGGGATCGTCACCTGGTAGACCGCGGAGTTCTTGCCCTCGCTGCCGATCAGCACGGACTTGTCGTCCGGGCCCATCGCGATCGACTCGCCCAGCGGCTGCAGTGGTAGCCGGGTGGACAGCTTGGTCTTCGCGCCGGGCCAGCTCCACACCGACATCGCGGTCGGGTCGCGCAGGATCATCCACCTGCCGTCCGGGGTGAACGTCCCGTCGGTGACGATCGACGGCGCGGTGCCCATCCGGGACAGCTTGTTCACCTCGCGCCGGGACGGCGCCACGTCCTTTCCCAGCGAGTAGATCGCGGCGCCGGTGCCCTCCTTGGTGACGATGAACAGCCGGTTGGTCTTCGGCTCGACCAGCAGCGCCTCGGCGTTGTGCGAGCCGTCCGGGTAGTCGAAGTCGTAGGCCCGGTACTTCACCTGCTGGTCGGACAGGTCCTCCGGCTCCTTGATCACGTAGACGGTGACCTTCTCCTGGTCGCGCAGGTTGTCGCCGATGTCGGCGACGTAGATGTTGCCGTCGGTGCCGACCGCGATCGCCTCGACGTCGCGGGCGTCCGCACCGAACGTCAGCGTCGCCTCGACCTCACCGTCGGCGTTCACCGCGAAGACCCGGGCCGAGTCGCTGGAGTCGTTGACCGTCCACCAGATGCCCTCGTGCCCGGCACTGCGGGCCAGGCCGGACGACTCGGTGATCCGCTCGTCGGCCATGGTGAACAGCTTCTTCGGCTCCTCGTCCGCCCGCGCCGCGGGCGACCCGAGCAGCAGCACCGGTACGGCGAGCAGCAGCGCCGCGACAGCCGCCGCCGGCCGCCGCATCACGGCTCACCGCCGGGCAGCACCAGCTCGGCCAGCCTGGGCCGGACCTGCCATGCAGCCGTGAGCGCGTCGTACTCCTCGCGCACACCGTCATCGGCTGGCGCGCCAGTGCGGGCAGCCCGCAACAACAGGTTGCGTGGCGTATGCGCACTGTCCACGAACTGCATCACCTCGACCCGGTAGCCCAGCTGCCGCAGCACCGACGCACGCAGGGCGTCCGTCAGCACATCGGCGAAACGCTCCCGCACGATGCCATACCGCGTGACAAGAGCGTACGGCGAGGGTGGGTCGACCGACTTCAGCTGTTTCTGGATGTCGTGGTGGCAGCAGGGTGCCGCGAGCACCAGCGGCGTCTGCCAGCCGACCGCCCGGGCCAGCGCGTCGTCGGTCGCGGTGTCGCAGGCGTGCAGCGCCAGCACGACGTCCGGCGGGGTGGCCGGTTCGGCCTCCGCGATGGTCGCGTCGACGAACGTCATCTGATCCGCCCAGCCGAGCTCATCGGCAATCCGGGTGTTCCGGATCCTGGCCTTCGAGCTGTGGTCGATACCGGTGACCCGAACGTCGTGACCACGCTCGGTCAGCAGATGGTAGGCAGCCAACGTGAGATAGGCGTTGCCGCAGCCGAGGTCGACGACGTGCAGTGGCCGGTCTGCCGGGATCCGGCCCGCCGCGACCGCCTCGTCCACGGCCGGCGCGAGGATCTTGCAGAACTCCTCGACCTGCCGGTACTTGGACTGCCGGGACGGTTTCACCCGGCCGTGCGGGTCGCTGATCCCGAGCACGGCCAGGAACGGCGCCGCCGGGTCCAGCAGCCGGTCCTTGGCCCTGTCGTGGCTGGTGTCCTGCTCCCGCTCGCCGCTCTCGCGGTGCAGCAGCACCTTGCCCTTCTTGGTGTACCGCAGCCGTAGCGTCTCGGTCTTCGTCTCGACGTGCCAGCTCCCGTACGGCGCGGCCAGCAGCTCGTCCACCGCGTGTCCCGCGTCCGGCCCGGCCGGTGCGTTCCGGATGTGCGCCTGGCGGTCGTCGTACTCGGTCACCTGCAGGTGCCGCCCGGACCTCAGGTCGACGTAGCGCAGCTCCACCCGGCGGTACGGCGGTGGCTCCGCCCCGCGCCGGCGGCCGGAGCCGACGGCACGGACCAGCGCGGCGCCGTCGGCGAGGATGCCGGCGAGCTCCGCGCGTGAGGTGTCGGCCGGTTGCTGCATCCGGCCATTCTCCCCGACGCGCAAACCCGCCGGCATGGAGCCGGTGCTGACCCCCGTGCTGAAGCCCTTCCGTTGCAGGATGTCGAGCAGCCGGCCGTGGCTCCGACGTACCGGTGAGCGCGCCGGGAGACGGCGGGCCGACCCGGAGGGAGACAGCAGATGCGCAGGATCTTCGCCTTCATCATGACCACGCTGGACGGCTACTACGAAGGCGCGAACGGGGAGTTCGACTGGCCCGTGGTGGACTCCGAGTTCGAGGAGTTCGGCGTCCGCCAGCTGGACGCCGCGGACACGCTGCTGTTCGGCCGGGCGACGTACGAGGGGATGGCCGCCTACTGGCCGACCGCGGCAGCGGACGGCAACGACCAGCGCGTCATCGACCAGATGAACGGCTACCCGAAGCTGGTGGTGTCCCGGACGCTGGCGACGGCGGAGTGGCCGCAGACCCGGGTGCTGCGCAGCCTGGACGAGCTGGCGGAGGTCAAGCAGGGGCCGGGTGGCGAGATCGCGGTGCTCGGCAGCCCGGCGCTGACCGCCGCGCTGATCGGGGCCGGGCTGCTGGACGAGCTGCGGATCATGGTGGCCCCGATCGCGCTCGGCGCCGGGAAGTCGCTGTTCGCGGGCCACGGCGAGCGGATCCCGCTGCGGCTGCTGCGCACCCGGACCTTCGACTCGGGCAACGTGTTGCACACCTACGAGCCCGTCCCCTGATTGCACAACTCTCTTTGCAAAAACCCTTTGCAAAGCTGTCTTTGCGATCTACCCTGGCGGTATGACCGACGATCGGCACGTCTCCTGGCCCGTCGACCCCGACCACGACGTCGTCCTCGACGTCCGCTTGCTGCGCGCCCTCGCACACCCGATGCGGGTGCGGATCGTCGGTCTGCTGCGGCTGCACGGCCCCGCCACCGCGACCACGCTGGCGCAGCGGCTGAACGTGAACACCGGTGCCACCAGCTACCACCTGCGCGAGCTCGCCAAGGCCGGTCTGGTGGTCGAGGACGAGAGCCGGGGCAACGCCCGCGACCGCTGGTGGCGGGCGGCGCACCAGCGCACGTACCTGGACGATCCCCGGCTGCTGGAGGACGACCCGGACGCGGCCATCGGCTACCTGCGCAGCGTCGCCCAGGTCAATGCCGAGGCGACGTTCCGGCATCTGGACGAGCTGTCGTCGCTGCCGAAGGACTGGCAGGAGGTGGGCACGATCTCGGACTACGCGTTCGACCTCACCCCCGGCCAGGTGAAGCGGCTGCTCGCCGATGTCGAGGCGGTGCTGGCGAAGTACCGTACCGACCCCGACGCCAAGCGGCCGCGCGGCGCCCGGACGGTCGCCGTACAGCTGCAGGCGTTCCCGAGGCCGGAGCTGTGAGTACGACGACGGGCACGCGGGCTCCCGCGCGGCGCGCACCGCTGGTCGCGTTCATCGTCGCCAACGTGGTGTCGATCGCCGGCACCAGGGTGAGCGCGATCGCGATCCCGTGGTTCGTGCTCACCACCACCGGTTCGGCGGCCAAGACCGCCCTGGTGTTCGCGTTCGAGATGACGCCGCTGGTGATCACGAAGGCACTCGGCGGGCCGCTGATCGACCGGGTCGGGCCGCGCCGGGTCAGCGTGATGGCCGACACCGCCAGCACCGGCGTCGTCGCGCTCATCCCGCTGCTGCACCTGCTGGACCTGCTGAGCTTCCCCGCGCTGCTCGGGATCGTCGCGATCGCCGGGCTGATCCGCGGGCCGGGCGACACCGCGAAGTGGACCCTGGTGCCGGACATCGCCGAGTCGGCCCGGGTGCCGGTGGAGCGGGTGACCGGACTGGAGAGCATGACCGACCGCGGCGCGAGCATCATCGCGCCCGCCGTCGCCGGGGTGCTGATCACGGCACTCGGTCCGGCCACCGCGCTGTTCGTCGACGCCGCGTCGTTCGCCGTCTGCGCCGTACTGATCGCGGTCTGGGCGCCGCGCCGGCACGCGGCGGAGCAGGACGAGGACGAGGGCAGCTACCTGAGGCGGCTGCACGCCGGGTGGCAGGTCCTCAGCCGTGACCCGCTGCTGCGGGCGATCACGATCATGGTCTGCATCACCAACCTGCTGGACGCCGCGTCCGGTGCCGTCCTGGTGCCGGTCTGGATCCGCGACAGCGGCTACGGCCCGGCGCAGATCGGGTTGCTCGGGTCCGCGTTCGGCATCACCGCGACGGCCGGCGCACTGCTCGCGGCCGCGCTCGGCGACCGGCTGCCGCGGCGGATGACCTACCTGGTCGGGTTCTTCATCGCGGGCGCACCACGGTTCGTCGTACTGGCGTTCGGCGCACCGATCTGGGTGGTCGCGGTGGTGTGGGCGATCGCCGGGTTCGGTGCCGGCTTCCTCAACCCGATCATCGGGGCGATCTACATCCAGCGGGTGCCGCGCGCGCTGCTCGGCCGGGTCGGCGCGCTGTCGGACTCGGTGGCCTGGGCCGGCATCCCGCTCGGCGGCATCCTGGCCGGCGCCGCGATCGCCGGGATCGGCCTCGCTCCCGCACTGCTGGTTGCCGGCGGCATCTACCTGGTGACGACCACGGTCCCGGGTTTCCTCAGCCAGTGGAAGGAGATGGACGCGCGTCCCCTCCCACTCCAGGAGGAGGTGCCGGCCGAGAGGCTCGCGCCTGAGCCTGCCGTTGCAGCCGGTCCTGCTCCGCACCCAGCAGACCGAGCAGGATGAGGTCCAGCGCGATCCCGCCGACCGCGGCGAACTGGGTACCGGCGAACTGGAACACCTGGGTGACCAGCAGCGACACCAGCACCGCCAGCTCGAACAGCCGCACCGCCCGGACCCGGTCGCCGCGGCGCAACCGGACCGCTCCGCGCACCGTGAACATCGCCGACAGCGCACTGCCGACCGCGACCCCGATCACCGGTACGTCGGACAGCAGGTGCCCGCGGTCGAAGCGGATCCAGATCGCGATCAGCGGGGCTGCCACGGCCTGGACGGCGAGTACCGCGACCGTGATGCGGGGTGCCCACGGGTGCAGCGCGAGCCGGTCGAACCCGCGTTGCAGCGCCGTCCACAACGCGTCCACCGGCGCTGCCAGCTCGACCTCGTCGCGCGGCGTCGCGGCCAGCAGCGCCCGGACCTCGGCACGGCCCGCGACGTCCGGCCCGGCCGCACGTATCTGCTCCGACGCCTTCGCCAGCCGGCGCCGGGACAGCCCGCCGGCCACGCCCTCGACCGCGTGGTCGACGGCGTTCGCCAGGTGCTCGCGCGGGTCGATCGGGCGGCGGTTGGCGAGGAACTGCACACCGAGCACCAGCAGCACGAACGCGATGTACATGATCGCGGCGGCCGGGCGGTAGAAGTAGTCGTTGTCCGCGGTGACGAACTTGCCGACCTCGTCGATGAACAGCCCGAACCCGATCCCGCCGACGAGCGCCGCGGCCGGCCGGACCACCGGTCCGACGTAGGCCAGCAGCAGCACGATCGACACCAGCATCAGCAGTCCGCCCGGCAGCACGTGCGCGATGTGCAGACCGCGGCCGCCGATCTCCGGGTAACCCATCAGCCGTAGCAGCAGCCGGGTCACCAGCACCGTGGCCACCCCGGCGACCACGAACGTGGTGAGGTGCTCGACGGTGCGCACGTTGCGGACCAGGCCCGCTCGCATCAGGTACGGCGAGCGGGTGGGTCCCATGCCAAGGACGTTAGCGGAGCAGTGCGGCCACGACCACGATCGCGACCAGCAGCAGCAGTACGCCGGTCGTCACCCGCCGCCGGGTCCGTGGATCCATGCGGCACAGGCTAGGGTCTCCAGGCCCCGACCGTGGCGGCCGGGTCCAGGGCGGCGTCGATGCCGGTCAGGCGAAGAGCCTCTCGCCCCAGAACCCGCCGGGCTGGACACCGGCCGGGCAGGCGAAGACGCCGGAGCCGACGTGCTTGATGTACTCGTTCAGCACGTCGGTGCTCAGCTTGCGCTGCACCGGGATGAACTGCTTGCGCGGGTCCCGCTGGTAGGCGATGAAGAACAGCCCGGCGTCCAGCCGGCCGAGTCCGTCGGTGCCGTCGACGAAGTTGTATCCGCGACGCAGCAGCTCCGCGTTGTTGTTGTTCGACGGGTGCGCGAGCCGGATGTGCGCCTCCTTGCTGAACCGAGGCTCGCCCGCGCTGTCCTTGATCTCGAAGTCGATCTCGTCGAACTCGCCGGCCTTCCCGAGCGGCGCCCCGGATCCCTTGTGCCGGCCGATGATCGCCTCCTGCTCGGCCAGCGAGGTGCGGTCCCAGGTCTCGATCATCATCCGGATCCGCCGCGTGACCAGGTACGAGCCGCCGGTCATCCAGTCCTGCCCGTCGCCGGGCTGCACCCACAGCTGCTGCTCCAGCTTGGCGGTGTCCTCGAGCTTCAGGTTGCGGGTGCCGTCCTTGAACCCCATCAGGTTCCGCGGCGTGACCTGTTCCCGCGACGTCGACGACGTCCGGCCGAAACCGAGCTGCGAGTACCGCACCGAGGTGGTGCCGAACCCGATCCGGGCCAGGTTGCGGATCGCGTGCACGGCGACTTGCGGGTCGTCCGAGCACGCCTGTACGGCGAGGTCGCCGCCGCTGCGCTCCGGCCTGATCTCGTCGCCGACAAAGGGCGGCAGGTCCACCAGCGCTGCCGGGCGCCGGCCCGCGAGCCCGAACCGGTCCTTGCCCCGGGCATCGGTGAACAGGCTCGGCCCGAAGCCGATCGTCAGGGTCAGCCGGGACGGCGGCAGCCCCATCGCCTCGCCGGTGTCCTCCGGCGGCGCGTCGTCCGGGCCGGACACCGCGCCGTACTCGCCGACGTCCTTCCCGGCCGCCATCGCTGCCGCGGCCGCGGTCCACTCCTTGAGCAGCCGGACCAGCCCGTCGCGGGTCGTGCCCGGCAACAGGTCGAAGGCTGCGAAGTGCAGCCGGTCCTGGGCCGGGGTGACGATGCCTGCCTGGTGGTCGCCGTGGAAGCCGACGGCCGACGCGCTGTCGTAGCCGCCGGTCTCGTCGGACTCGGAGGCGGCGGCGTGCACCGCGTACCCGCCGACCCCGGCCGCGACGGCCGCCCCTGCCGCGCCGAAGAGGCTGCGGCGGGACAGTCCGCGGGACTGCGGTGCCGGATCCTGGGTCACTTCTGGGCCACCACCGCGGCAACCTTGCTGACCGGCTCGGCCAGTGCGTCCAGCGTCGTGCTGAGCTGCTTGCGCTCCGGCTCGGTGACCTTGTCGTAGGAGACGAAACCGTCGCCCTCGCGGTACTTCTCCACCGAGGCGAGCACCGCGGCGAACTGGGTGTCGAGCGTCTTCACCAGTGCCGCGTCACGCTGCTGCAGCGCAGGGCGGAGCGCCTGAACCGCGGCCTGCGAGCCTTCGACGTTCGCCTTGAAGTCCCACAGGTCGGTGTGGCTGTAGCGGTCCTCCTCGCCGGTGATCTTGCCGGTCGCGACCTCGTCCAGCAGCTCCTTCGCACCGTTCGCGAGCTGCAGCGGGTTCAGCTGGACGGCCTTTGCCTTCGCCACCACGGTCTTCACGTCCGCCAGCAGCATGTCGGCGTACTTCGCCATCCCGGCGGTGCTGTTGTCCACCCAGAGCGCCTTCTCGATCCGGTGCCACCCGGTGAAGTCCTTGCCCGGCTCGACATCGTTCTCGCGACCGTCGATCTTCGGGTCCAGGTCGCCGAACGACTCCGCCACCGGCTCGATCCGCTCCCAGTAGGTGCGGTTGACTCCGAACAGCTGCTTGGCCTTCGCGATGTCGTTCGCCTTCACCGCGGTGACGAACTCGACGGTCCGCTCCTCCAGGGCGGTGGCCTGCGAGTTCACGTACCGCTGGTAGCTCACGGTGGCCTGCTTGAGCGCGGCGTCGCTGTCGACCTGCTTCGCCGCCTCGCCGGAGACGGTCAGGTCGCCGCGGATGCCGTTGCCGACCATGCCCGGCTTGCAGGCGGTCTGGTACTTGCCCGCCTCCAGCTCGACGATCAGGTCGCGCTTCAGGCCCGGGCCGATGTTCTCCACCTCGCCCATCACCCGGTCGCCCTCGGCATACACGTAGAACTCGGTGACCTTGCTGCCGCCGTTGGTGACGCTGAACGTGCTGGTGCCGGCCAGTACCTCGGCGCGGCTGAGCTTGCACTCGGAGTCGCCGGCCGTGACCGCGACCGGGCCGGTGCCGTCGTCGGTGGCGGCAGGCGTCTCCTCGGCGCAGGCCGTCAGGCCGATGGCGAGGAGTACGGCGCTCACGCCGGCGGCAGAGCGGGTCCGGAGGGTTGCGACGGGCATGGCTGGATCTCCTGATGGGACTCGGTGGACGAACTTGCTCAGGCCGGCTCGGACGAGACGGCCGGGGACGCCGGCTGGGGCTGCCGGGGCGGTCCGGACGGACGCAGGTAGAGGAACATGAGCGGGACGAGGTAGGCGAGCCAGACCACCAGCTCGATCACCGTCGGCTGCGCGTTGAAGTTGAAGATGCCCTTCAGCAGGACGCCGTACCAGCTGTCCGGCGGTATCGCAGCGGAGATGTCGAAGGCGAGCGTGTTCAGGCCCGGCAGTATGCCGGCCTCCTGCAGGTCGTGGAAGCCGTACGCAAGGATGCCGGCGGCAACGAGTACGAGGATCGCCCCGGTCCACTTGAAGAACCGGGCCAGGTTGATCTTGATCGCGCCGCGGTAGATCAGCAGCCCGAGCACCACCGCAGTAGCGAGCCCGAGCATCACGCCGGCGAACGGGGTCACGGTGGTCGCGGTGGCGGCGGACGCGTACACGATGAAGGCTGTCTCGATGCCCTCGCGGAACACCGCGAGGAACGCCAGCAGCATCACCGCGCCGGCGCCCACCTCGAGCGCCTGCCCCATCCGCTCGCGTAGCTCGCCCGCGATCGTGCGGGACGCCTTGCGCATCCAGAAGATCATCCAGGTGACGAACGCAACGGCGGCGATCGACATGATCCCGCCGATCGTCTCCTGGGTGGTGAACGACCTCGCGGTCAGCGCGGTGATGAACTGCAGCAGGGACCAGCCGAGGACCGCGAGCGCGATCGCCGCACCGACGCCGAACCACAGGTGCTTGAGCCGATCACGGTGACCGGACTTGACCAGGAACGTGGCGAGGATGGTGACCACCAGCGCGGCCTCGAGACCCTCCCGCAGTCCGATCAGGAAGTTGGCGAGCACAGGGCGTTCCTCAATCGGGTTAGGCTAGGCTAATTAAGCGTAGGTTAACCTAACAGAGGCCACTCGCCCACAGTCTCGTAGGCCGAACCTCGATTGGGTCCCTGACCGAGTCGCGACGCGATCAGCTGGATGCTCTCCGCGGTCCACGCCGGCCCGTCGTACCCCTCGAAGATCCGCAGCCACCGGGTCACGTCCACCGGCCGCCGCAACCGGGCCAGCGTCACGTGCGGCGAGAACCGCCGGCCGGCCACCTCGATCCCGGCCCGGTTCGCCGACGCCCGGGTCCCGGTCGCAAGCCGTGACAGCGCTGTCCGGTCACCCTGTACGCCGGTCCACAACACCCGCGCCTCCGCCGCGTTCGGGAACGCACCTCCGCCGGACAACCGCAGCCCCATCGCCGGCCGGCGTCGGGCGGCGCGTTCCAGCCGCTCCTCCAGCTCGTCGGCCTTGCGGTCGGGCACCTCGCCGAGGAACGCCAGCGTGATGTGCCAGTTCTCCTCGGCTGCCCAGCGCAGATCGTCGTCCGGGTGCTCTCGCCGCGGTTCCACGAACCCGGCCAGATGCTCGATGACCTCCACCGGCGGAACCACACCCACGAACAAACGCACTGCCCCACGTTAGGCGACGATTGGACCCAAGTTCCAAGCCCGCGGTGCCCACGTGCGACATGGTGGCTTGAAACTTGGGTCCAGTCGTCGCCACAAGGGAGGTGGGCGTGGACACGGTGAACCTGCCGGCGCCGTGTGTGGTGGTGCTGGTCGGACCCGGGGCGAGCGGGAAGACGACCTGGGCCGACGAGCACTTCGCGGCGGACGTGATCGTGTCGAGTGACCGGCTGCGGGCCCTGGTCGGGTCCGGCGAGGACGACATCGCGGCGAGCGCGGACGCGTTCGAGCTGCTCGACGACGTAGTACGACGGCGGCTGGCGCGCCGGCTCACCACCGTGATCGACACACTCGGGCTGGACGCCGAACGCCGTATCCGGTGGCTCACACTGGCCCGGCAGCACGGGCTGCCCTGTGTCGCGGTCGCGTTCGACACCCCGGCCGCGGAGTGCCGGGCCCGCAACCGCGGTCGCGCCAAGCGGATACCGGCCGACGTACTGACCACGCAGCTCAAGACCTGGGCGGCGGTCCGCGACCGTCTGGCCGATGAGGGGTACGACGAGGTGCTGGCGCCGCGGACCGTGCGCGTCGTACCGGAGGCGTTCGTGGCCGCGGCGCAGGCCGAGCACCGGCAGCGGAACGAGCCGGCCGGGCTGCGGTTCGGGCTGCACCTCGGCAGCTTCACCCATCCCGACGGCCGGGCCGCGACCGCGCGCTGGCTGCGCGACATCGCTGTCGCGGCCGAGACCGCCGGGTTCGACGCGATCTACGTGATGGACCACTTCCGGCAGATCCCGCAGGTGGGCCGGGCCTGGGAGGACTTCCTGGAGTCCTGGACCACGCTCGGCTACCTGGCCGCGTGT
Organism: Kribbellaceae bacterium; assembly: GCA_035650275.1. Taxonomy (GTDB): domain Bacteria; phylum Actinomycetota; class Actinomycetes; order Propionibacteriales; family Kribbellaceae; genus DASRHY01. Next base: position 32,909 of record DASRHY010000304.1, on the reverse strand, counting down.
ACCGAGCGGGTCCGGCTCGGCACGCTGGTCAGCGGTGTCACCTATCGCAACGTCGCGCATCTGGGCAAGATCGCCGCCACCCTGGACGTACTGAGCGGCGGCCGGGCCGTGTGCGGGCTGGGCCTGGCCTGGTTCGAGGCCGAGCACGCGGCGTACGGGTGGGACTTCCCCGCCGTCCGCGACCGGTACCTGCTGCTCGAGGACGCGCTCCGGCTGCTGCCGGTGCTGTGGGGTCCGGGCGGGAAGCCGTTCACCGGCAGGGTGCTGACGGTTCCGGACACCTCGTGCTACCCGCGGCCACTGCAGGAACGGCTGCCGATCGTGCTCGGCGGCAGCGGCGAGAAGCGCACGCTGCGACTGGCCGCCCGGTATGCCGACGCCGCCAACGTGTTCGGCGACGCGGCGAACGTCCGGCACAAGACCGAGGTACTGCGGGCGCACTGCGCGGACGTCGGGCGGAACCCGGACGAGGTGACGATGACGCACCTGTCGACCGTGCTGGTCGGCAGTGACGACCGGCACGTCGCCGAGCTGGTCGAGCGGCTCCGGCCGGCCCGCCAGGACCCGGCCCGGTACGCGGCTGCGGTCAACGCGGGCACCGTGGCCGACCAGGTCGGCCGGTTCCGGCAGCTGGCCGAGGCCGGTGCCGGCGAGGTGATGATCCGGCTCGCCGACCTCACCGAGCCCGGACCGGTGGCGCGGATGGCGGACGTGATCAGCGCCTTCCGCTGACCGTTTCTCAGGGCTTTCGTTGTCAACGGCAATGTTGTGCCACGTCACTGCTGTGCGTTGACGCTCGATCACTCTGCGCAATAGCGTCCACCCGCGCGCCGTGGGGGCCGCGGCCGCACCCGCCCACACCTTCGTCCCGAAGGGACCACCACCATGGTCTTCGCAGCTCGATCCCGATCTCTCAGACGCGTCCTGGCGACGTCGTCGGCCGGCCTGATGGTCTTCGCCGGCGTCGGCATGGTCGCCTCCGGCGCCGACGCGGCGCAGCCGGCCGCGCCACCCACCCCGTCGCCGGCACAGTCCCGTGCGCTGGCCGCCGAGTCCGCCAAGGACCTGGTCGCCGCCCGCGCCGCGGTCCTCAAGGCGAGCCCGGGTGACACGTTCGCCGCAAAGCCGGTCATCTCCGTCCCCGAGGGCCTGCAGTACGTGCCGTTCCAGCGCTCGTACAAGGGCCTGCCGGTGGTCGGCGGCGACTTCGTCGTGGTCACCGACCGCAACGGCGACGTCCAGGCCACCTCGGTCGCGCAGTCCGCCACGATCGGCGAGCTGTCGACCAGTCCATCGCTGTCCGCCGAACGGGCCGCCGGCATCGCCCGTGCGCGGCTCAGCACGGTCGACGCGACGTCCACCCCGCGCCTCGTCGTACACACCCTCGGTACTCCACGGCTGAGCTGGGAGACCCGGGTCACCGGCACCAAGGGCAGCACGCCGTCCAAGCAGGACGTGTACGTCGACGCGCACACCGGCAAGGTGATCGACGCCATCGAGCGCGTCGTAGCCGGCAGTGGCACCGGCGCCTACAGCGGCCCGAACCCGCTGCAGCTGGACACCACCCAGTCGGGCAGCACGTACTCGATGCGCGACCCGGCCTCAACCACGATGAGCTGCCAGGACTACGCGAACAACCAGGTCTTCTCCGGACCGGACGACCTGTGGGGCAACGGCAACGCCACCAGCAAGGAGACCGGCTGCGTCGACGCGCTGTACTCGACCCAGACCCAGAAGAAGATGCTGTCGCAGTGGCTGGGTCGCAACGGCATGGACGGCAACGGCGGCTGGCTGCCGATCCGGGTCGGCCTGAACGACATCAACGCGTTCTACGACGGCGTGAAGGTCGCGATCGGCCACAACACCGCCAACCAGTGGATCAGCTCGATCGACGTGATGGCGCACGAGTTCGGCCACGGCATCGACGACCACACCCCGGGTGGCATCTCGCGCTCCGGCACCCAGGAGTTCGTCGGCGACGTGTTCGGCGCGCTGACCGAGGCGTTCTCGAACCAGGTCGCGCCGTACGACGTGCCGGACTACCTGGTCGGCGAGGAGATCAACCTCACCGGCAACGGCCCGATCCGCAACATGTACAACCCGTCGGCCGTCGGCGACCCGAACTGCTACTCCAGCGCCATCCCGGGCACCGAGGTGCACGCGGCCGCGGGTCCCGGTAACCACTGGTTCTACCTGCTCGCCGAGGGCAGCAACCCCGGTGGCGGCAAGCCGTCCAGCTCGACCTGCAACGGCTCGTCGGTGACCGGCATCGGCATCCAGAAGGCCGGCCGGATCATGTACAACGCGATGCTGATGAAGACCACGTCCAGCTCGTACCTGCGGTACCGGACCTGGACGCTGACCGCGGCGAAGAACCTGTTCCCGGGCAGCTGCCTGGAGTTCAACACGGTCAAGGCGGCCTGGGACGCGGTCAGCGTTCCGGCTCAGACCGGCGACCCGACGTGCACCAGCAACCCCGGTGGCGTGACGGTCAACAACCCGGGCAACAAGTCCGGCACCGTCGGCACCGCGATCGCGAACATCACCCTGACCGCGACCGGCGGCACCGCGCCGTACACCTGGTCGGCGACCGGGCTGCCGCCCGGGTTGTCGATCAGCACCGGCGGCGTGATCTCGGGTACGCCGACCACGGCCGGCACCTACAACACGACCGTGACGGCACGGGACTCGGCCAGCACCCCGCAGACCGGTACGGCCACCTTCACGTTCACGATCAACCCCGCCGGTGGCGGCTGCTCCGGCCAGAAGCTCGGCAACCCCGGCTTCGAGTCCGGTAACACCGTCTGGTCGGCGTCGTCCGGAGTGATCGACAACTCGTCCGGCCGGCCGGCACGGACGGGCAGCTGGAAGGCCTGGCTGGACGGGTACGGCACCACCCACACCGACACGCTGTCCCAGTCGGTGGCGATCCCGTCCGGATGCCGCGCGACGCTGTCGTTCTACGTACGCATCGACAGCAGCGAGACGACCAGCACCGTGGTGTACGACAGGCTCACGGTGCGGGCCGGCTCGACCACGCTGGCGACCTACTCGAACCTGAACGAGAACCCGACCTACGTGCTGAAGAGCTTCGACATCTCCTCGTTCGCGGGTCAGACCGTCTCGATCAACTTCACCGGGACCGAGGACATCTCGCTGCAGACGTCCTTCGTGATCGACGACACCGCCGTGACCCTCAGCTGACACTGAGCTGACGCTCAGTCGATAGCTGCCGGCCGCCACCTCCCGCCCGGGGTGGCGGCCGGTCTGGCACTCCCTAGGCGACCGCCTGGCGGTGCGGCGGCTCGGACGAGATCGGTACGACGTCCAGCCGGGGCCGCGGCAGCAGCTGCGGGCGCAGGGCCAGGCCGCGGCGGCGGTTGAAGAACAGCACCGCCCCGATCGCGCCGAGCACGGTCAGGCCGCCACCGACGATCAGCGACCAGCGGGCTCCGAAGGTCTGGCCGATCCAGCCGATGAACGGCGAGCCGAGCGGCGTACCGCCCATCAGCACGGTCATGTAGAGCGCCATCACCCGGCCGCGCAGGTGTGGCGCGATGCTCAGCTGCATGGTCGCGTTCGCCGCGGTGAGCAGCGTCAGCGCGCTGAACCCGACCAGCGGCAGCACGATCGCGAACGACGCGTACGTCGGCATCAGGCCACTCACGACGACCATGGCCCCGAACGCGATCGCCGCCCCGACCACGAGCCGCTGCCGGATCCGCACCCGGCGCGCGGCCATCAGCGCACCGGCCAGCGAGCCGATCGCGAGGATCGAGCCGAGGATGCCGTACTCCCCCGGGCCCTTGTGGAACTCCGCGGTCGCCATCAGCGCCGAGGTGAGCTGGAAGTTCAGCCCGAAGGTGCCGGCGAAGAACACCGTGGCCAGCACCATCATCAGGTCCGGCCGGCGCCACAGGTACCGCACGCCGTCGCGGATCATGCCCTTCTCCCGTCCCGCGGGCTTCGGCGAGTGGAGCTCGTGCGGCCGCATCCGGAGCAGCGACAGGATCACCGCGCCGTAGCTCAGCCCGTTGATCATGATCACCGGGCCGGTACCGAACCAGTGGATCAGCAGCCCGGCCAGGCCGGGACCGATGAGCCGGGCGGCGTTGAACGAGGACGAGTTCAGGCCGACCGCGTTCGACAGGTCGTCCTTGCCGACCATCTCGACCACGAACGACTGCCGGGTCGGCGCGTCGAACGCGGTGCCGATTCCGAACAGGAAGGCCAGCACGTACACCTGCCAGACCTCGACGAGACCGGTGACGACCAGCGTGCCGAGGGTGAGCGCGACCACGCCCATCGCGATCTGGGTGACCATCAGCACCCGGCGCTTCGAGAACCGGTCGGCGATCAGGCCCGCGTACGGCGAGACCAGCAGCGCGGGCAGGAACTGCAGGCCGGTGACGATACCGAGCGCCGTACCGGAGCCGGTCAGCTCCAGGACCAGCCAGTCCTGGGCGACACGCTGCATCCAGGTACCGACGTTCGAGATGATGGCGCCGGAGGCGTAGAGGCGGAAGTTGCGGACACGGAAAGCCCTGAAGGTAGGGCTCACGAGGCCGCCAGACGTTCGAGAACGGGGGCTGCCTTGCGCAGGATGTCACGCTCCTCGGGGCTCAGGGTCTTCAGCTTGGTCTGCAGCCACTCGTCCCGGCGGCGCCGGTTCGCGGCGATCAGCTCGCGCGCGGCGTCGGTGAGGTCGACCAGCACGTGACGCTTGTCGGTCTCGTGCTGGATCCGCCGGACCAGGCCGGCCGCCTCCAGGTTCGACACGGTGCGCGTCATCGACGGCGGCTTCACCTTCTCGTGCACCGCCAGGTCACCGATCGTCATCGCACCGTGCTTGCCGAGCGCTCCGAGCACGCCCAGCTGGTTCGCGGTGAGATCCGCGTCGTCGGCGCGCTGCCAGCGGATCTGCCTCGACAACCGAAGGATCGACGACCGCAGCGCACTCGCCAGGCCGACGTCGCTCTTCACCTGCTTCGAGACAACGGATGGCATGTTCATTAGCATAACTCATTACCTTTGCTAATTAAACCGGATTGCCGGCGGGGGTAGGCTGGCCCGCAGTCCGACGATGGAGGGAACGCTGACGATGCGCCTCGCGATCAAGACCAGGCCGGAGCACACGACCTGGGAGCGGATGCGGGATGTCTGGGTGGCGGCCGACGAGCTCGAGATCTTCGAGTCGGCCTGGCACTGGGACCACTTCTACCCGCTCACGGGCGACCTGGCCGGGCCGAACCTGGAGGGCTGGACCTCGCTGGCCGCGCTGGCCCAGGCGACCCGGCGGATCCGGGTCGGCTGCCAGGTCACCGGGATGATCTACCGGCACCCGGCGGTGCTGGCGAACATGGCTGCGACCGTCGACATCGTGTCCGGCGGCCGGCTCGAGCTCGGCCTCGGAGCCGGCTGGAACCAGCAGGAGTGCGACGCGTACGGCATCGAGCTGCCGCCGCTGCGCGAGCGGTTCGACCGGTTCGACGAGGGCATGGAGGCGATCGTCGGGCTGCTCCGTGACCCGGTGACCGACCTCGACGGCCGGTACGTGCGGCTGCGCGAGGCCCGCTGCGAGCCGAAGCCGGTGCAGCGCCCGCACCCACCGATCACCATCGGCGGCCGTGGCCCGCGACGTACGCTTCGCGCGGTGGCCCGCTGGGCCCAGCAATGGAACGTGATCACCGAGTCGCCGCAGGAGTGGCTGCCGCTCAAGGAGATCCTGCTGGAACGCTGTGCCGAGGCCGGCCGCGACCCGGCCGAGATCACCTGCTCGGTGAACGTCCGGATCGACGGCGACGTGCCGGCCGAGCAGGCGGCTGAGAAGGCTGTCCAGCAGGCCCAGGGCTACGCTGACGCCGGGGTCGACCTGGTCGTGCTGAACCTGCCGCTCGACGCGGAGCCGGGCATCCTGGAACCGGTCGCGGACGCGTTCGCCCCGCTCGCCGCGCGCTGACGCACCTGCACGGGGAAGGGGATCGATGGGTCACGCTCACTCACACGACCACACCACCACCGCCGCCGGCGCGCACCGCGGGCGGCTGGCCGTCGTGTTCGCGATCACGCTCGTGGTGCTCGCGATCGAGGTCGTCGGCGGCCTGGTCAGCGGCAGCCTGGCGCTGCTCGCCGACGCCGCCCACATGGGCTCGGACGCGGCCGGGGTCGGCCTCACCCTGCTCGCGGTCTGGTTCGCGAGCCGGCCGCCGACCACCCGCCGTACCTTCGGCTACCAGCGTCTCGAGATCCTCGCCGCGGTGGCGAACGCGGTCATCCTGCTCGGCGCAGCGACCCTGGTCACCATCGAGGCGGTACGACGCCTGCGCGACCCCGAGCCGATCTCGACCGGGCTGGTACTGGTCTTCGCCGTCGTCGGCCTGGTCGCGAACGTGGTCTCGCTCCTGGTGCTGCGCGGCGCCGACCGGTCCGCCCTCGCGATCCGCGGCGCCGCGCTCGAGGTGATGGCCGACGCGCTCGGCTCGGTCGCGGTGATCGTCGCGGCCCTGGTGATCCGGTTCACCGGCTGGCTGCAGGCCGACGCGGTGGTGTCGCTGCTGATCGCGGCACTGATCGTGCCGCGCACAGTGCGGCTGCTCAAGGAAGCCACCGACGTGCTCCTGGAGGCCGCCCCGCCGGGCGTGGACATGTCGCACGTCCGGCAGCACATCCTGAGCTGCGGCGGCGTCGTCGACGTCCACGACCTGCACGCCTGGACCATCACCAGCGGTGTCCCGGTGCTGTCCGCGCACGTCGTGGTGGACGAGACCGTCCTCGCCCACACCGGCGTCGGCCCGGTCCTGGACCGCCTGCAAGCCTGCCTGTCCGGCCACTTCGACGTAGAACACTCCACCTTCCAGATAGAGCCCCACGGCCACCGCGACCACGAAGACGCCACCCACGCCTGACCCGCGCCGTCGACCCTCAGCCGTGACCCTCATCCCTACCGTGCGTGTTCACAAATCGCCAGCCCGGCTGTGTGTTCACGAACTGCCAGGTCCCGGTTGTGCATTCGAGAATCGCCAACGATCGGGCCTTCCACCTGGCGATTCACGCACACACTCACGGCCGGGCTGGCGATTCGCGCACACACGGCCGGTAGCTGGCGATTCGCGCACGCGCAGACCGGGAGCGGGCTAGGGTCTGCGACATGACGGGCCGGGTGGACCTGACGCCGTACGAGCGGCGCTTCCGGCGTAGCGGGCTGCCGCTGTTCATCGAGGACTACTCCGCGACGCACGACATCTTCACCCGCGCCACACCGTTGTTCGTGCTGGTCTTCCTGGCCGAGGTGATCGGCGCCACGTCGCTGAACTGGACCTGGTGGCAGAACGTGCTGGCGGCACTCGCCGGACTGGCAGCGCTGATCGGCGGGTTCGGAGTGCTCAACCGGCTGCGCGGGCGGGCGTTCTGGTCGCTGCCGACGCGGCTCGGCGCACCGGAGCTGATGGTGTTCGTACTGCTGCCGGCGTTGCTGCCGCTGGTCTCCGAGCGCCAGCTGCGGCAGTCCTTCGGCGTTGCCGCCGGCAACCTGGTCCTGATCGGGCTGGTCTACCTGGTGGTCGGGTACGGGCTGTCGGCAACGATCTTCTGGGGGCTGACCCGGCTGGCCGGCGAGCTCGCCACGTCGCTGGCCAAGCTGGTCCGGGCGCTGCCGCTGCTGCTGGTGTTCTCGCTGGTGCTGTTCGTGAACACCGAGATGTGGCAGGTGTTCTCCGGCATGCCGCTGAGCTTCCTGCTCATCGCGGTCGGGCTGTTCGGCGCGCTCGGACTGGCGTTCCTGGTGATCCGCGTGCCGGCCGAGGTACGCCGGATCGAGCGCGACGCCGGTGCGGACGGGCCGCCGCTGCGGACCCGGCAGCGGTTCAACGTCGGCCTGACGCTGGTGGTCAGCCAGCTGATGCAGGTGCTGGTGGTCAGCACTGGCGTCGGTGCGTTCTTCGTCGCCTTCGGCATGGTGGCGATCGGCGCCGACATCTACAGCGCCTGGGAGATCGACCCCGGCGACTGGTCCGCGCGGCCGCAGCTGTTCGGCGAGGAGCTGGTGCTGACCGCGTCGCTGCTGCGGGTGGCGGTCGGCATCGCCACCTTCACCGGGCTGTACTACGCGATCGCGCTGATCACAGACGCGACGTACCGCGAGGAGTTCCTGAGCGGCGTGGTCGAGGATCTCCGGCAGGTCTTCACCATCCGCGCCGAGTACCTCAGCGCCCGCGCCGAGTCAGCTCCACCCGCACCGGCGGCTGACCCAACGGCGACATCCGGGTGACCGTTTCGGGCCGGGATGCAGCCGGCTGTCAGCGAGGTACCGCTGGTAGAGCGCGGCCTCGTCGCCCTCGTCGGCCGCGACCAGGAGTGCGGCGACGTCGTCGGCAAGCTCCAGGTCCGCGGGTTCCGCCGGACCCGGCCCGGTCATCGCGCCCCAGCCGTCCCACAGCAGCAGCTCGTCGCCGTACCGGTGCGCGACCTCGAGGAAGACGTAGTTGCGGATGAACCACGGCCCGCCGATCTCCGACCCCGGTTCCACCGCGTACGTCGCCGGGTCGAGCTCACCCGCCCGGTAGCGGCGCCACGCCTCGGCGGCGGTCTCGAATGGCGCGTGGTGCCCCGGGCTGAAGTACCCGGCGAACCCGACCCGGCTGCGCGACCGGACCCCGTGCTGACGCAGCACTCCGACAGCGAACAGCGTGTGGTCACGGCAGCAGCCCTGCACCCGCTGCTGCGGGTCGCGCGGCTCCGCCGGTGGCCGGCCGTGCCGGCGCTGGTCGGTCTCCAGGATCGCGTCCAGCCAGCACAGGTTGATGTCCGCCACAGTGTCGGCGGGCAGCTCGTGGCCGGATGCCCGGTAGTGCACGACCACGTTGCGCGCCACCTTCGAGATCGACGCGGGTTCAGCTGGTACGGCGCCGAGCAGCGCGCCGAGCCCGCCGGGGTCGGAGTAGGCGGTGTGCCGCGCCGGGTCGAACGCCCGCACGGCGCTCACGTCAGCCAGTCGGTCAGTGGGCCGATCGCGAAGTACACGACGAACAGTGCGGACACCACCCACATCAGCGGGTGCACCTGGCCGGCCTTGCGGCGGACCACCTTGAGCAGCACGAAGGAGACGAACCCGGCGCCGATGCCCGCCGTGATCGAGAAGCTGAACGGCATCAGGATCATGGTCAGGAACGCCGGGATGGCGACCTCGAGGTCATCGAAGTCGATCCCGCTGATCTGCGCCATCATCAAGAAGCCGACCAGGATCAGCGCCGGCGTCGCGGCCTCGTACGGGACCAGCGTGACCAGTGGTGCGACGAAGATCGAAACCAGGAAGCACAGTCCGGTGACCACGCTGGCCAGCCCGGTCCGGGCACCGTCGCCGACGCCGGACGCCGACTCGATGTACGACGTGTTGCTGGACACCGAGGCGGCACCGCCGGCCGCGGCGGCGACGCTGTCGACGATCAGGATCCGCTGCGTGTTGGCTGGGTTGCCGTCGGCGTCGAGCAGCCCGGCCTCAGCGCCGATCGCCGTCATCGTGCCCATGGTGTCGAAGAAGTCGGCCAGCATCAGCGTGAAGACGAGCAGCAGGGCGCTCACCAGCCCGACCTCTTCGAACGAACCGAACAGGCTGAACTCGCCGAGCATGTCGAAGTCCGGTGTGATGAACCAGTCGTTGGGCAGCTTCGGCACCGACAGGCCCCAGCCGCCGGGGTTCTCCGCCGAGCGCGCCCCGATGCCGGCGACAGCCTCGAGAATGATCGACAGCACGGTCGCGGACAGGATGCCGATCAGGATCGCGCCGCGCACCTTGAGTGTGTACAGCGTGATGATCAGCGCGAGGCCGATCACGAAGACCAGGGTCGGCCAGCCGCGAAGGCTGCCGGTGACACCCAGCTCGACCGGGGGCGCGGCCGGCGAGGCCGGTCGCCGTACGAAGCCCGCGTCGACCACCCCGATGAACGCGATGAACAACCCGATGCCGACGCTGATCGCGACCTTGAGCTCCCGCGGCACCGCCTCGAACACCGCCCGGCGGAACCCGGTCAGCACCAGCAGCAGGATGATCAGGCCCTCCAGCACCACCAGCCCCATCGCGTCCGCCCAGGTCATCTGGGTCGCGATCGAGAACGCGACGAACGCGTTCAGCCCGAGCCCGGCGGCCACTGCGAGCGGGAAGTTCGCGACCAGGCCCATCAGGATCGTGAGCACACCTGCCACCAGGGCGGTGGCCACGGCAACCTTCGCGATCGCGACTGCCGGGTCGGTGCCGCCGCCGATGTACTGGCCGGAGCCGTCCTTGACAGTGCCGATGATCAGCGGGTTCAGCACGACGATGTACGCCATCGTGAAGAACGTGACCAGGCCGCCACGCACCTCACGCCCGAGCGTGGAACCGCGTTCGCCGATCTTGAAGAACGAGTCCAGCGCGCTGCCTCTGCGCTCCCGTGCCCGAGTCTCAGCCATGGCGTGATGGTGCCAGAGCCCGCGCCGCTTCGCCGCCCGAATCCGCGGCATTTCGTGTCGGTCCGCCGAGTAGGCTGGCAACGTGGAAGAGCAGGCGCCATCGAAGCGGCAGGATCTGATCGGCCAGGTGATGCAGGGCGAGATCACGCATGCCGAGGTGAAGCCGCTCGATCTCAGCGGGATCAGCGCGGTCCTGACCGGAGTGATCGCCTGGGCGGTGGCGTTCGTCGTACTGCTGTTCTTCCGGGACGACCTGGAGCGGTCCGGCAACGAGTGGTGGCTGTGGGTCCCGGTCGCGGGCTTCGGCCTCGGACTGATCGGGCTGTACTACTGCAAGCGTCGGTGGGCCGCGATCCAGCGCGACCATGCCGCGGAGGCGGCTCAGGCCTCGGACGGCTCCAGCTCGTCGTAGCTCATGGTGTCCAGCGCATGCTCGGGCGCCGCCGGCTCCGGGTTCTCGAGTACGACGTCGGAGTGCGCGCCGCAGCCGTAGTCGTACGCCACCACCCGTCCGTCGCCCGGCGCCATCTCGTTGCCACAGGCACCGAAGGCTTGGCCGAGGCTGTCCGCCAGCCGGATCCAGAACGCGCAGCTCGCGCACCGGTGGGGCGCCGACTGCGCGATCGAGGACCCTGGCCCGAAGTCGGCCGCGTACCACCGCTCCGCCGCCGACTCGCGACCTTCCGGCGAGAGCACCCGGGCCCGGCCCAGGCCGAGCTCGTCGACCACCGCGCGAACGTCCTCCGCGGCGCCGGTCTCGGTGAACCCGGCCGTCAGCCGTGGGTCGTCCGGCGGCGTCGGCAGCAGGTCTCCGGGCCGCAGGTCGCCCGGCTGCAGTCGGTCCGACCACGGCACCCACTCGGGCGCCACCACGGCCTGGTCGCCCGGGAGCAGCACGACCTCGTTGACCGTCACGACCTTCGCCCGCGACGCCCGGGTCACGGTGGCGGCCCAGCGCCACCCGACGTACCCGGGATGGGTGCACGCGAACAGGTGGGTGACCAGCCGCTCGCCCTCGACCAGATGGCCGAGGTGCTCGCCGACCTGACCGGGTCCGGCCTCGACGGCCGCGGCCTCGCGCGCCGCGTCGACGGCATCGACACACACCGCGTCCGCCTTCGAGCGGCTGCGGTCGCTGGTTCGGGGGGCTGTCGCTGCGGCAGTCACGATCCCCGATTCTCTCATCTCTCCGCACCGTGGCGAACCCCTGCCCTCACCGGACGCCCGCCGAACTCTCCTGGGCCAGATCCGTGGTCGGCCCGCCCCGATCCGGGCCACAGTGGCTGGTCGGGGTGGAGGCAGCCCTCGGACCAGGCAGGATGGAGTCATGGCGATGCCCGAGGACAACGCACCGGACCCCCGGCGCCCTCCTGCGGGCGACAACGGGGGCACGCCGGACGCCCGGCCGGACGGGCCGGGCAGTGACCCCGGCGGCCGGACCACGGACGGCCCAGGGGTCGCGGGCGAGTCCCGGCAGTCGGCCGACGGCGGGCAAGGCGTTCGGCGGCAGCGGGTCACGGACGCGCGGGAACGGATGCGGTCCGCGGCCAAGGGCGTCGGCGAGGCGTCGCGCAAGACGGCGGGCTTCACCGGCCGGGCCGGTAGGGCGACCGGCCGGCGGATCCGCGGGCTGACCGGCGCGCAGGGCGCAAGCGAGTCGGGGCTGTCGCGGCTGATCGAGCTCGGCGCGGTGAACGCGGCCGGTGACACGGCGTTCGCGGTGTCGCTGGCCGGCACGGTGTTCTTCGCGGTGCCGAGCGAGCAGGCCCGGGACCGGGTGGCGCTGTTCCTGCTGCTCACGATGGCGCCGTTCGCGCTGATGGCGCCACTGATCGGACCGCTGCTGGACCGGTTCCGGCACGGCCGCCGCTGGGCGATCGGGGCCACGCTCGGGGTCCGTGGGTTCCTGGTCTGGAGCCTGGCGGGGTCGATCGCAGCCGGCGGTGAGGCCTGGCTGTACCCGGCCGCGCTGGGGTGTCTGGTGGCGTCCAAGGCGTACGGCGTCACCCGGGCGTCCGCGGTACCGCGGCTGCTGCCGAAGGACGTCAGCCTGGTCACCGCGAACTCGCGGATCTCGCTGGCCGGCGTCGCCGGGGCGACGGTGTCCGCGGGCATCTCCGCCGGGTTCGCGGCGATCGGCCCGGAGTGGTCGCTGCGCTGGGCGGCGCTGGTCTACGCGATCGGGCTGGTGCTCGCCATCCGGCTCCCGGCACAGGTCGACTCACCCGCAGGCGAGGAGGAGGTCGGCGCAGCCGGCAAGGAGGCCCGGCGCAAGGCCGTGACGGCGGCGGTGGCGCGCGGGATCCGGGCCAACCTCGGACTGCGGTTCCTGTCCGGCTTCCTGACCATGTACCTGGCATTCCTGCTCCGCGACCATCCGATCGGCGGCGTCAGCGGGCCGGTGCTGGCCGGCATCGTGATCGCGGCGGCCGGGATCGGCAACAGCATGGGGACCGCGCTCGGCTCGTTGCTCAAGGCGCGCAACCCGGAGAAGACGGTGCTGGTCGTGCTGGTGGTGGACGTGGTCCTCGCCGTGGTCACCGCGGTGCTGTACGGCCTGCCGGTGCTGGTCGCGCTCGGTCTCGTGGCCGGGTTGTGCAGCTCGCTCGGCAAGCTGTCGCTGGACGCGGTGATCCAGCGTGACGTACCGGAGAACGTCCGTACCTCGGTGTTCGCCCGGTCCGAGACCGCGCTGCAGCTGGCCTGGGTGATCGGCGGCGGCTGCGGGATCTTGATGCCGCTGGTTCCGCGGCTCGGGTTCGGCTTCCTCGCCGCGGTACTACTCGTGCTGCTGGTCGTCGTACTGCGCCGGACGGCGCCGCAACCGGCTACCCGGTCGAAGTCGGCTGACCAACGGACCGTCACGGTGCCGGTGCGGCGGCAGGGCGAGGTACGACGCCCGCCCCGCCGCTGAGCACCCAGCTTCATCAGGACCGCCGCGGCACCAGCGCGACGACGAGTCCCGCGGTCGCGACCAGTAGGACCGCGCCGACCACGGCCACGACGTCCATGCTGTGACTGAACGAGTCCCGGCCTGCGGCCAGCAGCGCGTCACCGAGTGCCCCAGGCAGCCGGCCGGCGACCGCAACGGCACCAGGCAGACCCTCGCGGGCGGCCTCGGCGGCGTCACCGGGGACCCCGGTGGGCAGTGCGCCGTGCAGGTGCGAGCGGTACGCCGCGGCGCCGATGCTGCCGAGGATCGCGATGCCCAGCGCGCCGCCGAACTCGCTGCAGGTCTCGGTCAGCGCCGAGGCCGAGCCGGCCCGCTCCGGCGTTACGGTGCCGACGACGACCTCGGTCACCAGCGTCATCACCATCACCAGCCCGGCGGCCAGCACGCCGGCCCCGACCAGCACCAGGACCAGCGGCGAGTGCGCGTGAACCTGGGAGATCACCGCGAAGCCGGCCGCGCCGATACCGAAGCCGAGCGCGATCACCCGGCTGCGTGCGACTCGCTGTGCGAGCGCGGACGCGGCCGGCGCGGCACCGGCGACGGCCACCGACGGGGCGAGCGACCACAGCGCGGCGGTCAGCGGGCTCATCCCCCGCACCAGCTGCAGGTACTGGGTCAGGAAGACGGCGTTGCCGATCACGCCGAACGCCGCCACGGTGTTCGCGACGATCGCCGCGCTGAACGCCCGGTTGCGGAACATCGCCAGCTCGATCATCGGGTCGGCCCGCCGCTGCTGGCGTCGTACGAACACGATCCCGACCACGACGCCCAGCACGATCCCGCCGGCCGGGACCACGCCCGCACCGTCGGCCGCGAGCTTCTTGATGCCGTAGATCAGCGGCAGCACCGCGGCCAGCGACAGCACCGAGCTGACCAGATCGAACCGTCCCGCCGACGCCGGCCGGAACTCGGGCAGCAGGACCGGCGCCAGCACCACGAGCAGCACCATCGCCGGCAGGTTGATCAGGAACACCGAGCCCCACCAGAAGTGCTCCAGCAGCACGCCGCTGAGCACCGGGCCGAGCGAGATACCGGCCATCATCACCGCGCTCCAGAACGCGATCGCTTTGCTGCGCTGGGCCGGGTCGGTGAACAGGTTCCGGATCAGCGCGAGCGTCGACGGCATCAGCGTCGCGCCACCGATGCCGAGCACGGCGCGGGCCGCGATCAGCTGCTCCGGGCTCTGCGCGTACGCCGCCGCGAGTGAGGCGACACCGAACGCGACCGCCCCGGCGAGCAGCAGCCGGCGCCGGCCGATCCGGTCGCCGAGCGCGCCCATCGTGATCAGCAGCCCGGCGAGCACGAACCCGTAGATATCGAAGATCCACAGCTGCTCGGTCGCCGTCGCGCCCAGGTCGGCGCTGATGAACGGCACCGCGAAGTAGAGCACCGACACGTCCATCGAGACCAGCAGCAGCGGCAGCGCGAGCACACCGAGCGCGATCCACTCCCTCCGCCCCGCCTTGGTGTCGACCCGCTCGATCGTCTCCATGACAAGCCCTCCTCAGTAATCGTGTACATCGCATACTGTTTATGTCGCACACGAAAACTAGCAGGCATCTGTCTATGATGTAAACAGTTTCTTCGCACTGCGGTCGGGAGAGGGCATGAGCGACGACGAGCTACCGCGGGTCCTGAGGCTGCTCTGGGGCCACGAGGAGCGCCGGCGCGGGCCGAAACCGGCGATGAGCATCCACGACATCGGCACCGCCGCGGTCAAGATCGCGGATGCCGACGGCCTGCCCGCGGTCTCGATGAGCCGCGTCGCCCGCGACCTCGGCTACACCACGATGTCGCTCTACCGGTACGTCAGCTCCAAGGACGACCTGTACGCCGTGATGCTGGACGAGGCATACGGCGAGTTCGCGGTCAGCTACCCGGCGCGGGCAGGCTGGCGCCGCCGGATGACGCTGTGGGCCGAGGCAGCCCGCGACGTACTGACGCAGCATCCGTGGGTGCTGCAGGTACCGCTGTCCGAGCCGCCGCTGTCACCCAACCAGGTCGGCTGGATGGAGGCCGGGCTGCAGGCCTTCGCGGACACCGGGCTGACCGAGCAGGAGAAGCTGTCGTCGATGCTGCTGGTGGATGTGTACGTGCGCGGCATCACCCAGCTGATGACGTACATGACGGTCGCCAACAGCGCGGACGGGCTGACCGAGCAGGAGGCCGACCAGCTCTACGCCAAGCGGCTGGACCAGCTGGTCGACCCCGAGCGGTACCCGGCCGTCTCCGCGGCCCTCGGATCGGGGTCGCTGTCCGACGACAGCGACTTCGCAGTGAACGAGTTCGACTTCGGGCTGAAGGGAGTCCTGAACGGAATCGCCGCCCTGGTCGACAGACGTTCCTAGACGTCGAGCTTGTCTCCTAGACGTCGAGCTTGTCGGCGACGCCGCGAAGCACGGTGGCGACCTTGTGCGCGGTCTTCGGATCCGGGTGGCGCCCGCGGCGGTAGCCCTCACCGATGTTGTCGAGCAGCTTGATCAGGTCCTCGACGACCGTGATCATCTCGTCCGGCTTCGGCCGCATCGCCTTCACCACCGACGGCGGCGGGTCGATCAGCCGGACCTGCAGCGCCTGCTCCCCCTTGCGACCCTCGACGACGCCGAACTCGACCTTCTGGCCAGGCTTCAGGCTGTTCACCCCGGCCGGAAGCGCCTCGGCCCGGACGTAGACGTCGCCGCCTTCCTCCTTGCTGAGGAAGCCGAAGCCCTTATCCGCGTCGTACCACTTCACCTTGCCAACGGGCACGGGAAACCTCTTCGATGTCTGTCGTCGGGACGGGAAACACTGCGGTCACGGGCACTCGCCGCCGTTCGGGCCCGCGGACGTCTCAGCCTACGCCGAACCCAGGTCCGGGGCTCACCGGTATCGCTCCGGGTCGGCCAGCAGCTCGTTCATCGCGCCGGAGCGGAAGCCGCGCGGGTCCACGGTCGCCGCCGCGAAACCCTCCGCCGTGACCAGCGCGACCAGCTCGCCGGTGTCGACGGCCGGCAGCAGCTCGGCGTCGATCTCGACCCGCGCGGCGTCGCCGAGGTCGCGGACCCGGACGTTCCGGACCCCGTACGGCGCCAGGTGCCGTCGCAGTGCCTGCTCGGCCCGGTCCACCCGGGCCAGCAGGTGCGGCGTGATCCGGACGCCGTACGCGATCCGGCTGGACAGGCATGCCGCGGCCGGCTTGTCCGAGGTGGCCAGGCCCCAGCGCCGCGACGCCGCACGGATCTGCGCCTTGGTCAGCAGCACGTCCTTCAGCGGCGTGACCGCGCCCCGCTCGTGTGCGGCGCGGATGCCGGGCCGGAAGCCCGCGACCACGTCGTCGGCGTTGGTACCGGTGGCGATCGCAGCGATGCCGAGCTCGTCCGCGATCGGCCGCAGCGTCTCGACCAGCTCGGCCTTGCAGAAGTAGCAGCGGTCGCCGGCGTTCGCCTGGTAGCCCTCGCGCTCCATCTCGTGCGTGTGCGGGGTGACATGGCGTACGCCGAGGCCCCGGGCGAACCGGGCCGCGGGCTCCAGCTCGGAGCGGGGCAGGCTCGGGCTGACCGCGGTCACGGCGACCACGTTCTCCGGTCCGAGCGCCTTGGCCGCGGCGGCCAGCAGGAACGCCGAGTCGGCGCCGCCGGAGAACGCGACCAGCAGCCGCTCGTGCTCGGCCAGCCGGGTCCGCAGCGCCTCGAGCCGGGTGGTGAGCAGGTGCTCGTCCAGCCACGTCGGGAACTCGGTCAGGTCGTTCAGCACCACGTCGGCGCCGTACGCGCGGAGCTCGGCCGCGCTGAACGGCCCGGTCGCGACGCCGACCGCGACCGCACCGGCCGCCCGCGCCCCGTCGATGTCCGCGACGTGGTCGCCGACGTAGATCGTGCCGCCGTGCTCGCGCAGCGCGGTCGCCTTCTCGCTGCCGTGCAGGTCGCCGACCACCTCGTCGACGTCGAACCCGAGGTGCTCGATGTGCAGCGCGACGCTCGGCTCGTACTTCGCCGACACGACCAGGCTGCGGCCGCGCTGGCGTCGTACCGCCGCGAGCGCGTCGGCGACACCGGGCAGCGGCAGCGTGCCTGTCACGGCATGCGTGGGGTAGAGCTCGCGGTACCGGGCGAGCATCGCGTCGACCTGGTCCGGCGCGAACCAGTTCGCCAGCTCCCAGGTCAGCGGCGGGCCGAGCCGGCTCACCACCAGCTCGGTGTCGATCTCGACGCCCGACTCGGCGACCAGCAGGTCCCAGACGGCCTTGATGCCGGGACGCGAGTCGATCAGCGTCATGTCGAGGTCGAACCCGACCACCAGCGGCGGGACGTTGTGAGGGGCGGGCACGCTCTCCACCCTACGTGGCACGCTCAGACGTCGACCGGGGTGACCTCGAGCAGCTCGGTCTCCGCGCCCGACGCGAGCAGCTGCGGCCGGAGCGCCTGGCGGCGCTCGTCGGCCAGGTACGCCTCCATGCCCTCCCGGGTCTCGAACGAGACCACGTGCACCTCCACCCGCCCCTCGTCGCCGCGGTACCGGGCGTCGAACCGGCCGCCGTGGTCGGCCAGCAGACCGATCACCGCCGCCTCGTACTCCTGGAAGCCGGTCACGCCGTCTTCCGGCAGCCGGACGATCTGTACCCAGGTCAGTCGTGTCTCGCTCACGCCGCCACTGTAGTGACGGCCCGGCAGCAGCACCGCGAGCAGGAGCAGCACCGAACCGGCTAGACAGATTCGGCAAGGATGTCTGAGTAGTTGACAAATTGTCTGCCTTTGTAAAGTATCGATCCTCGTGGAGAGTGTCGCGAGGAGTTTCGCAGAGCGGACCAGGCGCCGGCTGCACGACGAGCTGCTCGACGCGGCGTACGACGCGATTGTCGCCGGCGGGTACGACGGCCTGCGGATGGGTGACATCGCGGTGCGCACGGGGGTGTCGCGGCAGACCGTCTACAACGAGCTCGGCGACAAGTGGTCGGTGCTCCAGGCCGTCGCCAACCGCGAGACCGAGCGGTTCCTGCTCGAGGTCAACGACGCACTCGCGGCGCAGGCCGACCCGATCGACGCGCTCCGCGCCGCCGTGGACCGAGCCCTCGCGCTGGCGTCGGACAACCCGCTGCTGAAGGCCGCGCTGACCGCGCCCGGCTCGGACCAGGCCAGCCAGCTCCTCACCACCCGCGGTGAGCAGATCCTGCAGCTCAGCCACGAGCGACTCGACACGCACGTCCGCGAGCACTGGCCGCAGGTCGCGCCGGATGACGTGGCCACCTGCGTCGACATCGCGCTGCGCGTCGTCCTGAGTCACATCGTGTCCCCCGCCGCGCCTGCCACCGACGTCGCCGACCAGGTGGCGCGCGTGCTCGGACCCTTCCTGAGAGAGGCGAGCGCATGACCGAGAACTCCCTATACCGCAAGGGTTTCCAGTCCCTCAAGGCGGGCGGCCTGAACTGGGACTCGCTCCCGCTGCGGCTGTTCGACAAGGGAAACCGGAAGTTCTGGAACCCGGCCGACATCGACTTCAGCCAGGATGCGCAGGACTGGGCCGCGCTGGGCGACGGCGAGCGCGAGGCGGCGCTGATGCTGTGTGCGCAGTTCATCGCCGGCGAGGAGGCGGTGACCGAGGACCTGCAGCCGTTCCTGCAGGCGATGGCGGCCGAAGGGCGGCTCGGCGACGAGATGTACCTGACCCAGTTCTGCTTCGAGGAGGCCAAGCACACCCAGGTGTTCCGGCTCTGGCTCGACTCGGTCGGAGTGAAGGAGGATCTGCACCGGCACATCGAGCACAACCCCGGCTACCGGGCGATCTTCTACGAGGCGCTGCCGGTGGCGCTGAAGACGCTGACCGACGACCCGTCACCGGCGAACCAGGTCCGCGCCTCGGTGACCTACAACCACGTCGTGGAAGGCACCCTGGCGCTGACCGGGTACCACGCGTGGAACCTGATGTGCACCGCGCGCGGGATGCTGCCCGGGATGCAGGAGCTGATCCGCCGGATCGGCGACGACGAGCGGCGGCACATGGCCTGGGGCACCTTCACCTGCCGCCGGCACGTGGCCGCGGACCAGTCGAACTGGAAGGTCGTCACCGACACCATGGAGGAGCTGCTGCCGTACGCGGTGACGCAGATCCAGTGGGCGCTGGACAACGTCCCCGAGGTGCCGCCGGAGATCGACCCGAACGCGCTGATCATGTACGCCGGCGACCGCGCGTCCCGCCGGCTCGGCGCGATCGAGTCCGCCGTCGGCGCCGACCTCGCCGGCATCGACCTCGACTACTCCCCCGAACACCTCGAGGACACCTTCGGCGCCGAAGACGCCGCCGCCCTAACCGCCGTCAGCTGACCCCATTCCACTCATCGGGCCCTTGTGACCCGGCGTGTCGGCGTTCATCGGGCCCTTGTGACCGACAAGGCCGAGGTTTGCGATGGCTCCGGAGGTGGGCAGGTCACAGCCCGAGCTGCGTGGCCAGGAAAGCGATCCGGTTGGACTCGGTCGTGGTGAGGTCCAGGCTGTGGTCGGTCCGGGTGTACGTCTTGACGATCGCGTTCGGCGCCGCGGCCGCGAACTGAGCACGGATCGCGGCCGGGATGAAGAAGTCCGGGTCCGACCACTGGAAGAGCTGGCGCGCCCCCAGCCGGCTGACGTTGTCGACCGGGTCGAGCCCCGCGAACACCGCGAAGTACGCCGCCTCGGCCGGGCCCTCCAGCCCGATCCAGAACATGTTGAACCAGTTCGCCCAGCGCGCGTCCAGCGCGACCAGCACGGTGGCCTTCACCCGGCGGTCGGCCTGCGCGAGGACGGTCGCGTACATGGCGCCGTAGTCGTGTCCGGCGATCGCGAGCCGGCTCCGGTCCACCCCCTCCTGCCGGGCCAGGTAGTCGAGTGCCGCCCTGGCGTCGGCGACGCCGTTGCTCACCGCTGTCCGGTCCCGCTGGTCGCCGACCGGGTCGAACGCCCAGGGGAAACGCTGCTGCGGCAGTACGGACACGACGCCGCGGTCGGCCAGCTCGATCGCCTCGGCCAGGAACTCGCTGCTGTCCGCGCTGGCGTGACCCGGCTCGAACCAGTGCAGGTACAGCACACCGGCGAACCGATGACCGTTCCCGCGACGGCCGTCCGGCCGCACCACGAAGGCGGTCATCGCGGTCTGTCCGGGTACAGCGATACGCACCGTCTCGACCTGCACACCGTTGCTTTCCTGCCCGCCCCGGCTGGTCGCCGGAAGCATGGTCCCGGCCACCAGCGCGGCGCCGGAGACCACCGCCGCGACCCATCGCGGTGCCTTCATGGGATGCCTCCATCAGTTTTTAATTGCTGTTCTAAACTGACGTTGTAGGCCACCTGGCGCGCCGGGTCAAGAGCAGGGAGCGACAATCACGGATGTGAGCACAGCGATTCCGCGCAGCCGCGAGCTGGAGGCACTGATCGGCTTCGTCAACACCTACGACGAGCTCGAGTCCCCGCCGGACCGGCTGACGTCGATCGGCGTACTCCGGGAGGTGCTGGACAGGCAGGGTCTCGACGCGATGGGGAGCGGCCTGACCGCCCGCCAGCTCCCGGCGGCCCGGCGGCTCCGGGAGAAGCTGCGGGAGGTCTTCGTACTACCCGGCGACGACGCGAAGGTCGCGGTGCTCAACGAGCTGCTCGGCGAGGCCGGCGCCTTCCCGCAACTGCGCCCCGCCGACGGCGGCTGGGTGTGGGCGGCGGGCAGCCGGCGGACCGGGCTCGGCCCGCTGACCGCCACGTTCGCCGGGACGCTGGCCAACCTGCTTACGGCCGGCGCCGGCGACCGGCTCGGCGTGTGCGCCGGTCACCCCTGCCGCTGCGTCTTCGTCGATGTCACCCGGTCCCGGCGGCAGCGGTACTGCTGCGACCTGTGCAACGATCGGATGGCGGCCGCCGCGTACCGCCGCCGGAACTCGCCGGGCTGACCGCCCGCACGGCGGAGCGCGGAGTCATTCCCGCAGCCCAGCCCTGGCTGCAGCCACAAGGGCCCGATGAACGACGACACGCCGGGTCACAAAGGCCCGATGAACGGACTCAGGACAGGTGGAGGAGGTCGAGGGAGCGTTCGCGCATCTCGACCTTGCGGACCTTGCCGGTCACGGTCATCGGGAAGTCGTCGACGATCAGCACGTAGCGCGGGATCTTGAAGTGCGCGAGCTTGCCGGTGGCGAACTCGCGGACCTTCTCCGCGTCCAGCGGCTCGGCGCCGTCGCGGAGCTTGATCCAGGCGCACAGCTCTTCGCCGTACCTCTGGTCCGGTACGCCGATCACCTGGACGTCGGCCACATCCGGATGCGTGTAGAGGAACTCCTCGATCTCGCGCGGGTACACATTCTCGCCGCCGCGGATCACCATGTCCTTGATCCGCCCGACGATCGCCAGGTACCCGTCCGAGCGCATCACCGCGAGGTCGCCGGTGTGCATCCAGCGGGCCACGTCGATCGCCTCCGCGGTCTTGCCCGGCTCGTCCCAGTAGCCGAGCATCACCGAGTACCCGCGGGTGCACAGCTCACCCGGCTCGCCGCGCGGCACCACCAGCCCGGTCGCGGGGTCGACCACCTTCACCTCCAGGTGTGGCAGCACCCGGCCGATGGTCTCGGTACGGCGTTCCAGGTCGTCGTCGCGACGGGTCTGGGTCGACACCGGCGAGGTCTCGGTCATGCCGTAGCAGATCGCCACCTCGGCCATGTGCATGTCGGCCACGCAGCGCTTCATCACCTCGACCGGGCACGGCGAGCCTGCCATGATCCCGGTCCGCAGCGAGGACAGGTCGTACGAGCCGAAGTCGGCCAGACCCAGCTCGGCGATGAACATCGTCGGCACGCCGTACACCCCGGTGCAGCGCTCGTCCTGCACCGCCTTCAACGTCGCCGCCGGGTCGAACGCAGGACCCGGGATCACCATGCAGGCGCCGTGCGTGGTGCAGCCGAGGTTGCCCATCACCATCCCGAAGCAGTGATAGAACGGCACCGGGATGCAGAGCCGGTCGTCGGCGGTGAATCCGATCATCTCGGTGACGAAGAACCCGTTGTTCAGGATGTTGTGGTGCGACAGCGTTGCACCCTTCGGGAACCCGGTCGTCCCGGACGTGTACTGGATGTTGATCGGGTCGTCGAAGCTCAGCTCCGCGCCTCGCGCGACCAGCTCATCGGCCGGCACCGTGTCCGCGCCGGCGACCAGCCCGTCCCAGTCCGGCGTACCGATGTAGACGACGTCCCGCAGCGCCGGGGTGTCACCGCGGACCTCGTCCACCATCTCCCGGTAGTCGCTGGTCTTGAACGCAAGAGCGGAGACCAGCAGCTTGACCCCGGACTGGTTCAGCGCGTAAGCCAGCTCGTGCGTCCGGTACGCCGGGTTGATGTTGACCAGGACCGCGCCGATCTTCGCGGTCGCGTACTGCACGATCGTCCACTCCGCGCAGTTCGGCGCCCAGATCCCGACCCGGTCGCCCTTGGCGATCCCGGCCGCCATCAGCCCGCGCGCCACCACGTCGACGTCGCGGTTGAACTCGTCGTACGTCCATCGCCGGCCGGTCTGCACCTCGACCATCGCGTCGTGATCGCCGTACGACGCGACCGTCCGTTCGAGATTCCGCCCGATCGTGTCGCCCAGCAGCGGTACGTCCGACGTGCCGGACGTGTACGACGGGATGGTGTCCGCGAGCTGCGTCATGCCGCCATCGTCGCCGGGTAGGTAACACCCCGGCAAGGCCGCGATGTCGAAGCAGTCACAGCTCGGCGTCCGCCCGGATCGTCCCGCGCGCCTCCTGACCCACCTGCGTGTTCACGAATCGCCAGGAAAGTGCACCGTTGCTTGGCGATTCGTGAACGCACGAGGGCTTTGCTTGGATGGCGAGGTGGACTTCGGCGAGCGGCTGGGGGTTCCGCCACGGCTGGTGGCGTCGGTCGCGCTCGGCACGCTGCTGAACCCGCTGAACTCGTCGATGATCGCGGTCGCGGTAGTGACCATCCAGCGGCACTTCGAGGTCGGGATCGCCACCGCCACGTGGCTGCTGTCCGGGTTCTACCTGTCCGCCGCGGTCGGGCAGCCGCTGATGGGCCGGCTGGTCGACCTGTACTCGCCGCGCCGGCTGTTCGTCGCCGGGCTGGCGCTGGTCCTGGTCGCGTCCGTCGCGGCACCGTTCGCACCTGGGTTCTGGTGGCTGGTCGCGGCCCGCGCGGTGCAGGGCATCGGCTCGTCGGCCGCGTTCCCGGCCGCGCTGGTCATCTTCCGCGCTGCCGCCGCTCCGGACCGGCCACCGGCGGGCGCGCTGGCGGTGCTCGGCGTGACCGCGTCGACCAGCGCCGCGCTCGGACCGGTGCTCGGCGGCGTGCTGGTCGCGCTGGCCGGCTGGCAGGCGGTCTTTCTCGTCAACGTGCCGATGACGATCGCGGGCATCGCGACGGCACTCGTCGTACTGCCCCGCTCGGAGGCCCGACGGCGACGGTCGGTGCGGGAGACGCTCGCCGGGCTCGACGTACCCGGGATCGTGCTGTTCGCGACGGCGATCACCACGCTGCTGATGGTCTTGCTGTCGGTCGCGGAGCAGCCGCTGTGGTGGCTCGCCGCCGTCACCGTGGTCGCGGCGGTGCTGCTGGTGCTGCGGGAACGGGCTGTCGGGGCGCCGTTCCTGGACGTCCGCGGACTGGCCGGCAACCGGGCACTGCGATCCGTGCTGCTCCAGCAGGGCGTGGTCAACCTGGTCTTCTACACGGTGTTCTTCGGCCTGCCGATCTGGCTCGAGGCGGTGCGCGGACTACCTGCGTCGAGCGTCGGTCCGCTGATGCTGCCGCTGACGATCGTGAGCCTGCTGGTCACCCCGCTGGCTGCCCGCACGATCCGCCGCAGCGGGCCGCGGCCCGCCCTGGTAACCGGTTCGGTACTGGTGCTGGTCGCGTCGCTCGGCGTCCAGCTGCTCGAGGTGGACACGCCCGTGGCGGTGCTGCTGATGGTCACCGTCGTGCTCGGGATCCCGAACGGCCTGAACAGCCTCGGCCTGCAGACCGGCCTGTACGCCGCGAGCCCGCCGGAGCGTACCGGTGGTTCCGGCGGGTTGTTCCAGACGTTTCGCTATCTCGGTGCGATCCTCGCCAGCTCACTGCTCGGCATCGTGCTCGAGCGCGATCTCAGCACCGCCGGGCTGCACCGGGCCGGTGTCGTGATCACGGTCGCGGCCGCGCTCCTGGTCGTGCTCGCTCTGCGGCTGCCGCGCGACCTGGGACGGCCGGCGCAACCACGCTGACCGCGACATGCTGCCACACTGGCCCGCATGGACTCCGGGATCACCGTCATCGGCTACGGCCTGGCCACCGCGCCGGCCGACCTGCTCCGCATCACCATGGGCATCGGCACCGACGCGGCCGACGTCGCGACCGCGGTGGACACGGTCGGCGGGCTCACCAAAGCCGTCATCGCCGCCCTGCACGACGCCGGCGTCGGTGCGGACGACATCCAGACCAGCGCGGTGAGCGTCTACCCGAACTATGGCCACGAGCCGATGCAGGTGCAGGGCTACCGGGCGTCGCACCAGCTGGTCGTGACCAGCCGGGAGCTGGAAGGCTTCGGCCGGCTGCTCAACGCGGCGGTCGATGCCGCAGGCAACGACCTCGCCCTCGACCACCTCGCGTTCGACGTCGAGGACAAGTCGGCGCTGCAGGTGCAGGCCCGGCAGGCGGCGTTCGAGGACGCCCGTGCCCGTGCGGACCATCTGGCCGGGCTGGCCGGTCGCGACATCGGCGCCCTCGACGGCGTCGAGGAGACCGGATCCCATGGCCCGATCGTGCCGCGCGCGGCGGGCAAGGGCGTGAGCCTGGCGTTCGGGACGCCTGCCGAGATCGCTGTCGAACCGGGTGAAGAGAGCGTGACCGTCGGCCTCACCGTTCGCTGGTCCTGGGCCTGACGGCTCAAGAAACAGTCTCGGAACGTGGGCAGGCCTTGACCTGACACGGCAATGTCGTCTGACAATGAGTACCTGACTCGCTACTCTGCGGCATATAGTGGAGGGAGCGCACGATGGAACCGGCTTCCACGGGTTCGAACGTCTGGCACACCCACCCGATCTCACCCCCGCCTGCGCCCGCGAGCGCACCCGCCGGCACGCCCGCTGACCCCAAGACGGTCGCCGGCCTGGCCCGCGACGCGGTCCGTTCGTTCGGCCGCAAGCACCGGCCGCGCTACCGCGACAAGAAGATCGAGGAGGCGGCCGAGCTCACCGCGACGGTCGCGGAACGGCGCGACGAGCTGGACCGGCTGCTCGCCCGCTACCTCGCGAACCCGTCGCGCGGCATCGACATGGAGAGCCTGAAGAAGCCGGTCCCGGAAGTCCCGGACGTCGACCCGGCGGACAGCGCTCCGCGGCCCGCGCCGACGTGGGACCACTACGCGCCGAAGGCGCCGACCGGCCTTGGCCGGCTGATCAGCGCCGGCTCGTACGCCAAGAAGCGCGCCGAGGCGGCCAAGCTGTTCACGATGGCGGTCGATGCCTACGAGGCGGCCGAGGCGGCCCGGAAGAAGCGGATCGCCGCGAAGCGCGGCTCGCTCGCCGACGTGATCGCCCGGGCGCGCGAGCAGCACGCCAACATCGACCGGTTCGTCGAGGCGCTGGCCGAGCGCGACCGTAAGGCGGTCAGCCGGTACTTCCAGCAGGTCATCGACCAGCTGCGCGACCCTGACGGGTTGCCGACGCACCGCCGGGCCGGGTATCTGCCGGAGACCGGTGTGCTCGCGGTCGAGTGGCAGCTGCCGACCATCGACGTCGTGCCGGCGGCCGCGTCGTACGAGTACGCCGAGGACACCGACGACATCCGCGCCACCATGCGCCCGGAGGCGGAGCGGCGGCGCAGCTACCAGCGGCTGATCGCGCAGCTCGCGCTCCGCGCCGTGCATGCGGTGGTCGGCGGTGACCGGTACGCGGCGGTCGACAGCGTCGTGTTCAACGGCGTCGTGGACGCGGTCGACCCGGTCACGCACCGGACGATCCGGCCCTGCCTGATCAGCCTGCGGACCACGCCGCAGCAGTTCGTCGCACTGGAGATCGGGAAGCTCGATCCGGCGGCCTGCGCGCACCAGCTCGCGGCCGAGGTGTCCGCCCGGCCGGAGCAGCTGCAGCCGGTCGAGCCGATCATGGACTTCTCCGAGGCGGACCCCCGCCGGATCCACCGGCGCCGCCCTTGAGTGTTCATCGGTCCCTCGTGACCACCCCCGTCGGGCAGCCGGAGACGACCACCGCGATCGTGGCGTGGGCCACGAGGGACCGATGAGCACTTACAACGGCGGTTCCTGGCAGCGGTACGTATCTCTCCCGGTAACCGACTGGTCACGCAGCTCACCGCCCTCGCGATCCTTGCCATCGGCATCGATCCGAACAGGCCCTGGTGGTGTCCCAGATGGTCCTCAGCTTCGGCATCGCGCGCCCGCTCTGGCTGCTGGTCCAGCTGGCCGCGTCACAGACCGTAGGAGCGACCTGGTCAACCGGCGCCGGACCACGCTGCTCGCCGTACTGGTCGCGACCGCAGTCAGCACGCTGAACGTCGTACCGTGGTCTTGACGCTTCGGGGATGATGCTGCGATGAGGACGTTCGTGGTCAGCGATGTCCACGGCCACGTCGACGAGCTACGGGCGTCGCTGCGCAAGGCGGGTCTCGTCGACGAGGCCGGCCACTGGGCCGGCACGGACGCCGCACTGTGGTTCCTCGGCGACTTCTTCGACCGCGGCCCGGACGGCATCGGCGTCGTCGAGCTGGTCCGGCGGCTCGCCGAGCAGGCCGCGTCCGGCTCCGGCGAGGTGCACGCGCTGCTCGGCAACCACGAGATCCTTGCCCTCGGCATGCACCGGTTCGGCACCACCGAGGTCCCGTACGACGGCCTGCTGCCGCGCACCTTCGAACGGAGCTGGATCCTGAACGGCGGCCGGGACAGCGACCAGGAACGGCTCACCGGCGACCACATCGACTGGCTGCTGGAACTGCCGATGCTGGCCGTCGCCGCCGACCACCTGCTGATGCACGCCGACACCGACGAGTACCTCGATTGGGGCGACACGATCGACGAGATCAACGCGGCCGCCCGGGCCGAGCTGCACTCCGACGACATCGCCGTGTGGTGGGAGATCTGGCGCCGGATGACGTCCCGGTACACCTTCCGCGGCCGGCACGGCGCCCGGATCGCCGACGAGCTGATGAACCGGCTGGGCGGCCACCGGATCGTGCACGGCCACAGCGTGATCGCCGACCTCGCCGGCGTCGAACCGGCCCGGCTCACCGGCCCCGTGCTCTACGCCGGCGGCCGCGTGCTCGGCATCGACGGCGGCGTCTTCGACGAAGGCCCCTGCCTCGTGGTCGAGCTAAAACCCCTCTGACCTCCACCGCGCAGCCACCGGTCACCCGCTCTGCATCCGGAGATATTCGCGTGGTCAACCACGCGAACGCAGCCTTGTCCCCGGCTATGACCGGGGACAACCCGCACCTCAGCGGGTTAACCACGCGAATATCTCCGGGCGCAGAAGGCAGCGGGCAAGCAGGCGCCAGGCACGCGGCCCCTGGCACCAGTTCCTACCAGCCCCTGCATATTCGCGTGGCTAGCCACGCGAACGGAGGGTTGTCCCCGGCTATAACCGGGGACAACCCACACCTCAGCGGGTTAACCACGCGAATATTTCAGGGGGACTCGGAGGGTGCGGGCGTGGTCAGCGGGGTACCTCGGCCTCGTAGACCAGGAGCTCGGTACCGGCGGGCTCCTCGCCGTCGTCGGGGGCGGCGAACAGGCGCAGGGTGGAGCCGTCGCGCTCCAGGGCGACGGGGTTGCGGGTGGCGACGTGGCCGGCAGCGGAGAACCGCTGGAACGGGATCTCGTGCAGGATCCGGTTGCCGTCGGTCAGGTCGAGCAGTGCCAGCCCGCCGAGCTCATAGCTGCCGCCACTCGCGGTCGGCAGACCGGTGACGCCGCTGCAGAGCTGCTTGCGGCGATCGACGTAGTCGCAGTCCTGGTAGTCGACCAGGTGGCTCGGGTTCGCCGACACGCGCTGCTGATAACCCGTGCCGGTCCACTCGTAGAACCGGCGCGAGCCCCAGCTGACGCCGTGCAGCGAGCCGTCGCCGCGGTCCCGGGTGATTCCGCCGATGTGGTCACGGACCCGGAACTCCTCGGTCACCCGCAGCGTGCGCGGGTCGAGCCGGTAGACGATCGCGTGGGAGTTCGGCCGGTACTCCGCGACCGGCACCCACACGTCGCGGCCGTCGAAGTCGATGCCGCCGGGGTGGTAGACGGTGCCCTCACCGACATTCACGTCCGCGAGCAGTTTCCCGCTGCGGTCCAGCGCCAGCACGTGCCCGATGCCGCGGCCGGGACTGCGGTCGTACCCGTCGACCGGTTCCGGGTAGCGGACCGGCGGCTCCAGCACCTCGACCGAGGACAGGAAGATCTTGTCGCCGACCAGCGCGAAGCCCTGCGGATGGTACGTCGGGAAGCGCAGCGGGATCCGCGCGGTCAGCGTCCACGCGGTCGTACGGTCGACGCTGCTGAACGCCCGGGCCACATCGCCGTCGCGCCGGGCCGCGTCCGCTCCACCCACTGTCAGTCCGGTCACCGTCAGCGCCGCGGTCACCGTCGCGGTCACCACCCTGCTTACCCGCATGATCACTCCTCCGCCAGTCGGGGATTCCAGGAAGCACCATGCCCAGGACGGGTGAACGCCAGGCAGCGCCCAGGTGTGCATTTGCGGCTTGGCCGTACCGTTGGAGGGATGACCACAACCGGGTGGACCCGCCCGCGCACCCTCGCCGAGGAGCTGCGCAGCTGGGACGACGACGCCGTCGCCCGGCTGGTCCGCACCCGCCCGGATCTGGCCTTCCCGACCCCCGGCGACACCGGGCAGCTGGCGGCGCGCGCGACCACGCATGCGTCCGCTGCCCGGGCGATCAACCGGCTGGACGAGTTCGCTGTCGACCTGCTCGAGGCACTGTCCGCGCTGCCGGAACCGGTGGACATCGCGGCACTGTCCCGCGGGGTGGACCAGCCGGCCGAGCTCGTCGTACCGCGGGTGAACGAGCTGCGCAACCTCGCCCTGGTGTGGGGTGGAGACGACGACCTGCGGCCGATCCGGGCCGTGCACGAGCTGCTCGGTCCAACCCCGGCCGGACTCGGACCGGTGACCACCCGGCACTTCGGCGACCTCGACCGGTTGATCGCCGATGCCGGGCCGGACGCCAAGGCGGTGCTCGACAAGCTCACCTGGGGACCGCCGACCGGGCGGGTCGACAAGGCGGACCGGCCGGTGACGAAGGCGTCCGCGCGGACCCCGGTGGAGCGGCTGCTCGCGCGCGGGCTGGTGGTGCCGAAGGATGCCGGCACGGTGGTGCTACCCCGGCAGATCGGCCTGCACCTGCGCGGCGGCCGGGTGCACGCGTCGACCCGGCCGGTACCGCCGCCGCTGGCCGGCAAGGACGTGTCTGCGTCGATCGCGGACCGCGCGGCGGCCGGCGCCGCACTGGACCTGGTCCGGCACGTCGAGCTGCTGCTGGACCGACTCGGCGCCGAGCCGGTACCCGTCCTGCGGACCGGCGGGGTCGGCGTACGCGAGCTGCGGTCTTTGGCGACGCGGACCGGGACCGACGAACCGGTCACCGGGATGCTGCTGGAGATCGCATACGCCGCCGGGCTGCTCACCGAGTTCGAGGCCGGCAGTGTGGAGGTCTGGCTTCCCACGCACGGGTACGACGACTGGCTGGAGCTGGATCTCGCGCACCGCTGGGCGCGGCTGGCCGAGGCCTGGTTCAGCGGGTTGCGCGCGATCGGTCTGGTCGGGCGGCGCGACACCGGCGGCGCCACCGCGTCGGCCCGGGAGCGGCTGGTGAACGCGCTCGCCCCGGACCTGGAACGCCTGCTGGCGCCGGAGATCCGCGAGCTGACGCTGCAGGCGCTGGCCGCGGCCGGTCCCGGGGTCGCACCCGGCGAGGACGCGGTGGTCACGTGGGTGGCCTGGCACCGTCCACGTCGTGGCGGCCAGTTCCGCGACGACCTGACCCGCTGGACCCTGGCCGAGGCCGCGCTGCTCGGCCTGACCGGTCTCGGCACGCTGGCCACGCATGCCCGGGCGCTCGCCGACGGGACCGACCTGGCCGAGGCGATCGCGCCGCTGATCCCGGTCCCGGTCGACCACGTGCTGCTGCAGGCCGACCTGACCGCGGTCGCGCCGGGGCCGCTGCTGCGCGAGGTGTACGACGAGCTGGTGGCGATGGCCGACGTGGAGTCGCACGGCGGCGCCGGGGTGTTCCGGTTCAGCGAGGCGTCGGTGCGCCGCGCGCTCGACCTGGGCAAGTCCAGCGAGGGCCTGCACCGCTGGCTCGCCGAGCACTCCCGGACCCCGGTACCGCAGCCGCTGAGCTACCTGGTCGACGACGTCGCGCGCCGGCACGGCGTACTGCGGCTCGGCACCGCGAGCACATACCTGCGCTGCGACGACGAAGCCACGATCAGCGGACTGCTCACCGCGGGACCGCCGGGCGTGGTGTTCCGCCGGATCGCACCGACCGTGCTGGTCTCGCCGTCGCCACCCGACGTCGTACTCACCCGGCTACGGGACGCCGGGCTGGCGCCGCTGGCCGAGTCCGAGGACGGCGGGGTCCACCTGACCGCGCCGGCCCGGCGGCGGGGCGAGCCGCATCGCAGGCGGATCGGACGGGACCTGGGCGACGCACGTACCGGCCTGACCGACGCCGAGGTCTACGCGGTGGTCGCGAGCATCCGCGCCGGAGACCGGGTCGAGGCAGAGCGCCCCGACGAACCCACCGACCCGGCCCCGGCCGAGACGATCGGCCTGCTCGGCATGGCATCGGAGGACAAGCTGCGCACCTGGATCTCGTACGTGGACCACAACGGCAACGCCTCGGAACGCATCGTCGCCCCGGTCCGCGTGGCCGACGGCTGGCTGACGGCGTACGGCGAGGACGACGACCAGCCCCGCACCTACGCCCTGCACCGGATCGCAGCCGCGCGCATCATCGACGACGGGCCCAGCGACACAGGCACTGAGGAGACCACCGAGTGACCGACGGACCACTGATCGTCCAGTCCGACAAGACCCTGCTGCTGGAGACCGCGCACGAGGCGGCCGACGAGTGCCGCAAGGCGATCGCTCCGTTCGCCGAGCTGGAACGGGCGCCGGAGCACGTGCACACCTACCGGCTCACCCCGCTCGGGCTGTGGAACGCCCGGGCCGCCGGCCACGACGCCGAACAGGTGATCGACGTACTGCTGCGGTACAGCCGGTACCCGGTGCCGCACTCGCTGCTGGTCGACATCGCCGAGATCCTCGACCGGTACGGGCGGCTGCGGCTGGAGAAGCACCCGCAGCACGGCCTGGTGCTCATCACCACCGACCGGCCGGTGCTCGAGGAGGTGCTGCGCGGCACCAAGGTCAAACCGTTGCTCGGGGCAAGGATCGACGAGGACACGGTGCTCGTGCACCCGTCCGAGCGCGGGCACCTGAAGCAGACCCTGCTCAAGCTCGGCTGGCCGGCCGAGGACCTGGCCGGGTACGTCGACGGCGAGGCGCACCCGATCGAGCTGAGGACCGACGACTGGTCGATGCGCCCGTACCAGCAGCAGGCCACGGACGCCTTCTGGCACGGCGGTTCCGGGGTCGTCGTACTGCCGTGTGGTGCCGGCAAGACGATCGTCGGCGCGGCCGCGATGGCGCAGGCCGCCGCGACCACGCTGATCCTGGTGACGAACACGGTCGCGGCCCGGCAGTGGAAGGACGAGCTGCTCAAGCGCACCAGTCTCACCGAGGAGGAGATCGGCGAGTACTCGGGCTCGCGCAAGGAGGTCCGCCCGGTCACGATCGCGACGTACCAGGTGATGACCACCCGCCGGAAGGGTGTCTACGCGCACCTGGAGCTGCTCGACGCCCGCGACTGGGGCCTGATCGTGTACGACGAGGTGCACCTGCTGCCCGCGCCGATCTTCCGGATGACCGCGGACCTGCAGGCCCGCCGCCGGCTCGGCCTGACCGCGACCCTGGTACGCGAGGACGGCCGCGAGGGTGACGTGTTCTCGCTGATCGGCCCGAAACGGTACGACGCGCCCTGGAAGGACATCGAGACGCAGGGCTGGATCGCGCCGGCGGACTGTGTCGAGGTCCGGGTCGACCTGGCCCAGGAGGAGCGGTTCGTGTACGCCACCGCCGAGCCCGAGGACCGCTACCGGCTGGCAGCGTCCACGCCGGCGAAGGGCCGGCTGGTCCGCCGGATCGTCGAGCACCACGCCGGTGAACCTCTGCTGGTGATCGGCCAGTACATCGACCAGCTGGACGAGCTCGGCGAGCAGCTCGGCTGCCCGGTGATCAAGGGCGAGACCACGGTCCGCGAGCGCCAGCGGCTGTTCAACGCGTTCCGCGCCGGAGAGATCGACAAGCTGGTGGTGAGCAAGGTCGCGAACTTCTCCATCGACCTGCCCGAGGCATCGGTCGCGATCCAGGTGTCCGGCACGTTCGGCTCCCGCCAGGAGGAGGCCCAGCGACTGGGCCGGGTGCTGCGACCGAAGCAGGACGGCCGGAC
>DASRHY010000303.1:0-7840 GCA_035650275.1 Kribbellaceae bacterium | reverse complement strand
ATCGTACGGGCGAACTACCGTCCGCTCCTCGATCTCCCCTGATGCGGCACCGGCCCCGGCCAGGCGATCAACCAGCTACCGCAATTTGACGCGCACGCCACGCCAGGACCGACGAGACCACCCGCGCCAGCCGCGCCCCTGCCGGCCCGACCGCCGACATGTTGCGACCGCAGTCGATCTGGCGGGCGATCTCGTTCGTGTTCCCGTCAACGATGTCGAAGACGCGTCCGCCCAGCCGCGCCGTGGCGAAGGACCTCGCCCGTGCGCAGCGAATCCGCCAGGTCAGCGCCGCAAGCCTGGACCGTGGCGGGCAGTCCGACGCGCGGTCGAACCGCAGCCGGCGCTTCGGTGCGCACCATCCACCGCCGCGCGTCGGGCCACTCCCGACCGCACAACGGCAGAACTGGGAGGATCACCCCCATGGTTGGGTCATGAACACACCCACGCCCATCCGCCGCGGGCTGGGCATCCCCGCCGGCCTCGACCCGGCGCTCGCTCGCGACCTCGCCGCCCGCTGTGTCGACCTCGGCTACCACTCGCTGTGGTCGAACGACGAGCCGACCGCGCCGGGCCTGGACACCCTCGCGCAGTTCGCCGCCGCGGCCCCGCGGATCGAGCTGGGCGTCGGGGTCCTTCCCCTCGACCGGTATCCGCCAGGCCGGATCGCGGCAGAGATCGCCCGCCTGGAGCTGGATCCGGCCAAGCTCTGGGTCGGGGTCGGGTCCGGGCAACTGACCAGCCCAACCGCGCGAGTGCGGGCCGCCGTCACCGAGCTGCGCAGGCTCCTCCCCGAAGGCACGCGCCTCGTGGTGGCAGCCATGCGACCGCAGATGTGCCGCACCGGCGGCGCGGTCGCCGACGCCGTCCTGCTCAACTGGATGCTGCCCGCCCATGCTGCGGCCGCGCGTCGATGGGTGCAGGAAGGAGCGGAACAGGCCGGCCGCGCCGCCCCACTCACAT
Organism: Kribbellaceae bacterium; assembly: GCA_035650275.1. Taxonomy (GTDB): domain Bacteria; phylum Actinomycetota; class Actinomycetes; order Propionibacteriales; family Kribbellaceae; genus DASRHY01. The sequence continues at coordinate 6,880 of DASRHY010000303.1, read as the reverse complement.
CGGCCTACGTCCGCGTCGCTGTCGGCCCCAACTCGCTACAGCGGCTCCGCGACGAGGAAAGCCGCTACCGCACCATCAACCAAGCCCATCGCAGGCACTTCGACGCGATGAACGTTCCACTCGGCAGCGTCGGCGTGGCCGCAGCGGCGCGCCCCGAGCTGCTCGAAGCACTCGCGCCCTACCACACCGCGCTCGACCTGCCCATCGCCCGACTGCTCGCAGAACACGACGCGACCTCGCTGATCGCCGCCGCGATTGCCGCCGCGCCGTGAGGCGGTCACCACCCAACCTGCCGGGATGGTTCAGCTCCGCGGGATCGACAACTACCCCGCTCCGGTAATCACACACCCTCTACGCCGTCCTGGCCTTTCCGGCCCTGGCCCCGCCCAGGGCCGGACCGATCGCCGATGCGATCACCGATCTGCATGCCCTACGACGAAGCCACGGCAGCGGGCACCCTCACCGACAAGCCCGCGTACCGGGCCGGACTGTGTGCCAACGAATCGCGGGGCGTCGGCTTGAACTGGTTGTCGAGAGCAACGACCTCGGCTGCGCGGCCTGCCCAAGCAGACGGCCACCCCGAACCACAGGAGGCGACCCATGAACACCACCACGAGGACCACCACGCGCAAGTCCGACGCCTCGACGTCCAGCAACTCCGCCAGCTTGCCGCAGGTGAACCGCCATGGGCTTGCCGGAGGCTCAGGCAGGGACGGCAGTGACGACAAGGTTGCGGTCGTAGCGGCCAGTGGCCGGATCGAACCGGCCCGCGCAGGTGATCAGGACCAGTCGGTGCGGTCCGCGCTGGTCGAACGCGTCGGCCGCTGTCGCCAACGCCCGAACGGGCACGGTTCGAAGCGTGCTGATGCGGTAACGAGCCTTCCGCCCGTTGCCGGTGACGGTGACGATCTGGCCCGGCCGGACGGTGAAGAGGCGGGCGAAGAAGCCCAGGCTCCCCGTCGGCGAGTCGAAGTGCCCCGCAAGGACCGTCGAGCCGAACGGGTCGCCGACCTGGGCGCTTCCGTCCCACCAGCCGACCTGGTCGACTCGCGTGGGGAGGACCAGAACGCCACGGACGGTCCCGGCCGGCACTACGAGTGCGGACGGATCCGGGCCGAGCCAGATTCGCGCGGGCACGAATCGCGCAGGCCGGACCGTCCCGACTGCGTCGTGCTCCGTAGCGACCGGCGTCGTGCCGCGACCGCCAGCGGAGCCGGCGTGGTGACCGGTGCTCATCCCGGTTGGTGCAGGTGGCGACGCCTGACCACCGCCACCCGAGTCGACCCTGGTCGGCTTGCCGGTTCCGCGCCGCGGCAAGGCCAGCATGTGCACGACCCGGCTCACGAGGCCGGTGGTGATATTTCCGACAGCGAATACACGCGTCATGACGCCCGGACGGACCGCGACGGTGGCCATCGGCAGGATCGGTGGCCCGGTCGCGCCGGTGGGCACGATACCGACCTTGTAGGTGCCCGCCGGCACGACGAGGTTGAGTGCCTCGCTGTTGGCGATGTTCGCGAAGCGCACACGGCCGTTCACCGTGATGTCGGCGGGTGGCACCGTCGCGGTGTTCGCGACAACGAGCATGCCCTTGCCCGGAGGAACCCCGGCCGGGGAGTTGTGGAAGACCGTCACAGCCGCCGGTGCGTTGACCCGTGCCGGGCTGTGGACGACGACATCAAGGCTTCGGCCCGGACCGACCCGGAACGCGCTGCCGAGCAGCAGCTCGCCATCCATACGCGCGGTGAGCCTCCGCGTGCCGCTCGGAACGTTCAGCGGCCCGACAACCGCCCCCGGCCTTGCAGCAACAGCGACGGTACGACCGTCGATCGCCAGGTCGACCGAGCCGTTGGGTAGGCCCTGGACGAGGTACACGATGCCGGCTGCCTCTGCCGCCACCAGCCCGATGGGCGGCAGACCGGTTGTCGCCCACACGGCAACGACCACCACAACGACTGCAACCTTCCGGGACCATGCCTCCTGCTCAGCCTGCGATTGCATGAACGCCCTCCACGGACTGCGGCCGATCCTCACAGCGTTCAACGAGAGAAATCCGGACTGGTCACGAAGTACGACCACGACCACCCGTACGCGGATGGCGATCGGTGGTGGATGAGGCTGCTGGTGGGGCTATCCGTGTTGCTGGTGGGGTGTACCCGCGTCTGGTCTGCAGGTCTCGCGCGGGTCGGGAGTGAGGCGGCTGACCTGGTGGGCCGCGGGCGACACATTGCGGGTCGCTCGCGAGCATCAACGCCTGTTGGGCTTCTGGGTCGCGTTCGTTTTCGCGTGGATCGGGTGACCTCCACCCCAGGTCCGCAGCGTCATGACCGGCCGGGCCGGCGCAGGCGGTCGGTCACCCGGCGTACGGCGTCCATTGCGCGGGTCACGTCGTCGCGACTGTTGTAGGCGCGAAGCTCAGCCGACAACTGGCGGGAGGGTTCATGCCGAGGTCGCGGTGGGCCAGCGTCGCGTAGTGACAGCCCGCCCGAGCCTCGACTCCCTCTCGGCCCAGGTCTTCGACAAGGGCGAACGGGTAGACACGCGTCACGCTGAACGCCAGCAGCGGCGATCGTGGCAAGCCGGCCGCCGGCCCGTAACAGCTGAGCCCATCGATCGACATCGCTTCGCACAACGCCAGATCGGTCAGCTCGGCCGTGTGCCGGCCCACGCGGTCCATCGTCTCTGCGACCAGCGGGGCCGGGAGCGGCGCCGTCGAGCTGAACCAGCGCGTGGACCCATCCACGCCGACCAGGTCGAGCAGGAGTCGCAGTGCGTGGGCGGAGACGATCACGCCGAGGATGTTGGGAGTGCCGGCGGCGTACTTCTAGGGCAGGTCGTTGTACTCCACCCGGTCCGGCGCCACCCGGCCCGCGGCGATCATGTCGCCGCCGTAGAGGAACGGCCGTGCCTGCGCCAACAGCCGCTCCTTGGCACAGCGAACGCCGACACCGAACGGCGCCAACACCTTGTGGCAGGAGAAGGCCAAGTAGTCCACGTCGAGCCGCTGCACGTCGACGTAGCTGCTGGGGACCAGCTGAGCGGCGTCGACGAGCAAAAGCGAGCCCGCGCTGCCGTCGTCTCGCCGGTAGCCGCTGCCGTCGGCGATGTCGCGGATCAGGGACAGCGGGGTTTGGTGCCCAGAAAGTTCGAGGCCTCCGTCACACAGACGAGCTTGGTGCTGTGATCGACCAGCCCGGCGAGGTGGTCCAGGTCGAGCTCGCCGGTCCGATGGTCGAAGCGGGCGATGCGGCACTCGACGTGACGCCCGAAGCGCGGCAGGATCTCGCGGCACATGCCGTACCACGGCACGAAGTCGGAGTTGTGCTCCAGCATCGTGATCACGACGTTGTCGCCGTCACGGAAGTCGGTGAGCAGCGAGTACATCACCGCGTTGATCGCCTCGGTCGCGTTGCGGTACGTCGCGATGGTGCGCCGGCTCGGCGCATTGAGCCACTGCGCGAAGGTGTCGTAGGACCCCTCGAAGAGCTCGGTCATCTGCTGGGAGGCGACCGACTGACCGCGGTGCACGTTCTCGTAGCCCTTCGTCAGCCTCACCAACAGCGCGGCCAGCTCCCGAGGCGGCTGGGCGCTCGCCGCGTTGTTGGTGACGATCCGGCCGAGGTCAGGGAAGTCGAAGTGCGACCTGACCCGGTCGACGTCGAGGGTGCGGGTCGGGTGGCGCGCCCGCTGGTCGCGCAGACGAGGCCTCATGGGGCTCTCAGCCGTTCAGGAGCCCTTGCGCTTCCAGGCGCCGAGCAGCAGCGGCCACAGGAGGGGGCGATCCGGATCCTCTGCGACCGCGTCGTGCAGATGGGCGAGGAGAGCGTGTGCGTCGGACTCGGTCACCTGGCCTCGGCCGATCGCGGCCGGCAGGAGGCTGCGGACAACCCCCTCCAGCATCGACGCGGCGTCGACGAGCCGGTCCAGCCGGCCGGCGACGTCGGTGGCGTCCGGGAGTCCGACACCCGCCTGCTTGAACAGCCAGGGCAGGAGGGCCCCGGCGCGCACCTCGCAGCCGGCCGCGGTGAAGGCACCCGCAATGAATCCGGCGAGCTGGTCGTCGATCGGCATCCGGGGCACCGACCCCACCGCCGCGAGGTCATAGTCCTGCACGACCAGATGCCCCCCCGGGGCCACGGCGTCCCAGAGCCTGCCGAGCACGGCGACGCGCTCCGGGAGGTGGAAGAGCACCAGTCGTGCGTAGACGAGGTCGTAAGGACCACCAGGGATCGCGGTGTCACTGCGCAGGTCGTGGGCGCGGAACTCGCATTGCCTGTGACCCTCGTCGCGCAGCCGCGCAACGCTGTCCGCGCCCAGGGCCTCGTCGACGTCGATACCCACGACCCGTCCCCGCGGACCGACCCTCTGGGCCAGTTGACGCATCGTCACCCCGGGTCCACAGCCGGCGTCCAGGCAACGCGAGCCCGGAGCTGGATCTACCCGGTCCAGCACGCGCTCGGTGGCGCGCTGCCACACCTCTGCCTGCCGTCGCACCCGCTCGTACTCTCGCTGGGTGGTACCGAGCACGTACGTCGAGCCGGCCTCGGTTCCGATGGTCATCGTGCCTCCAGGTATGGGTCGCGGTCCGTTCACCACGACCTTCGTCGGAGCCGGAGAGCCGCGCGTCGTGGTCGGGACCACGAGGTTTCGACAGGTGATGGACACCGTCGGCGCACTCGGCCCAGACTGAGGAGATGCGCGACGGCCTGTTGCAGCGCAGCTTCGAACTGGCCGCGCTCGAGCGGCAGCTCCAGCAGATCCGTGCCGGATCGGGCCGCGTGATCCTCGTCCAGGGGCCCGCGGGTGTCGGCAAGTCGAGCTTGGTACGCGCCGTCGCCCAGTCCGCGAGCGTCGCGGGCGTGCGCGTGCTGAGCGCCTGGGCCGGACCGCTGGAACGGGAGGCCGGCTGGGGCGTCGTACGCCAGCTCTTCGGCCCGACCACTGCTGGTCCGGAGTGGGAACACCTCGCTGTCGGCGCGGCGGCGCTCGCGCGGCGGGTCCTGGACCCCGATCCCTTCGCCCCCGCGCCCACCGGCGATGCGGTGCACGCCGCGTCGTACGGACTGAGCTGGCTCGCCTACGGGCTGGCCGAGCGCGCGCCCACGCTGCTGGTGGTCGACGACGTGCACTGGGCGGATGGGCCGTCACTGCGCTGGCTGGCCCAGCTGAGCGGTCACCTAGCCGACCTGCGCCTGGGCGTGCTGTGCGCGGTGCGCTCGGGGGAGCCGCCGACGGAGCCCGCGACGTTGGCCGACCTGATTGCCGCGGCACCGGAGCCACCGCTGCAACCGAGACCGCTGGGTCCGGACGCGGTCGAGACGCTGGTAACCGAGCGGCTTCCCGGCGCCGACCCGGCGTTCGTCGCTGCCTGCCACGCCGCCAGCGCCGGCAACCCGTTCCTGCTCGGCGCGCTCGTCGACCAGGTGATCGCCGAAGGGGTCGAGCCGTCCTCCGAGGTCGCGGCGAGGCTCACCACGTTCGGCCCGGAGCAGGTGGGCCGGAGCGTCGAGGTCCAGCTCGCGCGACTGCCCGCGGGCACCTCCGACCTGGCCCGTGCCTTCGCGGTCCTCGGTCGCGGAGCGTTGCTGCGCCAGGCCGCGGAGGTCGCCGGTCTCGACCTCGTCCGTGCTCACCACCTGGCCGACGGGCTGGTGGCCAGCGGACTCGTCGGACGAGCCGATTACGGGTTCGCACTGACCCATCCGCTGGTGGCGAACGCGCTCTACCTCGGACTTCCCGACGGTGAGCGCTCCCTCCTGCACCGGCGCGCCGCCAGGGTGCTGACCGCCGAACGGGTCGACGTGGAGACCGTCGGACTGCATCTGCTGCACGCTGAGCCGGCCGGCGAGCCGCAGACGGTCTCGACTCTGCGTGCCGCAGCGGAGAGGGCCAATCGGCGAGGAGCGCCCGAGAGCGCCGCGGTCTTCCTGCGCCGTGCGCTGCTCGAGCCACCCGACAGCCGTGCGCTCACGGCCGACCTGCGCAGCGAGCTCGGCCTCTGCCTGTCCGCGCAGGTGCGGCCCGGCGCTGCTGCCCTCCTCGCCGACGCGGTCGAGCTTGCCGCCACGCCGGAGCAGCGCGTGCGGATCGCCCTGTCCGGAAGCCGGGCGCTCGGGATGGCCGGTCACTTCGACCGTGCCATCGAGCTCTGCCGGCTGGGGCTGGGCCAACCGGTCGATGCGGGCGCACAGCTACGTGGGTCGCTCGAGCTGGAGATGGCGTGCGGCATGCTCCTCATTGCGGACACCGTCGAGGAGGGGCTCGACCTGTCACGCAGGCACGGGGTGTTCGACGATGACGTGCTGTGGCGGGTGATCGCCGCGTGGGCGCTGCTCAACGAAAGTTGCCCCGCCAGCGAGGTGAACCACGTGCTGCTGCCCGCCCTCGACGCGGTCACCCCGCCGCGCAACGCCGAGTCACTGGTGAGCACGACCGCGAAGTTCGTGCTGATCGCCAACGGCGAGCTGGACACCGCCCGCCAGCTGTGCGACGGGCTGGTCGAGGTGGCCCGCCCCCAGGGATGGCTGATCGCCCTCGCGCACGGCAGCTTCATGCGGGCCATCGCACTACTCCACCTCGGCAGGGTCCACGAAGCCCATGCCGACGCTCAGCTGTCCTTCGACTTCAAGCAGGGCAACAGCCCCCCGTCGGCGCTCGTGTGGTCGCTCTTTCCGCTGGTCGAGGCGCTGACGGAGATGAACGAGCTGGACGCGGCCGAGGCGGCGCTCGACGCCGGCCATCGGCTGGGCGACCCCCCGCCGGCCTGCGTCGCCAGCACCTTGTTGCTCGAACGGCGGGCGCACCTCCGGCTGGCCCAGCGCCGGTACGACGAAGCCCACGCCGACCTGCTCCTTGCGGCCGACTGGTGGCGCCGACTCCA
>DASRHY010000302.1:0-10066 GCA_035650275.1 Kribbellaceae bacterium | reverse complement strand
TCCGCGGCCTGCCCGAACGCCACCACGAACGTCAGGTCGTAGAGCAGCTCCAACGGCGTCGCCGTCCGGTGCTCCTCACCCGTATCCCGCCCGGTCATCCGGCGCAGCCGATGAGCCCGCCCGACCGCCTCTGTCCCGGCCACCGCCCACCTCCGTCACGTCTGGACACATCGTGCCCGACATCCGTCTCGCGGCGATGAGTTCCCACGCTGACGGCTGTCACTCCAGGTGGCAGTGTTCACACAGCCGTTCGTTCACAGAGTCGTTTCGACCGAGAGGAGCCGGCGATGGCCGGAAGTGAGCCGACCGAGGCACGGAATCTGGATGGGTACGGGGCGCCGGAGATCCCCTGGTCGAAGGTCCGGGACGTGCTGGACGCGGGAATCTCGCAGGGACCAGGCTCCGGCGGGCCGTCGCGGCACACGTTCTGGCTGAGCACGGTACGGCCGGACGGCAGGCCGCACGTGATGCCGCTGGGTGTGTTGCGGGTAGACGACGACTTCTACTTCACCGCCGGACCGGGGACCCGGAAGGCGAAGAACCTCGAACAGGACCCTCGGTGCTCGCTCTCGGTCGCCGCGGAGCCGTTCGACCTGGTCTTCGAGGGCGAGGCGGTCCGGGTCACCGACGTACCGACGGTCCAGCGGATCAGCGAGCAGTTCGCCGGGCTCGGCTGGGAGACGCAGGTCGGTGCGGACGGGCCGGGCCTGACCGGCGAGTTCAGTGCGCCGAGCGCCGGTCCGCCGCCGTGGCACGTGTACCGGATGACACCGGCAACCGTCTTCGCGCTCGGCACCGCCGAGCCGTACGGCGCCACCCGGTGGCAGCTGTAGAACCGTCAGCTGGCGAGCGGCGCCATCAGCCGGTCGAGGTTGGCGGGGGCGAAGAACTCGTCCGGTGACAGCGTGCCCGCCACCATGCTGACGAAGTCGTCCATCGCGTCCTGCCGGCCGTGTACGACGCCGAGCAGCTGCTGCATCTCGGCCGGCGGCGGTTCGAGCGTCGCCAGCTGAGCGGTGAACTCGTACAGTGACCGGACCCGTGCGTCGCGGTCCCGGTGGTGTGCGCCGAGCGCGTCGTCGTACGACCTGGCACCACTAAGCCACGCGTCCAGCGCACCGGCGCACGACTCTGCGTCGCGGAACGCGTCGCCGATCCCCTGCGCTGTGATCGGGTCCTTGTTGTAGCCGGCGTCGCCCACCAGCACCCAGCCCGGACCGTACGGCGTGCGGAACCAGCCGCGCACCGAGCCGCCGGCGAACGGCGTCACCCGGCGCGCCTGCCGGACCCGGTCGGCGAACTCCGGCGCCAGCTCGAGCGTCGCCAGGTAGTTGCCTGCGGCATCGGCCTTGTACGCCTGCGCCTCGGCGGCCGGCCAGCCGACCACCAGCATGGTCAGCCCGTCGTTCGTCGGCGCAGCCGCCCAACCCCGGCCTGGCCGGTTGTAGGTCTCGAACCCGTCGGTCGGCAACCCGCTCCAGTACGCGTAGTACGCCCACTGCCGGCGCGGCTTCTCGTCGTACTGGTGCGGCGACACCGCCTTCGCGACCCTCGAGCCGCGGCCGTCCGCACCGACCACCACCCGGGCCCTCTCCACGACGACACGGCCGGACCGGTCGTGCCCGCGGATGCCGGTCACGGCACCGTTCTCGACCAGCACCTCGTCGACGGTGAAACCCACACGGACCTCGGCACCGGCCTCGGCGGCCGCCTCGACCAGGATCGTGTCGAGCACGGTACGACGCGGCGCGTAGGCGGTCGCTACCCCGCTGACCGGATGCGGACGACCGGAGATCGTGAACGGGCCGAAGTCGAACGTGTACCGCTCGATCGGCGGGCAACCGGTGGCCAGCACCCGGCCGAGCAGCCGCCAGCGATCCAGCGCCGCCACGCCCGGCGGGTGGATCAGGTGGGTGGACAGCGTGTCGCTCGGGAACGTCGCCCGGTCGACGAGCAGCACCCGGTAGCCCCTCCGGGCCAGCAGCATCGCCATCGGTGCGCCGGCACAGCGGGCGCCCACCACGATCGCGTCGTACATCGTCATCTCGGATCCCCCAGCGCACGTTTCGTCGGAACTGACCAGACGACGGTGCCGTGCCGGGGTGGACCGAGGGATCGGTGAGGTCCCCTATTCGGTGGCTGGTTTGCCGGGGCTCGCACTGCGGACGGCGTACGCCGCCGCCTCGGCGCGGCTGCGCAGTCCGAGCTTGGACAGCACGTTGCCGACATGGTGCTCGACGGTCTTCCGGCTGATGAACAGCCGCTCAGAGATCTCCGGGTTTGACAGACCGTGGCCGAGCAGGTCCAGGACCTCCGCCTCGCGCTTGGTCAGGGCACCCGGCGCCGGACCGGCGGAGACCCGGACCCCGAGCGAGCGCAGCAGCGCCGCCGCGGCGTCGACATGCCGGGCGGCCTGTAGCCGTTCGAACCCGTCCAGCGCCGCACGCGCCTCGGTGAGCGCCACCTCGGGCCGTTCGGTGACCAGTGCGGCCGCCAGCTCGAGCCGGGACCGGGCCGCCTCCATCGGCAGCTGCGCGCGGGCGAACCCGTCCAGCGCCTGGTGCAGGCAGCCGCGGGCGTCGCCGGACCCGGACGCGAGGCAGAGCCGCCCGCGCGCGAGCGCCGCGACCCCGCGCAGGTAGTGGTCGGTCCGCCCGGCCGCGCACGCTTCGAGCGCCTCGACCGCGGTCTCCGCCTGGGCGGTGTCGCCGGCGGCGAGGTGGACGTCGACCATCAGCGCCAGCAGCGGTGCCGCCGCGGTACTGCCCGGTGGGATCCCCTGCAGTGCCCGTTCCAGCGCGTCGAGAGCGAGCGCGGTGTCACCGTTCGCCAGGTGCAGCGCGGCCAGCGGCCGGGCCGTGTCGGCATCGACGTGCAGACCCGCGAGCAGCTGTCCCGCCTCCTCCAGCCGGCCCTGCCGGACCCGCAGCTCAGCCAGCCGCACCAGCGCCCCGGACCGCAGCATCCGCCGGCCCAGCCCCCACAGCCGGACGGCCTCGGTGAGCGCCGCATCCGCCTCCGGCCACCGGCCGGCCGCGGTCAGGATGCCGCCGTAGTGGGTCCGGCAGTACGCCGACACCGCCGGCAGGTTGCGCCGTTGCGCCAGCGCGTCGCCGATCCGGATCCACTGGTCCGCCCGGGTCACGTCGTGCGCCCGCTCGCAGGCCGAGAACAGCTGGCAGAAGATCTCCTCGAGGACGAAGAAGTCGTCGACCTCGCCACCCGCGACCGCGGCCAGCGCCTCGTCCAGCAGCACCATGCCTTCCTCGGTCCGGTCCGCATGCACCAGGTTCGCCCCGAGGTACGCCAGCGTGGCCAGCTCCAGCTCGGTGTCGCCGTACCGCCGCGCCACCTCCAGCGCGGTACGGAACCGCTCCTCGCGCCGGACCCGGTCGCCGGTGAACATGCCGTCGGTGAGCGCGATCCAGCCGGCCTCATTGCTGGTCTCGGTACTGGCGAGCATCGTCTTCGCCCGGGCGATCCAGCCGCCGGACACGGCACCGTCCCCGATCGCGGTGCCGTACAGGTACCCGAGCGTCCGAGCGGCCCGCACCGCTCCGACCAGATCGCCGGCGGCCCGGTACGCGGCGTACGCGCTCTCCCACTCCTCGACCGCGCGCGGGAACGCCAGCTCCAGGTACGAAGCGCCCGCCATCCCCTCCCACGCCGGCCCGGACGGCTCATCGGCGAGAGCACGCTCGAACGCACGCCGGGCCCTGGCCGCATCCCCGGTCCGGAGTGCCGCACGCCCCTCGGCGAGTACCTCCCCCACCGGCACAGTCACCCCGTCATCATCGCTCAGATCGCCCGGACGGATGATCTACGTCACATAGCCGGCCGGGAGGCGCAGATCACAGTTTGGGCGTGGAGCCCCCAGCGGACGATACGACCTGACCACGTTGCTTCACAGATCGTGACGAATTTTCGCTTTCCCCGGCCGGCGGGCGTTTGGGATGCCCGTGACCGCTCGTTATGGTCGATTGGCCCCCTGGGACAACCCCGGGGGTTCTGTTTGCCCCTCGTTGTGCCCCTCGTTGTGAAAGGCCCCTCCTGTGTTGCCCCACGGTCCCGCGCCCCGACGCGTGACGCGACATGAGCTCGCCCGAAGGCTTGGCGTGTCCCGCCAGTCGGTGGCCCGCCGCGCCGCGCCGCGTACGCCCGCAGGCCGCCGCCAGCTGGTCGGTCTGGCCGCGGTCGTAGCGGCCGCGACCAGTGCCGTCACGGTCACCGGCTCCGCCGCGCAGTCGACGGAGCCCGCGACGCTGAGCGACGCACAGCTGTCGGCCATCAACACCGCCCGGGTCAACCGCCAGCTCCAGGTGTCCCGCGACTCGCGCCGGGCGACACTGGCCCAGGCGCAGGCCCGGCAGGCACTCGCCGCCAAGCAGGCCGCCGCCCGGAAGGCCAAGCTCGACGCTCAGCGGGCGCAGACCATGCGGCGCGCCAAGGCACTCGCTGCCGCGAAGAAGGCCGCCGCGGCCAAGAAGGCCGCCGCCGCTCAGAAGGCCGCGAAGGCGGCCGAGGAGTCCGGCCCGGTCGGCGGCTCCGGTACGTCGTCGGACGGCGCAAAGCTGCCGGTCTCCGGCTACCACCTCACCGCGCGGTTCGGGCAGGGCGGCAGCCGCTGGGCCGCGGACCACACCGGTCTCGACTTCGCCGCGCCGATGGGCACTCGCGTCGGTGCCGTGCTGCCGGGCGAGGTCGTCTCCGCGTCGTACGACGGCGCGTACGGCCGGCAGGTGATCATCCGGCACGGGGACGGCACCGAGACGACGTACTGCCACATGTCCGAGTTCACCGTGTCGGTCGGCGACAGCGTGTCTGCCGGCGAGCAGGTCGGCTCGGTCGGAATGACCGGCAACACCACCGGACCGCACCTGCACTTCGAGGTGCTGCCCGGTGGCGGTGACCCGGTCGACCCGGAGCCCTGGCTGCGCGACCACGGTCTCGAGCCCTAGCCCGGGATCGTTCAGGACGCCCTGACCTGCAGGGCGGCGAAGCCGGCGACCACGATCGCTGAGCCTCCCGGTGGACGCGCATCCGGTCGATGACCTCTGAGGTAAAGCCACAGCCGAAGCGATTCGCGATGAACCCCTAGGGTGGTCGGAACCGGAACGCCAACCAGTTTGGGGTATCGATGAGCGAGGAAATACCTGGCGGCAAGGGCGCGTACGCCGACGTCAACGGCCTGAACATGTACTACGAGGTGCACGGCTCGGGCGACGGCGTGCCACTGGTACTGCTGCACGGCGCATTGTCCGCCACCGGTTCGTCGTTCGGACCACTGCTGCCGGGCCTGTCGGCCGGGCGGCGGGTCATCTCGATCGAGCAGCAGGCGCACGGCCACACCGCCGACATCGACCGCCCGTTGACGGTGCGGCAGATGATCGACGACACCGCGGCCCTGCTGGCGCAGCTCGGCGTCGCGCAAGCCGACTTCCTGGGCTACAGCATGGGTGCGGGGATCGCGCTACACCTCGGCATCGAGCGGCCGGACCTGGTCCGCAAGGTCGTGCTTGCGACGGTCAGCTACAGCCATGCCGGACTCCACCCCGGTCTGCTCGAGGGTGTCTCGCAGACCACACCCGAGATGCTCGCCGGTAGCCCGTGGGAGCAGGAGTACCTCCGGGTAGCGCCGAACAAGGACGACTGGGCGACGCTGGTGCGCAAGAACAGCCAGATGGAGATCCCGGAGCTCACCGCCGAGCAGGTCGCCTCGCTGCAGGCACCGGCGCTGCTCATCCTGGGCGACTCCGACATCGTCCAGCCCGAGCACATCGTCGAGATGTTCCGGCTGCTCGGCGGCGGGGTGATCGGCGAGATGGGGATGCCGAGGTCGCAGCTCGCGATCCTGCCCGGCACCGCGCACTCGACGCTGATGACCAATGTCGACCTGCTGCTGGCGATGGTGCCGCCGTTCCTGGACGCCCCGGTGCCGGAGGCAACGACGGAAGCGTGACCATCGGGCGGCTGCATGCGGGTCCGGTCGCATCGGCTGGGACCCGCGTCAGCCGAGGTCGCGAAGGAGGCCGTCCGGGTCATACGCATGCTTGACCCGGCGCAGCCGTTCCAGGTTCGAGCCGAAGTACGCCCTGGCAGAGTCTCGGAGGTCCGGGTCGGGGAAGTTCTGGTACGCGCGCCCGGTGCCGTACGGGTGGACGAGCTCCCAGGACCGCTTGAGCCAGTTACGCGCCGCCTCCCGCTCACCCGCCGGCGCATCGGCGGATACCGCGACCGCCTGCTTGAGCAGGAACCGGTCGGACCGGTGCACGAACGCGGTCGCGTCCGGCGCGACCCGGCCGTACGCGCCGCCCAGCGGCGAGAAGTCGAGCTCGCGGTCCTCGCCCGGCCGCCGGCCGTCCGCGAGCTGCCGGACCAGCGCGGTGACGGCCTCGCCGGGCAGCGGACCGCCGAAGTACTCCGACCGGCTCACCGAGTGCACGTTGCTCCCGGCAACGGATTCTTCACCGACACCGTGTACGTCGATCTGGGTGAGCAGCCGCTTCGTCTCGCGGTGCGACCCATAGCGGTACGACGCCGACGCCGGCGCGGTCCCGACCGCGCGGACCACGGTCGCCAGCACGTCCTGGCAATCGGCCTCGGGACCCGCCATCGCGCCGAACAGGCTGATGACCGGCTCCCGGTCACCTGTCACGCTGACCAGCAGGCTGGCCGCGATCTCGTCCGGCGTGTCCGGCGACCAGCGCTGCCAGGCGTCGATCACGGTGGCGGCCAGGCCGGACTCCCAGGTCAGGTGGAACGCGGTCATCGACGGTGCCGGCACTGTCCTGAGGACCAGCGACGTGACCACGCCCAGGGTTCCGTGGCCCGCACCGCGCAGCGCCCAGAACAGGTCGGCCTCGTGCTGCGCGTCACAGCCGACCACCCGGCCGTCCGCGAGCACCACCTCGGCACTCACGAGGCTGTCGCTGGTCAGCCCGTACTTCCGTCCGAGGATGCCGATCCCACCACCGAGCACCAGACCGGCGATGCCTACGGTCGGACCACAGCCGGCCGGGATCGTGACCCGGTGCGCCGACAGCGCGTCGTACACACTGCCGAGCTTGGCGCCGGCCCCGATCCGGGCACGGCCGTTCACCAGCGAGACAGTGCGCAGCGGTGACACGTCGAGCAGTACGCCCTCGGTCGACGAACGGCCGGCGAAGCAGTGGCCACCGCTGCGGACCGCGAACGGGAGTGCCCGGCGCCGTACGAACGCGAGCGCCTCGGCGACGTCGGCGGCCGACGTACAGCGCACCACCGCCAGCGGCCTGATCTCGCGGAAGTTCGGGATCTGTGCTGTGCGGGCGGCGTCGTACTCCCGCGATCCCGGGCGGATCACGGTCCCGCCGAGCGCGCCGTCGAGGGCGGTCCAGTCCTGGTCCGTGGCTGTCACGCCCCGATTGTGCCGCGTGTTTGGCGCCCTGGCCGCGGGGCACGGGCCGATGAGTGAGGCCGACAGAGCTGATTCCCGCGCGCCCGGTGCTCTGGCCGTTGCGTCGCGCCGAATCCGCCAAGGTCTCGCTGAAACACTCCGGCAGCCGGGTGGTCGTCACCATCGAGCACGCGCCACTCGCCGGCGTCACGCCAGAGATGCTGGCCTGGTGGTACGGCCACGTTCCCGGGAACATGCGGTACGCCGGTACGACGTACCCGCGGTACCTGGTCTGGCATCCGCTGGACCACATCAGCTACGAGGTCGTCCGGCCGGGCCCGGGTCCCGCCGTCGGCCCCGGCACCGAGCTGCACATCGTCGAGGCGCTCGGCCGGAACCTGGACCACCTGATCGACATCCGGGTGACCGTCGAGGACGTCAGCGAGAGCGGTGCCGTGATCGTCAAGCGGATCCTCGGGAGCTCCGCCGTACGGCTGGAGAACCTGTATGCCGCCGACTTCGACGGCGCCCGGTACGTGTCGAGGATGCGTCTCGGTGACGACACCCTGGCCGGACGCCTGCTGCTGAACCTGGTGGCGCGCCGGCGGGCCTTCCCACCGGAGAAGCTGACCGCCTGGACCCGGCACCACATCGAGGAGATCGGCAACCTGGAGAACTTCCTGCCGGCTCTGTTTCGCGATCAGACGCGCTGACCAGGTATGTCAGCCGCGTGGCGCGTACATGATCACCCCGACACCGAGCAGGCAGATCACGGCACCCGCGAGGTCGTACCGGTCCGGCCGGAACCCGTCCACGACCACCCCCCACGCCAGCGAGCCCGCCACGAACACCCCGCCGTACGCCGCCAGGATCCGCCCGAAGTTCGGGTCCGGCTGGAACGTCGCGACGAACCCGTACGCGCCCAGCGCGATCACTCCGGCCGCAACCCACCACAGCCCGCGATGCTCCCGCCAGCCCTGCCATACCAGCCAGGCGCCGCCGATCTCGGCCACCGCGGCGAGCACGAACAACACCACCGAACGCGCGACAGTCACACCTCGGACGCTACCGTCCTCGACCCCTGCCGATGTTCTGCCGGTGGCGGTGGCGACCGGCCTCGAGCAGACCGCTGATCACGTCCAGGCTGAAGCGGGGTGCCGCCGTGCCGGTGACCAGGTGGCCAGACCGATCAGGAATCGAGAAGCACGGTCATCGAGCCGCACCTAGTGTGTAAGAGGCAAGGCGGCCTACGCCGAACGGATGGAGCCACGATGAGCATGGCACAGAGGTGATTCGCGATGCCTGAGATGAAACCTGCAAAGAAGGGCACGAAGAAGCCCGCCAGGAGCACCACCGCGACTGACAAGAAGTACGAGGGATTCACGGCCGACGAACGAGCCGCGATGAAGGAGCGCGCCAAGGAGCTGAAGGCGGAAGCGCGCAAGGCGGACGAGGAAACCGCGGTGCTCGCGAAGATCGCCGAGATGCCGGAAGCGGATCGCGCTATGGGTGAGCGGCTGCATGCGGTCATCAAAGCCAACGCCCCAGTCCTCACGCCGAAGCTGTGGTACGGGATGCCCGCGTATACCAAGGACGGCAAGGTCGTCTGCTTCTTCCAGAGCGCGCAGAAGTTCAATTCGAGGTACGCGACGTTCGGGTTCAACGACGACGCGAACCTCGACGACGGCGCCATGTGGCCGACCTCCTTCGCGCTGAAGGAGTTGACCGCCGCCGACGAGGCAAGGATCGCCGCGCTCGTGAAGAAGGCGGTGAGCTGAGGTCTGGCAGGCCTCACCCTGTGTGGGCGGCCGCAGAACGACGCGAATGCTCGGTGGCCGTCACCCGACCGCCTCGGCCACGAGGTCGCCGACCCGGGCCAGGGCCGGCGCGGTGCCGCCGTGCAGGCGGGTGGTGGTGATCGCGAAAGCGACGCCGGTGGCGGTGTCGGCGTACGCGGCGCTGCCGCCGGCGCCGGGCATCCCGAACACGGTCTCCGGGGTCGGGTCGGTGCCGGGGCGGCCGATGCCGTAGCCCAGGGCCCACTTGGTCGGGAAGCCGGCCACCACGTCCTGCCCCTCGTACGCGACCGCGGAGATCTCACGCAGACGCCCGGAGCCGACCAGGCGGACGCCGTCCACCTCGGACAGCAGCGCGGCGTACATCCGGGCCACCGCACGGGCCGTCATCACGCCACCGGCCGGGATGTCGGAGGAGAGTACGTCGGCGCGGTTGCAGTACTCGGCGGTCGGCGGCACCGGGCTCGGGAAGAAGCTCAGCACCTCGTCGTACCCGGGCACCTGCTCGACCCGGGACACCCGGTCGAGCGCGGACGCGGGCACGCCGAAGTACAGCTCGTCGGCGACGCCGAGCGGGCCGGCAACGTCGTCACGCAGCACCTGCGAGATCGGCCGGCCGGCCGCGCGGCGGACCACCTCGCCGACCAGGAAGCCCCAGGTCTGGGCGTGATACCCGGTCTGGGTTCCGGGCTCCCACTCCGGTGTGGCGGCGGCCAGCGCCGTACACATCGCCTCCCAGTCACACATGGTCTCTGTGGTCGTACCTGCGGGGAGGTAGGGCAGGCCGACCGTGTGCACCAGCAGGTCTCGCAGCGTCGCGGCACCCTTGCCGTGCGCGCCGAACTCGGGCCAGTACTCGGCGATCCGGGTGTCGTACGACAGCACGCCCTGTTCG
>DASRHY010000301.1:0-9652 GCA_035650275.1 Kribbellaceae bacterium | reverse complement strand
CTCGCGGCCTTGGCTGACCACGCGCGGGTCGTCGCGGCGCAGACCTTTAACGAACACCGACCCCTGCGCGGTGCTCAGGATCGCGGCGAGCGCGGAGTTCTTGCCAGCCGACGCGGTGTACGCGTCGTGCACCGGCCCGGTGCGATCCTCGATCGCCGCGCGGACGTCCGGAGTCAGCTCGTGCCAGTGCGTGCGTAGCACGAGCCACGAGTCTGCCAGATACAGCCGTGCCCGGCCGGGCGACAGGCCGGGCACGCCGGAAACCGCTAATGATCAGTAGGGGTTGTCGTCGCTGGCGGCGCACGAGCACTTCGCCGACTCGGCGAGAGCATCGAGGTCAGGCACGAACTCCGGGGCGAAGGTGACCGGGTCCAACGGTGGGTCGGTCAGATCGGACGGCGGGGTGGGCCGGCTGGCGGGGTGGCGTCCGATCCGGACCGCGACGGGTGGCATTACACAGCCTCCTTCGGCATTCTGTGCTGGCAGTACGTGTTGAGCGGCGCGTTGGCGTTGCGGTATAACGCGGCCAGCGGCATGCAGGTGCCGCAGGTTCCGCTCAGGGTGCATCCGGTGCAGCCGCCCTGACGCAGTAGGAGCCGGTCCGCGATCACGCCGAGACGAGCCAGACCGTCGACACCTTCCTCCATCAGCGGAATCTGTGGGTCGCGGCCGACCTTGCAGATCGAGGCCATGCCGTGCGGGTCGACGTGGAAGAAGCTGTGACCGGCGTTGCATCCGGTGAACGGGCGCCGGCGGCTGAGCAGTTCACCGGCCTGAGCGGGTAAGGACTCGGGGCCGCCGTAGATGGTCGGCGACATGTTGGTGTAGATCAGGTAGGCCAGGCTGCGTTGATCGGCCATCGCTCGCATCGCGTCCAACTCGTGCGCGTTGTGCTTGGTCGCCACGATGTTCAGCTTGATCGGTAGCCCAGCCTCGCACGCGGCGTCCAGGCCGCGGCAGAACTTGGCGAACGAGCCGCGCCGTTGGGTCAGGCTGTCGTAGCTGGCCGCGGTGGCGCCGTAGACGCTGACCACAATCCGGTACGGGCGCAGCGTGGTTAAAAGGTCGAGGAATCGAGGGTTGGCCAGCCGCGAGCCGTTGGACGAGATCGCGATCATCATGCCCAGCTCGTACGCCAGGGTGTGGACCTCAGCGTACAGTTTGTCGATCAGCGGTTCGCCGCCAGTGAGCTGGAGCCACAGCACGCCCGCCTCGCGCACGATGTGCAGCAGGCGTTCCCGGTCCGGCCAGGTCAGCCCGGCGAACGTCTTCAATCCCAGGTAGCAGTGCTCACAAGCGTAGTTGCAGCCCAGGTTCAGTTCGTAGGACGCACGGCCGAACGGGTACGGTGACTCGTCGCGCACCAGCACCGTCCCGGCGACCGGCCTTCCGGCCAGGTCCAAGCCCCAGGTGGTATAGGCAGCGGTCGCGAGCCACGGTGGAACCGTGGCTCCGGCTCGCACGGCATCGTGTAGCTGTTGGTGGGCCGGGCGTGGGATACGAAGACCCTCCACGTAGCCGGGCCGCAGCACCAGGTACTCATCGAGGAACCGGCTCGCGATCAAGGTATGCACTCGCGTGCCTCCTCCGCGTCCATCGTGAACCACCTCCTCTCAGTCGCGTCGGACAGTTTGTCCTGTGGGCGAGGCGGGCACCCGCCAGGCTCAAGCCCGGGTCGTCCACTGTGGATTGCTTCGTGTGCCTCGCTGACGAGGAACGGGCGACGGTCGCTCGGAACTGGTGCGGCGTCCAGTATTGAGCAGCCGAGAATATATTCGATGATGGGCTTAATCGATGGGACTGTCAATGCTCTGCCGTGTTCCGCCGTAAGTCGTCTGCCCCGAACCGCCCGCTCCGCGGCTGGCGCTTCCCAGGCGGTTATCTCCTGACAAGGCCGCAACGGGGAGTCTCGCCAGCGGTGAGCCGGCAGGCGGCTACACCCCGACGCCAGAGACGGGAGCGCCGGATCGAGCGGTCAGGAATATTGCCAACTGGTGCCCCTCGATGCGAGCATATTCTCAGCCCTGCCGAGTCCGGCGGGCCTCGCGGGAGGGACGCACCGATGGACCTCGTCTTCATCCGCAAGTGGACTGAGAGCGGTACCGGCAACTGTCCAGCGCTCTACCGCGCCACCAACGGAAACTACGTGGTGCAGGGCTGGCGACTCGACGCGGAGACGATGGCGAACCTTCGCGACCTTGCGGACGACGAGACTGCCGTCGAGGTACCGGGCGATGTAATCGCGGGTATCGTCGCCGCGGCCAGCTGACAATGGGAGAACAGCTTACCGGCGACGACTTCAACAGCCTGTTTCGATACTTCGCGCGAACGGCGGTCCGGCTGGAGGTCCAACGGGTGTACGCGGTAACCGACGAACGCGAGTCGGTCGAGGAGTTCCTCGCGGGTGAGGCGCGGCCGGTGACGGTGTTCCCGTTCTATGCTGCGTGGTTGGATCAGATCCGCAGACTGACGGCCGAGGGCAAGGGAGTAGAGCGCGTCCGGGTGCTCGACGAGCCCCCGACCGACTACCAGCGATGGGAGATCTGGAGCGGCCAGTTCAACATCGCTGCCGGCGAGGTGATCCGGTACCTGCCGCGCAGCCGCGCGGTCGAGGTAGGCCTGCCCGTGGTGGACGACTGGTGGTTGTTCGACTCGCTCCGCGTGGCGCGGATGCAGTTCGCGGAGAACGGCGAGCCGCGAGGCGGCGAGATCATCTCGGATCCGGATGTCGTCGCCCAGCACTGCACCTGGTGGCAGCTGGCCGTCCGGCACAGCACAACCACGCCACCGAACGAGGCGACGACGACCACAAGCCACCCGGCGCGGGACTGAGGCTTCGCGGTCCGTGAAGACCATCGACGACTGGCTTAACCAACCCGACGGCCTCGCCGAGCGGCTGCGGCTGCTTCGCCGCAAAGCAGGGCTGACCGGTACCCGGATGGCGAGCGATCTCGGCTGGACACAGTCGAAGATCTCGAAGATCGAGACCGGTAAGCAGATGCCGACCGAGGTCGACATCCAAGCCTGGGCCGGTGCTTGTCGTGCCCGTCCGGCGGTCACCGCCGACCTCATGGCTCTACTCGTCGAGGCACAGTCGATCCACCGGGAATGGCGCCAACAGGTACGGCTCGGTCTGTCACCGATCCAGCGCAACTACGACGATCTCGCTCGTCGAGCAACGACGATCCGCAACTTCGAGGTCATCTACATACCTGGCCTGCTCCAGACCGCGGACTACGCCCGCGCTCGCGCGATCGAGAGCATCCGCATGCACGGCGGCGACCCTGAAGAGGTCGAAGCTGCAACGGCATTGCGGATGCAACGACAGCAGGTCCTTTATGACATGTCGAAGCGGTTCGAGTTCGTCATAACAGAGGCGGCGTTGCATCTCCTGCTCTGCCCACGCGCCGCGATGCTGGGCCAGCTCGACCGGCTCCTCGCCATCAACGGCCTGGCGCACATCAAGCTCGGCATCATCCCGTTCGGCGTCGAGCTACCCACCGCGCCGCAGAACAGCTTCATCCTCTTCGACGATCTCGCTGTGGTGGAGACCTTCGCCGGCGAGACCATGCACCACGACGCCGAGGCGGCTGGCTACTCATCCACAATGGATAGCCTGGCCACCGAGGCTCAATACGACGCGGACTGCCGCCAGATCATCCTCCGGGCGACGGATGCACACAGGCGACCAGAATCAATCGACCCATCCGGCGAAAGTACCTAACGTGGCGCGGCTGATGTCGCAGACCGCCACGGTTAGCTCGGACGGCGGCCCATGGCCCAGTGGTTTACGGTCTCGCCTTGCGGCGCCGCGAGGGCCGCGATCGGACCGGACCTTGCGTTCGGCGAGCAACCGTGCGGCCAGTTCACTCGCCGAATGAGCTCTCTCCAGATCCGACCGCCCGCCGGCGCGGCTACCGCACTACTCAGTATGAAACGATCTGAATCATGGGAGCCACCGGCGAACAACTGCATCACCAGTGCTCAGAAGCCTGAGCTTCGAACGGACCGACCAGGTAAAGGCGGTCGACGGCGCCTTCTAGGCCCATGCTGTGATCGTGGACGTAAGAACTCAAAGCCGCTACGAACGGCTCACCGCAGTACCCTTGGCCGTACTGGGACTTGTGTTTCTACTGGTCTATGCGTGGCCAATTCTCGACCCTGCGCTGCCCCTGTGGGCGAGATCGGCATGCACCGGGGTCGGCATCTCGGTCTGGGTGATCTTCGTCGTCGACTACGTCATCAGACTGGCCACCGCCGACCAGCGGCTACGGTTCGTCCGCGACCATTGGCTCGACCTGGTCATCCTTGCGCTGCCGATGCTACGCCCACTGCGGGCGCTCCGTGGCGTGGTAGGACTGCGCGCCATCGCGCGTGGAGGCGCCCCGTTCACCCGACGCCGGGTGGTCGCCGCCATTGCGGCGACCGTCGCGGCCGCCGGAGCCATCGCCGCCCTGGCCATGCTGGACGCCGAGCGCTCCAATGCAAGCGCGAACATCCTGAGCTACGGCGACGCCCTGTGGTGGGCGATGACCACGATCACCACCGTCGGGTACGGCGATCACTACCCAACCACCGTCGAGGGCCGCTTGGTCGCCTCCGCTCTGATGGTGGCAGGCATCGCATTGCTGGGCGTCATTACCGCCTCGCTGGCGTCGTGGTTTGTCGAACGTGTTGGCGAGGTGACCCGGGCCGAGCAGGACGTCCAAGCCACACTCAAGGCGCTTACGGCAGAGGTTGAGGCCCTTCGCCGAGATATTCAGCACCGCTATCCGCCGACCTAAGAGCTACCAGCGCCAATACAGGCCGTAAACGGACTAACAAGACCGTAAAACGATCATGACGCTGCCGCAACAGGACACGGTCGATCGCGCGTCCGCCCATCGTCCTGACCGGGCCATAGGAAGGGCGGTGCAGTCGCAGCTGGCGATGCCAGCGCCGTGAGGTGGCGGCCGAACGGTGACTTTCCCATGCCAGTGGGCACGTTCAGCTCACGGGCGATCGCCGCCACGCTCATACCATCGTTCGGTGGTGCAGCACGACAACCGCCGGCTGTGGCACGGTCAGCCCAGCGAACTCGCCGCACGTCGACGGCGTCACCGGCCGGGCCCGGCGACCGGTCGTGGGCGCCACACCGGTCGTAGCCCGCCGCAGGCCGTCAACCCGCAGCAAGATCGGCGATCTAGGGAGCTTCGGCGGTCTGCGAGCGAGTAAACACCTACTCGGAGCGCACGGCGGAGGCGCAACCCCGTCCACCGGTTCGGGGCACCGGGATCAGGGTCACTAGGCGGTCGTGAAGTCCCACCGGTCGGCGCGATAGATAGTCGTACGCTCCGCGTAGGTGATCACCACAACCGGCACTCCCTCCGGTATCCCCTGCTCGTCACGCTCGTCAGGCGACGGCATGCGCGCGGAGATGCGCGACCCGCGCTGCACTCGCAATATCTCGCGCTGTTCCGGGTAGCGAACAGCCCAGCCCTCGCCGCGGACCAGCTCGATCAGGCCCTCGCTGCGAAGCATGCGTACAGCCCGGCGGACGACCTCTCGCCCGATGTCGAACCGCTGGATGAGGTCCCGTTCGGAAGGCAGGAGATCACCCGATTCCCAGGCGCCGGTATTGATACGTTCGCGCAGATAACGCGCCAGATCGGCACTCGAGGTGATGCGCGGATCGCCGGGTACAACCACCAGAGCACCGTAGGAGATGGATCAAGCTCAGGAGCCCCGGCCCCAGGGGCCCAGGCACCTGACCCAGATCATCTGTCTGGAGAATGACTCCTGGCCATCAGCTAAGGGTCCCAGGCGGACGCGCGGGTCCTCCCACAGGGGCCAAGTAGCAGCCGTCGGTGCCGCGGCGTACCGTCAGCCGTGACAGCGCCATTTGCACGGAGGGACAGTCACCGATGCCTCGATGGCCCAGTCAAGACAGCTTCATCGGCGACCGGATTCGTCAACGTCGCCAACTGCGGGGTTGGTCGATCCGGTTCGCTGCGAGTCGCGCCGGTCTCAACCCCTCAACGTGGTCCCGCATCGAGCGTGGACTAACTTCGGCGGACAACCGGTTTGTGTTGGCGGAGATCGCAATGGCCCTTGAGTGCTCCGTTGCTGATCTGGCCGGCGTACCCGCAGCCTCCAGCGACCGCCACGTCGCCGCCGCTATCGCGGGAATTGGGCCAGTCCGGGAAGCCCTTATCGACGTCGACCTCGACGAGGACGCGACCTGTGCGCGGAAGTCGCTGCCAGAGATGGAGCAGGCGGCCGCAGTCGAGGCAGAACTGAGACTGCGATGCGACTACGCCGGTGCTCTGGGATTGCTTCCAGAGCTGCTACGTACCCTACACGCCTCCACTCACGGCCCCGATCGAGAAGCCGCTCTCGCTCTGCTTGTACGAGTCGCGCACGACGCATTCATCTGCCTCGGCAGCGTGGGCTACGTTGCCGAAGGATGGTTGGCCGCGCGCCTCTGCCACCAAGCGGCGGAGGCGCTGGCAGACCCGACACTGCGCGGGTTCGCTAGCTACACGTTGTCAAGGTCTGCCGTGTCGAATGGCTCGTACACCCGGGCGCTTCGCCTGGCGGACCGAGCCGCGGATGACCTTGAGTCGCGGGCCTCCGCGCCAGGCGCGCTAGAGACGCTAGGAATGCTACGGCTTGCCAGCGGGTATGCCACACGTGCGCTGCGCGCCGATGCAGAAGCGCACCTGGCGGAGGCGACCGCGCTGGCGCAGCGCACCGGCGAAACCGAGACCAATGGCCTGTTCTTCGGACCGACTAATGTCAGGATCTGGCAAGTCTCCATGGATGTTGACGGTGGCGACCCAGAGCGGGCAGTCTCCATAGCCAGGGCAACCGACCCGTTGATCATTCCTGCGGTCTGCCGGCGTTCTCTTTTCTACATCGACCTCGGCCGGGGTCTTTCGCATTTGGGCCGTGCCCGGGAAGCGGCCCGAATGCTGCTGGTAGGAGAGCGAATGGCGCCGCAGCGAGTTCGAGCATCGAGGTTCGTTGCCGAGACAGTCCGAAGCTTGACCGACAAGGCGGTCGGTCCTGAACTCCAGGGCCTAGCGGAGCGCGTCGGCGTCGCGTAGTCCACCGTTGCAGACCTGCAACGACCCCTGCACCTTGCATCGCTACTGTCCGCGATAGGACCTGCACGGTCGTGGGTAAGACCGCGGGCGTACCGGTCCGGCAGGACTGCGGCACGCCGTTCCCCCGTTCGGTGTACTTGAGCCGTTGTCCTGCTGACGGATCGGCCGGACCCCGTCGCGTGGCCTCTTGCGAGGCCAGCCGCCGCTGACGGGTAACGGCCGGAGTCAAGGGCACGGCGGTCGTGGGCGGCCGCCGTGCCCCCGGACTGCCGGAGGTGCACTGGAGGTGCCCACGCAATGCGGCGTCGCTGATGACGCCCCCACTGTCGACCTTGACCCGGTCAGCTTTGTCCGCGACGTCATGGCCAGCCACGCCGGGCGGGTCGATGGCCGGTGCGGTACCTGCGGTGCCGCGAAGCCGTGCCGGCCCAACGTGGCGGCACGCGGCCTGCTGCGCGAGGTGGGTGAGCTGCCATGACCGGGTGGATCAACGGTATTTTCACCCGCCGCCGGCAGCCGGCGTTCCCGTGGGGCCAGTTCGACCTGACCGGTGAGGAGCGGTCCATTGTGTTGCACGACGACGACCTCGACGACAACGGCAACTCCGCCCGGCAGTGCGCCGGCCACGCCCACGACTCGGCCCCAGATCTTCCGCGCCGGCAGCCTGTGCTGTCGCCGCCGACCGATGATGAGGTCCGATTCTGGAGGCGGGTCGGCTGGCCGGCGAACGGCCAATGAGTGCTCCCGCGTCAGGACCCACCAAACGATCGACCTGGGGATCGCCTAGCTGGGGTCAGCGTCACGACGCGAACCGGCGGCTCATCGCCGACCACTGTGCTGGCCACGCCTGCGACTACTGCCGTCCGGGCGAAGGCTGCGCGGCGCTGGCCCGTGCCGAACGGGAAGTGGCCGAGGTACGGGCCGCAACCGGCTGACCTCGGGCATCCGCGCCGAACCCCAACCCCCACCCCGACTCTCTCCACCGATTTCAGGGAGTGCTCCATCATGGACACCGACACCAGAGAGTACGCGTTGGACAACGCCAGCAACACCGCGGCGCGGATGCTGGCCTGCTTGACCACCGTGCTGGACCCGTACACGCAGGATTTGCTTGCGCCGCTGATCCCCGACGGCGGCAGGTGCCTGGAGCTCGGCGCCGGCAACGGGTCGATCGCCTGTTGGATGGCCGAGCGCGCCGGCCCGCACGGCAATGTGGTCGCGGTCGACCGCGATCCGCGGCATGTCCGCGACCACCCGGCCGTGAGCATCCTGACCGCGGACGTGACGGCCCCGGACGGCCTGCCAGGATGCGACTATGACCTGATCCACGCCCGGTTGTTGCTGGCGCACCTGCCGCAGCGGGGTGAGCTAATGCACCGGCTGGCCAGCCGTCTGGCCCCGGGCGGGCACCTGGTCGTCGAGGAATGGGGCCAGTTCGCCCCGCCCGGCACGGCGCAGGTGCTGTGGCATCCGGAGGACAGCGGGTTGCCGGACCTGTACCGCGACTACCAGCAGGCGCTACTGGAGCTCTTCCGCCGGGCTGGCAATGACACCACCTGGTGCGCCCGGGCGGCTTCGGCGATGCGGGTTGCCGGGCTGGTCGACGTGCGGACGAGCACGTATGCCCGGTCGTGGGCCGGGGGCACGGCCGGCACCATGTTGCCCTGCTGCGTCTCGGCGGAGAAAGAGGCCGAGCTGGCCGCCGCGGGGATGCCGGTCGCCGACCAGCGGCGCATGCGGGAACTGCTGGCCGACCCGCAGACGCTGCTGCTGGGCAACCCGATCTGGTCCACCGTCGGGCGCAGGCCAGGCGGTGCCCGGTGAGGCGCCGCACCCTGCTGGCCGCCGGCGGCGCTACGGCCGGTGCGACCGCGCTGGGTCTGGCCGGCTGCGCCAACACAACCCCGCCCGCTACGTCCGGGCCACCGGAGAAGGTGACCTACCTGACCGGGTTCAACCTCACCGGCCAGGACGCCCCGGTGTTCGTGGCCATCGAGAAGGGCTACTTCCGCGACCGGCGCCTCGAGGTAACCGTCCAACCGGGGTTCGGCACCGGGCAGAACCTGAAGCTGCTGCGATCCGGGCAGGCCGACTTCGCCGTCCTAGACGTCACCGGGGCGCTGCTGGAGTACGGTGCCGCCGGGCACCGCGGGTTCCGGATGGTCGCCGCCTACTACCAGCAGTCGGTGTCGTGCATCATGGCGCTGCAGTCGCGGGGCATCACCCAACCCCGGGACCTGGAGGGCCGCCGCGTCGGCTACACCGCCGGCGGGGTGAACAAGACGCTGTTCCCCACGTACGCCAAACTCGCCGGAGTCAACGACCGGGCGATCCGGTGGACCAACCTGCCCCCGGCGCAGCTGCGGCCCAACCTGCTGGCCGGCCAACTCGACGCGGTCACCGAAATCGTCATCGGCCGGCCCGCGGTCGAAGCGCTCGCCGGGCAGCCGGTGTCCGTGCTGCCGTACTCCGACCACCTACGCGACCTGTACGGCAACGCCCTGGCCACCAGCCTGACCACCGCGATGGGCAACCCGGCCATTGTGCGCCGCTTCCGCGACGCC
>DASRHY010000300.1:0-46469 GCA_035650275.1 Kribbellaceae bacterium | reverse complement strand
CGTAGAGGCGACCCTGCTTCAAGGCGATGTCGCGCAGCCGCTTGCCGAGCAGTTCATGGCCCTCGCCGAAGTCGTAGCGGATCCCGATCGCGATGATCTTCTCGGTCAGGTACCGGTTCACGTCCTCGAAGTCCATCAGTTCCGACACCAGGCGGCGCACTGCCTGGGGACCCGGCTCGAGTGACACCAGCTCCATCTGCGCGCGGGTGTTGTTCAGCACGTCAGCGGCCACCGGGTGCCGTTCGGTGTGGTAGCTGTCCAATAGCCCGTCCGGTGCCCAGCCGTTGACCCTGGCGGCCAGTTTCCAGCCGAGGTTGAACGCGTCCTGGATGCCGAGGTTGAGGCCCTGCCCGCCGACCGGCGGGTGGATGTGCGCCGCGTCGCCGGCCAGCAGCACCCGGCCAACCCGGTAGCGCTCGGCCAGCCGGGTGGCGTCGCCGAAGCGGGAGAGCCAGCGCGGTGAGTGCACGCCGAGGTCGGTGCCGGCGGTCACCTGCAGCTGCCGCTTGAACTCCTCGAAGGACGGCGAGACCGAGCGGTCCTCGGCCACCCCTTCGGCGGGTACGCCGACGCGGTACACGCCGTCCCCGAGAGGCATGGCGCCGAACCGCAGCTGGGTCTTGCGGACTTCGGTATTGACGGCGTTCACCGTCTCCGGGTCCGCCGCCACCACCATCTCGCCCAGCAGTGTGTCGACCGTGCTGGACTCGCCGGGGAAGCCGACGCCGAGCACCTTGCGTACCGTGCTCCGGCCGCCGTCGCAGCCGACGAGGTAGCGCGAGCGCAACTGCGTGCCGTCGGCCAGCTCGGCGGTCACCCCGTAGTCGTCCTGGCTCAGCCCGACCAGCTCGCAGCCGCGCCGGACCTCGGCGCCGACCTCGATGGCGTGCTCGGTCAGCAGACGGTCGGTGACGGTCTGCAGGATGCCGAGGACGTACGCATGTGCGGTGTCCAGCCGCTCCGGCGACGGCTTCGCGATGCCGGCGAAGAAACCGCCGACCGGGTACTGCTTGCCGAGCGCGAGGAACCGGTCGAGCAGGCCGCGCTGGTCCATCACCTCGATGCTGCGTGCGTGCAGGCCGAGCGAACGGACAACCGGGGTCGGCTCGGCGTCCTTCTCCAGCACCAGCGCCTGCACGCCGTGCAGCCGCAACTCGCTGGCCAGCATCATGCCGGTCGGTCCGCCACCGGCAACGATCACGTCAATCATGAGATCCCTCATTCAACAAGATTGCATTTCGGCCAGATGCTTCGCGCAGTCCGGCGGCGGGCACACTCGCACCTCCGCGCCGAGTGCCCGCAACCGCGCCGCGAATCTCACCGGCGGTTCGACGTCCCGCGAGACCCACGCGTCGACAAAAGCGAATCCCTGATTTCCCGCAGGTTCTGGCTTCGGCTGGAGATTCTGCAGTACTACCCGGGTCTTGCCGCAAGGCCCCCAGTGCGTTATACGTTGAAAGTGGCAAGGAGTTTGCAACCTCCTTGCCTTTGCATTTTGTCATCCGCTGTGGACGGACAAGCTCCTCCCGAAGCGGTGACGCGTCGCGTAAGGCGATGCCGCCGCCAGCCGCCGGGCCGTCGTCATTCCCGCACACACAGTCACACGGGCTTTCACACGGTCGCTCACACGGTCGCCCCTCACAGTGGTCCTCGAACCGCCGAAAACCGGCGGACTCCATCGGAGGGGAGAGCATCGTGCAGACGGAGACGGTGGACTTCGAGTCCATCAAGCAACGGCAGCGCACCGCCTGGGGGACCGGGGACTATCCGCGGGTCGGCAACACGCTGCAGATCATCGCCGAGCGTCTGGTCGAGGCGGCGGGCGTACGGGCGGGCCAGCGGGTCCTCGACGTCGCCAGCGGGCAGGGCAACGCCGCGCTTGCCGCGGCCCGGCGGTTCGCGGAGTCGACCGGCGTGGACTACGTGCCGGACATGCTGGACCAGGGGCGCGCGCGAGCCGCGGCCGAGTACCTGGACGTGACGTTCACCGAGGGCGACGCGGAACGGCTGCCGGCACCCGACGACTCGTTCGACGTCACCCTCAGCACCATCGGGGTGATGTTCGCGCCGGACCAGGAACGAGCCGCCGGCGAGCTGGTCCGCGTCACGAGACCGGGCGGCACGATCGGTCTGGCCAACTGGACGCCGCAGGGCCTCGTCGGGCAGCTGTTCGGGACCATCGGGCGGTACGCGCCGCCGCCTGCCGGCGTTCGCTCGCCGATGTTGTGGGGTACCGAGGAGCGGCTCGCCGAGCTGTTCGGCGACACCGTCGAGTGGGTCTCGCTGACCAGGCGCACGTTCGACTTCTGCTACCTGTCGCCCGAGCACTTCTCGGAGTGGTTCCGGCTCTACTACGGCCCGATCACCCGGCTGGCCGGGTCGCTCGACGACGCCACCGCGGCGCGGCTCGCCGCGGATCTCGCGGACGTGCCCAGGCCGTTCAACCGGGCCGAGGACGGCACGGTGCTGGCCGGAGGCGAGTACCTGGAGGCGATCGGCGTACGACGCTGAGCGGGGCTGGCCCGGGTGGTGCGCGGCAGGCGAGAATCGCGATTGGGGGGACTGATGTTGACGATCCGGCTGCTGGGACCGCCGGCCATCGAGCGTGACGGCCGGCCGGTGCGCGCGCCGCGCGGGCGGAAGGCCTGGGCGGTGCTGGGGTACCTGCTGCTGGCGCAGCGCCCGGTCAGCCGGCGCCACCTGGCCGAGCTGCTGTTCGGCGACGCCGACGACCCGCTGGGAGCGCTGCGCTGGACACTGGCCGAGCTGCGCCGCTCGCTCGGCGTACCGGATGTTCTCGGCGGCGACCCATTGATGCTGCGGCTTGGTGCGGGCGACGTGGCCGACGTACGACTGCTGTCGGTGTCGGACGAGGAGGGGTACGACGCCGCGCCGCTGCTGGATCTCACCGGTGAGCTGCTCGAGGGGGTGGCAGTGCCGTCGAGTCCCGCGTTCGAGTCCTGGCTGCTGGTGGAGCGGCACCGGGTCTCGGCGGCGGTCGAGGCCCGGCTGCACCAGGTGGCGGTCGGGCTGCTCGCCGACGGCCGGGCCCGGGAGGCGGTGCCGTACGCGGCGCGCGCGGTGGCCCGCAACCCGCTGGAGGAGAGCAACCACGAGCTCTTGGTGCGGTGCCTGGCGACGGCAGGAGACCGCGCCGCGGCGCAGCAGCAGGTCGCTGCCTGCGAGGACCTGCTGCGCCGTGAGCTCGGCGTAGGGATCTCGGCGGCGCTGCGGGACGCGGCGACGGTGGAGTCGGGAACACCCACGACGCTCCCGCTGAGCGGCCGGGCGGCGGCGCTCAGCCAGCTCGAGGCGGGTCGCGCGGCGATCATGGCCGGGGCCACGGACGCCGGACTGCAGTGCCTGCGGCAGGCGGTCGCCGAGGCGGATCGCTGCGGGGACACCGCGCTGCACGGCCGCACCCTCGCCGCACTGGGCAGCGCGCTTGTACACGCCGCGCGGGGCCGGGACGAGGAGGGCGCGGTGGTGCTGCTCGAGGCCGTACGGCTGGCGCACCACTCCGGTGACACCGCCACCGCCGCGACGGCGTACCGGGAGCTGGGCTTCATCGAGGTCCAGGCGGGCCGCCGGCGTACTGCCGACAGCTGGCTCGCGAAGGCGGAGGCGGAGGCCGGTACGGACACCGAGCGCGCCGCCGTGCTCGGCGTGCGCGGGATGAACGCGTCCGACCGCGGTGATTACCCGGCCGCGTTCGAGTACCTCGGCGAGTCGGTCGAGCGCGCCCGGAGCGGGGCCGACCCGCGCCAGCAGGCCTGGTCGCTGTCGATGCTGGCCCGCGCGCACCTGCTGCGCTCCGAGCACAGCCAGGGAGCGGCCGCGCTGACCCGGTCGCTGGACCTGATCCGCGAGCAGCGCTGGATGGCCTTCCTGCCCTGGCCGCAGACGCTGCGAGCCGAGCTCGACCTGTACGACGGGGACATCGAGGGTGCCGCCGAGCGTCTCGAGCAGGCCTGGGTGCTCGCCTGCCAGCTCAACGACCCGTGCTGGGAGGGGATGGCGGCCCGCGGACTCGGCCTGCTGAACGTGGGTCGCGGTGACCGGGCGGCCGCGATCACCTGGTTCGACGAGGCAGAACAGCGCTCCAACCGGGTCACGGACCGGTACCAGTGGGTCCGCGGCTACGTACTGGACGCGATGGTCGGCAACGCCCTCGACAGCGGCGATCCCGACCGCGCGACACCGCTCGTCGACGCCCTCGCGTCGCTGTCCGCGCGCTGCGACCTGGGCGAGCTGGTGGTGCGCGCCCAGCTGCACCGGTCCCGGCTCGGTGATCCGGACGCGCTCGCGGCGGCCCGGCTGCTCGGTGCCGGGATCGACAACCCAGCGCTCGCCGCGCTGCTCGCTACGCCCGCGCGCTAGCGCTTTCCGTCCCGGTACGCCGGCTGCGGTACGCCCGGATACCTCGGCCGGCAGACGACGGCCAGGGGTTGTCCGGACAGGGTTGTTCTCATGAGCACGACCGCACCTGCCCAGCAGACAACCGGAGCGAAAGGGATCACCATGACCACCCACACCGTGGACGTTGCGACGCCAGCCGCACGGCCGTGGCGGCTGGGCGGGAAGACCCGCAAGGGCGTACTGGTCCTGCACGTCGGCTCGGCCGGCGCCTGGCTCGGCGATGCTGGTGCTCGCGATGGTGCTGTCGGTGTACAAGCCGTGGGGCCGGATCCACAGGCGCAAGCGTCAGTAGAACTGCCGCAGGGACGGCCAGAGGGTCGACCACGGCCTCGACGGACTGGAGCAGAGCACGATGAGTGAGCCCTGCTCCTCGTTGTCCAGGTCGAGGCCGTTGTCGACCCGGCCGACCTCCCGGCAGCCGGTGAACGCCCGCTCGAGCGCGGCGCCGCCGGCCTGATGCACCAGCAGCACCGGGCCGTCCGCGGAGTCCGGCGGCGGGCCCCAGTCGGCGAAGCTCATGTGACCCGAGTACGGCGCGGGCAGACCGTGCCCGGGTCCGTAGCGGTCCAGCGCACCGGCCTGGCCGTAGTTGCTGGTGAGGATGACCGCTCTGCTCCGCTCGGCGGTCGGGATCCGGTCCCACGCGTCCGCGACGTCGGTCACCAGCTGCGGCCAGCCGGCCTGCTCGCCCTGCTCCTTGTTGATCGCCTGCACCGGACCGAGCCCGCCGGGCGGCAGCACCGGCAGCGTGATCACTGCCGAGCTCGCGAACGCCAGCACCAGGCCGGTGGCGACCAGCACCCGTCGTACGCCGCCGCGCCCGCGCCGTACCCAGGCCATCACCGGCTCGCAGCCGGCCGCGGTCATCACCAGCAGAAGCGACAGCGCGTAGTACGGCTTGCCGCCGGTCACCAGCACCAGCCCGGCCAGGACCGGGTACGCGAACGCGAGCGGACGGGCCCAGCGCAGGTCCGGGGATCGCCACAACCGGACCAGCCCGGCGACCCAGACCGGTACCAGGAACGGTGACAGCTGCAACAGCTGCAGCGGCACGAACATCGCCCGGTTCTCGCCGCCGTCGTCGGAGCTGATGCCGCGGGCAACGGTCAGCTGCGGCCAGTCGTGTGTGCTCTGCCACCACAGGTTCGGCGCCGCGACGACCGCCGCGGCCGCGATCCCGGCGAGCAGCCAGCGGCTCCGCAGCAGGACCCGTTGCTCGGTCAGCAGCAGGCCGGCCAGCAGTGCCGCGACGAGCAGCAGCACCAGGTACTTGTTCTGCAGGCCGAGCCCGGTCACCGCGCCGAGCGGCACCCACCAGCGGGTGTCCCGGGTACGCAGCAGCCGCAGCGCCAGCCAGCAGATCGTCATCCAGCAGAGCAGGTCGAAGGTGGCGGTCGACACCATGTGCCCGAGCACCAGCACGTACCCGGACGCCGTCGCACAGCACGCTGCCAACGTCTGCGCGGCACGGCCGCCGCCGAGCTCGCGGGCGATCATCGCGACCAGGACGACGATCCCGGCGCCGGCCAGGGTGGCGATCACGCGCAGGCCGGCCGGGCTCTCGCCGAACACCGCCGTCGACAGCCGGGCCAGCAGCGGGGTGAGCGGCGGCTGGTCGACGTACCCCCAGTCCGGGTGCCGGCCCGCGACCAGGAAGTACAGCTCGTCGCGGTGGAACCCGTACCGGCCGGACAGCGCGGTGAGAACGACGGCGAGCCCGGCGACGACCGCACCGACCGGTCCGGCGGCGAAGGCGGGGAGCCCGCGATCAGTGCTCATGGCCGCGATCCTGCCGCCCGGAGGGGACATCGGACACCCTTGACTTTCGGCAGTACGCCGTGCGGGCCTCGTGGAGCAGTACCCTGCGATCTGCGACGATTGACACTCGCAGCGTCAGGACCCGGCTACCGTGTGTGTGACGTGGGTGTCCTACAGGTTCTACGGGGTGGCTGCTCCGCTCCGCCGACGATTCGGGAGATCGAGGTCGTGGCCGACTCATACAGCGATGAGTACGACGAGGACTACGAGGGGGACTCGAAGTCACGCGCCGAGCTGAACGCGTGGGCTGAGGCGCACGCCCGCGCCGCAGCGCGGGACGACGATGAGGTGCCGGACCGCGAGCAGCAGTGGGCGCTGCACAGCCGCTCCGCGCAGGAGCAGGCCGAGGCGGACGCGCGGCAGAAGGACCGCGAGGACCAGGAGCGGGCGGCCGCGGAGGTACAGCGCAGGCTGGCGCACGCCGCGTCCAGCGAGGCCGTCTTCGGCGAGCCGGCTGCCGACCCGGATCCCAGCGGCCTGCAGGACCGGCCGACCACCGCCGGGCAGCGGCCGCAGCCGACGTACCGGGCCGACGAGCTGATCTCGGCGCTGCCGGTGCACCGCGAGGCACCGGCGGAGAAGGGTGTGCGCGGCATCCTCGGGATGCGGCCCGGCGCGGCCGAACGCTCCGAGCGGATCGCCCGCGACATCGCCGCGACCTCGTTCCGGCGGCCGGTCACGGTGGTCGTGGCCAATCCCAAGGGTGGCTCCGGCAAGACCCCCACGACGCTGCTGCTCGCCGGTGGTCTCGGCCAGGCCCGCGGTGGCGGCGTCGTTGCCTGGGACAACAACGAGCTGCGCGGCAACATGCACCTGCGCACGCACGAGACGAACCCGCGGTCCACGGTGACCGACCTGCTGCGCGCGATGCCGATGCTGACCAAGCCGGACGCCCGGCTCGGCGACGTCGCCTCGTACCTGCGGCACCAGATCGCCGGCCAGTACGACGTGCTGACCTCGGCGACCACCACCTATGCGCAGATCGAGGCGGCGGACTTCCAGCAGATCCACCGGCTGCTGAGCCGGTACTACCGGGTGCTGGTGATCGACACCGGCAACAACGAGGGCTCCAGCAACTGGCGCGAGGCGATGAAGGCCGCCGACGTGCTGGTGATCCCGATCAAGTGGAAGAGCCTGTCGTGTGCCGCGGCAGTGCAGATGCTGGAGGAGCTGGACCGGCAGGGTCCGGCCGCGCAGCGGCTGATCCGGCACGCGGTCGTCGCGGTGAGCAACGGCCCGGGTGAGGTGAACAAGGAGATCGAGCGGAAGCTGCGGCCGTACTTCGAGAGCCGGGCCGTCGCGATGATCGACATCCCGACCGACCCGCACATCGCCGAGGAAGGCGCCCTCGACCACGCAGCCCTGCAACCCTCCACCCGCCGAGCATCCCTCGAGCTGGCCGCCCGGGTGGCCGAGCAGCTGACCCTCCGCCTCAACTCCCACCCGTAGCCATCCCCGGGTGGTGACCCGCCGCCGCCACCCCCACCTTGCGATCATCGGTCGGTTTGCGACGACCTGTGGATAAGCGGTCAGGTGCACGCCGGCGGTCAGGTGACCGCGTTATCCACAGGTCGTCGCAAACCGACCGATGATCGCCACGTGGGGTGCGCCGTACCGCTCACATCGGCCGATCGGCGTGCACCACCCTTGACTTTCGTCAGGTACGCCGCGCCGGGAGCCTGTGGCCCGCTCGATACCATCGCTGCGTCGAGCGGCGCGCAGTCGGCGTGCCGTCCCAGCCGAGGAGCTCAACGTGTCGGAAGTCAAGGTGCTTCTGGTCGGCGTCGAAGGAGAGGCCGAGCGGAGCGTGACCGAGACGACGACGGTCGGTGAGGTCTTCGCGGAGATCTTCGGCCAGGACCGGTCCGCGATCGCGGCCCGGGTGAACGGCGAGCTGCGCGACCTCAGCCACGCACTGGCCGACGGCGACCAGGTCGAGCCGGTCCGCAACGACTCCGAGGACGGCCGGGCGATCATCCGGCACTCGACCGCGCACGTGCTCGCGCAGGCGGTGCAGGACCTGTTCCCGGACGCCAAGCTGGGCATCGGGCCGCCGGTGGAGAACGGGTTCTACTACGACTTCGACGTGGCCGAGCCGTTCACCCCGGACGACCTCAGCAAGCTCGAGAAGAAGATGCAGCAGATCATCAAGGAGCGGCAGCGGTTCAGCCGCCGCGTGGTGTCGGACTCCCAGGCCCGCGACGAGCTGGCCGGCGAGCCGTACAAGCTGGAGCTGATCGGGCTGAAGTCCGCGGATGCCGCCGAGGGTGCGGGAGTCGAGGTCGGGGCCGGCGAGCTCACCGTCTACGACAACCTGCGCCGGGACGACTCGCTCGCCTGGAAGGACCTGTGCCGCGGTCCGCACGTGCCCGCCACCGGGTACCTGGGCAACTTCAAGCTGATGCGGGTGGCCGCGGCGTACTGGCGGGGCAGTGAGAACAACCCGCAGCTGCAGCGGATCTACGGCACCGCGTGGGAGTCCAAGGACAAGCTGAAGGAGTACCTGCAGCACCTGGAGGAGGCAGCCAAGCGCGACCACCGCAAGCTCGGCCAGGAGCTGGACCTGTTCAGCTTCCCCGAAGAGATCGGCTCCGGGCTGGCGGTGTTCCACCCCAAGGGCGGCGTGCTGCGCAAGGTGATGGAGGACTACTCGCGGCAGCGGCACGTCGAGGACGGATACGAGTTCGTCTACTCGCCGCACATCACCAAGGCCAAGCTGTTCGAGGTCTCCGGGCACCTGGACTGGTACTCCGACGGGATGTACCCACCGATGCACCTGGACGCCGAGCTCGATGCCGAGGGCAACGTCCGCAAGCCCGGCCAGGACTACTACCTGAAGCCGATGAACTGCCCGATGCACAACCTGATCTTCGCGGCCCGCGGCCGGTCGTACCGCGAGCTGCCGCTGCGGCTGTTCGAGTTCGGCACCGTGTACCGGCTGGAGAAGTCCGGGGTGGTGCACGGGATGACCCGGGCCCGCGGCTTCACGCAGGACGACGCGCACATCTACTGCACCCGCGACCAGATGAAGGACGAGCTGCGCGACCTGCTCACCTTCGTGCTCGGGCTGCTCGCCGACTACGGCCTGACCGACTTCTACCTCGAGCTGTCGGACAAGAACCCGGACAAGTTCGTCGGCGACGACGACACCTGGGAGGAGGCGACCCGGACGCTGGCCGAGGTCGCCGAGGAGTCCGGGCTGGACCTGGTCCCGGACCCGGGCGGCGCGGCATTCTACGGGCCGAAGATCTCGGTACAGACCAAGGACGCGATCGGCCGGACCTGGCAGATGTCGACGATCCAGCTGGACTTCAACCTGCCGGAGCGGTTCGGGCTGGAGTACACCGCCCCGGACGGGTCCCGGCAGCGGCCGGTGATGATCCACCGTGCGCTGTTCGGCTCGATCGAGCGGTTCGTCGCGGTGCTCACCGAGCATTACGCGGGCGTGTTCCCGCCGTGGCTGGCGCCGGTGCAGGTGGTCGGCATCCCGGTCACGGACGGGCACGTCGAGTACCTGCAGGACGTCGCGAAGAAGCTGGGTGCCCGCGGGGTCCGGGTCGAGGTCGATGCGTCCGACGACCGGATGCAGAAGAAGATCCGGAACGCGCAGAAGGCGAAGGTGCCGTACATGCTGATCGCCGGCGACGAGGACATTGCCGGTGGCAACGTGTCGTTCCGGTACCGGGACGGCAGCCAGAAGAACGGGGTCCCGATCGCGGACGCGGTGGACGAGATCGTCGCCGCCGTCGAGCAGCGCGTGCAGGTATGACCGACTCGCCGTACCGGCCGGACGATGTCGTCACTCAGGGCGGGGTGGGCACGCCCGACGGGTTCCTGCGGCTGTGGACGCCGCACCGGATGGCGTACATCCTCGGCGAGAACAAGCCGAGCAGTACCTCGGCCGGTGAGACCTGTCCGTTCTGCCGGATCCCGACGCTGCCCGACCCTGAGGGCCTGATCCTGCGCCGCGGCGACACGTCGTACGCGGTGCTGAACCTGTACCCGTACAACCCCGGGCACCTGATGGTGGTGCCGTACCGGCACGTCGCGGACTACACCGAGCTGACCGACGACGAGACCGCCGAGCTCGCGCTGCTCACCAAGCAGGCGATGCGCGCGGTGCGGCAGGTCTCCGGCGCGGACGGGTTCAACATCGGGCTGAACCAGGGCGACATCGCCGGCGCCGGGATCGCGGCGCACCTGCACCAGCACGTGGTGCCGCGCTGGCACGGCGACACCAGCTTCATGCCGGTGGTCGGGCACACCCGGGTGCTGCCGCAGCTGCTGGCCGACACCCGCGAGCTGCTCGCCAAGGGCTGGGAGGGCTGATGGTTCCCGACGGTTACGCGCTCGAGCTCGACGAGTCCTTCCGCGGTCCGCTGAACGCGTCGACGTGGCTGCCGTACTACCTCCCGCACTGGAGCTCGCGATCGCAGGGTGCGGCGCGCTACCGGTTCTCCGAGGAGGGCCTGGTGCTGCGGATCGACGCGGACCAGGAGCCGTGGTGCGCGGAGTTCGACGGCACCAACCGGACCTCGACACTGCAGACCGGCGAGTTCGCCGGTGCGCTCGGCAGCCCTACCGGGCAGAGCCGGTTCCGTGATGACCTCGTCGTCCGGGAGGAGCAGGAGTCGCGGCTGCTGTACGGGATGCACCACGGGTACGTCGAGCTGCGTTGTCGCGGCACCGCGCACCCGGACGCGATGTTCGCGCTGTGGATGATCGGGCACGAGGACTCCCCTGAGCGATCCGGCGAGATCTGTGTCGCCGAGATCTTCGGCCGCGACCTCGACGGCGGTACGGCTGCGGTGGGGATGGGGGTGCACCCGTTCGGCGACCCGGCGCTGACCGACGAGTTCGAGAAGGTCCCGGCGCGGCTCGACGTCACCGAGTTCCATGTGTACGCCGCACACTGGCGGCCGGGCACGGTCGACTTCTTCATCGACGGGAGCCTGGTGAAGACCGTCGGCCAGGCGCCGGACTACCCGCTGCAGCTGATGCTCGGCATCTTCGACTTCCCGACCGAGAAGTCCGCCCCGGTCGACTACCCGAAGGAGTTCGTCGTCGACCACCTGCGCGTCTACTCCTGACGTGTGTGTTCATGAATCGCCAGGTTCCGGCCGGGAAACCTGGCGATTCGCGCACACGCGAGGTGCTACTTCAGCCAGGTGAGGTCGAGCTCGTGCGCGGTCCGGCGCACCAGGACACGCAGCGCGGCGCTCTCCGGGGTCGCACCGGGCGCGCCGGCACCGGGCGTCGGCGTCGTACCCGGCCCCGCCGCGGCGATGTCGTCGAGCGCCATCGCCAGCAGCGACTGCTGGGCCGCGATCTGCGGGCGGGCGCCGACCGCGGCGCGCTCGTGCACCGACCGCCGGAGCAGCTCCAGACCGGTCTCGCGGTCGCCGTCCTCGTAGAGCGCGAGCGCGCCGAGATGCCGGTTCGCGTACGACGCCAGCAGCGGCTCGTCCCGCTCGATGGCCCGGGCCGCGACCTCGGCGTACACCGGCCGGGCGGTACCGGTGTCGTCGCGGAGGTTCTCGGTGCTGACCGCGTACCAGAACAGCGCCCAGTCGCGCAGGCCCGGGTCGTCGGCCGCCTTGGCGGCGAGCAGGAAGTCCTCGACCGGGTCCGCCACCAGGTCCGGCGCGTCGCGCAGTGGTCCCGCGGTGTCGGGCGGCGCGTTCAACCGGAACAGCCGTGCCGTGTAGTCCACCTGCGCGGTGAGCAGGACCGCGAGCGGCTCGTTTCCGGCCCGGATCGCCTCGATCGCGGCGAGCGCCTCGGTCCGGTCGTCGAGCCGCCAGGAGTGCCGGTCGGCGAGGAGGTCGGCACGCAGGTCCCGGGCGGCCGGGTCGTCCGCCGCCGCGAGAACGTCGAGCGCCTGGTCCCAGCGGCCGGCACGCTGCAGGTGTCGCGCGGATGCCAGCAGAGGATGGTCGCGGTAGGTTTCGTCTGGGCGCATGACGCCTACACTGCTGGACGGAAGGTAGGCGGTCAAGTGCGTTATGAGGACTACATCGCGAATCTGGCGAGTCTGGCCGTCACGGTCGCGAACGCCGGAAGCGCTGGCGGCCTGACCGGGGTCGACGCCGAGCTGTTCGACGAGCACCACGTCGTACCCCCGGACGACGACGAGCTGGCCCGGCTGCTGCCCGACCTGCGCCGGGCGCTCGTCGCGGTCGCCACGGCCGCCGACCCGGAGGCGGTGAACCGGCTGCTGGACCGCTACCCGCCGCGGCTTCGGGTCAGCGCGCACGACGGGCTGCCACACCTGCACCACGCCGACAACGGCGAGGCCGGGCTGCCGTGGCTGGGCCGGTGCTGCGCGGCCGGGCTGGCGCACATCGCCTGCGGGGTCCCGGACGTCACGATCGGGCGGTGCCAGGCCGCCGGCTGCGAGAGGTTCTTCGTGGACCGGTCCCGGAACCGCAGCCGCCGGTTCTGCTCGAACACCTGCGCCAGCCGGACCACGGTCGCGGCGTACCGGCGACGGCGCAGCGCCGACAGCAGGAGCGACAGCAGTGGCGTCAGCGGATGAACAGGGGCATGACCGGCTCGACGATGGACAGCAGCCCGTCCAGCGTGACCTCGACCGGCGGCTCGGCGAGCGCCGACACCCGGACCACCCGCTTGCCCTTGCGGAACACCAGCTGCCCCTCGGACGGCAGGAAGTAGCCCTCGTCGCCGATCGGCGCCAGGGCCGGCCGCGGCTGCCGGTGCGCCTCCGGCATCGGTTCGGCGACCGCGTTGCTGGTGATCGACTCGGCGATCGCGACGGTGCGGTCCGTCGTACCCCAGATGCAGGTCAGCCCGCCGCGCACCCGGTAGTCGCGGCGCAGCAGGGCCGACGCACCGAGGAACTGCTCGGCCAGCGACCCGGCCGGCTGGCACGCGCCGTCGGTGATCCGGGCAGACTTCAGTGCAGCCGGCAGCACCGGTACGACGGCCTTGGCGACCGCGGCCGCGTCCGCGCGGCTCAGCCCCGGCGCAGCGGTGACGCGGACCGCCCGGTCCCCGAGCGTGAACGCGGCACCGAGCGGCCCTGCCAGGGCGTCGGGTCCGATCTCCGGCGCCGCGACCGGGTCGGGGCCGAGCGTGGTCGACAGCCTGGTCAGCGACGCACCCTGCGTCGGCAACGCCGACACCCCGACGTGCACGGTCTGCGCCGGCCGGCCGGTCCGGGTGACGACCAGCGAGCACAGGTCCATGCTCGGCACGCCGGCGTCGTTCCAGGAGTTCGGTCGGGCCGTGATGGTGACCCGGCCGGTGCCATCGCCCAGCCGTCCGGCCAGGTCGGCGGCCGACAGCGCCGTACAGACGTTCGCCCCGGAGACACCGGCGGCTCCGTTGAGCCCGGGCGGTGCCGGGGGCGCGACCGCGGTGGGTGCGGCGTGCACCGGTGTGGGGGTGGCCCGCGGGCGGGACGCCTCTCGCGCCGTCGTACAGGAGACGACGCCGAGGCAGCAGCCGATCGCCAGCAACAGGCTCGCCGACCGGAGTGCTCTCACGTCCGCCATCCTGCGCCAGACTCGCCCGGCCGGGGAAGGAGTGTCACCGGATGGTGACCGACTCGACTACGATCGCGTCGCCATGCTTAGCAGATTCAAGCAGTTCTGGACCAAGGTCATCTCGCCCGTCGCGAACCTGCTGCTGCGACTCGGGGTGAGCGCCGACATCGTCACGCTCGTCGGCACCGTCGGTGTCTGCGCCGGTGCGCTGATCTTCTTCCCGCGCGGGCAGATATGGCTCGGCGTGGTGGTGATCACCTGCTTCGTGTTCTCGGACCTGATCGACGGGTACATGGCCCGGACCTCGGGCACCTCGTCGAAGTGGGGCTCGTTCCTCGACTCGACCCTGGACCGGCTCGGCGACGGCGCGATCTTCGGCGGCCTGGTGCTGTACTACGCCGGCCCGCACGGCGAGTCGGGGCTGATGGCCGGGGTCGCGCTGTGGGCGCTGGTGATGGGCGCCACGACGTCGTACGCGCGGGCCAAGGCGGAGAGCCTCGGGATGACCGCGAGCGGTGGCCTGGCCGAGCGGGCGGACCGGCTGGTGGCGGTACTGGTCACCGCGTTCTTCTCCGACGTGCTGGACCTGGAGTGGCTGCTGCAGGCGGTGCTGTGGCTGCTCGCGATCGCCAGCACCATCACCGTCGTCCAGCGGATGATCTCGGTACGACGCCAGGTGGCCGCCGAGCAGGCGGCCGGGTCCGGACCCGCTGCCGCGCCGCCCGCCGAAGCGCCCGGTCCGGCCGATCCGCCGGCCGGTCCGCCGCCGGCCGGGCCGCCGGTTGGTCCGCCGCCGGTGGCGGAGACGCCGCTCTCCAAGCCGACGACGCCGCTCTCCGAGCCGCCGAAGGGCGACGGCTGACCGTGTCCGTGCTGGCTCGGCGTGCCGCCGACCTGGCGTTCGCGGCCGGGTGGAGCCTGGTCCGGCGCCTGCCCGAACCGGTGGTGACCCGGGTCTTCACGGCGCTCGCTGACCTGTGGGTACGACGAGACGGGCGCGGCGTACGCCGGCTGCGGAGCAACCTCGCGGTGGTCCGCCCGTCGGCGTCGCCCGCGGAGCTGGATCGGCTGGTGCACGCCGGGATGCGCTCGTACCTGCGGTACTGGCAGGAGGCGTTCCGGATCACCGAGTGGGGCGACGAACGGATCGTCGGCCGGGTCCGCACCGTGAACGAGTCAGTGCTGCGAGACGCGTTCGCCGGCGGCCGCGGCGTGGTGTGCGCGCTGCCGCACCTGGCGAACTACGACCACGCCGGCGCCTGGGCCGGCCGGACCGGGATGCCGGTGACGACAGTGGCCGAACGGCTGGAGCCGGAGTCGGTGTTCGACCGGTTCATTGCGTACCGCAAGCAGCTCGGTATGGAGGTGCTGCCGCTGACCGGTGGTGAGGTGGACCCGTTCGCGGTGCTAGCGGACCGGCTGCGGGCCGGCTGTTTCGTCTGCCTGGTCGCCGACCGGGACCTGTCCGAGCGCGGCGTACCGGTGGACTTCTTCGGACGCAAGGCCAAGATGCCGGCCGGCCCCGCGGCACTCAGCCTGCGCACCGGCGCCCCGCTGGTCCCGGCCACGCTGCACTACGACGGCCCCGACCTGGTGATCACGTTCCACCCCGTGGTCGACCCGTCGGACGGCGCCGCCGCGATGACCCAGACCTGCGCCGACGCCTTCGCCACCGGCATCGCCGCCCACCCCCAGGACTGGCACATGCTCCAACGCATCTTCCTGGACTGACCCAATCCGTTCATCGGGCCCTTGTGACCCGGCGTGTCGTCACTCGTCGGGCCCTTGTGACCACCTCACTGTGCTGGTCGCACAGGGCCGGTGGAGGGGGTGTTGGGGTGGTGGGGAGTATGGACGGGTGAAGGTTGGGCTGGTGTGTCCGTACTCGCTCGGGACGCCGGGCGGCGTGCAGAACCACGTCCGCGACCTGGCCGAGGAGCTGCTCGCCCGCGGGCACGAGGTGTCGGTGCTGGCGCCGACGGACGAGACCAGCGCGCCGTCGTACGTCGTGCCGGCCGGCCGCGCGGTCGGGGTGCCGTACAACGGGTCGGTGGCGCGGGTCGCGTTCGGGCCGAGAACCGCGGCGCGGGTCCGGACCTGGCTGCACGACGGCGGGTTCGACGTGGTCCACGTGCACGAGCCGACCACGCCGAGCGTCTCGCTGCTCGCGTTGTGGGCGGGGGACGGGCCGTTCGTCGCCACGTTCCATACCTGGCAGGTGCGGTCCCGGGCGATGAGCGCGGCCGCCGGTCTGCTGCGGCCCGCGCTGGAGAAGATCGACGCCCGGATCGCGGTGTCGGAGAACGCGCGCTCGATGATGGTGCAGCACCTCGGCGGCGAGGCCGTCGTGATCCCGAACGGGCTGTACGCCGACCGGCTGGGGGCCGGAACGCCGCGGCCGGAGTGGGAGGGTGTGGTCAGCTTCCTGGGCCGGCTGGACGAGCCGCGGAAGGGCCTCGGCGTGCTGCTGGCCGCGGTACCCCGGCTGCTCGAGGCCCGGCCCGGCCTGCGCGTACTGGTCGCCGGGACCGGTGACGCGGCCGAGGCACGGCGCGCGCTGCCGGCGTCGTACCGGCACGCGGTCGAGTTCCTCGGCGCGATCGACGACGCGGCGAAAGCCGACCTGCTGGCCGGATCGGATCTATTCGTCGCGCCGCACCTCGGCGGCGAGAGCTTCGGGATCGTGCTGGTCGAGGCGATGGCGGCCGGCGCGCCGGTGCTGGCGAGTGACCTGGCGGCGTTCCGGCTGGTGCTCGACGACGGCCGGCTCGGCCGGCTGTTCCCGCCCGGTGAGGTCGACGCGCTGGTGGCCGCGACGCTCGAGCTGCTCGGCGACCCGCAGGCCCGCAAGGAGCTGAGCGAGGCCGGCCGGAACGCCGTACGCCGCTACGACTGGTCCCGCGTCACCCCGGAGATCCTCGCCGTCTACGACCTGGTCCGCTGACCCTGTGGACCGATGACACGCCTGGAAGCGGGGGTGGGGGACCAGAGGTGAGAGGTTGGGGCGCATGGCCGACTGCATCTTCTGCTCCATCGTCGCCGGTAAGAGCCCGCGGACCCTGGTCGAGGAGGACGAGCGGGTGATCGCGTTCATGGACGTGAACCCGGCGACCGAGGGCCACCTGCTCGTCGTACCCAAGGCGCACTCGGACGACCTGCGGGACGCCGACCCGGACGACCTGGCCGCCGCGATGCTGATGGTCCAGGGGCTGAGCCGCCGGGTGACCGACCGGCTCGGCGCAGACGGCGTGAACCTGGTCGGCTGCTCCGGCCGGGCCGCCTGGCAGAGCGTGTTCCACACCCACCTGCATGTGGTGCCGCGGTACGACGGCGACCCGCTGCGGCTGCCCTGGCGGATCACGCCCGGCGATGCCGGCGAGATCGCAGCAGCCGCGGCCCGGCTGGTCGCGGACTGACGAACGATCCGCAACACGCCGGGGCCGGGCTGACGAACGATCGATCAGGTGTCGGCGGCTATGACCTTCTGGGCGATCTGGTCGGGCATCGGTTCGTAGCGGGCGAACTGGCGAGTGAAGGACGCGGAGCCGTGCGAGAGTGACCGGAGGTCGATCGCGTACCGGGTGATCTCGATCTGCGGTACGTCGGCCTTCACCAGCGTCCGGTCCTCGCCGACCCGTTCGGTGCCGAGCAGCCGGCCGCGGCGGCCGGACAGGTCGCTCATCACCGAGCCGACCAGGTCGTCCGGTACCAGGACCGAGACCAGGTCGACCGGCTCCAGCATGTTGACGCGGGACGCGGCGGCCGCCTCCCGCAGGGCCAGCGCGCCCGCGGTCTGGAACGCCATGTCGGACGAGTCCACGCTGTGTGCCTTGCCGTCGACCAGCGTGACCCGGATGTCCACCATCGGGTACCCGGCGCCGACCCCCTTCTCCATCTGCGCCCGAACGCCCTTCTCCACGCTCGGGATGAACTGCCGCGGCACCGCACCGCCGACCACCTTGTCGACGAACTCGAACCCGCTGCCCTCCGGCAGCGCCTCGACCTCGATGTCGCAGACCGCGTACTGACCGTGCCCGCCGGACTGCTTGACGTGCCGCCCGTGTCCCTTGGCCGAGGCGCCGAACGTCTCCCGCAGTGGCACCCGCAGCTCGATCTGGTCCACCGACACGCCGTACCGGTTCTTCAGCCCGTCGAGTACGACGTCCGCGTGCGCCTCGCCCATGCACCACAGCACGATCTGGTGCGTCTCGGAGTTGTTCTCGATCCGCAGTGTCGGGTCCTCCGCGGCGAGCCGCTGCAGGCCCTGGGACAGCTTGTCCTCGTCGGCCTTCGCATGGGCCTGTACGGCGATCGGCAGCAGCGGTTCGGGCATCGTCCACGGCTTCAGCACCAGTGGGTTGCCCTTGTCGGACAGGGTGTCGCCGGTCTCGGCGCGACTCAGCCGCCCGACCGCGCACAGGTCGCCGGCGATCACCGCGGACGACGGGCGCTGATGCTTGCCGAGCGGGATCGACAACGCACCGATCCGCTCGTCCTCGTCGTGGTCGGCGTGGCTGTTCTCCTCGCCGAAGAAGGACGAGAAGTGGCCGGACACGTGCACCGTCTGGTCGGGTTGGATGGTGCCGGAGAAGATCCGGACCAGG
This sequence comes from Kribbellaceae bacterium, assembly GCA_035650275.1. Classification (GTDB taxonomy): domain Bacteria; phylum Actinomycetota; class Actinomycetes; order Propionibacteriales; family Kribbellaceae; genus DASRHY01. The sequence goes on along the minus strand of DASRHY010000300.1, from coordinate 28,120 downwards.
CTGACCCGGCCGACGTACGGGTCGGAGGTGGTCTTGACCACCTCGGCCACCAGCGGGCCCTTCGGGTCGCAGCTGAGCTTCGCCGCCGGGACACCGTCGGGGTTGAACACCTCCGGCAGCGTGTGCTCCGGCGGGGACGGGAACGCGCTGGTCGCGATCTCCAGCAGCTCGGCCGTACCGACCCCGGTCGACGAGCACACCGGGACCACCGGGAAGAACGAGCCCTTCGCGACCGCGCTCTCCAGGTCGTCGATCAGCACCGCCTGGTCGATCTTTTCGCCGCCGAGGTAGCGGTCCATCAGCGACTCGTCCTCGGACTCCTCGATGACGCCCTCGATCAGGCTGCCGCGCTGCTCCTCGAGCTGGTCTGCGTACGCCGCGTCCGGCTCTGCCTCGGTCCGGTTGCCGCCGTCGTAGTTGAACTGGCGCTGCGACAGCAGGCCGACCAGTCCGCTGACGCCGTCGCCACTGGACACCGGCAGGTAAAGCGGCAGCACCTTGTCGCCGAACGCGTCCTGCGCCTGCGACAGCACCCCGGCGTAGTTCGCCCGGGCGTGGTCGAGCTTGGTCACCACCACGGCCCGCGGCATCCCGACCTCGGCACACTCGTGCCACAGCGTCCGGGTCGGCTCGTCCACACCCTCGTTCGCCGCGATGACGAACATCGCACAGTCCGCGGCCCGCAGGCCGGCGCGCAGCTCACCGACGAAGTCGGCGTACCCGGGCGTGTCGATCAGGTTGACCTTGATGCCGTCGTGCACGATCGGCGCGAGCGCGAGCCCGATCGACCGCTGCTGGCGTACTTCCGCGTCGTCGAAATCGCTGACCGTGGTCCCGTCGACGACGGAGCCGGGTCTGGTGAGGACACCTGCGGCGACGAGCAGCGCCTCGACCAGGGTTGTCTTCCCGGAGCCGGCCGGCCCGACCAGTACTACATTCCGGATCGCCTCGGGCCGGTCGGCGGCTGGTGCAGCGCCCGCGGCCCCGGGGGAAGTTGTCGTCCTATCAGCCATGACGTTTCCCTTCTCGTGGGCCCACCCTTCCCCTAGTCGCCCGGTGAGCACAAGGGGAGTACGCCGCCCGCGTGTCGATCCGCTGTTGCCTGCGGTCAGACTGTGCTTCACCTGGGCGTCGGAAGGGTGGTTCGTGGAGCTATGGGTGTACGCCGTCACGGCGCTGCTGCTCGTCGTGCTGCTGTTCACCTACGCCAGCTGGACCGCGGGCCGGGTCGACCGGCTGCACCACCGGGTCGCCGCGGCCCGAGCCGCGCTGGACGCTGAGCTGGCCGGCCGGGCCGCGCTGGTGCAGGAGTTCGCCGGCAGCGGGACGCTGGACCCGGCGTCGTCGCTGCTGCTGGTCGACGCGGCGCACCGGGCCCGTTCGGCGCCGGCCGAGGACCGCGAACAGTGCGAGTCGGCGCTGACCCGGGCGCTCGACGCCACGCTGACCGAGGAGCCGCCCGAACCGTGGCGCGCCGAGCTCGCCACCGCCGCGCGCCGGGTGCAGATGGCCCGCCGGTTCCACAACGACGTGGTGGTCTCGACCCGGAACCTGCGCCGCCGGCGCCTGGTCCGCTGGCTCCGCCTCGCCGGCCGAGCCCCGCTCCCCGACACCGTCGAGCTCGACGACGGCAGTTAGCTCGACGACGCCTGCCCGTAACGCGGACTCGTCGGTGAGTCCAGTTCTGACAGACTGGACTCATGTGGCGGGCGAGCGATCTCGATCCGGCGGACGGTACCAAGACCGAGCAGGTCGAGGGGCTGGTGCTGCGCGGGATCGACCGGGGTGAGCTGTCGATCGGGTCCCGGCTGCCGTCCGAGCGGGTGCTGGCCGAGCGGCTCGGCCTGAGCCGGGTCACCGTGGTCCGGGCGCTGGACCAGCTCCGGGCCGCCGGCGTACTCAGTACCCGCCGCGGTTCCGGGACCCAGGTGCTGCCGACCGACCGGCTGCTGGACCCGATCGCGCCCGCCTCGACCGGAGCCGCCGTGCCCGGCGACGTACTCGATCTGCGGTTCGCGACCACGGCGGCGCCGCACGACGTTGCCCAGGCCTGCGAGCAGCTGATCGGGACAACACTCGCGGCCGCGATGGGCGGTGACGGGCCTCCGCCGGGCGGATCGCAACGCCTCAGGACGGCGATCGCCGAGCACCTGACCGCGGACGGCGTGCCGACCGAGCCGAGCCAGCTCACTCTCACGGTCGGTGCCGCGGCGGGCCTGAACGCCGCGCTGGCCGGCCTCGCGCTCGGGCCGGGTACGGCGATCACCGAGAGCCCGACGTACCCGGCCGCGGTGGAGATCCTGCGCCGGCACCAGCTCGACGTGGTCGGCTGGCCCGCGGGCGCGTCCGGCTGGGACCCCGACCAGCTCGCGCGGCTGTGCCGCCGGCTCAAGCCGAAGGTGGTGTACCTGCAGGCCGACAACCACAACCCGACCGGTCTCAGCCTGCCGGGCGACCGTCGTACCGAGGTGATCGAGACGGTACGACGCACTGGCGCGGTGCTGATCAGTGACGAGACGCTGCGGCCGCTGTGGCTCGACGGCGCGGCGCAGCCCGACCCGCTGAGCCGGTACCCGCGCACGATCGGGGTCGGCTCGCTGAGCAAGACGGTGTGGGGTGGTCTACGGGTCGGCTGGGTCCGGACCGGCCGGCAGCTGCGGCGCCGGATCAACGCCTCGGCGCAGCTCAGCATCACCTCGCCGAGCTCACTGGACGACCTGCTGGCGCAGGCGATCCTCAGCCGGCTGGACCGGATCGTGGCCCGGCGCCGTACCCGGCTGACGGCGAACCTCGCCGCCCTGCAGGCCGGGCTGCATGGCCTGCCCGGTGTGGCCTGGGCGGCGCCGACCGGCGGGATGACGCTGTGGCTGGAGCTCACCGAGCAGCGGCCGCGCCGGGTACTGGACCAGGCCAGGGCGGCCGGCCTGCTGCTCGCGTCCGGTGACCTGTTCACCCCGGACGGCGCGGACCGGCGGCACGTCCGGATCCCGTTCACCGCCCCGCCGGACGCGATGACGCTGGTGGTCGAGCGACTCGGCCACGCACTCGCCGAGGCGTCAGTCCACTGAGTTGGAAGTGGACTGACAGGACGCCGTCCGGCCGACCTAGGCTGGACAGCGAACGACGAGACCAGGAGGACTTTCAGTGACCGAGTCGCAGACCGAGAACACCAAGCCGCTCACCGGCACCGCGAAGGTCAAGCGCGGCATGGCGGAGATGCTCAAGGGCGGCGTGATCATGGACGTCGTCACGCCGGCGCAGGCCAAGATCGCCGAGGACGCCGGCGCGGTGGCCGTGATGGCGCTCGAGCGGGTCCCGGCCGACATCCGCGCCCAGGGCGGTGTGTCCCGGATGAGCGACCCGGACATGATCGACGGCATCATCGGCGCGGTCTCGATCCCGGTGATGGCCAAGGCCCGGATCGGCCACTTCGTCGAGGCGCAGGTGCTGCAGTCGCTCGGCGTCGACTACATCGACGAGTCCGAGGTGCTGACCCCGGCCGACTACGCGAACCACATCGACAAGTGGGCGTTCACCGTCCCGTTCGTGTGCGGCGCGACCAACCTCGGCGAGGCACTGCGCCGGATCACCGAGGGCGCGGCGATGATCCGCTCGAAGGGCGAGGCCGGCACCGGTGACGTGTCCAACGCGACCACCCACATGCGCCAGATCCGGCAGGAGATCCGCCGGCTGCAGAACCTGCCGGACGACGAGCTGTACGTTGCGGCGAAGGAGCTGCAGGCGCCGTACGAGCTGGTGCGCGAGGTGGCCGCGGCCGGGAAGCTGCCGGTGGTGCTGTTCACCGCGGGTGGGATCGCCACACCGGCGGACGCCGCGATGATGATGCAGCTCGGTGCCGAGGGCGTGTTCGTCGGCTCCGGCATCTTCAAGTCCGGCAACCCGGCCCAGCGCGCTGAGGCGATCGTGAAGGCGACCACCTTCTACGACGACCCGGACGTGCTCGCGAAGGTGTCCCGCGGACTCGGCGAGGCGATGGTCGGCATCAACGTCGACGAGATCCCGCAGCCGCACCGGCTCGCGGAGCGCGGCTGGTGAGCACCCCGGCGCTCGACGACCGGACCGCCCGGGAGCTGCGCGGGCTCGCGCGGGTCCTGGTGCGGTCCGGGTACGCCGACGGCGCGCAGGTCCGGTCCATCGTGGCGGAGGCGGTCCGCGAGGATGCGCCCGCCGCCGACCCGGTCACCTTGACCGAGGAGCTGGTCGGCCAGGCGGTCGCGGAGCTGCGGCTGGACGCGGCGCGCTGGCCGGAGCGGACCGACAACGACCGGCTGGACGCTGTCCTCGCCGAGCTGGAGTCGCGCGGTCTCGTCGTACTGCGCTACTGCGCCGACCACCATGACGCCCGCCGCGCATTGGGAGGCGCCGCCGACGCGAGGGGCGTGGTGTTCTTCACCGATACGGACGCCTGGCACGCGGTCGAGTTCGGCATGCTCGAGCTCAAGGTGTGGCACCCGGACACCGCGAATGTCGCGCCCGGCGAGCCGCTGCTGGAAGAGGTGCTGTCGGTGCTGCGCGAGCACGGCCTGGCCGCCGAGTTCGACGAGGGCCGGATCGAGGTCTCGCTGACCTGGCAGCGTCGCGGAGGCTGGCTGTGAGCCGGCCGGTGGTGGGCGTGTTCGCGCTGCAGGGCAACGTACGCGAGCACGTCGCGATGCTGCACGCGGTCGGCGTCGACGCCGTTCCGGTACGACGCCCGGCCGAGCTCGCCGCCGTCGACGGGCTGGTCCTGCCCGGCGGCGAGTCGACGACGATGTACAAGCTGGCCCGCACCTTCGAGCTGTTCGAGCCGCTGCAGAAGGCGATTGCGGACGGGCTGCCAGTCTTCGGCACCTGCGCCGGGATGATCATGCTCGCGAACGAGATCACCGGCGGCATCGACGGCCAGGAGACCCTCGGCGGTCTGGACGTCACCGTACGGCGCAACGCGTTCGGGCGTCAGGTGGACTCGTTCGAGGCGGACCTGACCTTCGCCGCCTTCGACGCCCAGTACCACGCGGTCTTCATCCGGGCGCCGTGGGTCGAGCGGGTTGGCCGCGATGTCGAGGTACTCGCCACAGTCGACTCCGGGCCTGGCGCCGGACACATCGTCGCCGTCCAGCGCGACCGCCTGCTCGCCACCTCCTTCCACCCCGAGCTGACCGGCGACCCCCGCCTGCACGGCTACTTCGCCAACCTCGTCCGCACCTCCTGACCCCCACCCACCGACCTTTGCCCAGCCCCCGGCCCACCCCACAACTCGCGTGGTGAACCCGCCGAAGTGCGGGTCTGCCCCGGTCATTGCCGGGGACAACCCGCCGTTGGCGTGGTTAGCCACGCGAATTGTTGGCGTGGTGGATCCCGGCGACTTGTTGGCGTGGTGAGCATCGGCGACCTGCCGGCGTGGTCAGGCTTGGCGAGCTATTCGCGTGGTTAACCCGGCGGAGTGTGGGTCTGCCCCGGTCATTGCCGGGGACAACCCGCCGCTGGCGTGGTCAACCACGCGAATTGCGCGGCAGGTGTGTGAGGGCGGCGGAAGTAGTAGGTGGGCAGGAGCTGGTTCGCGTCGGCGGCGGGCTACCTCGCGCCGGGGCGGGTTACTTCACCTCGGGGCGGGGGTTACTTGGCGTCGGCGTAGCACTCGACGGCGGCGATGCCGAAGGGAAAGCGGACCGGGGTCTCGCCGAAGGTGATCCGGCCGGCCAGGTCGCCCGCCGCGCGGATCGCCGCGGCGACCTCGTCGGCCTCGTCGGCGGGACAGTGGACGATCACCTCGTCGTGCTGGAAGAACACCAGCTCGGCCCGAAGCGCGGCGATCCGCTGCCGGAGCGACGCCAGCATCAGCAGCGCCCAGTCGGACGCGCTGCCCTGGACTACGAAGTTGCGGGTGAAGCGGCCGCGTGCCCGGGCGTCGGACGACGAGTACCCGGGTGCGTACCGGCCGGTGCCCTCGTCCGGCTCGACCGACCGCGCCGCCGGCGGGCAGGTCCGGCCGAGCCAGGTACGTACCAGCCGGCCCTCCTCGCCGGCGCGGGCCGCGTCGTCGACGTACGCGACCGCGCGCGGGAACCGGCGCCGCAGCGTCGCGAGGTTCTCCAGACCGTCGCCGGAGGTCTGCCCGTAGATCGCGCCGAGTACGGCGAGCTTGGCCTGCGCCCGGTCGCCGGAGAACGCCCGGTCCGAGACCGACTTGTACAGGTCGCTCTCCTGACCGGCCACCTCCATCAGGCCCGGGTCGCGGGAGATCGCGGCGAGGATCCGCGGCTCCAGCTGACTGGCGTCCGCGACCACCAGCTGCCAGCCCGGGTCGGCGACCACCGCGCGCCGGATCACCTTCGGGATCTGTAGCGCGCCGCCGCCGTTGGTGACCCACCGGCCGGTCGCGGTACCGCCGGGAAGGTACCCGGGCCGGAACCGGCCGTCGTGCACCCAGTCGCGCAGCCAGGCCCACCCGTTCGCGGTGTAGATGCGGTACAGCGAGCGGTACTCCAGCAGCGGCGCCACCGCCGGGTGGTCGATGCCCTCCAGCTCCCAGCGCCGGGTCGACTTCACCGCGATCCCGGCCTGGGCGAACGCCTTCACCACGTCGGCGGGCTGCTCGGGCCGGACCCGCCGGCCGAACGCCTCCGACACCCGGTCCGCCAGCTCGGTCAGCCGGCGCGGCTCGCCCACGCCCCCGAGTCGCTCGCCGAGCAGGTCGGTGAGCAGGTCCCGGTGCACGTCGGCCCGCCAGGGCAGCCCGGCCTGGTCCATCTCGGCGGCGACCAGCAGGCCCGCGGACTCGGCCGCGGTGAGCAGCCGCATCCGGTCCGGGTGCGCGGCGGCGTCGTGCCGGCGCTGCTGGTCGGCGTACACCTCGACCAGGGCCTCGAACGGCACCGATGGGCGGTCCAGCTCGAACAGCGCCTCAGGGGCGCCCGGTTCCGCCGGGCGCAGCGGAGGATCCGGGGGTACGGCGCCGCCGCGGAGCCGGGCCGATGCCGCGGCGGCGGACCGCGGCTCGCCGTACCGGCCCTCGTGGCCGAGCAGCAGCCCCTCGGCGGTCTCCAGGTCGTAGCACCGCTCGACCCGGACGCCGGCGGCGAGCAGTTGCGGATAAACCTCGCCGGTGGACCGCCACACCCACCGCTCTGCGGCCGGCCGGGAACGCACAGCCGCCGCGAGGTCGGGCTCGCGACGCACCGGTCCGGCCGCTCGTCCGTCGGGCCCGAGTGCGACCAGGTCCGCCCCGCCGTCCTCAGCAGGCGCGACCGCCCACCGATCAGTCATGACGGGAGTCTCGCACCGCCCGCGGACAGCCGGGCGCGACCGTGCCGCCGGGATGGCGCGGGTAGGATCGACTGGTTCGCCCCGGCAAGGCGGTAGGTAACAGCGGGCAGCAGACGACGTACGACGTTCGAAAGGGTTCGGCGATGTCAGGCCACTCCAAATGGGCGACCACGAAGCACAAGAAGGCCGTCATCGACGCACGGCGCGGCAAGCTGTTCGCCAAGCTGATCAAGAACATCGAGGTCGCGGCCCGCACCGGCGGCGGTGACCCGGCCGGCAACCCGACCCTGTACGACGCCATCCAGAAGGCGAAGAAGTCCTCGGTCCCGAACGACAACATCGACCGCGCGGTCAAGCGCGGCTCCGGCGCCGAGGCCGGGGGAGCGGACTGGCAGTCGATCACGTACGAGGGCTACGGCCCGAACGGTGTCGCGCTGCTGGTCGAGTGCCTGACCGACAATCGCAACCGCGCCGCCGCGGACGTGCGGACCGCGATGACCCGCAACGGCGGCTCGATGGCCGACCCGGGCAGTGTGTCGTACCTGTTCAACCGCAAGGGCGTCGTGATCGTGAACAAGGAGCAGGAGGGCAAGACCCTCGGCGAGGACGACGTGATGGAGGCCGTGCTGGAGGCCGGCGCCGAGGAGGTGAACGACCTCGGCGAGTCGTTCGAGGTGATCACCGAGGCGTCCGACCTGGTCGCGGCCCGGACCGCGCTGCAGGAGGCGGGCATCGACTACGAGTCCGCCGAGACGCAGTTCGTGCCGTCGGTGACGGTGGAGCTGGACGCCGACGGTGCCGGCAAGGTGTTCCGGCTGATCGAGGCGCTGGAGGACAGCGACGACGTCCAGGACGTGTTCGCGAACTTCGACGTCTCGGACGATGTGATGGCTGAGGTCGGCTGACTCCTACCGAGGGGTAACATCTGGTGTCATGGCGACCCAGGTGCAGCAGCTGTACGACTCACTGGCCAGGTTCCCGGGTGGGAAGCGGGTGTTCTCGCTCGGGTTCGCGCGGAAGGCGCCGTACTTCCGCAGCATCCGGCCGCAGTTCGTCCAGATCCGGCCGAACTTCGCCTCGTTGCGGCTGCCGGACCGCAGGGCGGTGCGGAACCACATCGGCACCGTGCACGCGATCGCGGTCTGCAACGGGCTGGAGGCCGCGATGGGCGCGCTCGCCGAGGCCACCGTCCCGGCCGGCAAGCGGTGGCTGCCGAAGGGTATGACGGTCAGCTACCTGGCGAAGTCGACCAGCGACCTGGTCTGCACCGCCGAGACCGACCCGGCGGACTGGGAGGGCGGGCCCGACGTACCGGTCCGGGTCCGGGCGGTGCGCGACGACGGCACCGTGGTCGTCGAGGGCGTGATAAACCTCTGGGTCACCGAGAAGCCGTCCAGCTAGCGTGCCGGGCATGCAGACAGAGCTCACCTTCGGCGACCTCACCCGCGACCAGCTCGACACCGTCCTCGACATCCGGAACCGGTCCTTCGGGCACAGCCCGGCCTCGGAGCTGGAGCAGTGGCGCAAGGGCGCGGGCGAGATGATCGACCGGCGCCGGTACGTCGGCGTGTACGACGGCGACCGGGTGGTCGCGGTCGCGCGGATCCGGGACTTCCGGCACTGGTGGCTCGGCCGGTCGGTGCCGATGGCCGGCATCGCCGGCGTGGTGGTCGCGCCGGAGTACCGCGGCCGCGGGGTCGGCAGCCGGCTGATGCGCGGGGTGCTGGAGCGCAGCCGCGAGCTCGGCGCACCGCTGTCCGCGCTGTACCCGGCGACCGTGCCGGTGTACCGGCACCTCGGCTACGAGTTCGGCGGCGGCCGGTATCGGTTCTCGTTCCCGGCCGGGGAGCTGCGGCTGCTCGGCGCCAAGGACGTGGCGGTCCGCAGGGGTGGCCCGGAGGATGCCGAGCTGCTGCTCGACCTGGTTGCCGCGGTCCGCGGCGCGAACCGGGAGAGCGGCATGCTCGGCTGGCCGGTGAGCGACGTCCGCGAGTGGCTCGAGGACGAGAAGACGTTCTGCTATGTCGCCGAGGACGGCTTCGTCGTATACGCCTGGGACGGCAGCGACCTGCGTGTCGACGAGATCGTCGCCGGCTCAGAGCAGACGCTGCGGGCGCTCTGGGCGACCGTCGGGTCGGGCTCGTCGATCGCCCGGTCGGTGCACGCGTACGTCGGGCCGCAGGACCCGGTGCACCTGTTGCTCGGAACCGAGGCCGACCTGGCCGCGCAGGTACAGCGCTGGATGTTGCGGCTGGTCGACGCGCCGGCCGCGTTCGCCGCCCGTGGCTGGGCACCGGGTGCCGAGCTGGAGCTGCCGCTGCACATCGACGACCCGGAGCTGCCCGGCAACGCCGGCACCTGGTCGTTGCGCGTGGCAACGGACGGTGCCGAGCTGCTCCGTGCCGGCGGTGACTCGGACGCGCTCCGGCTGAACGCTCGCGGACTCGCCGCACTGTACGCCGGTACGCCGCTGGCCACGTTGCGCCGTACCGGGATCGCCTCCGGCGGGTCCGCGGACGACGACGCGCGGGTGGACGCGGCGTTCGCCGGCCCGACGCCGTACATGCTCGACTACTTCTGATCCCGGGAGCCCGATGACCGACCTGGAACCGCGCCGGCTGTTGCTGGATGCCGTCGCCGTCACGGCCGTCACCGTGCGGATCGTCGGCCGGTTCGCCGCCGGACCCGCGCGACGGGTGACCGCGCCGGTCGGCGAGCTGGTGTCCCGGCTCGGATCGGTGGGCCCGATGCGGATCCGCGCCGGTGGGCGCGACGTACCCGTCGACCGGTCCCGGCTGGCAGCCGCCTACCCGGACGCGACGCCGTCGGTCGTCGTTCTGCTGCACGGGCTCGGGGAGTCCGAGCAGTGGTGGGACGACGTCGAGCCCCGGCTCGGCCGACGCGGCTGGACACCGCTACGGCTGCGGTACGACGCCGGGCCGGCGATCGACGAGAACGGCCGGCGGCTCGCCGACCTGCTCGTCCGGCTGTGCGCCGCCTGGCCGGCCGGGGTGGAGCGGCTGGCGCTGGTCGGCCACGGGTCCGGCGGGCTGGTCGCGCGTAGCGCGCTCGGGTACGGCGCGGGCCCGGTCCGGCGGGTCGCCTGTCTGGGTTCGCCGGCCGGTTCCGGCTCGCTGGAGGCCTGGGTGCTGCGGGACCTGACAGGCGGCCGGACCACGACGAGTGTGCGGACCGGGTACCTGGACGAGCGGGAGTGGAGTCCTGCCGACCCCTCCGACGTGCTGGCCGAGGCGCTGACCGGCCTGGAGGTCCCGGCCGACGTGCCGGTCGACATGCCGGGGTCGCGGAGCCGACCGGGCCGCTGGGTGGGAGACCTGCTGGTGCTGCCGCGGGGAGCCGCCGGCGCTCCGCCGCGGCACCGGTTCGGCCCGCTGCGGGCGACCCGTGCGTACCGGCGGCTCCGGCGCTGGCTGGGCTGAGGCCTCAGCCGGGTCTGGTCGCGGTGAACAGATACCGGTTCAGGCTGAAGAAGTAGCTGGCGCCCATCGACCGCAGGTCGGTGGCCCACGCCTCGGCCTCCGCCCGGTCCACGCCGCGGTGCCCCGGGACGAAATCGGCGATCAGGCCGATCGCGCCGGCGCTGATGGTGTCCTCGGCGTATCCGACATTGAGCAGCGGTACGACGCTGGGCGGCGCGGTCACGAACCCGGCGGCGTCGAGCTTGCGGCGCAGCGTCCGCGGCAGCCATGGGTCGGCCAGGTGCTCCTCCCAGGCGTACAGCACGCGTTCCATCCGGTCCCGGTCCGACGAGTGCCACACGATCGAGTCCCAGTCGGTGTCCAGCACCAGAACCGTGCCGCCCGGCCGGAGCACCCGCCGCATCTCACCCAGCGCGCCCGCCACGTCCGCGACGTACTCGAGCACCTGGGTGCAGACGACGGCGTCGAAGCTCCCGTCCGGATACGGGATCCGGTCCGCCCCCGCCTGCCGGAACTCCACGGGCGCCGACGCGGGCGGCACCGCGCGGGCCGACGCCATCGCGACCATGTCGGCGCTGATGTCGATACCGCACACCAGCCCGTCCGGGCCCGCCTCCGCGGCCAGTTCGACCGCCAGCAGGCCCGGTCCGCTCCCGACGTCCAGAGCCGCCGCGCCGGGCCGCAGCGCGAGCCGGCGTCGTACCTCACGTCGCTGGCCGACGACCTCCGGCGTGACGTACATCGCCTCCACCCGCCGGGCCGCCTCGGCGTCGAACTCGATCATCGCGATCCCTCCCCTGGGTCAATGAGACGCCTGCGCGGGGCGGATGTCAGTACGGCACCGGCCCGGCCTGCTTGGTCCTGGTGGGTGGGGACGGTAGACCTTGAGGGTGTCTCGTCGAAGCGTGCTCTCCGCACTCGCCGTCGTACTCGCCGTGCTGGTGCCTGCCGGGTGCGCGGTCGAGTCGCCCGACCCAAGTCAGTCGCACAGTCATTCGCACAGTCATTCGCCCAGCGCCGACCAGTCACCGTCCAGCCCAGGTGAGGAGACCTCCGTGACACCGTCCGACAGCCCGTCACCCTCCGGCCCGAGTGGCACGCCCGGCGGAGAGGGCCCGGCCGCGGCGATCAACGACCTCGCGAAGCGGCTGAGCGTCGAGCCCGCCGAGATCGCCGTGGTCAGCGCGCAGGAGGTGACCTGGTCCGACGGCAGCCTGGGCTGCCCGGAGCCGGGCATGAACTACGCGCAGGTGCTCACCGAGGGCAGCCTGATCGTGCTCGAGTCCGGCGGCCGGCGGTACGAGTACCACTCCGCCGCCGGCAAGCCGCCCTTCTACTGCGAGAACCCCAAGCCCCCGGTCCGCTGACCTCGCAACCTGCATCGGACGCGAGCAGGTGTGACCGGCGCGTCCCCGCCACCGCTCCGCCACCGGGCACTAGGGTGTCGAACACACGTTCGGAGGTGTGGACTTGCGAGTGCTCGGTGTCGACCCGGGACTGACCCGGTGCGGGCTCGGCCTGGTCGAGGGTACGGTCGGCCGGCCGCCGGTACTGGTCGCGGTCGACGTGATCCGCACCCCGTCGGACCTGGACATCGCCCGCCGGCTGGTGCTGATCGAGCAGGCGGTGGACGGCTGGATCACCGAGCACCGGCCGGACGCGGTCGCGGTGGAGCGGATGTTCTCCCAGCACAACGTCCGGACCGTGATGGGTACGGCGCAGGCGGCCGGCGTCGCGATGGTGGTCGCGGCCCGGCGCGGGCTGCCGGTGGCGCTGCACACCCCGAGCGAGGTGAAGGCCGCGGTCACCGGCTCCGGCCGCGCCGACAAGAGCCAGGTGACCACGATGGTGACCCGGATCCTGCGGCTGACCGAGCGGCCCACGCCTGCCGACGCCGCGGACGCGCTCGCGCTGGCGATCTGCCACGTCTGGCGCGGAGGGGCGGCGAACCGACTGGAGCGAGCAGCACAAGGAGTACGGCGATGATCGCGTTCGTGCGCGGCCCGGTGGCCGCGATCGGAGTGGACTCGTGTGTGGTCGAGGTCGGCGGGATCGGGCTGCAGCTGCACTGCGCACCCGGCACGCTGGCCGCGCTGCGCCCGGGGGAGCAGACCACGATCGCGACCTCGCTGGTCGTCCGGGAGGACTCGCTCACGCTGTACGGGTTCGCGGACGACGACGAGCGCACCCTGTTCGAGCTGCTGCAGACCGCGTCCGGCGTCGGGCCGCGGCTGGCCCAGGCGATCCTCGCTGTGCTCAGCCCGGACCAGGTCCGGCAGGCGGTCGCGACCGAGGACCTGGCCGCGCTGGTCACGGTGCCGGGCATCGGCAAGAAGGGTGCGCAGCGGATCGTGCTCGAGCTCAAGGACCGGATCGGCGCGCCGACCAGGACGGTCACCGGGCGTCCGCTCGCCGCGGCGCAGGACGCCTGGCGCGACCAGGTGCACGCCGGCCTGGTCGGTCTCGGCTGGTCCGCCAAGGACGCCGAGAACGCGGTGACCGCGGTCGAGCCGCTGGCCACCTCCGCGGAACCGTCCGTGCCCGAGCTGATGCGCGCCGCGTTGCGGACGCTGTCGAAGGCCTGAGATGAGCGAGGGGTACGACGACAACGTCCGGCCGCTGGTCTCAGCGGACGCGGATGCCGAGGAACGCACGATCGAGGCAGCGCTGCGGCCCCGCACGCTGGCCGAGTTCGGCGGACAGCGCCGGGTCAGCGAACAGCTCGAGCTGGTGCTGCACGCCGCCCGCGGCCGTAACCGCCCGCCCGACCACGTGCTGCTGTCCGGCCCGCCCGGGCTGGGCAAGACAACGCTGGCGATGATCATCGCCTCCGAGATGGCGGCACCGCTGCGCATCACCAGCGGACCGGCGATCCAGCACGCCGGCGACCTGGCCGCGATCCTGTCCGGGCTGAACGAGGGCGAGGTGCTGTTCCTCGACGAGATCCACCGGATGTCGCGGCCCGCGGAAGAGATGCTGTACATGGCGATGGAGGACTTCCGGGTCGACATCATCGTCGGCAAGGGCCCGGGCGCGACCGCGATCCCGCTGGAGATCCCGCCGTTCACCCTCGTCGGTGCCACCACCCGGGCCGGGCTGCTGCCGGGGCCGCTAAGGGACCGGTTCGGGTTCACCGCGCACCTGGAGTACTACGAGGCGGCCGAGCTGGAGCGGATCGTGAACCGTTCCGCGACGCTGCTCGAGGTCGAGGTCCAGCCGGACGGCGCGACCGAGATCGCGTCCCGATCCCGCGGTACACCGCGGATCGCGAACCGGCTGCTGCGCCGGGTCCGGGACTTCGCCGAGGTCCGCGCGGACGGCGTGGTCACGCTCGCGCTGGCGCGGTCCGCGCTGGAGCTGTACGAGGTGGACCAGATGGGCCTGGACCGGCTCGACCGGGGGGTCCTGGACGCGCTGTGCCGCCGGTTCGGTGGCGGCCCGGTCGGGCTGTCCACGCTCGCCGTCGCGGTCGGCGAGGAACGCGAGACGGTCGAGGAGGTCGCCGAGCCCTTCCTGGTCCGCTCCGGGTACCTCGCCCGCACCCCACGCGGCCGGGTCGCCACCCCCGCCGCCTGGCGCCACCTAGGCCTCACCGTCCCCAAAACGGCGACCTTCGCGGACACCTTGTTCGACGACTGACCGATCGTTCGTCAGTCCGGCCCGGCGACAGGCAGGGGCAGGCTGACGACGATCGGGAAGCAGGCGGATACGGGGTGTGGTTGGGGTGGTGCGCAACACTTGACGGGGACGGCTAGGCTACGCCGGTGGTCGGCCTGCGGGTCGCCGCGCCCTGTCCTCGACGTACGTTTGTCTAAGTCGTACGCCGCACCGATTCCCGACGAAGGAATGTTGAGTCCGATGGTCCTGACCGTTGTGCCGATGGCCGACTCCTCCGGTGGAGGGGGATCCGGCCTCGCGATCCTGCTCCCGCTGGTACTGATCGTCGGAATGATCTGGTTCATGAGCCGCACCCAGCGCAGGCAGCGGCAGCGGCAGGAGGCCGTGGTCGCGGCCCTCAACCCCGGTACCCGGGTGATCACCACGAGCGGCATGGTCGGCGTCGTACAGGTGGTGGAGGACGACTTCGTCACGCTCGAGATCGCGCCGGGGATCTCGGCCCGGTTCGTGCGACAGGCGATCGGCCGCGTGCTGGACTCCCGGGAGACCGCACTCGGCAGCGACGGGGACACCGACGGCGGTGTGGACGTTGACAGTGCGTCGGACGACACGCGAGGCGTGGACGACGTACAGGACGACCAGACGCCGGACGACAAGCCCCGCAACCCCCCGACGCACACGGAGAACTGAGCCGCGGCAACCCCGCGGCTGACTCGGTACCGGCAAGGAAGACAAAGACGTGGCATCGACGACAAGCCGCCCGTGGCGCCCGCTCATCGCCCTGGGCATCGCGCTGGCCCTGCTGTTCGGGATCATGGCGTTCAGCAACCTCTGGAAGCCGAAGCTGGGTCTCGACCTGCGCGGCGGCACCACCATCACGCTGACCGCGACCGCGGTCGGCGGCGGCGGCGGAGTGACCGCGGAGAAGCTCTCCGAGGCGAAGGACATCATCTCCCAGCGTGTGAACGGTGCCGGTATCGGCGAGGCCGAGATCACCACCTCCGGCTCCGACCACATCGTCGTCGCCGTCCCTGGTGTGAACCAGGAGAACCTGGTCCGCCAGGTCGGTGAGACCGCACTGCTGCGCTTCCGGGTCGTGTACGCGGCGGCAGCCGGCACTCCTACGCCGAAGCCGACGGCCACGCCGACCACCACGCCGAGCAGCAAGCCGTCGACGACCCCGTCCGGCAAACCATCGACCAGCCCGTCGAAGCAGCCGACCATCCAGCCGTCCAGCCCGGCCTCGCCGGCCGGCAACGCCCCGGCCGCAGGCCCACCGCCGCAGGCCGACGGGTCCCCGTCGACCACCCCGTCCACCAAGCCCTCGACGACTCCCGAGCCGACGCCTTCGGCCCCGACCACCCCCGCGCAGCCGTCGAACAGCGACCCGCTGCAGTGGCAGCCCGACCAGGCCTCCCAGGCGGCGTTCGCGGCATACACCTGTGGCAAGGACAAGAAGCCCGAGGACCAGCCGGACAAGCCGCTGATCACCTGCGACCGGGAGGGTACGACCAAGTTCCTGCTCGGGCCGGCCGTGGTCGAGGGCACCGACCTGTCCGACTCGTACGCGGGTGTGCCGCAGAACCAGTTCAACTGGATGGTGTTCCTCGAGTTCACCGGTCAGGGCGGCGAGAAGTTCGGCAAGGCCACCACGTTCCTGTCCCAGCTGCCCGAGGGGCAGAACAGCTTCGCGATCGTGCTCGACGGCGAAGTGATGTCGTACCCGTCGGTGAAGAACCCGATCACCGACGGCAAGGCACAGATCGAGGGCACCTTCACCGAGGGCGAGGCGCGCGACCTCGCGAACGTGCTGAAGTACGGCGCGCTGCCGCTCGCGTTCGAGCCGTCCGAGGTGTCGAACGTGTCGCCCCAGCTCGGTGGCGACCAGCTCAGGGCAGGCATTCTGGCCGGTCTGATCGGCCTGATCATCGTCGTCATCTACTCGCTCCTGTACTACCGCGGCCTCGGCATCGTCGTCGTGCTGTCGCTGCTGGTGGCGTCGGCGCTCACGTACGCCGCGGTGGTGCTGCTCGGCAAGACGCTCGGCTTCACGCTGACGCTGGCCGGGATCGCGGGTCTGATCGTCGCGATCGGTATCACCGCGGACTCGTTCGTCGTCTACTTCGAACGACTACGCGACGAGATCCGGGACGGGCGCAGCCTGCGCACCGCGGTCGAGACCGGTTGGGCCCGGGCGCGGCACACGATCATCGCCGCGGACTCGATCACGCTGCTCGCCGCGGTCGTGCTGTACATGCTCGCGATCGGCGGTGTGCGCGGCTTCGCGTTCGCGCTCGGGCTGACCACGCTGATCGACCTGATCGTGGTCTTCTTCTTCACCAAGCCGCTGGTCACGGTGCTGGCCAGGACCAAGTTCTTCGGTCACGGCCACCCGCTGTCCGGACTGGACCCGAAGCACCTCGGCGTGGAGCGGCTGCCCGGTCAGATGGGCCCGTGGCGCCGGCCTGTCCGCCCGGCAGGAGGGGAGGCCTGATGTCCAAGTTCGGGAACCTCGGTGCGCGGCTGTACCGCGGCGAGGTGTCGTACGACTTCATCGGCAAGCGCAAGGTGTGGTTCACCTTCTCGCTCATCCTGTTGGTGCTGTCCATCGGCGGGCTCGCCGTCCGCGGGCTGTCGCTCGGGATCGAGTTCAAGGGCGGCGCGGACTTCATCGCGAACGTCAAGGTGACCGACTCGACCGTGTCGGACTTCCGCGAGGCGGTCCGGGACGCGCACGTCGAGGGTGCCGAGGAGCCGGTGGTCACGACCATCGGCGACAAGCAGGTCCGGGTACAGACCACGCCGCTGGACCAGCAGGGCGTGACCGACGTCCGGTCCGCGATCGCGGAGCAGGCCGGCATCGCCAGCGACACGGTGAACTACTCGCAGATCGGTGCGTCGTGGGGCGGTCAGATCACCAAGAAGGCGATCACTGCGCTGATCGCATTCCTTGTGCTGGTGTTCTTCGTCATCTGGCTCTACTTCCGTGAGCCGAAGATGTCGATGGCGGCGCTGATCGCACTGATGCACGACGTGCTGATCACCGTCGGGCTCTATGCGCTGAGCGGCTTCGAGGTCACGCCGGCGACCGTGATCGGTGTCCTGACGATCCTCGGCTACTCGCTGTACGACACCGTTGTCGTCTACGACAAGATCCGGGAGAACACCCGCAACATCACCGGGTCGAACCGGCAGACCTACAGCGACGCCGCCAACCTGGCCGTCAACCAGACTCTGGTGCGGTCGATCAACACCACGCTGATCGCGTTGCTGCCGGTCGGCGCGATCCTCTTCGTCGGTGTCTGGGTGCTCGGCTCCGGCCCGCTGAAGGACCTCTCGCTGGCGCTGTTCGTCGGTATCGCCGTCGGTGCGTACTCGTCGATCTTCATCGCCCCTGCGCTGCTCGCGATGCTCAAGGAGCGCGAACCTGCGATGCGGGCCCTGGCCCGCCGGGTCCGCGCCCGCCAGGCCGGCGCCCAGGCCGAGCCGGTGCCCGCGGGCGTGGCGGCCGGCAAGGCGTCGGCTGGAAAGGCGTCGGCTGGAAAGGCGTCGGGCGGGGCGTCGGGCGACAAGGGGTCCGGTGAGCCGGACCGTCCGCAGGACAAGCCGGCGGCCAAGGGCAAGCAGGCGAAGGACAAGCCTGCCAAGGACAAGCCGGCGGCGCCGCGTCCGGCCACGGCCGGGAGCATCACGCTGCCGGCCCGGCCGATGAAGGCGTCGACCGCGGGCCGCCCGCAACCGACCCGCAAGCCGCGATCGAAACGCGGCAAGTGATGGACGGGTCGCTCGAGCAGATCCTGAAGACCCGGATCCGCGACATCCCGGACTACCCGAAGCCGGGCGTGGTCTTCAAGGACATCACCCCGCTGCTCGCCGACCCGGCCGGGCTCCCGACCGTGGTCGAGGCGCTCGCGGACGCCGGCCGTGACGCCGACGGAAATGTCACGGTGGACAAGGTGGTCGGGATCGAGGCCCGTGGGTTCATCCTCGCGGCACCGGTCGCGCTCGCCCTGCGCGCCGGGTTCGTCCCGGTCCGCAAGGCCGGCAAGCTACCCGCGGCCACGTACCAGGCGTCGTACGAGCTCGAGTACGGCGAGGCCACCATCGAGGTGCACCAGGACGCCTTCGCCCCCGGAGACCGGGTCCTGGTCGTCGACGACGTCCTCGCCACCGGCGGCACGGTCCAGGCCTGCACCTCGCTGCTCGAGCAGTGCGGCGCAACCGTCGTCGGTACCGCCGTCCTGATCGAGCTGTCCTTCCTCTCCGGCCGCGCCCGCCTGAACCCGGCCCACCCCCTGACCTCCCTCCTCACCGTCTGACCCACCGCACCCCCTCCCCGCCGCTCCCCTCCCCGCCGATCGTCGGCCGTTTTGCGATGTCCTGTGGACAACAAGGGGCTGGTTCACCACAAACGTGGTAAGCGCGGCTCGATCTCCAACATCTCGCCGACTGTCAGCTCAAGTCGCGGATCGCGGCCCCAGACGTCGCCGCGACGCACCGGCAGCACGTCCCAGCCGAGCTCGGCCAGCCGCGTCCTGCGGGCCGTGTCGATCCGGTCCCGGTCGAGGCCGGAGTGCCACTCGTCGCTGTCATACTCGAGTCCGAGCCGCCGCCCGTTCGCGGTCCGTACGACGAATCCCAGGTCGAGCCGGAAGTGCCGGTCGCCGTCGTGCACGACGTACTGGCAGACCGGTCTGGGGAAACCGGCATCGACGATCCGCAGGCGCAACCACGACTCACCCGGCGACTCGGCGGCAGGATCCGCGAAGCGCGCGATGTCCCGCGCGAGAACGATGCCGGGATGGTGCGGGTAGCGCGCCACCGCCGCGCGGAAGGCCTCCAGGGTGAGCAGCTCGGCACGCAGCATCGCGTCGACCGCAGACAGCGCGAACGGCCGTTCGAGGTGACGCGCGAGGTGTACAGCGGTCGCCGCGGGTGTGGTGACCCGGACCTCGCTCACGCGGGTGACGTCGCCGGGCAGCAGGGTCTGGCTGTGCGGACTGGTCTCACCGCGGCGTAGTGCCCGGCGTTTGGACGGCACCACCGAGTCGACATACGGCAACACGCTGTGCTCGCTCAACGCGAGTGTGTCGACGCCGTACAACCAGGCCGCGGTACGCCGGCAGATCACGGCGTCGGGTGGCGCGATCCGCCCCAGTGCGGCCGCGCGGAGTTCGAGCGTGTCCGGTACCAGCGGGTCGACGTACACGCCGCGCAGCATCCGTCGTACCAGACCCTGACGGGCCATCCGCTCGAGACGGTGTGCCGGAATGCCCGCCGCGGCGGCGTCCTGACGCGTGAAGGGGGCGCCGCCGAACAGCAGTCCGGCCGAGTCGAGGAGAGGCATCGGGACAGCATGGGGCTGACCGCCGGTGCGGGGTCCCGGTTGTCCACAGGTAGTCGCCAAGCGACCGATGATCGGCTGGGGAGGGGAGGTAGTCGGAGGGTGACGGGGCGGCGCGCCGGGAGGGGTTGTGCACAGGGGTTCACGTGCTGCTTGGTGCGCGGCCTTAGACTTGATGTTCTCCGGTGAAAGGAGACAGCGTGGGCGAGGACCCCGCGATCGCTTCGGCGGTACCGAACGTCGTACCGTCTGAGCCTCCGCGCGCGCCCGCCCCGCCGATGCCCGCAAACCCCTCCGAGCAGACCCAGCCGAAGCCGTCGAACAAGCAGGCGGCGAAGCCGGCCCGGCAGCCACCGAAGCATGCGGCCGGCTCGGCGGCGCCCAGCCAGCCGCCGCGGATCGCCCCGGCGCGGGTCCGGGCCCGGCTGGCCCGACTCGGCGGCGCCCGGCACCCGAACCGCGCGCCGATGCTCGAGCCGCTGTTCCGGGTCGTCCGCGCGACCCACCCGAAGGCCGATCTCGGCATCATCGAGCGGGCCTACCGGACGGCGGAGAAGTACCACACCGGCCAGATGCGCAAGAGTGGCGACCCGTACATCACGCACCCGCTCGCTGTCGCCACGATCCTGGCCGAGCTCGGTATGACCGCCCCGACCCTATGCGCCGCGCTGCTGCACGACACGGTCGAGGACACGCCGTACATGCTCGACGACCTGACCAAGGAGTTCGGCGAAGAGATCGGCATGCTCGTCGACGGCGTGACCAAGCTGGACAAGGTCAAGTACGGCGAGTCCGCGCAGGCGGAGACGATCCGCAAGATGGTCGTCGCGATGGCCAAGGACATCCGGGTGCTGGTGATCAAGCTCGCGGACCGGCTGCACAACATGCGCACGCTGCAGTACGTCCGGCAGGACAAGCAGGAGCGCACCGCCCGGGAGACGCTGGAGATCTACGCCCCGCTGGCGCACCGGCTCGGTATGAACACGATCAAGTGGGAGCTCGAGGACCTGTCGTTCTCGACCCTGCACCCCAAGGTGTACGACGAGATCGTGCGGCTGGTCGCCGAGCGCGCGCCTTCTCGCGACGAGTACCTCGCCAGCGTGATCGACCAGGTGCACGACGACCTGCGGGCGTCGAAGGTGAAGGCCACCGTGACCGGGCGGCCCAAGCACTACTACTCGATCTACCAGAAGATGATCGTCCGCGGCCGCGAGTTCTCCGACATCTACGACCTGGTCGGGATCCGGGTGCTGGTCGAGTCGGTCCGGGACTGCTACGCCGCCCTCGGTGTGCTGCACGCGCGGTGGAACCCGGTGCCGGGCCGGTTCAAGGACTACATCGCGATGCCGAAGTTCAACATGTACCAGTCGCTGCACACCACGGTGATCGGCCCGCAGGGCAAGCCGGTGGAGCTGCAGATCCGGTCGTTCGCGATGCACCGCAAGGCTGAGTACGGCATCGCCGCGCACTGGAAGTACAAGGAGGACCCGGCCGCGACGGCGCCGGAGCCGCGTGCGGTGCCCGCGCAGGGCGACGCGGCCAGCCCGAACGACATGCCGTGGGTGCGGCAGCTGGTCGACTGGCAGCGGGAGACATCCGACCCGTCGGAGTTCCTGGACTCGCTCCGGTTCGAGATCAACCAGTCCGAGGTGTACGTGTTCACGCCGAAGGGCGACGTGATGGCGCTGCCGATGGGCTCGTCACCGGTCGACTTCGCGTACGCGATCCACACCGAGGTCGGGCATCGCTGCATCGGCGCCCGGGTGAACGGCCGGCTGGTCCCGCTGGAGTCCACGCTGGAGAACGGCGACGTGGTCGAGGTGTTCACCTCGAAGGCACAGGGCGCCGGGCCGTCGCGGGACTGGCTCACGTTCGTCAAGAGCCCGCGGGCGCGGAACAAGATCAAGCACTGGTTCTCCAAGGAGCGCCGCGACGAGGCGATCGAGCAGGGCAAGGACGCGATCGCCCGGCAGCTGCGCAAGGAGGGTCTGCCACTGCAGCGGCTGCTGTCGCACGAGACGCTGACCGCGGTCGCGAACTCCCTCAAGTACCCGGACGTGACCGGGTTGTACGCCGGTGTCGGCGAGGGACACGTCGGCGCGCAGGCCGTCGTACGCCGCCTGATCGAGACGTACGGCGGCGAGGAGGGCGCCTCCGAGGACCTCGCCGAGGGCATGCGGCTGCCGGCCACCCGCGAGCGCCGCAAGCGCACCGCCCGCGGCGACGCCGGCGTGATCGTGAAGGGTACGTCGGACGTGCTCGCCAAGCTGGCCCGGTGCTGTACGCCGGTTCCGGGTGACGACATCATCGGCTGGGTCACGCGTGGCGCCGGCGTCTCGGTGCACCGGATCGACTGCGCGAACGTGGAGAACCTGAAGAACCAGCCTGAGCGGATCGTCGACGTCGAGTGGGCGCCGACGGCACAGTCGCTGTTCCTGGTCGCGATCCAGGTGGAGGCGCTGGACCGGGCCCGGCTGCTCTCGGACATCACCCGGGTACTGTCCGACTACCACGTGAACATCCTGTCCGCGGCGCTGACCACCACCCGCGACCGGATCGCCAAGAGCCGGTTCACCTTCGAGATGGGCGACCCCACCCACCTCGGCCACGTCCTGAAGGCGGTCCGCTCCGTCGAAGGCGTCTTCGACGTCTACCGCGTCACCCAGTAACCCCCGGACGCACGGCAGGCAGTCCCCGTCCAATTTGCCGATCATCGGTCACTTTTTCCCGCGCCTGTGGATAAGCCGGACCCTGCTTCACCACAGTCGTGGTAGCACCGGCTGGATCCCGAGCAGCTCGCCGATCGCTCGTTCCAGGTCGGGCCGCCGTCCCCAGACGTCGCCGCGTCGTACCGGCAGGATCATCCAGCCCACCGCCCGCAGCTCTGCCCGCCGGGTCGCGTCCCGCAGCTCGGCCGCCGGGCCCGAGTGCCACCGGTCGCTGTCGTACTCCAGCCCGATCCGCAGCCCGTCCGGCCCGGGCTCCGGGAATCCGAGATCGAGCCGGTACTCCCGCGACGGTCCCTGTACGACGACCTGCGGGACCGGTCGCGGGAACCCGGCGTCCAGCACCCGCAACCGCAGCCAGGACTCGCCCGGCGACTCCGCCAGGGGCTCGGCCCAACCCGCGATCTCCCGGGCCTGCACGATCCCCGGGTGGTGCGGGAAGGACTTCACCGCCGCGTGCAGCTCGTCCAGCCGGACAAGCCCGGCGTGCAGCATCGCATCCACCCCGGAGAGCGCGAACGGGCGGTCCAGATGCCGGGCCAGGTGTACGGCGGTCGCGACCGGGCTGGTCACGCGCAGGCCGAGCACAGTGATCACGTCGCCGGGTCGCATGGTCTGGCTGTGCGTGCCGGACGGCCGAAGCCGGGTCGCGCGGCGCTTCGACGGCCGGACACAGTCGACGGTCGGGATCTCGGTGTGCTCCCGCAGCGCGAGCGTGTCGACGCCGTACAGCCAGGCCGCGCTGCGGCGGCAGATCACCGCGTCCGGTGGTGCCACCCGGCACAGCGCCGCGGCCCGGAGCTCGATCGTGTCGGGCGCCAGCGCGTCGACGTACACGCCCTGGAGCAGGCGGCGGACGAGACCCTTGCCGACCAGCGTGCTGAGCCGGTTGTCGGTCCACCCCGCGGCCAGCGCATCGGCGCGGGTGAACGGCTGACCGTCGAAGTACATCAGCGGGATGGCGAGCGACATGCCCGCAGGATGCGAGATCCGCCCTCACTCGCGTCGGCGCTTATCCACAGGCGAGGGAAAAGTGACCGATGATCGGCAGAATGAACGGGGGTCCCCGCGCCGGCGCGTGTGAGGTCTGCTCGGGGCAGCTGGCGGGATGGTCAGCTGAAGTCGGTGAGGGCTCGTTCGGCTTCGGCGAGCCAGGCGCGGCGGGCTTCCAGGGCCTCGCGCGCCTCGTTCGCCTTGCGCTCGTCGCCGCGTGCGGTCGCCTTGGCCAGCCGGGACTCCAGGTCCGCGATCGACGACTGCAGTTGCTGCACGGTCGCCTCGGCGCGTGCCCGGGCCTCCGGGTTGCTGCGGGCCCAGACCTCGTCCTCGGCGTCCTTCACCGCCTGCTCGACGGCGCGCAGCCGGTTGTCGATCGGCCGCATCGCGTCGCGCGGCACCTTCCCGATCGCGTCCCAGCGGTCCAGCAGGTCGCGCAGCTGCTCGCGGCCGGCCTTCGCGTCGGTGACCGGGAGCATCGACTCGGCCTCGAGCAGCAGCGCCTCCTTCTTCTCCAGGTTGGCGCGCTGCTCGACGTTCTCCTCGGCCTGGACCGCGTCCCGGGCGCCGAAGAACTGGTCCTGGGCGGCGCGGAACCGAGCCCACAGCTTGTCGTCGACCTCACGCGGCGCCGGCCCGGCGGCCTTCCACTGCCGCATCAGGTCGCGGAACCGGCCCGAGGTCGGACCCCAGTCGGTGGACGAGGCCAGCTCTTCGGCCTCCGCGGCCAGCCGCTCCTTGATCACGGCCGCCTCCTCGCGCTTGGAGGACAGCTCGGCGAAGTGCTGCTTGCGGTGCCGGGTGTACGTCGTGCGCGCGGACGAGAACCGGTGCCACAGCGAGTCGTCGCTGGTCTTGTCCAGCCGGGGTAGGGCCTTCCACTCGTCCAGCAGTTCGCGCAGCCGGGTGACACCGTGCCGCCAATCGGTGCCGGCGGCGATCGTCTCGGCCTCGGACGCGATCCGGGCCTTCGCCTCGCGGGCCTCTTCGACCTTCGCAGCGCGCTCGGCCTTGCGCTTCTCACGCTGCTCGGCGACGACCGGGTTGAGCGCCTCCAGTCGGGTGCGCAGGCCGTCCAGGTCGCCGACCGCCTGCGCGTTGTCGATCGCGGCGGTCACCTTCTTCACCGCGGCCCGGGCGTCGTCGGGGGACACGGTGCCGCCCTTGACCCGCTTCTCCAGCAGGTCGACCTCGAACACCAGGGCCTCGAACCGACGGGTGTAGAACGCCAGCGCCTCGGCGGGCTCGGCGTCCGGCCACTGGCCGACCGCGCGCTCCCCCTCCTTGGTCCGGACGTAAACCGTCCCATCGTCACCCACCCGGCCCCAGCTGCTCTCGGCCACAACTCGCCCCTTCCGGCGGTATGAACTGCGCTCACCCCAGTGGCCCCATTCTGGACAGTCGTCGGTTCACGCCGTCCGGGACCCACCCGTCTGCCTTGACCATCACAAACTCGGGCCCGAGAAGCAACGGTGTTGTGGGTGCGTCTCACTGCAGCCGACGGTGGACGGCCGCTGCGAGGCGGGGATGTCCCGACCGGTAACCTTGACCGGTGCGCGATCGCACATCCCCGCAGTCGGTCAGAGAGGTCAGTCGTGCTCATCGCCGGGTTCCCCGCAGGTGCGTGGGGCACCAACTGCTACGTGGTCGCGACCGGGCAGGGTGCTGAGTGCGTCGTGGTCGACCCGGGCCAGGAAGCCGCCGGGACGGTCGAGCAGGTGGTCCGGGAGAACAACCTCAAGCCGGTCGCGGTCCTGCTCACGCACGGCCACATCGACCACATGTGGTCGGTGCTGCCGGTCTGCGGCACCTACGACGCGACTGCGTACATCCACCCCGGCGACCGGCACCTGCTCGCCGACCCGATGGCCGGGATCAGCCCGGAGACGGCCCGGATGCTGCTCGGCGGCGAGCACACGTTCGCGGAGCCGGACGACGTCGCCGAGCTCGCGGACGGTAGCTCGCTCGAGCTGGCCGGCCTGACGATGACCGTCGACCACACCCCGGGCCACACGGAGGGCTCGGTCACCTTCACCATGCCGTACGACGGGCCGGAGGATGTCAGCCAGGTGCTGTTCTCCGGTGACGTGCTGTTCGCCGGCTCGATCGGGCGGACGGACCTGCCGGGCGGCGATCACCAGGTCATGCTGCATACCTTGGCCACCAAGATCCTGCCGATGGACGACGACATCGTCGTCCTGCCGGGACACGGTGGCCAGACCACGATCGGCCGGGAGAAGGCGACCAACCCCTACTTGCAGGACCTGGAGACTGTTGACCGATGAGTGACAAGGTGACCCCGATCAGCGGGTTCCCCGAATGGCTGCCGGCGGACCGGATCGTCGAGCAGCACTTCCTGGACGTCATCCGGGACACGTTCGAGCTGCACGGCTTCGCCTCGATCGAGACCCGCGCGGTGGAGCCGGTGGAGCGGCTGTCCAACCAGGGCGAGGACGCGGACAAGGAGATCTACGCGGTACGGCGGCTGGCCGCAGGCGCCGACGAGGACGGCCCTGGTCTGGGGTTGCACTTCGACCTGACGGTGCCGTTCGCGCGGTACGTGCTGGAGAACAGCGGCAAGTTGGTCTTCCCGTTCCGCCGGTACCAGATCCAGAAGGCGTGGCGGGGTGAGCGGCCGCAGGAGGGCCGGTTCCGGGAGTTCGTCCAGGCCGACATCGACGTGATCGACGCCGGAACGCTGCCGTTTCACTACGAGGTCGAGCTGCCGCTGGTGGTCGCGGACGCGTTCCGCCGGCTGCCGGTGCCCGAGTTCCGGATCCAGGTGAACAACCGGAAGATCCCCGAAGGCTTCTACCGCGGTCTCGGGATCGAGGACGTCGCGGGCGTGCTGCGGACGGTCGACAAGCTGGACAAGATCGGCCCGGACAAGGTGACCGCGCTGCTGGTCGAGTCCGGCCTGACCGACGCTCAGGCGAAGGCGTCCTTGCAACTCGCGGAGATCGCCACCACCGACGCGTCCTTCGTGGACCAGGTGCGCGCGCTCGGGGTACAGCACGAGACGCTGGACGAGGGCCTGGAGCAGCTGGCCGCGATCATGACCGCCGCGAACGAGCACGCGCCCGGCCTGCTGCTCGCCGACCTGCGGATCGCGCGCGGCCTGGACTACTACACCGGCACCGTCTACGAGACCCAGCTGGTCGGGCACGAGTCGTACGGCTCGATCTGCTCCGGTGGCCGGTACGACGCGCTTGCCAGCGACGGCAAGACGTCGTACCCGGGGGTCGGCATCTCGATCGGGGTGTCGCGGCTGCTCGCGCGGTTGCTCGGCCAGGGGCTGGTCACCGCGACCCGTTCGACGCCGACCGCCGTACTGGTGGCACTGGCCGACGAGGAAGCGCGTGCCGACGCGATGCGGACCGCGGCGGCGCTGCGGTCGCGCGGGATCCCGGCCGAGGTGGCGCCGGCGGCGGCCAGGTTCGGCAAGCAGATCCGGTTCGCCGACCGGCGCGGCATCCCGTACGTCTGGTTCCCCGGCGACCCGGACTCCGTGAAGGACATCCGCAGCGGCGACCAGGTCGACGCCGACGCCGAGACCTGGACGCCGCCCACCGAGGACCTGCGACCGCAGGTCGTTGCTACGAGCAAGGAGAACTCGTGATCCGTACCCACACCGCAGGCTCGCTCCGGGCCGAGCACACCGGCGAGACCGTCACGCTGGCGGGCTGGGTGGCGCGGCGGCGCGATCACGGGGGAGTGGCGTTCATCGACCTGCGCGACAGCTCCGGCGCGGTGCAGGTGGTGATCCGGGACGAGGAGGTGGCGCACCCGCTGCGCGCCGAGTTCTGCCTGAAGGTCACCGGCGAGGTGTCGAAGCGGCCCGAGGGCAACGTCAACGAGAACCTCCCGACCGGCGAGATCGAGGTTGTCGCCGCCGATGTCGAGGTGCTGTCCGCGGCTGCGCCGCTGCCGTTCCCGGTCGAGGAGCACCACACCACGCCGGTGAACGAAGAGGTGCGGCTCAAGCACCGCTACCTGGACCTGCGCCGGTCCGGCCCGGGCTCCGCGCTGCGGCTGCGCAGCGAGGTGAACCGGACCGCCCGCGACGTGCTGGCCGCGCACGACTTCGTCGAGATCGAGACCCCGACGCTGACCCGGTCGACCCCGGAGGGCGCCCGCGACTTCCTGGTCCCGGCCCGGTTGCAGCCCGGCTCCTGGTACGCGCTGCCGCAGTCGCCGCAGCTGTTCAAGCAGCTGCTGATGGTGGCCGGGATGGAGCGGTACTACCAGATCGCGCGCTGCTACCGCGACGAGGACTTCCGCGCCGACCGGCAGCCGGAGTTCACCCAGCTGGATATCGAGATGTCGTTCGTGACCCAGGACGATGTCATCGAGCTCTCCGAGGAACTCGTGGCCGCCCTGTGGTCGGAGCTCGCCGGCGCCACGCTCACCACCCCGATCCCGCGGATCACGTGGCACGACGCCATGTCGCGGTACGGCTCGGACAAGCCCGACCTGCGGTACGGCCTCGAGCTCACGGATCTAACCAGCTACCTGAGCGGGACCGAGTTCCGGGTGTTCTCCAGCGCCATCGCGGCGGGCGGTTACGTGGGCGCGGTGGTGATGCCCGGCGGTGCGGCGCAGACCCGCAAGGAGCTCGACGGCTGGCAGGACTGGGCTAAGGCGCGCGGCGCGAAGGGCCTCGCGTACGTGGTTCTCGATGCCGAGACCGGCGAGGCGCGCGATCCGGTGGCGAAGAACCTATCCGCGCA
>DASRHY010000299.1:0-3122 GCA_035650275.1 Kribbellaceae bacterium | reverse complement strand
CTTCAGCTCAGCGGGCCGGTAGCGGCACCTCGTGGTCGTCCACCGGGTCGCTGCCGGGGACCGCACCGGGCGGCAGCGACAGGGCCTCGGCGTTGTCCGCGACCAGCTTGCGCGGCGCGGTCTGGCACCATGCTTCGGTGGTGAGCTCGACCAGCTCGTCGCGTTCGACCGTGGCGAGCCGGATCCGCACCCAGGCGTACTGCCCGGCCTGCCAGGACGGCTCGAAGGTCTCCGGGTCCTGCGCGACCAGTGCCTCCTGCTCGCTGCGGTGCGCCTTCAGCAGCACGCTCTCCTCGTCCTCGGACAGGTACCCGAAGCCCTTGCCGCGGACGCCGATCCCGACCCACGTGCCGTGGTCCCTCAGCCGCACCTCCGGCAGCGTGGTCACGATCTGCCGCAGCTCCTCCGGTGTCACCCCGCGCCGTGCCCTCACCATGCTCGCTGTTCTATCAGCCGTCGCCGACAACCGTCTCCGGGTACTTCAGCCCGCTCCCGGTGTTGAGCACCACGACCTCCTCGCCGGCGCCGATCCAACCGGACTCGCGCAGCCGCCCGACCGCCGCGAAGCAAGCCGCCCCTTCGGGGCAGATGAACGCGCCCTCCAGCATGGCCACCCGGCGCTGCGCGGCCAGGATCTCGGCGTCCGGTACGGCGATCGCGCAGCCGCCGGTCTCGTACACGGCACGCAGCACCAGGAAGTCGCCGAGCGCCTTGGGGACGGTGATGCCGAAGGCGATGGTCCTCGCGTCCGGCCATGGTTCACTCTCGGCCGCACCCGCGTCGTACGCCCGCACGATCGGTGCGCATCCCTCGGCCTGCACGGCGACCAGCCGAGGCATCCGGTCCGGGTCGATCCAGCCGAGTGCGGCCAGCTCGCCGAGCGCCTTCCAGATCCCGATCAGACCGACGCCGCCGCCGGTCGGGTACAGGATCACGTCCGGCAGCCGCCAGCCGAGTTGCTCGGCGATCTCCAGGCCCATCGTCTTCTTGCCGTCGATCCGGTACGGCTCACGCAGCGTCGACACGTCCTGGTACCCGGGCCGGTCCGCGAGCAGCGAACGGATGAACGCGCCCGCGTCGCCGATGTGGCCGTCCACCAGGTGCAGCTCGGCACCGACCACCAGGCACTCGCGCCGGCAGATCTCCGGTGCGCCGAGCGGCATCGCGATCAGACTCTCCATGCCGGCGCGTGCGGCGTACGTCGCCCACGCGGAGCCGGCGTTGCCGTTGGTCGGCATCGCCACCTTCCGTACGCCGAGCTCGGCCGCCCTGGACACTCCGACCGCCGCGCCGCGGGCCTTGAACGAACCCGTCGGCACCAGGCCGTCGTCCTTCATCAGCAGCCGATCCACGCCGAGCTCGCGTCCGA
Organism: Kribbellaceae bacterium; assembly: GCA_035650275.1. Lineage (GTDB taxonomy): Bacteria > Actinomycetota > Actinomycetes > Propionibacteriales > Kribbellaceae > DASRHY01. The sequence goes on along the minus strand of DASRHY010000299.1, from coordinate 1,753 downwards.
GCGCCTTCATCGGCAGCAGCGGTGTCATCCCCTCGCCGAGGGTGACCACGCAGTCGGGCGAGCGGACCGGGAGCAGTTCGTGGTACCGCCACAGCGAGGGCTGCCGCACCGCAACCTCGTCCGGGGTCAGGCCGGCGCGGACCTCGTCCAGGTCGTAGCGAGCAAGCAGCGGCGAGCCGCAGTCACAGACCCCGGTGACGACGTCGGCGTCATGCCGCTCGCCGCAGCGGGGGCACTCGAGGTCGGTCAGCGTCGAGAAGCGCACCCTGCCGAACCTACCGACTCAGCCGGTCGTGACCACGATCTTGCCGACGCCGAGGTTGCGCTCCAGCGCGTCGTGCGCGTCCCGGATCCGGTCCATCGGGTAGACACGCACCGGACCGAGGCTGACGGTGCCGGCGGCGAGACCGTCCAGCCATCGCTGCAGCACCCCGGCCGGCAGGTCGACGGCATCGCCGGAGTACGCCGTCAGCCGGACACCGGACGGCAGGTAGCCGATCGGGTAGAACTCCGGCACGATCCACTGGTTCGACAGCATTCCGGTGAAACAGACGGTGCCGTGCACCCGGGTCGCTGCGAGCGTGTCCGGCAGGGTCGGCGTACCGACCAGCTCGAGTGCCGCGTCCACCCCGTCCGGGACGATCCTGCGGACCTCGGCGGCGATCTCACCGGTGTCGACGACCGGGTGGTCGACACCGTGCGCCTTGAGGTCCTCGGCCCGGGCCGGCTGCCGGGTCGTGGCGAGCACGGTGCCGCCCAGGTCCTTGGCGATACTCGCCGCGGCCAGTCCGACCGTGGAGGTACCGCCGCGGATCAGCAGCGACTGGCCGGCCCGCAGGTCGAGTCCGGTGGTGAGTGACCCGTTCGCAGTCTGCAGCGTCTCGCCGACCGCGCCGAGCGTCTCCCACGGCAGCACGGAGCTGAACGGGACGACCTGGCCGCGCGGCACCACGACGTACTCGGCATAGCCGCCGTCGTACGTGCGGCCCATCCCGCCCATCATCGCGACCACCTGCTGGCCTACGGAGAGACCGGAGTCGGACGGGTCGTCGACCACTCCGGTCGCCTCGATACCCGGCACCCGCGGGAACGTGACACCCTCGGCCAGGCCGAGCCGGGTGTGCAGCTCGGACCGGTTCAGCCCGAACGCCTTGACCGCGATCCGCACCCAGCCCGGCTCTGCCTCCGGGACCGGTAGCTCGGTCAGCTCGAGGTTCTCGACCGGACCTGGCTCGCGCAGCATCACCGCCCGCATCATCTCTGTCATGACGCACATTCTCGCCTGCGTCCGAGGGTTCACCCGTCACCAACGAAGCGCCCGGCCGTCGCGGAAGAAACCGCCGGTCGGTCCGTCGTCCGGGAGGGTCACGCCCCAGACCACGGAGGCCGCGCCGTCCGCGACCGGCCGGCCGGCGTGACCGCCCATGTCGGTCGCGGTCCAGCCCGGGCAGATCGCGTTGACGAGGATCCGGGCAGGGCGGAGCTCGGCCGCGAGGATCCGGGTCAGCGCGTTCATCGACGCCTTGCTGACCGAGTACGCCGGCGCGCCGGCGCCCATCGACGCCAGCGAGCCGCCCTCGCTGGACACGTTCACGATCCGGCCGTGACCGGACGCGCGCAGCAACGGCAGGAACGCGAGCGTCGTCCGCCAGGCCCCGAACAGGTTGGTCTCCATCGCTTCGTGCACGACGCCGAGGTCGGCGCTGCTCGCCCGCTCCCCCGGGTCGTAGTCGATCGCGGCGTTGTTCACCAG
>DASRHY010000298.1:0-29463 GCA_035650275.1 Kribbellaceae bacterium | reverse complement strand
CAGGTCAGCATGATCGACGGGCAGATCGTGTCGGTTCGACCTGATTCGGCGGATGTTCAGGCGTGGATCGCAGCGAACCCGGCGTTTCCGGACCGCATCCCGCCTGGTTTCCTGGCCGAGCAGCTGAAGGTTCTGGGTCCGGATCTGTTCGCCCGGGAGCATCTGTGCGTGTGGGATCCGGACGACGGTGACGTGCCGTCGCTGTTCGGTGCGCAGCGGTGGGCGGAGTGCGCCATCCCGCACGGGGATCCTCCTACGAACGGGATGGCTGTCGGTGTCGCGGTGTCGGTCGACCGGGCCTGGTCGTCGATCTCGGCCGCGGTCCCGTTGAGGGAACGGAACCTGGTCGGGGTGCTGGCGCGTGACCGTGGCACGGCGTGGGTCGTGGCCGAGGTGGCGCGGCTCCAGTCGGTGTACGGCTGCGACGTGGTGGTCGACAAGCGCGGCCCGGCGGCTGACCTGATCGAGCCGATGTACGCCGCGGGCGTGCAGGTCGTCGAGGCGACCATGACCGATGTGCTGGATGCGTGCGCCTCGTTCTACGACAGGGTTCAGGCCGGGGTGATAGCGCACATGTCGCATCCTGAGCTCGAGGCTGCGGTCAGCGGTGCGCAGAAACGGCCGGTGGGTGACCGGTGGGCGGTGGGGCGAAAGCTGTCCACGAACGACGTGTCGCCGCTGGAGGCGGCGATCCTGGCCGACTGGGCTATCTCTGTGCGCGTCGGGCCGTTGATCTTCACCTGAAAGGGGAGTCCGTGAGTTTCTGGTCGTGGTTGCTGCATGGCTCTCCTGCGGGCGAGACGGCGAACGCGAATCCGCCGTCGAGTGTCGGGCCGCCGGGGTATGAGCCCGGCGATCCGCACGGGTTCGAGTTCGACCCGCCGCCGGGTGGGGTCAACACGCGATTCGCGCAACTGGTGCCGTCGCCGTGGTCGGGTTGGCCGGCGGAGTGGTCGACGCCGGCGTTCAACCAGAAGGCCGGGCCGCTGGTCGACACGGCGTGGGCATGCCTGGATCTGAACGCGTCGATCCTGTCGTCGATGCCGGTGTACCTGACCCGCGGTGGGGAGATCCTGCCGTCGAAGACGTGGATGACGAACCCGGACCCGACGATCTACGCGTCGTGGGCGGAGTTCGCGAAGCAGCTGTTCTGGGATTACCAGATGGGTGAGGCGTTCGTGCTGCCGATGGCGCGGACCGCGGACGGGTGGCCGTACAACTTCCGGGTGGTCCCGCCGTGGCTGGTGAACGTGGAGATGGGGAAGGGTCGTCGCGTCTACAGCATTGGCCAGGCGGACGTGACCGACGACATTCTGCACATCCGGTACAAGTCCACGACGGACAGCGCGCGTGGTGTCGGGCCGTTGGAGGCGGGTGGCCCGCGTGCGGTCGCCGCGGGCCTGCTGGTGAAGCTGGTCGGGTCGATCGCGGAGCAGGGCGGTCTGCCACCGTACTTCCTGACCACCGAGCAGCGGTTGAACAGGGAGCAGGCCAGAGACCAGCTCGACGAGTACGTGGATTCCCGGATCCGTAACTCCGGGCGTCCAGCGTTGCTGTCCTTCGGTGTGAAGCCGTCGACGCTGACGATGTCGGTGAAGGACATGACGCTGCTCGAGCTCGGTCAATGGACGGAGTCGCGGATCGCGATCCTGCTGGGTGTCCCCCCGTTCCTGGTGGGCCTGCCGTCGGGTGGGGATTCGATGACCTACAGCAACGTGACGTCGTTGTTCGAGTTCCATCACCGGTCGTCGCTGAACGCGAAGGCGGTGCATGTGATGCAGGCGCTGTCCGGGTGGGCGGTTCCACGGGGTACGTCGGTGGAGCTGAACCGGGACGAGTACACGCGCCCGCCGCTGACCGAGCGTGCGGAGGCGTACAGCAAGCTCGTCACCATCGGCGCGTTGTCTGCGGATGAGGTCCGGACGATGGAACGGTTCACGGGCGATGCACCCGACCTCGACGAGTCCGAGCAGGACAATCTGGCGCCGACCGCGCTGACAGGTGGCGACGTGTGAGGACGGTGGGTTATGCCGTTGAAGCGGTGCGAGACCGACGGTCGGCCGGGCTGGAAGTGGGGCGACGAGGGCAAGTGCTATCCGTACTCCAAGGGCGACGAGTCCTCGGAGAAGGCGGCCCGCAAGAAGGCGTTGGCGCAGGCTGCGGCCATGGGTGAGTTCGAGGGCACTGGCCACCGCAGCGCGGCACCGGAGATCTTCCACCGCAGCCGCGCCGAGCTCCCCGAGGCCGTGAACTTCAAGGACCGCACGATCGAGCTCGTCGCGATGCCGTGGAATGTCGAGACCGAGATCCTGTTCCGGAGCCAGGTCTGGCGCGAGCTGTTCCTCCGCGGCGCATTCAACGACGCCATCAAGGCCGGCGCCCGCATCCCCGTCAACCGCGAACACGACCACACTCTGACGGTGGGCCGCATCACCGGCATGGTCGATCATCCGCACGGTCTGTTGGCGTCGGTGAAGATCGCCAAGACGGAACGCGGCGACGAGACTCTCGAGCTCGCCAATGACGGCATCCTCGGCGGGTCGGTCGGCTACTTTCTGCAGAAGATGTCGGACGTGGTGCTGGACCGCCGGGCGATGCTGCGAACGGTCAAGCGCGCGTTCATGGAACATCTCGCGATGACGGAGATCCCGGCCTACAAGGGCGCGGACACGATCGCCGTGCACAGCGAGTTCTCTAAGCATCCGGCGGCTGGGCTGCAGCCGCTGGTCACTCCGGAACTGGATGAGTGGACCAACGATCCTGTTCTGCAGTGGGCCAAGTCACGCTTGGCGAAGTAGTACCGCACGTCACCCCTGGGTAGCGGGGTGAGGCACCTGGGTAGCGGGCGCCTGGTTGACGTGTTCCCCCATCGGAACATCACACATCAGGAGCAACCCAATGGCTCTCAACAGCCACGCCAACGACGCCATGATCCGGCGTCTGGAGAAGGAACTCGAGGAGCGCAACGCGTTCTCTCAGGGGCTCGTCGCCTCCGCGCAGGACCAGGAGCGCGACCTGAACGACACCGAGCGGGCCCAGCTCGTCGAGGTGCGTTCCCGTATGACCGACCTCAAGGAGCAGCTGGAGTCGCTGGAGGCGACCGCGGACATCGCGGCCCAGGTCAGTGAGCGCGCGAAGCTGCTGGACGGTGCGATCACCCGCGGCCGGTCCGGTCAGGCCAGCCCGGTCGAGTACCGGTCCGCCGGCCACTACCTGGTCGACAACATCGCCGCACAGACCGGTTCGCGGGCGGCGATGGAGCGGCTCGAGGTCTTCAACCGTGCCGCCGCGCACCAGAAGACGTCGGACAACCTCGGTGTCATCCCTGACCCGATCGTCGGTGACGTCCTGAACTTCATCGACGCGTCCCGGCCGCTGGTCGGCGTGCTCGGCCCGCGGGACATGCCGTCGGCGACGTGGTACCGCCCGAAGGTCACCGCCCGCACCCTGGTCGGGGTGCAGGGATCGGCTGGTGCGGCAGCGGATGAGAAGGCTGAGCTGTCGAGCCAGAAGATGACGATCGCGCGGCTGACCGGCACCGCGGTCACCTACGGCGGTTATGTCAACGTGTCGCGTCAGGATGTCGACTTCTCCTCTCCGCAGATGCTGGACGCCGTGGTCAACGACCTGGCTGCGCAGTACGCGGTGCAGACCGAGGCCGCGTTGGGCGTCGCCCTGATCGCCGGTACGAACAACGTCGAGCTGACGACCGCAGGTGGCGGTACACCCACCGCGGCCGAGCTGACCGCCGCACTGTGGACCGCCGCGGCGAACATCTACGCCGCGACCAAGGGTCAGGGTCGGATCATCCTCGCGATCCAGCCGGCAAAGCTGGGGAACTGGGGTTCACTGTTCGCCCCGGTCAACCCGCAGAACGCCCAGTCGGAAGGGTTCCGGGCCGGCGATTTCGGCCAGGGTCTGCTGGGTAGCGTGTCGGGCATCCCCGCCTACGTGTCCGCGGGTCTGGTGTCGGCTCCGGCGACCACGTTCGGCATCGTGATGTCCACGGCGGCGGTCGAGGTGTACGAGCAGCGTGTGGGTACGTTGCAGGCGGTGGAGCCATCGGTGCTGGGTGTGCAGGTCGCGTACGCCGGGTACTTCACGCCGATGACCGTCGAGGCCGGCGGCATCCAGGAGATCGTCAACCTCGCCTGAGTGGAGGAACTGCAATGCACGAGCACGAAGACGGCAGGGTCAGCGGTTCGATCGACCGTGCCCGGGTCGCGGAGCTGTACGCCGCGACCGACGACGACGAGTTGAAGGCTCACTATCGGGAGGTTCTCGGCGACTCCGACGAGGGCAAGGCCCTGGATGAGCCGGCCGAGGGCGAGGCAGGGGACGACGAGGCCGCAGAGAACGACGCGGACCTCGACGCCCTGCGTGAGGAGTACGAGGCCGCATCCGGGCTGAAGGCCGACGGCCGGTGGGGCGAGCAGCGCCTCCGGGATGAGATCGCTGCCGCCGAGAAGGCTGACGCCTGATGGCTACCACGACGTTCCGTGAGGACTTCCTCGGCCGTGACTTGGTCGCGCCGACGGTGAACTCGCTGGACTTCCTGGGCACCGTCACCACGGCGACCGTCGACCGGATGGGCCGCCCGCTGCGGCGGGTGATCCGACCGGTCTCGTCGGCGGTGACCCTCAACCAGGAGATCCAGGTCACCGACGGCAAGAAGTACATCGTCACGGTGGCCGGCACCACGGGCGCATCCGACCCGTCCCCGCCGGCCGTGGGTGCGACGGTGGCCGACGGCACGGCGACCCTGCTCCGTCAGAAGTGACCGAACACCGCTGGGAGTGCCCCAACTGCGACGCGACCCATGTGACCCATGGGTCGCGCCCGCATACCCCGTTCCACTCGTGCCGCGGCCTAAAGGGGCTGACGGTGCCGTTCGTGGCGGCCGGCACGGCTGCGAAGGTCGTGCCGGTCGAGCGGGGTGACTACGTGGGTAGCGAGGATGTCCAGACCGATGGTGAGGGCCGTCCGGTGATGTCTGTGGTGACGACCCGCGACGACGGGCAGGACTGCACGGTGTACGCACCGACGGCCGTGGCAACGGCAAGAGAGGACTGAACCATGGCCTGGACCGACTCGCGGATCTACCGGCAGTTCGTCGCCGATGTGCTGGCCGACACCGCGCAGTTCAAACTGGGCGGCACCGACGTGTTCAAGGCCGCGCTGTACGGTACGGGCGCCACTCCTGACCGGGATGCGACCGCGGCGAACAGCGCCTATGCGGCGACCTGGCACGGTGCGGCGGAGATCATCGACACCACCGGCGGCGGCACCGACTGGCCCACCGGTGGCGTGTCGCTGGGCACTGAGACGCTGACCACGTCGGCGGGCGGGATCGTCATGTTCGACTCGCCCGATGTGGCGTCCGGCGCGACCGCGGACATCGCGGCGGCGTTCGGCTGCCTGGTCTATGACGACACGATCGCCACGCCGGTCGCCGACCAGGGTGTGTGCTTCAACTACTTCGGTGGCTCCAACTCGGTGACCAACGGCACGTTCACGATCGTGGTTCACGCCAATGGTTGGTTCAGGATCACGACATGAGCTTCAATACCGGCCAGCAGGTCGAGCTGCTCTACAGCCTGCCCGCGGCGATCACGAAGAACACCTATACGACCATCGCCGCGTACACCGGCGTGGTCGGTACGAACACCGTGTGTTCGATCCCTGCCGGTTGGGCGATGAACGAGGGCGTCAACCCGGTCGGACGGGCCTTCGAACTCAAGGTGATGGGGACGATCGGCAACACCGCGGCGGCGACGTTCGCGAACGCCATCAACATCAACCCGACGCCCGGGACCTCGACCAACAACATCACGATCAACACCGCGTACACCCCCACCGCGGCAGTCACCGCCGGGTGGAAGATCGAGGCCTGGTTCACGATCACCGCGTTCGCGACCTCGACGATGACGATCCAAGTCAACGGCTCGGTGACCTACATGACGGTCGCGTCCGGCGGGGCGGTGTCCACCGCCCCGCCGGAGCAGATCTTCAGCGGCACCTGGACCGCGCTCGACCCGCGCGTGACGCAGTACGTCGAGCTGTTCGGGACGTGGTCGGCGTCGAACGTGGCGAACACGACGACCGTCCAGCAGATGCTCTTCTACGGTCTGAACTGACGCGCGCCGTAGACCGGAGGTCTGACCGATGGCCTACGTCTCCTCGTCGAGTCTCTCCGGTGCGAGTGCGACCAGCGCCGCCATCCCGGTACCAGGCAGCTCGGCTGCTGGCCTTGTCGCCGTCGTCGGGCTCTACATGGAGTCCACCGCGGCGGTCACCGCACCGGCCGAGTTCGGTGCAGCGAAAGCTGACCTACAGACCTCGGCGGCGACGCGCGGCCGACTGGTCGTCTACTCCAAGAAGCTGACCGCGGCCGACGCTGGCACCTACACATTCAGCTGGACCGGTGCGACGTTCTGCGCCGGGGTGTGCGCGTTCTTCTCGGGTCGCGCCAGCGACGCGTTCGACGGGACCCCGGGGACCGCCGAGTCCGTGGCCGCGGTCACGACGCTGAACGTGTCGACCAGCCCATCCGCCGAGAACGGTGACGCGGTCGGTCTCTGGACGAACTTCAACGGCGGCGGCGGGTTCACCCAGCCGACGAACTACACCGAACGCCAAGACGTCATCGTCATCACGGTCGACACCCGTGACGCGGTGGTGTCGGGTACGACCGGCAGTGTCACGGCGACCCACTCCATCAGCGACTTCATGAAGGCGTTCCTCGGGGTGCTCGCCCCGGACGCCGCCGGTCCGGTCCAGTCCGCTCGCCCAGGTCTGACCTGGGAACGCCGGTTCAAGCACCGGCAGATCCTCCCAACCTCGCCAGCTGAAGTCGTCACCGGCACGAACGCACCGGCTGAGTGTGCCGAAGCGACAGGCGCAGCGTTCGACGCAACGGTCCAGATCGCCACCGGACCGACGAGTGCTACCGCAACAGGGACAGCGAACAACCCGAGCCCGTCCGTAAAGGCCTCTGCGGGGGCCGCCACGGCCACTGGGGCGGCCGAGAACACCACAACCAAGGTCAGCCCCACTCCGGCGACCGCGACCGCCACAGGGGCCGCACAGCCCCCCTCACCGGCCATCAAGGTCAACCCGACCAGCGCCGAAGCCACCGGCACCGCATTCAACGCGACCGTCTCGACGGGAAGCATCACAAGCGCCCCCGCTGGCCACGCAGCGGGCACAGGAACGGCGAACAACGCCACGGTGGCAGTCGCACCCACCCCGGCTACTGCGACCGCTACAGGGGCCGCACAGGGCGCGACAGGAAAGGTCTCGCCGACACCCATCACGGCCACCGCCGCAGGCGTCGCGAACAACCCGACGGTCACGACCGGCGCGACCACCAATGCTGCGGCCGGTGTGGCCACCGGAACCGGCACGGCGAACGGCGCGACAAGCCGGGTCGCCCCTACTCCACAGACCGCCGTCGCTGTCGGCACCGTGTCCGCGGCATCCCTCAGTGTCCGGGCAGCGGCGCAGGCAGCGGCGGCGTTGGGGGTCGCGAACACCCCGACCATCAGTGGTCTCGTGTTCACCCCCGGCACCGCCCACGCCGCCACCATGACCACCCCGACCGGTGTTCCGGGGTCGGCCGGAGTGCCGGTCGGGGTCTCAGCCACCGGCACCGCACCGGTCGCGTTGGCAGCCGCCGGCACCGCATCGACAGGCAACGCCGCGACATCCACCGTCCCGACCGCGACAGGAGGCTGACCATGCCGTTCGATGTCGGCGACTCGGTACCCATCGCGGTCGACGTGAAGGACGCCGCCGGAGCACTCACGAACGCGTCCGTCGTCACCCTCACGATCACTCTCCCGGACGGCACCACCGCCACCCCGACCGTCACCAACCCGCCGGCCGTGACGGGCCAATACCGGCACACGTACATCCCCACCCTCGAGGGCCGCTATACGTGGCGCTTCGTCACCACCACACCAAGCACCGCTTACCAGGACGTTTTCATTACCCGCGCCGCAGCATCCCCGGCGCTGCTATCGCTGGCCGACGCGAAGACACACCTGCGGATCCCGGTCGCCAGCACCGCCAACGACGACGAGCTACGCGAGTTCCTCGAGGCGGCCACTGAGGTCATCGAGCAGCGGGTCGGGCCGGTTGCTCGCCGCACTGTCACCGCACAGGTATGGGGCGGCTGGTACAGCATCTACCTCCCGCTGACACAGATTCTCGACGTCACCGCGATCACGCTCGTGTCCGACGGGTCGAACCCGCTGGACCTCGCCGACCTGAACATCAACAGCCACTACGGCACCCTGACTCGCAAGTCCAGTGCACCGTTCCCCGACGGACTCCTCAACGTCACCTACACCGTGGGCCGGGTCTCCGTCCCGGCGAACGTGACGAACGCGGCGAAGCTCATCGTGGCGCACCTGTGGAAGACCAAGCTCGGGAACCTGCCTTCGGAACAGGGTGACGATCGCGGCTACGTCGTGACCGGTGGCGGGTACATGATCCCGTACCGGGTGCTGGGTGAGCTGCCCGACGAGACCCCGATCGGTCTCGCCTGATGGCGTCCAAGGTCGACGCGGTATGTCTCGCGCTCACCGCGATGTGGCAGGCCGCCGTCCCGCTGGACCCGGTGAACGTGGTCGACGGACCGCAGGTCAACGCGATGAGCGAACCGGAGTGGTTGTTCGTCGGGTACGACGCCGATGACCTCGACGACACCACCGAGGGCGCCGCTGCCGAACAGTCACACGAGGCGTTCCTCAAAACCAAGTTCGAGGCCGGCCAGGTCACCTGCGCTGCACTCGTCACCCGCGGCGACACCGACATCGTCGGGGCGCGGGCCCGGGCGTTCGCGATCGTGTCGGCCGCCGAGGACGCACTACGCGCAGACCTGCTGCTCGGTGGCCTGGTGATGCAGTCGTGGTTGTCCGAGCAGCGGTACATCCCGATGCAGACCGACGCGGGTGCGAAAGCCCGGGTCGTGTTCGTCGTCAGCTATCTAGCGCAACTCTGAGCGAGGAGTCTCCACTGTGGCCGCACTCACAGCCATCACCCCGACGAACGCGGGAACCCTGTCGCCACCTGCTGCCGTCGCCGCATCGGACACGGTCGCCGGGTCGATCCTCGGCCCCCGCGGCGCAGTCCTGGACATCATCAACAACGGCGCCGGCACCGACAACATCACGATCTCCGACCACGGCTCGACCAGTGCGGGCAACCAGCTGGCGAGCAACACGATCTCCGCGTCGGTCGCCAACGCGGGTGTGGCCCGTGCGTTCCGGCTCACTCAGGACCAGGTGAACCCGGCGACCGGCCTCATTACCATCACGCACTCGCAGCCGACGGGTGTCACGTACAAGCTGATCGCGGTGGGTGCCTGATGACCAACACATACAGGACGCTGTCCGACGTCGGCCGGCACTACTTCGGCGAGGGTGACCTCGAGCTCAATCTCACCGCCGACGAGGAACGCGACGCCCTCACGAACGGTCACCTCGAGATCGTCCCCCGCACCTACCGGGTCCTCTCCGACAACTACGAGGCCGGCAAGCAGGGCGAGGAGTTCGAACGGGCCTACCCGGTGGAGATCGAGGCGGGTCTCATCTCCGGTGGCCACATCGAACGCGTCGACAAGCCCGAGCCGGAGCCCAAGAAGACGGCCAAGAAGACAGCCAAGGCAGCTGAGGCTGCGGAGAGCAAGGAGAAGTAGCCGTGGCCATCACCGTACTGACCGACGCCCACATCATCATCAACGGCGTCACCCTGTCCTCGAAGGCGAAGTCGGTGACGACCGAGGACTCCCGTGAGGCGGTCGACATCACCGCGTTCGGTGCCACGTCCAAGACGGTCGCGAAGGGCCTGGGCGATGCGAAGATGACCGTCGAGTTCTACCAGGACATGGCCGCCGCGCAGGTCCACGCCACGCTGCAACCTCTCATCTCCTCGACGACCCCGGTCACGGTCGAGGCCCGGCAGACCTCTGCTGCGCGGTCGGCGACCAACCCGGCCTATGTGCTGTCCGCGCTGCTGATGGAGTACAGCATGCTGGACGGGGCGGTCGGTGAGGCGTCGACGATCACGGCTGAGTTCATTAATGGTAGCCAGACCGGAGTGCAATATCTCATCGCCTAGCGTGTAGCATGGCAGTATGAAAGCCACTGAGATAGCGTGGGCTGCCGGTCTGTTCGAAGGTGAAGGATGCATCACCATCTTCGAACAGAAGCAGAACGTGCTGCCACTGATTCGCCTGAGTGTTCAGATGACCGACAGGGACGTGCTTGAGCGGTTCTGCCGGATCGTGGAGTGCGGCCGCGTGCAAGTCGCTCACCGAGCTCCACGCGGTAATCGGAAGCCAACTTTTGGTTGGTCGATCGGCAATCGACCCGACGTGGAACGCATCCTGCTGGAATTTCTTCCGTGGCTCTGCGAACGTCGCGCTGCTAAAGCGCGTCTGACGCTCGCAGAGATCGCCAAGTTGGACCGTAGGTGCCGCTCATGCAACAAGCCGTTCCGTGCACGCCGTCACGACACGCATTTCTGCGGCATCACCTGCCGGAACCGCTGGAACTACCTGAATAGACGACCCGCCGAACGGCCCAGCCCGGTTGGGCGGCCAAGAGTGCTCTGACCTAGGAGGCCGCCATGGGTGACATCGAGATCCGTGGTGGTGCGAACGCCCGGAGGATCGCGGCGGCGTTCGACAGGGCCGCCGTCAAGGGTCTGCGCAAGGAGATCCGGCAGGGCCTGACCCGTGCGACCAAGCCGATGATCCGTGCCGCCCGGGCCGAGGCTCTCGATTCCCTCCCGCACCGCAACGGGTTGAACCGGATCGTCGCGTCGTCACGGATGGCGACCCGCACCCGCGCGGACGGTGTCAGGATCGTTGCCACCGGCATCGACCAGTTGGACCTGATCGACTCCAAGGGGATCGTGGTCCACCCGACGTACGGTCGCCGGCCGCGGGTGGTCCAGGCGATCCCTGCCGCGCAGGGCTGGTTCACCGACACCATGCAGGACCGCGTCGAGGACCCTCGGCGTGAGCTCATCCAGGTGGTCAACGCGCTGGCCCGCCGACTCGAGGCAGCAGGAGGCTGATGGTGAAGGCCCTTATCCATGTGGGTGTTGGCGATGCCCGCCAGACCTATGAGTACCGTCACGGGAAGCTGCTGAACGTCGAGTACGGGGCGATGGAGCGTGTGTCGGGCTTGGTCGGCGTCGACCTGGAGCAAGCTTTGGACAAGGGCGGCATGAATGCTATGACCGCGCTGATCTGGGTGCTCCGTAAGCGGCAGGAGCCGACGTTGCGGTACGAACAGGTCGTGTTTACCGCCGACGAGATGAGTTTCGAGTTTGTCAACGACGACGGTTCACCCCTGGAGGATGATGAGGGGGAGGCAGTCGAGCCCAGCAGCAACGGGGCGCAGCCGGCGGCCCCAAAATCACCAGCTGGTCCCGCGGCGCCGGCTGGCAAGAAGAAGTCCGCCAGCAAGACGCACCATTGAGCCGCGACGACCAGCTGCGCATCTACTGGCCGGCCATCGCGCAGGCCCTGCATCAGCCCTTGTCCGACATCAAGGCGATGACCGTCGACGAGTTTGACGACGCGGTCGCCTACTTGAAGCTGGGAGGTGGTCCGGGTGGCGGGACGCGTTGAGTTCGACATCCTGGCGCGGGACCACGCGTCGGGCACTCTGGCCCGGATCGGCCAGGCGTTCCGCAAGATCTCCAAGGACGCCGACGACTCCGGCAAGAAGACCGGTCAAGGTTTCGGGTCGGGTTTCCAGAAGTGGTTCAGCGGCTCCGGCGTGGGCCTGTTGGGTCAGCTCGGCAGAGGCGGCGGGTCGGTCTTCGGGTCAGGCATCCTCGGCGCATTGCGAACCCCTGTCCTCGGTCCGCTGCTGATAGGCGCCGTGGGTGCTGCTGCCGCCGTCGCCATGCCCGTTGTGGGCGCGATCGCGGCGACGGGGCTAGTGACCGCATTCGGTGCGGGTCTCGCGGGTCTGGGGATTGTGTTCGCCGCCAAGAGCCAGGCCGTGAAGGACGCATGGTCGTCGACCCTCGACGGCATGAGCGAGGAGATGACGCGGCTCAGTGAGCCGTTCGAGGACACCCTCATCGCGATGGCCGGGTTCGCCAAACGCACCTTCGATGCGTTCGCCCCGGCGCTGGGTAAGGCGTTCGAGAAGATGGCAGGCCCGATCGAGACATTCGCGGACCAGGCGGCCCGCGCGTTCGAGAGTCTGATCCCGGCGATCGCCCCACTCACCGACGGTTTCAACGCGGTGCTCCGTTCGCTAGGTCCGGCGCTGCAGACCTCGATCTCGAACATTTCGACCGGTCTGGCCAACCTGGGCCGCAACGTCGCGGCGAACCCGCAGGCGCTGTCCGACATGGTCACGGCCGTCGGTAGTCTGTCGCGGTCCCTCATTGACCTGACCGCCGGTCTCAACTCGATCTATGGCGGCATGCGGAACATCACCGGCGCGGTGTCCGGCGCGACGGGCGGGCTGGTCACGGTCGGCGGCGTGTTCAACAGCTTCAAGAACAGCGTGAATCCGCTCGGTGGGCTACTGAACACCGCGAAGCAAGGCATCATGGCGGTCGGTGGCGCCTCGGACTCCGCAGGCGCGTCGATGTTGGCCGCTGCGGACGCGGTTACCCGCAACGCGCAGGCGATGCAGGCGCAGGGCGCTGCGGCGTCGGGCGTGGTGAATCCGAACAAGGCCGTCAGTGATGCTCTCATTCGACAGAAGGCAGGCTTCACGTCGGCCATCGCGGCGATGGGTCAGTGGTCGAGCGCGGCCATCGCGAACAGTAACGCGGCGGTCGCCTACCAGGCAGCCATAGATGATGCGTCGGCATCCGTCAAGGAGAACGGCAAGACGCTGGACATCAACACCGCGAAGGGCCGCGCCAACAAGACCGCACTGATCCAAGTCGCCCAGACAGCCAACACCGTGGTGGAGGGAATGGACGCCGCCGGTGCGTCGAACGTGGCCGTCGCCAAGACGGCCGAGGCGTCCCGAGCGAATTTCATCAAGCTGGCCAGGCAGATGGGCGCGACGAAGCCACAGGCGGAAGCCATGGCGGAGTCGATGCTGAACATCCCGAACGTGTCTCGTGAGGCGAAGCTGACCGCGAACAAGAAGGACCTTGAGGCGAAGCTGGCGTCAGCGAAACGGCAGCTGGCCGACAAGAACCTCACTAAGGAACGTAAGGCGCAGATCAAGGCCAACATCGCACAGTTGGAGGCTGCGCTCCGTCAGGCGAGGGGTCAGTTGGCGAGTCTCCCATCGAGCAAGACTGTGACCATCCACTCGCGGTTCATCACCGAGCGGATCATCCGCACCCAGACCACTGCCGTCACCGGCGGCCACGCACCGACCCATGCCTCCGGTGGTGTCGCGCATGGCTGGTCGTGGGTCGGTGAACGCGGCCCGGAGCTGGCCCACTTCCCGGCACCGACACGGATCACGCCGGCCGGTGAGAGCGCCCGGGTGATGCGTGGCGCTCAGCAGGTCAACCTGTCGGTGTCCGCACCGACCAACGCAGCGGAGTCGTTCATCGTGGAGATGCTGCGCCGGTTCGTGAAGGTCAACGGCGGCGGGAACGTGCAGAGGGCGCTGGGCCCGTGACCAGCCCACCCTTCGATGTCGCGGTCGAGCTGTTCATCGACGCCACATGGGTCGACATCACCACCGACGTACGGTTCTCGCCGGCGCCGGTCTTCATCGACCGCGGCAAGACCAACGAGGCTTCGCACACCCAGCCGACAGGTTGCCAGATCGTCCTCAACAACCGCGCCGGGAAGTACTCGCCACGCAACCCGGTCGGCCCCTACTACGGGAAGATTGGCCGTAACACCCCGATCCGTGTCAGTCGTGACGGTCAGACCCGGTTCACCGGTGAGGTGTCGTCGTGGCCCGGGCGTTGGGACATCACTGCGACCGACGCGTATGTGCCGATCGAGGCGGCCGGGATCCTGCGACGCATCACCCAGGGGTCCGCGCCGGTGACCAGCAGTCTGACGGGCTACTACCTGGCCACGTCGCCTGTCACGTACTGGTCGCTCACAGACGGGTCGCGCAGCACCCGTGGGTATCCGACCGCAGGCACCTACCGGGGATCATCATTCCGCCGGGTGCTCGGGTCGGCTGTCTTCACGTTCGGTGTCGGCGAGCTGAGTAGCTACCTGCCGAAGACGTTGAGGATCAACGACACGTTCCCGGTCGCCGGTAACCAGGACTTCATGGTCGGCTACTGCGTCGGGTCGGACACGACCCCCGACGCGTTGTGCATGGAGTTCGTCTACAAGTGCGACCTGGATGTCGTGCAGGGCGGGCTCGCGGCCCCGCCGGGCGGTTTCGTCGCAACCTTCCTCGAGTTCGGCAACGGCCAGTGGCAAATGACATTCACTCATGACGGGGTGAACGACGACATCCAGCTCAGTTGGCTTCCTCCCGGCCCCGGCTCCGAAACCAACCTCGGCAACACCGCGGCGCTCACCGCTGTCAGCGACACGGAACTGCATCACATCCGGCTCGAGCTCACGCAGGACGGCGCGGATACCGATTTCGTGATCTATGCGGACGGGTCCTCGGTGCTGACCGGTACGTTGTCCAGCCACACCCTGAGCAACTCTTACGCCGTGAAGTTCGCCTATGACCGGACCAGCAACACCACCGACGCCCTGCTCAACCTGGGCCACGTCATCGTGTGGGAGAACCTGGCGAACATTCCGCCTATCGCGGACACGTCCCTCACTGCGGCCGGGTTCGCCGGTGAGGCCGCCGGCCGCCGCATCGAACGGCTCTGCGGTGAGCTGGGCGTGCCGTTCCTCGGCTCAGGTGACCTCGACGACACCCTCGCCATGGGCCTGCAGTACGAGGACTACTTCGAGAACCAGATCACCGAGATCGAGGGGACCGATCGGGGCCTGATCTATGAGCCGCGGCACACGTTCGCCCTCGGCTACCGGACCCGCGCGTCGTTGTACAACCAGAACCCGCTAGCAACCCTGAACTTCAACGCGCTCGACCTGGCGCCACCATTCGAGCCGGTCGAGGACGACAGCAACATCCGCAACGACGTGTTCGCGCAACGTCGCGAAGGTGCCTCGTTCCAGGCCACGCAGGAGACAGGCCCGCTGTCGGTACAGGCCCCACCGAACGGTGTGGGCCGGTACAAGGATGAGGTGCCGGTCAACGTCGAGACCGACGAGGACCTCCCGGCCATCGCGGGCTGGCTCCTTGCCCTCGGCACCGTCGACGAGGCCCGTTACCCTCGCGTCACCGTCGACCTGCGTGCCAACCCGGACCCTGCGTTGCTGACGGCGGAGGTCGGCTACCCGATCCGCATCATCGACACCGAGCGCCTCAACATCTATGATCCGATCGACCTGCTGGTCCTCGGCTACAGCGAGACCCTGAGCCCGTTCGAGCACCGCATCACGTTCAACTGTGTCCCGTACTCGCCATTCCTGGTGAACGAGCTCGGAGATGCCGACGCCCGCGTCGACCCGGGCGAGGGCTCGACGCTCAGTGCCGGGATCAGCAGCTCGGTCAACTCGTTCACCGTCGCAAGTGCCGGGTTCCTGTGGACCACAGCCGGTGGTGACCTGCCGGTGTCGATCATGGTCGGCGGCGAGGAGATGAGCGTCGGCACCATCACCGGCGCCAGCTCGCCTCAGACGTTCAGCAACGTCACCCGCAGCGTCAACGGCGTCGTGAAATCCCATTCAACCGGTGCCGTCGTCCATCTGAAACGACCTGGGGTCGTGGCCCTGTGAGGAGACGTCATGGTCTACGCCCCGCATGATCCCTGGCTGGCCGGCGAGAAGGAGACCGCCGCCAAGCTGCAGACCCTGACTGATGCGTTCAAGGAGATCGGGGATCCCTGGACCGCTTATACCCCTGTTCTCACCGCGACCACCACCAACCCGAATGTGGGCAGCACCGGGTCGGTCGTCGGTCAGTGGGTCGAGGCCAACAAGACGATCTGGGGGCACATCCGGATCACCTTCGCCGGGACGGGCGTGACCGTTGGCTCCGGCAACTACCTCGTCACCGTTCCGGTCAACGTTGTCGGCACTTCAGTGCCACGCGCCGTCGGCAGCTGTGTGTTCGAGCGCGGCGGCACACACTTCGCTCGCACCCCCTTCTTCGTCAACGCCAACCAGTTAGGCATGGTCGACGGCCTCGGCAACCGCCTCGGTTCCACCACCGCCTGGGCCGCCGGTGATGAGATCGACATCGAGTTCATGTACGAGGCCGCGTGATGCACTGCACCGTTCTACGTCCGCGCCGACGGGGCACCTGTACGGGGGGAAGGGTGGCGCATGTCGGGTGAACAAGACGAGGTCTCTCTCCGCGAGTACGTCGAGGCGATGTTCGCGGAGCGGGACAAGGCCATCCAGGCGGCGCTGCTGGCGCAGGAGAAGGCCGTCGAGGCAGCCCTCAGTAGCGCGGAGAAGGCCATCACCAAGGCCGACGTCGCGGCCGAGAAACGGTTCGACTCCGTCAACGAGTTCCGGCGGACACTCTCCGACCAGACAGCGACGTTCATCACCCGCACCGAGTACACCGCACGGCACGAGACGCTGACCCAGCGCGTCGACAACGTGGAGAAGGTCCTCGACCGGAACAGTGGGAAGGCGGCAGGGATCAACGTCAGCACCGGGATCCTGTTCGCAGGCCTCGGTGCCCTCGGTGCTGTCATCGGCATCGTCGTCATCATCGCCAACATGCTGACGGGGGCCTGACCGGGGGAGGGTCCATGTGGACGGTCTCGCGTCACTCCTGGGCCCGGGTGGCATCCTCGCGCTGCTCACCGTCCTCGGTGCCGGCGTGAAGTGGATCGACAAGCGGCGCAAGACACGAGAGGCGCAGATCGAGGCCAGGGCGGCGCTGCTGGACGCCGAACGTGAGACCGACATCGCCGAACTGCGCGCCGAGGTCAAGATCATGCGGCAGGAGAACCAGCGGCTGACGCGGGTCGCGTACTCCTACATCCGTCAGCTGCACGCGGCCGGTGTCGCCCCGGAGCCGCCCGACCCGCACGGAGGCGACTAGGTGACGGAGGACAGCCGCAAGATCCGCAACGTGCTGCGGGACCAGCGTGACGCCGACCGGGCCTGGCGGATGGGCATGATGGTCGTGCTGGCGGTCATGGCCGCGGCACTGCTGGTCGTGGGGTTCCTGGTATGGCGCGCGGACCGGCAGGCGGAACGGTCATACCGGCTGAGCGCGGAGAACGCGCAGATCGCGACCGATGCCAGGTCGGCCGCGCAGGAGGCGAACCGCCGGCTGGCGAAGGCCGGTGAACCCACGGTGTCGATCCCTTCGGCGCCGGTGATGCCCGAGAAGGGTGACCCGGGCGAGGATGGCCAGCAGGGCATACAAGGCCCGCAGGGGCCTCAGGGCATCCAGGGGCCACCCGGAGTGCAGGGACCGCCTGGAGTGGCGGGGAAGACGCCGCAGTGCCTGCTGACGGGCGGTTGTGTCGGACCTGCGGGACCGGCCGGCAAGGATGGCGCTGACGGTAGCCCCGGTGTCGACGGCGAGGACGGGATGCCGGGAAAAGACGGGGAGCCTGGACCTGTGGGCCCGGAGGGGCCGCCCGGACCAGCGGGACCGTCCGGTGCCCGCGGTGACGCGGGCGTCGGGATCTCCGACACCGACTGTGTCGGGTCGGGCCTGGACTCGCACTGGGTCATCTCCTACACCGACGGTTCGACGCGGACAGCGTCGGGCCCCTGCAGGGTGGCGTGATGCGACGTGAAGCGTTGCTGCCGGTGCGGCCGGACCAAGAGGCTGGAGCTGTTTCACCACGATAAGGCGAAGCCCGACGGCCACCGTTCGATGTGCGCGTCATGTGCGAACTCACCGCGATTGCGGAAGAAACCCGTGATCGAGTGGGAACTCGACCACCGCGGCATCTACCGGGCGACATCCGTGTACGACCCTGAGCCGGACATCATCGACGCGAGGAGCTGACCATGACCGAGACCCCTGCCGAGCCGTTCCCGTCGGAGGAGCCGGGCGAGGACTACGCCGGTGACATCGCCGAGGAGGTCGTGCGGCCCGAGGACAACGAGCCGGCGGCCGACCCCGAGGACAGCGAAGGCTGATGCCGGCCTCGTTGGAATGGGCGCTGCGGGTTCTCGCCACCATCGGGTTATTCGGCGTCGGGGTGCTCGTGCTTGCACTCTTCGCCGGCCACGACCCTAGGCCTCGTGGTGGGCAGATGATCGTCAGCGGCGGACGAGGTCTGGACGACATCCCAGTCATGTCCCTTCCACCAGAATTGCCACCAGACGAGCCCAAGACAATACGGGTCGAATTCCTTCCTCGGTTGCCTGCACCGCCGCCACCCCCCGCTCCTGTCAGTTGCTGCCACCACTGCAGCTGCCACGACCTCGAGGAGGCCTGACGTGGCCTGGTTCCCCGGAGCGATCCGGAAGGAAGTCAAGCGGCACCGCACAGCGATGGCCCGTTACCGCGGGATCTGCAACCACGTCGCCGTGTCCGAGGCCGCATCGCTGTTCAACTACTTCAACCAGTCCGGCAACCCGACCTCCCACTTCTACGTGCGGAAGGACGGCAAGGTCGAGCAGTATGTGGACACGGTCTACGTCGCGCCCTGCCAGCTCGACGGCAACGAGACGATGCTGTCCATCGAGACCCAGGGCGGCGTGAACAACCCGGACAGTGAGCCGTGGACCGCGGCGCAGTGCGAGACGCTCGCCCAGCTCGCAGCCTGGGTCCACAAGCTTCACGGTATCTCGCTCAAGGGCATGCCGAACTCGTTGTCGGCCAGCACCGGTGTCGGTTATCACCGACTCGGTATCGACCCGTGGCGCGTACCCAACGGTGAGCTCTGGTCGAACGCGTACGGCAAGATCTGTCCCGGTACCGGGAAGATCGCGCAGATCCCAGGCATCATCACCCGCGCTAACCAGCTGACCACAGGAGACGACGGCGCCATGGCATGGACCGACGCACAGATCGAGGAGCATCTCGCCAACCAGCGGAAGCTCATCCAGCTCACCGAGGCGCAGGAGTACAACGCGACCGAGACCCGGAAGAACACGTCGTTGACCGCGACCCGGCTGGACAGTGTCGCGAACCAGCAGCTGCCCGACCTCCGCGGCGACGTCGAGGAGATCAAGAAGAACACGACGCCCGAGGCGGAACCTGAGCCCCCAAAACCCTGACCGGCCGTCCACTGTTCGAGGCCGCAGGGTTCACCGGGGACGCGCTCGACGCCATCCTCGGCGTCACCTACGCCGAGTCCGGGGGCTACGCCGACGCCGTCGGCGACCTCGCCCTCATGAGCGACAAGTGGGGCCCGTCGGTCGGTCTCCCCCAGATCCGTACTCTGCGTGACCCAACCGCCTGGGGTCCGCTCGACGTGTGGCGCGACGCCGACAAGCTCCGCCAGGTCGACTACCAGGCTGCGGCGGCGTACGCCATCAGCAAGAACGGAACCGACTTCACCCCGTGGTCGGTGTACCGCAGTGGCAGCTACCTGCCACACAAGGGCAAGGACTACGTCATCCGCACGGGCCACGAACGCGCCCACCTGTGGGACAGCTGAACAACGGAGGAACCATGGCACTGACCCTCACCAACGATGACGTCAACCTGATCTGGAACAAGGTCATCGGCTCCGACGCCAACGGCACCGTCACCGCCGCGCAGGCACTGGGCCGGGCGAACTGGCTCTACAACGCGTTCCTTGAGTCCGGGCAGTTCAACTCACAGCTCGACCAGATCACGGCCGACGTCGACGACATCCAGGCAAGGATCTGATGGACGCTACCGTCGTGTGGATCGTCATCCTGCTGTTCGTGATCGGTGGGCTCATCCTCGCGGCTCTTGTGTCGGAGTCCCGACGATGACCAGCCGTTCGGTCCTGGCCACCAGCGGGTTCTGGATCGCGTCCGCGGAACGCGCGGTCAAGACCGCGGCACAGGCGACGATAGCGGCGTGGGCGGTCGGCGACGGACTGCTATCGGCGTTCAACATCGACTGGACGTCAGCGGCGGGGATCGCACTGGGCGGGGGGGTGTTGTCGGTGCTGTCGTCGATCGCGTCGATCCCGATCGGCGGCACCGGCCCATCCGCCACCACGGTGGAGAACGTCACGGAAAGGAAAGCCTGACATGCCACGTTGGGTGTGGGTCCTCATCGGCATCGCTGCCCTACTTGTCGTCCTGTATCTGGTCGGGATCCGGTTCGATCTGAACGTCGGGTAACGGTGGCTGAAGACGCCACTCGACGGTAGCGCCGACGCTTCGGTACCAGACGATCCGGACACCGACGATCTCGCCGTCCCTTTGGACCACGGCGGCTGTGGTCTGCCATTCAGTCGGCACTTCGCTCATGCTGTCATCCTCCCTGTAGCCCCTCCCAGCAGCGCCCCCATCTCCCTGGCGGAGGTGGGGGCGCTGTGTTGCGTTCTATGGTTGGTAAACCCAGCCGCGTGCAATCAGAGCATCATGCAGTTCGTCAGGCCGTAGTCCATCCTCGACGTCGTACCCCATGATGACGTCCATAACTGCCTGGTATGCGGCTTGCTCAGCCTCCGCGCGGTCGACCATCTCCGCCATCAGGACACGATCCCGTGCCGCGTGTTCCACTTCTTGGCGCCCGTGTAGGCGTACCACATGGCCCAGACCCAGACGGCGGTACCCGCGAGGACGCCGAGCGGCGCGAAGGTGAGGAGCAGGACCCACGCCGTGCACCAGCAGGCGAAGATGGCGAGCCCCGGTGCGGCGTCACCGATGATCAGTGAGCCGAGGCCCGGGATGAAGAATGAGGCGACGAGAGCGCCGCCGGGGCTCTTGGCCTTCACCTGCTGCGGGTAATACGGGGCATGCGGATACGGCGCCTGATACTGCCGCGCGGCTTCCAGCTCGCCGTGGCGTTCGTCGATGCGTGGCATCGGCTCGGGGCTGGCGCCTGGTTGGGTCGGTGGCTGCTGTGGTGGGTGCTGCTCGGTCATGGGTCTCCCCCTGTCAGGTGGTGTTGCCGTCGGTCGGGCGTGCGAGCGGGTGGATGGATGTGGGCTTCGCGGCCCACTCCTTGCGGTAGTCGGGATGGTCGGCGTAGACCGAGGCGAGAGCCTTCATGGTGGAGCACGGATCGGAGTCGTCGTCTGCGACGTACTCGGAGCCCTGCGGGCCTTCACATTCGTGAGGGTTGTCAGAGTGCCACTCGATGATGCGCCGCTTGGCTGCGATGTCAGCCAGGACGTGGGCGGTCTCGTGTCTCTCTCGGTGGATGGATCCGCCGTCTTGGATCCACCGGTCACCGCCTGCCCGCTTGGCGTTCGCCTCGTCTTCGGTCAGCCTGGCCTGCAGGAACATCACCAGGTGGGTAGTGTCTGTCACATCGAACTCCTTCGTAGTTCGGTCACGCTCCCGGGCCCGTTCACGCGGGTCGGTCGACGCCGTACGTCTCGGAGAGCCTCCGGGCCACGTCGACCTTGTCGGACGGCAGCCGGCCGTTCTCCCAGGTGCTCCATGTGGCGTAGTGGAGCCCGGTAGCGAGGGCGATCTCCTTGACGCTCAGGCCGAGCGCCTTGCGTGTGAGCATCAGTCTCTGACCGAAGCTGTCGGCGGGGACCCACCCGCCGTGGACGTGCGCTGTCATGTCTGCAGTATGCACACGCTTGACTATCGTTGTCTACGCTTGTAGCGAAAAGTTATCGGCCGTACGGTCTTGACTATGTTGATAGTCAGAGACTACAACGGTAGTCATGAACGATACCCGGCCACCTCTGACTACCAGTGAAGCGGCGGCGTACCTCGGTGTCTCGGCCGTCACGGTCCAGCGATGGATCCGCGCCGGGAAGATCCACGCCGTCCGCTACCCCGGGGGAACGCTGCGCATCGAGGCAGCCGAGGTCGAGCGCATCCGCAGCGGCGAGTCGGCCGAGGCCGCGTCATGACACACGACAACTGGCCGGGCAAACCGCGCCGCAGCTGCTGGCGTGCCGCAGGCGCCCTGATGGCCCGGCCACCCGGCACCCCTGACGGCTGCCCGAAAGCTGCCGCCAGGTTCCTCGCCGCCATCGGCGTCGGCCATCTTGCCGGCCACGCCTTCGCCACCTGGTACGACCGCCACCGCAAGACCTGACCCGGGGCGGGCCGCCGGTGACCCCTGTACCCCGGCGGCCCGGCCCGTTCCACACAAAAGCAGGTCCCCGCTGCCGGCAAGGGCAAACGCGGGGACCAACCAGATGACAAGGAGTATCGCATGACAACCGAACCCGCGCCGCAGGTCAACATCAGCCCGATCGCCGCCGAGACGCTGCTCGTGCCGATCATCGGGACCACTCCGCTGATCGTCCATCGGTTCAGCGAGAAGGCGAAGAAGAAGATGCTCGACGCGATGCAGGGCAGGAGTGAGCCCAAGCAGCCGAAGGACCCGAAAGCTGAATACGAGGCCGCGTTCTACCGGACGAAGGACGGCTACGGGTTCCCGGCCGTCGCGTTCAAGGCGGCGACGGTGGGCGCGGCCAGGTTCTACGGCAAGGACGTCACGATGACCGCGTTGCGACAGTTTCTGTTCTTCAAGGGTGTGCTGAGCGACAAGGACCCGCAGCCGCTGGTGGAGATCACCGGCGAGCCGCGGATGCGTGAGGACGTGGTGACGGTGAACCGGGGCGGGTCCGACCTGCGATATCGCCCGGAGTTCCCGGAGTGGTCGACGGTCCTCGAGGTCACCTACGTGTCGAGCATGCTCACCCGTGACTCGGTGCTTTCGCTGATCGATGCCGCTGGCATGGGTGTCGGTGTAGGCGAGTGGCGACCGGAGAAGTCAGGCGACTTCGGCACGTACCGGATCGACCCGACGCGCGACATCGAGGTGACGTCGTGAGCACGGCAGGCGTGGCAGGGTGCGGCACGGTACGGCAGGGTGCGGCACGGCGTGGCGGTGCACGGCGTGTCTTGGCAGGCGGGTCGCGGCAAGGCCCGGCTAGGCACGGCTTGTCCCGGCGCGGCGTGACAGGCGTGGCGTGGTTTGGCACGTCAAGTCGTGGCTTGGCTCGGCAGGCTGGGCGAGGCCCGGAAGGGCGCGGCTGGGCTTGGCCGGGCGAGGCAGCCTTGGCAAGGCTCGGCATGTCCAGGCAGCGCACGGCTCGGTTCGGCTCGGCAGGCGAGGCTAGGCCGGGTGCGGCCAGTCCCGACGTGACGGGGCATGGCTGGGTGTGGCAGGCGAGGCGAGGCGCGGTGTGGTGCGGCCGGGCTGGGCGCCGCGGGGTGAGGCAAGGCGAGGCAGGCGTGGCAAGGCCAGTTGAGGCTGGGCCCGTCCAGGCTGGGCGGGGCTTGGCAGGCTTGGCGTGGCCAGGTACGGCAGGGCCGGGCTTGGCTCGGCTCGACATGGCAGGCATGGCTTGGCTTGTTCCGGTCGGTCATGGCGCGTCCCGGCTCGGTCGGGCCTGGCTTGGCCAGGCAGGTGCGGCATGAGCGGCCTGCGCGAGGCACTACTGGCGATCCGCGACGAGCACGGGGAACTCCATCCTGAGCTCGTCGTGGACGTCGCCAAGGCCGAAGACCACCCGTTGCACAGCCGGTTCGAGTGGAACGACGAGCTGGCCGGCGCCAAGTATCGCCGCATCCAGGCCCACCGGCTCATCCGGGTAGCGCAGCTCCCGTTGACCTACGCCGACCACCCGACAGGACCAAGTCACATCCGGGCCTTCGTCGCGGTGCCACGCGCAGACAACCCTCAGCCGGACTATCAGCCGACCGAGGAAGCTATGGCCCACGAGTTCACACGCAAGTTGGTACTGCAGGAGATGGAGCGCGCGATCGCCGCGCTGCAACGCAAGTACGGCCACCTGTCGGAGTTCGCCGATGCACTCTCTGCGATCGCATCGTGATCACCACTGAGCAGGTCCAAGCCCTGCAGGCCAACGTGGACCTGTGGGCCACCCGCCACGCCGGCTGGGTCGAGCCCACGATCCGGAAGGCCGCCGACGACATCGTCGACGCCCTCGACGCCATGCTCGCCGACATCTACCAGCTGCGGGCCAAGACGAAGGCCGAGGCCCAGTGGCACGACGACCTGACCCTCATCCGGCTGTCGCCCGCGCTGCATCGCGCGCAAACGACCCCGATGCCCGACCGGTCGGGGTGGGACCAGCAATGACCGAATTGAACGCTGCGCCAACGAAGCACCTCGTGCTGCACATCGAGGTGCCTGGCTTCTACGCCGACGATCTGCACGAGATGGCGGGCTACTGCTCCGAGCCAGACGAGCCGACAGCGGAGGACTACCTGTTCGTCGTCACGGAGGAATGGATGCGCAGAGACGTCGGTCTGACGCTGGTCAGCCTACCGGGCGAGAAGTCAACGAACGACGACTTCGAGGTGCATGCCTATACGGGTCGCATCGTCGGCGCCGAGATCAAGGACCCGTCATGAGATGGGAGGAGGTGGCTCGAGATGCAGAACCGCGGCTGGGACTGGCTCTGGTGACGGATGAACCGACCCACTGCCCTGGGTTGGTTCGCCAGCTGCGCGACCTGCTGCTCGACGAGCTCCTCGACCGCCCCGACCGCCCCGGACCGCTGCGGCCACGGCAGGGGGCCGACCATGGCTGACGCCTGTGACTACGAGTGGAGAACGTGGGGACCGAGTCCCCGTGACCACATCTGCATGGACCTACCGGATCACGCCGGTGAGCACCTCTGCGGATGCGATGCCACCACAAGCGGGACGGCTCGGCAGTCCGTCCCTGACGACGGGCCTGGCCCAACCCCCCCACCGGGCCCGTCGTCGCCCCCACCCGACGACGGGGTAGGCCCCTCGGCTGATCCCCGGGCGGAAGCGAAAGCAATGTCTGCCCCGTCGTCGCCCCCTGACGGTGGGGTGGGTGCGCCCCCATCGCCCACCCCACCGTCGCTCACTGAGGCGCTCGAAGACCTGGAACGCACCGACCCGGCCGTGGCCGAGGCCGCTGCCAGCTACGACAGGATGCGTGACCGCATCACCGGGCGGTCAGATGCGGCGACCTCATCGTCCACCCCACCGTCGCTTCCCCTCGTCGCGGACCCAGATGACGCTAAATTGGCGTTCCCCGATTGGGTTGACATGGATCGCGTCCATGTGTTGTGGACCGAACTTCGAGACCTCGGCCTACAGGGCATCCTGATTGATCGCGCGGCCACCTGCCCGTCCCGCGATACCCAGACCGGCGACGGGTCGGGGAGTGTGCCTCGCAAAGCGAGTGGCCCTGACCCCGACCCGTCGCCTCCCTTCGGCCGGCACATGGGCGCCGAGGAAGCCGCCGAATGCTTCCGCACCATCGTCCACGACACCGACCCGATACGACGCGCCATGGCCCTGTCGTCGCTCGCCGCGATGGCCGGCTACGTCGTCGTCAGCCCACCGGCCGTCGAACAGCTGGTCGACGTCCTCCGCGCACTCCGCGACCGCGTCTCCACCGAACCTGAGGAGGACGACCGATGAAGCACTTCTACAAGCCATGGTGCCGCTGTCGCGTCTGCGCCAAGGTGCCGCGTCGCCGTTGGATCGACCGATGACCAACCACATGACACCGCACCCCGCCGACGCGCGTGATTACCAATTCCTCATCGACTGGCTCGTCGGCTATCGCAAGACCCTGCGCCTTTCACAACGCGAGGTCGCGCGTCGTATGGGCGCGTCGAACTCGACAGTCCATTACATGGAGGCGCAGGCGAAGGACGTTCCGGTGAAGACCCTGCAGGCCTACTGCCGCGCCCTCGGCGGCGAGCTGGATATCAAATTCGTCTTACCAGGAGGCAAGCCATCGTGACCACCACCGCCGACAAGCGCCGCGCTACCCGGCTGATGAAGGACGCCCGCATCATGGCACTCGCCCTGATCGACGAGGACGTGTACGCCGCCAGACACATCGCTTACCTGACGGTCCCATTCGTCCTGGAGGCCGCGCGGGTGACCCCCAGGGACTACGCGGCAGCCGAGGTGGAGCGGGTGCTGGCCGGGGTCCGCGACAGGGTCGCCCGGTTCGCCGCCGCCGGGGGTGACTGATGACGATCCCAGCAGCAAGGCTCCGCGAGTGGGCGAAGCATCATGCCGAACTTGCCGTCCATAAAAGGCGGGAAGGCGCCGCCCTGTTGCTTGCGGCGGAAGAGCACGAGCCTCGCCTCCTGGTGGAGCCTGCGATGACACCCACCGACCTGCGCATTGTCGTGGCAGAGATTCGCGAACTCGCCAGCAAGGCCACCCCGGGTACGTGGCGGCAGGACGAGTGGACTGTCATCGACGCCGATCAAGAGGGCATCGTCGCGCAACTCCGTGGCCCGTACTGGACGAGTGACGGTAATGGCGGACACATCGCGGCATGGTCGCCGCCTGTCGCTCTCGCTGTAGCCGACTGGCTTGAGAATGAGGCCGAAGCCGCCGATTACCTGTGGGAAAGCCTCAGCGACTACCCCATCGCATTCGTCAAGGCGTGGCGAGGTGAGTCATGACCTGGGTCAACTGGGCCGGGCTCATCGCCTACGGCGCCGGCTGGTTCGTCATCGGTGTCCTGTTCGGTCGCCGCCTCATGTACCGCGAGATGGACCGGGTCATCGACACCGCGAACCTCATCCATCAGCAGTTGTGGGACACCGAGGAAATGCTGAGGCAGGCCAGGGATGACCGCCCATGACGTGGCGTCAGCCGGTCTGCGAGCCCTGCTGGTACAGGGAACGCCCAACGGACCAGCCCCGTACTGAACCCACCGGCGAGGTCGAGACCTGCTGCAAGTGCGGCGCCGAGACCACCGCCGGCATCCACGTCATCTACCGCCCCGCCGCCGTCGACCACCCCACCGAGGACTGATATGAGCATCCGGCAATGGCTACTCCTGTGGTGGCACATGCGACCAGGACACACGCCTCACGGGCTGGTGGACACCAGGCGAGCCACCTTCTGCGCGGCGTGCGGGAAGCAGTTAGACCCATGAACCCGTCGAAGCGTAAGGGCACCGGCTGGGAGCACCCTGCCGACGTCGTGGCCGCCGCGCAGGACGCGACGCTCACCCAAATCCTGGAAGACGTGGCCGACGGCAACGAGCTGCAGTGCGGACTCTGCGAGCGCGTCATCGAGACCGAGGACGGTCTATTGACCGCCATCGTGGGCAACGCCGTCCGACCCATCTGTAGGCGCTGCGACGCGATGGAGCCGGACTGATGGGGAACTATCCGCGCAAGCCGCTGGAGCAGCGGCTGTGGGTGAAGATCGACTTCTCGGGTGACTGCTGGGAGTGGACGGCGTCTCTGGCCAAGGGATACGGGCGCTTTTCAGTTGCCACCGGCAAGTGGCGAGCCGCGCACCGAGTCGTGTACGAGATCCTGGTCGGACCCATCCCCGTTGGCTTGGAGCTCGACCATCTATGCAGGAACAGAGCGTGCGTCAATCCGGACCATCTAGAGCCCGTTACCACCCGGACCAACTTGCTTCGCGGATACAGTCCGTGGGCCTGTCGCGCCCGGCAGACGCACTGCAAGCGTGGCCATGAATTCACACCCGAGAACACGTATGGCACTGGCGATGGACGACGCTACTGCAGGACCTGCCGCCGCGCGCACCACCGGGAGTCCAGGGCGGTGTCGTCGTGACCGGGTTCGAGCCCGGCGTCTACCCCATACCGGTCACCGAGTACCACCGTGACCCTGTACCCGGCGGCTCCTTGTCCTCGACCGGTGCTCGCCGACTGCTGCCCCCGTCCTGCCCCGCGCTGTTCCGCTGGTACGCCGACCACCCCGAACCCCACAAGGCCGTGTTCGAAGAAGGGCACGCCGCGCACAGGATGATCCTCGGCGCCGGCCCCGAGCTCGTGGTGGTGGACCATGAGCGGTGGGACACCAAGGCTGTCAAGGCCGAGGTCGCCGAGATCCGCGAGCGTGGCGGCGTCCCGCTGAAACGGGCCGTGCTGGAGCAGGTCGAGGCGATGGCCGCGGCCATCCGCGAACACCCGGTCGCTGCCGCCCTGCTGGACCCCGCCAAGGGGACACCGGAGCAGTCATTGTTCTGGGTCGATGAACCGTCCGGGGTGTGGCGCCGCGCACTACTGGACTGGTTGCCGGAGGCAACCGCAGGCCGCATGATCCTGCCCGAGTACAAGACGACCCGCTCGGCCGAGCCGGAGAGGTTCGCCCGGTCCGCCGCCGATTACGGGTACTTCCAGCAGGCCGCCTGGTACCGCGACGCGGTACTGGCGCTCGGGCTCGCTACCGATGTCGCGTTCGTGTTCATAGCGCAGGAGAAGGACCCGCCGTACCTCGTGACCGTCACCGAGCCGGACGGCCTGGCTCTGCGGGTCGGCCAGCACCTGAACCGGCGCGCGATCGACATCTACGCCGAGTGCCGGCGCACCGGCGAATGGCCCGGCTACTCCCGCGAGGTCGAGCTGATCTCACTCCCGCCATGGCTCGAAAACCGTTACCTAGAAGAACTCACACAGACAGGATGACCCCATGGATGCGTTGGAATGGCCGACTGGATCCCTCACGGAGAGGCGAGCCATCTTCGTCTATGAGGGTGCGCGCATTGCCGCAGCCGCGGCTGGCGCCCCGATCATCCCCGAGCCCTGGAGTCACCGCGACGAGGCGTTCCGCACGCAGTTCCTGGACGTCATCGACATGATGTGCGGACCTGACCGCAAGTCATCGCCGGAGGAGCTACACGACGACTGGGTGAGGGCCTATGACGCTATGGGGTGGAGACATGGCTGGGTCCGTGATGTCGAGGCCAAGACCCATCCGGACATGGTGCCGTACGACCAGCTGGGGCAGCTCGAGCAGGACAAGGACAGCGTGTTCGTGGCGTTGTGTGAGATCGCCCGGCAGTGGATCCGAGGCGCCGACTGATGGCCAGCACCGAAGTCCAGAAGACCGCTCCTGCCGTCGCCGTCACACAGACGACCGCGATCGAACAGTCCCGGGCCGCAGCCGAGGTCGAGGCAGCGGTCATCATCGCCCAGAAGATGCCCCGCGACATGGCCCGCGCACAACACGAGATGCGTGATGCCTGCGGCCGGCTCGCACTGGCCTCACGAGCGTTCTACGCCGTCCCGAACCGCGGCTCCGGCAAATCCGTCCACCTCGCCCGTGCACTCGCCCGGATCTGGGGGAACCTCGACTACGGTGTCCGGGAACTGCGACGCGACGACGCGGCTGGCCTGTCGGAGATCCAGGCATTCGCCTGGGACCAGCAGACCAACGTGCGCTCCACCAGAACGTTCCAGGTGCCGCACCAGCGGATGAAGAAGGTCAGAGGCGTACAGACCCGCGAGCCGCTCACCGACCTCGGTGACGTGTACCTGAACAACCAGAACATCGGCGCCCGCGCGGTCCGCGAGTGCCTGTTCTCGGTGCTGCCGGAGTGGCTGACCGACGAGGCCGAGCAGTTGTGCCGGGCGACCCTCCAGAACGGTGAGGGGGTGCCGCTGCCGGAGCGCATCC
>DASRHY010000297.1:0-7619 GCA_035650275.1 Kribbellaceae bacterium | reverse complement strand
GCCCGTTCGGCTCCGGGTACCTCGGTGCCGCCGACGTTCAGGCAGGCTTCGGCGTAGCAGGTCAGTGCCTGCTCGTATACCAGGTCGAGGTGGGCTCGCCAGGGCTCGGTCCAGGCGTCGTCGTACTCGGTGAGGAAGCCGCGGCGGGCGACCATCATGGCGGTGAGCGCCGCGGGCCAGGCGCGCCGCCATTCCTGCAGCGCGGTGGCCGATTGGGCTTGGTGCAGTGCGCTGGTCGCGACCTCCAGGTCGATGATCGACCCGGCCGGCAGGATCAGCTGCAAGGTGTTCCGGCCGGCGATTCGCGCGGGTGTGATCACGGCGCGGGCCTTCGAGAGCAGCACGCTGAGGGTGGCCGGGGCAGAGGTCGCGGTGCTGTCGTCCCAGAGTGCATCGATGAGTTGCGTGCGGGATACGGGTCGTTCGCGGTGGGTGGCGAGGTAGGCGAGCAGCAGCCGTCCGCGCCGGCCGGGTAGTTGGGGATGTACCGTCCGGTCGGCAACCACTAAGGCGAACCGCCCGCACAGCTGCACTCGCGCGTGTTCCGGTTCTGACATGGCACCCTCCCCTGGCAGCTTTAAGGTTTCGACAAGGTGCTCGTCAAGGTCAGCGCCAATACTGCGACAAGCACCGACCGCCACACTCGGCCGTACCAGAGGGGTAGCCGATGGCAAGCCAGGTCACTTGCGAGTGCGGGTACATCGCCCGTGGTTCATCCGATGACGAGGTCGTCGCGTTGACCAGGGAGCACCTGCGCTCTGAGCACCCGGAACTGCTGGACGCCGTGACCGCGGAGATGATCCGCGGCTGGATGGAGGTGGTGCCGTAGCGGCCGCCGGTTGCCCCGCTCCGTCAGGCCCGCCGAGGCGGGCAGACCTCAGGAGAGGGACATGACCGAGACCGTTTCCCACAGCGTGCGTAACGGCGTGAACACCGCGACGATGTTCGCCACCCTCGACGCGCTTAAGGCGCAGCCCGAGCTCGCGCGGTTCGAGTTCCGTGCCCGCAACCGATGGATCGAGGGTGCGCACAACCGCAGCAGCATCCAGGACTTCTACGGCGCAGGCGCGGAGGACACCAGCCGGGAGCAGCCGTTCACCCTCGACGCGGGCGAGCCGCCAGTCCTGCTCGGCGCCAACACAGGCCCCAACCCGGCCGAGTACCTGCTGCACTCACTGGCCGCCTGCGTCACCATCTCGGTGGTGTACGTTGCCGCGGCGCGTGGCGTCCGGCTCACCGAGGTGGAGTCGACCCTGGAGGGCGAGCTCGACGCTCAGGGCGCGTTCGGCTTGTCCGGCGAGGTCCGCAACGGGTTCCAGCGGATCCGGATGACCGTGCGGGTCGCCGGTGAGGCTCCTGCCGACAAGCTGCGGGCGCTCGTCCAGCGCGGCACCGACCGCTCGGTGGTGTTCGACAGCATCACCGCCGGCGTGCCCGTGGACGTCGAGGTCGTCACCGACTGATCCGCCGATGGACCCGCACTACGACGTGATCGTTGTCGGCGGCCGGTGCGCCGGCGCGGCGACCGCGATGCTGCTGGCCCGCGGCGGACTGCGCGTGCTTGTCGTCGAGGCCGCCCGACCGGGCACCGACACCTTGTCCACGCACGCACTGATGCGTGCCGGCGTGCTGCTGCTGGACCGTTGGGGACTGCTCGGCGCGGTCATTGACGCCGGCACGCCGGCGATCGTCCGTACCGACTTCGTGTACGGCGACGAGGTCGAGACCGTCGAGATCAGCCCGACCGCGGGAGTCTCGGCGCTGCGCGCCCCGCGGCGGACTCTCCTCGACCCGCTGCTGCTCGACGCGGCCCGGGCGGCCGGTGCGGAGATCCGCACCCCGGCCCGGGTGACACGACTGCTGTTCGACGCGCGGGGCGTGCGCGGCGTCGAAGGCGTCGAGCGTGGTAGCCGCGTGCCGTTTCGTGCCACCGCGGCGCTCACGGTCGGCGCCGACGGGCGGACCTCCACCGTGGCGCAGGCCGTCGATGCGCCGTTCGAGCGTCGTGGCGTCGCCTCCGGCGCCGTCGTATACGGCTACTTCCCGGGCCTGCCACGCGATCGGTACCGCTGGGTCTATCGACCAGGGGTGACCGCCGGCGTCATGCCCACCGGCGACGACCTCGCATGCGTTTGGGCCGGCACCACCAGCACCCGGTTCGCGGGCCTGCGGACAGCGGGCCTCGACAGCGCCCACCGGACCCTGATCGCCGAGGCCGACCACGACCTAGCCAGCACGGTCGGCGCCGCGCCGGTCAGCGCCCTGCGCGGATTCCCCGGCCACCCGGGATGGATCCGCCGCAGCGCCGGCCCGGGCTGGGCGCTGGTAGGCGACGCCGGCTACTACAAGGACCCCATCACCGCCCACGGCATGACCGACGCACTGCGCGACGCGCAACTGCTCGCCCGCGCGGTGATCAACGCCCCGAGTGGCCGGCAATCGTGGCTCGCGGCCGTCCGCGACTACCAGCGCATCCGCGACCGGCTCTCCGAGCCGCTGTTCGACGTCACCGAGCGCATCGCCGGCTACCACTGGGACCTCGTCGCGGTACGCGAGCAGCTCCGCGAGCTAAGCCAAGCGATGCGACCCGAGATCGACACCCTGCTCGAACTCGACGCCGGGCAGCCTGCCCGCCTGGCCACACAGTCGTGACCGAGGCAACCCGGCCAGAGGACGTGGGAACAGGTCGAGCGCCATCGCGGCCCGGCCGCCGGCCGCCTGGAGCGGGCACGTGGGTGTACCGGGCGACACGGACCAACATGTCCCACTTCGCCAGTTGGCTGAGCAGTTCGTGGTGCTGCTCGTGGTGCGAGATGGAGTCAATCCGTGGGGCTCACGGGGCGTGGTGCGGCCATCCGTGCAAGCGGCGGTGCTGGTAGAGGCTGTATGAGGCGGTGTCATTCCTCCTCGTAAATGAGACGGTCGTCGGTTCGATTTCCGAGGACGACCGACCCCGCGACCTCCAGCTCGGCCGCTGGCCCATCGACGCCGAAGGGCGTCGGGAAAGTCCGGTGTCGCAGCCTCAATGCGTTGTTACCACGTGTACGGCGCCATCGGGGCCGAGGGTGTCGAGGATGGGGGCGGACCGCGCAAGTCCCGACCGTGAGATGGCGGACCGCGGAGTGGATGCCGTCGGCGCCGATGACCGGTCGAAGCGGCCGGTGGTGCGGTCGCCTCGACACCAGAGGCGACATCGGCCAGAAGAAGTCCTGGATGCTGCTGCGGTTGTGTGCGCCGTCGATCCAGCAACCAGTACATGTCCAACACTGTGTCGTAGGCCGGTGACACGGGTCTCTCGCGGAACGCAAGCCCCGGCGGCGCGAGGAGGCGATGCAGTACGGCCGCGGCAGCCGGCTCCTCTCAGATCCCACTGGATGTGGCGGCATGCCCCTGGCCCCCGCCGAATGGTCGGGGAGCAGCTTGCCTGAGCCGCGTTACCGCGGGCGCTGAACCAGGTTCCGGTGGCATCCGTGTGCGGGGTGACCGACACGACACGAGGAGGGTCGCCATGTCGCAGCACGCTCATCTCACCCGTAACCGGATCGCGGCCGGCGCCGCGGCGGTCACTTTGGCCCTGCTGGGCTTCGGACCGGCCGCTCAGGCGATCCCACCCGGCGATCCGGGCGACGACGCCGCGGATTGCCTGGCCGGGGTCCGCGGCTCGATCCGCTCGACCGGCTCGACGTTCGGTGGTCCGTCGACGCTGTCGTGGTCGTACACCGCGCCGACCGGCTGCCCGGTGGTGTTCAGGTTCGGCTTCGAGACCGTCGGCAGGACCGGATCGCGCACCGTCGACCCGGCCGTGACCCGGTCGTACGGCCTGCAGGCGCTGATGCTGGGCTGGGTCCGCACGCTCGGCTCGACCACGGTGGTGGCCGGCGACGTCAAGACCTACGTCGGCACCCGCTCCGGCGCCCGGGCGGCGGGTGCGGCACGGGCTGAGGAGATCG
Organism: Kribbellaceae bacterium; assembly: GCA_035650275.1. Taxonomy (GTDB): domain Bacteria; phylum Actinomycetota; class Actinomycetes; order Propionibacteriales; family Kribbellaceae; genus DASRHY01. The sequence goes on along the minus strand of DASRHY010000297.1, from coordinate 3,669 downwards.
TCGACGCACTGCCGGAGACCAACCGCCGCCGGCTGATCGGCAAGGTCATCGAGCTGCACCTGATCTCCGATCCGTTCGACCTCACCGACCTCGAGCCGTGGCGGCAGTTCCGCGGCCAGACCACCCCGGACGGCCGGCCGTACGATTCGCTCGCGGGAGCCGGCGGCACGCTCCGCGGCACCGACCGGATCGTGATGGCGGTGGACGAGAAGGAGCTGGTCACCACATCCATCCCGGCGCAGTACCCGCGCGGGTTCGTGCTGTCCCACGAGATGGGTCACACGATCGACAACTTCGCGCTATCGCTCCCCCAGGAGTCCCAGCTCAGCTCCTGCTTCGCCGGCCGGACGGCGGCGGGCGGGCCCTGGCTGGACCCCGACGCCAACTCCAGCAGCGGCAGCGACGAATACATCGCGAACGCCACCTCGGCGCTGTTCTCCTACCCGTTCAACTCCACCACCACCGAGTACAGCCCGACCTGGCTGAGCCAGCACGACCACTGCCTCTACCAACTTGTCGCCGCGGTGTACTCCCTGCGCTGACCGAGGTACGACCGGTGGCTCAGGCGCACGACAGGCGAACCGCCGGTGGCCGCCCGCCCAACCGCCAGTCCGTGAACCTCCAGATGCGCCTACCGTCCCGGCCCCGGGAGGCGATCGTCGCCAAGCTCGCAGGGTTCGGCGCTGAGGTTCGGGCGAACCAGATCCTTACTCGCACAGGCGGCCACGAGGTCTGACCAAGGCAGGGGAGGGGCGTCCGTGGAGATCCGCTCCGGGCGCCCTCTCCCAGGTACGAGCAGAACGAGTGCATTGGTGCTGGTAGAGACCGTATGAGGCACTGCCCTTCCTACCCGTAATGAGAAGGTCCTCGGTTCGATTCCGAGGACGAGCCAGCGGCGACAAGCTCGGCGGCTGGACACCGCTGGACGCCCGGGCCGGAGTCGAACGTCAGCTCGACGCCGTCGCGCGGCGCCCCGTCCCCCGCCACGGAGACGGCAGGGTCCGCCCCGATGTGCAACCACCGCACCACGATCAGGCTGAAACGGTGTCTGGAGCGCGGCGACGTCGCGAAGCCAGACACGCGTCTCCGGAGGGGAAAGCATCGCGAGCCCCGTCTGCACGCGACCAGACGCGGCGCGGATCCGCGCTGGTGCGAATGGGTCGGCCAGCCCCTGCCGGCAGCCTATGACTTCAGAACGGGGAGGTCCGACGAGTTCCGGTGCACCGGCCCGATGGGGACGGGATTCTCCAGAGCGGGCTATAGCGTCCGCGGGCCGAGGGGAGTAAGCAGGGATCACCCGGCGGTGCCGGACCGGGCACTGCCCCGTCCCGGAGAGGAGTGGGCCGTGTACGCACGTTCCACAACGTTCCACGGGAGGCCCGACAACATCGACGCGGGCATCACGTTCATCAAGAGCGAGGTCGCGCCGATGCTCGACAAGATCGAGGGCTGTCGCGGCCTCTCGATGCTGGTCGACCGCGAGACTGGACACTGCATCGCAACAAGTTCATGGGAGAGCGAGGCGGCGATGCGCGCCAGCGATGAGCAGCTTCGCCCGATCCGCGATCGCGGACGTGACATCCTCGGCGGCTCCATGCAGGTGGACGAGTGGGAGATCGCCGTCATGCACCGCACGCACCACGGCGAGTGCTGCCGAGTCAGCTGGCTGCAAGGTGACCTCGACGCCATGACGGAGACGGTGCGGGTCGGGATCCTTCCCGAGCTGGAACAGACTCCTGGATTCTGCAGTGCCAGCCTGCTCGTGAACCGGTCGACCGGCCTGTGCTGCGCCACCACGGCCTGGGAGACGCGCGACGCCATGGAAGCCAGCCGCCCGTCGGCCGACAACATGCGCACCCGGACCGCGAAGGAAGCGGGCGGCGAGATCCTCGATGTGCACGAGTTCGAGCTCGCCTACGCGCACTTGCACGTCCCCGAGATGGCTTGACGACCACCGCTCGGCCGACGCCCACCCGCCGAGGCCGAGACCGACCAGACCGCCGATGGTGTACGCGTGTCGTCGAGCAGTTGAGCCTGCTGAACCTGTCGGCGGCGCAGATCGCCAAGCTGACCCGGATGAGCGGCCGCAGGTTGACCAGGCCCTCGCCGTCACCCGATTGGATCTCGCGAAGGCCGCGTCGGTGCGGTACGAGTTGACGATCGAGCAGGCCGCAGCAGTGGCGGAGTTCGAGGACGACCCCGACACCGCGAAGGCGCTCGTCGCGGCGGCGAAGGCCGGCAGTTCGACCACGTGCTGGAGCGGGCAGGGCAGGACCGCGACGACGCCGCCCAGCGCGCGCAGGCCGAGGCGGGACCTGGCCGCAACCGGGTTCCGGGTGATCCCCGCCCGGTCGGTGCGGACACGCGCACGGTCAAGGCGTGGGCTCGCGCCAACGGCTACCAGGTGCGCGACAGTGGCCGCGTGCCGAACCAGATCCTGGCCGCCTTCGGCGCCGCGAACTGACCGGCCACAGGCCGCCGTCGGAACGGGTGTGGGACCGCGAGTCATCGGGACCCGGTGAGGAGCACTGCACGCACGCGCGAGGTCACGGAGCGCCATACGCTGCGGCGCAGTCGATGCCGGTGCGGCGGTCGGCATCAACCTGCCAGCTCGGACGCGTAACGCGACGGCAGTCCAGGACGGTTGATCGGGTAGCGGGGGATTGTTGCCGGCCGGTCGAGGGTTGGTCCCTCCCCTGGAAACGCGGGCCGCCCGGCGACGGGATCCCCGGCCGGCCGCCTTCCCGGTCGGGGCCACCCACGATGCCGGGTGGCCGGAGGTCCGGCCCGGGCGTGGCGCGCTGGCCGAACAGCCCCGGTAGGTAGACGACGGGGTTCGACAGGACGAAGAGCGATGGACGAACAGTGGCGACGGATGCGGCAGGCCGGTGAGTGCGCGGCGGCGCAGCGGAGTGCCTCAGTGACCGCAGCGAGCTGGGCGGAGGTCGGGATCCCGCGTGCGATCTTCCCCAGGCGGTCATCGGCGGAGTGCTCGGTGAGTTCGGCGAGTGCGTCGGCCAACAGCCGGGTCGACGTTGAGGGGTGGACCTTGCGGTACCGGTAGACGAAGTCGGGTGCGAACTTCCGCCATACCCCAGGTTCGAACAGCTTCGGCTTGCAATCCGCCGAGGACATCCTCAACCAAGGTGTAGTCGATGAAGTCGGCGTACTCCGCCTCCGCTACCTGGGCCCGCGCGGCCGCCAGTTCATCACCCGGGCCGACCAGCCCGCGGTCGCGCACGAGAGCGAACCTGCGCAGTTGCGACTCTTGGAACTGCCAACTGATCGAGCGGGTATCGCTTAGCTCCCGAACATAGCTTACCGACCCGGAGCCGTGGCTGAGGTCCACGGCCAGCGGCAGCAGGGCGCCGGACTTGGCGGAGACGGCTTGCGCGAGCCCGGTGAACCGCATTCGCTCCGTCGCGCGTCGAGACGGCATTCGCCCCGTACTCGGCTGCGGCTCGGCGTGAAACGGCGATTAATCGTCCGCCCACTGAGGCGCGCCCTTCGTGCAGATCTTCATGATTCGGGGTAGTCTGCCACGCCCGTCGAAATGCGAACGGTCATCTTTCCAGCTCTGCTAACGAGTAGTGCTCGACGGAGGAACAAGCTACGTAGCTTACGTCAGATGTCGTGCCGTCGCGACGAATAGTGTGGATCGGTGCCGCC
>DASRHY010000296.1:0-4633 GCA_035650275.1 Kribbellaceae bacterium | reverse complement strand
CCGGTAGATGTCCCGGGCCACGAAGACGTTGACCGTCTCGCCCTGCCGGTCGGCCAGCTCCCGCATCAGGTGTTGGGTCTCCGGCGGCAGCTCCCAGCTCCGCCTGGCCAGGTGCGCCCAGCGCCACAGGCCCGGACCGGCGGTGTAGCCGTTGGTCGTCGCCCAGAGCAGGCCGGCCTGCTCCAGCGTCTGCACGAGCCGGATGACCGTGGTCTTCGCCAGGTGGGTCGCCTCGACGATCTGGCGGATGGTCACCGTCGGCCGGGACTCGGTGAGCAGGGACAGGATCTCCATGGCGCGCTGCACGCTGCGGACACCGCCCGCCTCGGCCGGCTCCGGCACGGGCTGGTCGGTGCGGGTCGCGGTGGACCGCTGCGTGGTTGCTGCCGACTTCACCGGGGTCCTCACGTCGTTGGACGGTACTGCAGACGGCCGATCTCCGGTGGCGGACCGGGCGGTCGAGTTATGCCGTTGCACGGTACAGCTCGGCGGTGTGCTGGCCCAGCAACGGCGGCGGCGTGGTGGGCCGCAGCGGCGCCCCGTCGACGAGCACGCCGTTGCCGCTGACCCGCAGCTGGCGCGTGGAGCCGTCCGGGAACGGCAGGTCGGTGAAGAAGCCCCGGTGCCGCAGCTGGTCGAGCTCGACCGCTTCGGGAACGGTCAGGATCCGGGCGGCCGGGACGCCGGCCCGCGACAGGAGCTGCTCCCACTCGACCGCCGGCCGGGCGCGCAGCGCGGCATTGAGCTCGTCGTTGAGCGCGGCACGGTGGCGCTTGCGCGCGTCGCGTGCGGCGAAGCGCTCGTCGTGTGCGAGGTCTTCACGCCCCACCAGGCGGCAGAGCGTCTCGAACTGCTCCTGCTTGTTGGCCGCGATGTTGAGCGGACCGTCGGCGGCCTGGAACGTACCGGACGGGGCGGCGGTGGCGTTCTGGTCGCCCATCGGCTCCGGCGGCACGCCGCTGATCAGGTAGTTCGACACCGCCCAGCCCATCGCCGAGAGGGACGCCTCCAGCATCGAGACATCCAGGTAGGCGCCCTGTCCGGTGCGGGCGCGGCCGGCCAGGGCCGCCGCGATGGCCAGGGCGGCGGCGAGGCCACCGATCGAGTCGCAGACCGGGAAACCGACCCGCAGCGGCGCCGTGTCGGAGGTACCGGTGATGCTCATCATGCCCGACAGTCCCTGGATGACCTGGTCGTACGCCGGCGCCTGGCTCATCGGTCCGGTCTGCCCGAAGCCCGAGATCGCGCAGTAGACCAGCCGCTCGTTGATCTGCCGCAGGTGCTCCCAGCCGTATCCCATCCGGGCCAGCGTCCCGGCCCGGAAGTTCTCCAGCAGCACGTCGGCGTCGCGCAGCAGGTCCTCGAAGACGGCCCGGTCGCCGTGGACTTTGAGGTTCAGCTCCACCGACCGCTTGCCCGCGTTCTGCGCCAGGAACGAGGCGCCGAGGCCCGCGTCGTTGAGCGCCGGGTCCGGGCCGAGGTGGCGCGCGAGGTCGCCGTGGCCGGGAACCTCGACCTTGACCACGTCCGCGCCCAGCAGCATGAGCTGGTAGCTGCAGTACGGACCGGCCAGGACATTGGTCAGGTCGAGGACCTGGATGCCGCAGAGCGGTCGGTCGGTCATGGCGTACTCCTTCGTCGGCGCGGCTATTGCCAGCCTGGCCGGCCGCCCGTAGGTTACCCGTAGTCCATAGAGCGGTCCAGTAGTTCCAGCTAGTGGTTTAGCTGAAAGGTAGACGATGCACGACGCGGGTTGCCTGGTTGCCGGCGAGTGGATGGTGGACGGGCAGCGGACCGTGCGCACCGGGCCCTGGATCCGGGACGTGGTGAGCCGGACCCGGCAGGCCGACCCGGAGGATGTGCGGGTCGCGCGCGAGTACGCCCGGCGTTCCGCCGCGGTGGTCGGGCGGATCGCGCCGGCCGCCCGGGCTGCCGTGCTGGAACGCGCCGCGGCCCTGGCCGGCGCCCGCCGGGAGGAGTTCGCCCGGCTGCTCGCGCTGGAACTCGGCAAGCCGGTGAAGGACGGCCTGGGCGAGATGGACCGGGTCGCCGACACGCTGCTCGTCGCCGCCGCCGAGGCGCGGCAGATCAACGGCGAGGTGCTGCCGGTCGCCGGCTGGGCCCGGGGCGTGGGGACCACGGCCTTCACCTACCGCGCACCGGCCGGCGTCGCGCTGGCCATCACGCCGTTCAACGCGCCGGTGAACCTGCTCGCCCACAAGCTTGCCGCGTCGTTCGCGGCCGGGAACACCACCATCGCCAAGCCGCCACCGCAGGCGCCGGCCACCTCCACCGCGCTGGTCGCACTCCTGCTCGACGCGGGCATGCCCGCCGAGGCGGTGCAGCTGCTCCACGGCGGCGCTGCGATCGGCGCCGACCTGTGCGCGGCGCCGGAGGTCGCGGTGATCAGCTTCACCGGAAGCGCGGCAACCGGTGCGGCGGTGGCCCGTGCCGCCGGAGCCAAGCGCCTGGTCCTGGAGCTCGGCGGCAACGCCGCGACACTCGTCTGCGAGGACGCGGAGATCGCCCATGCCGCCCGGGTCTGCGCGCGCACCGGGTACAGCAACTCCGGGCAGAGTTGCATCTCGGTCCAGCGGGTCTACGTCCACCGGTCCCGGTACGACGAGTTCGTCGACGCCTTCACCCGCGAGGTGGAGGCGCTCACCGTCGGCGATCCGCTGGACCCGGCCACCGATGTCGGGTCCATGGTGGACGATGAGGCGGCCGAGCGGGTCGTCCGGTGGACCGCCGAGGCCGCCGCCGCCGGAGCGACCGTCACCACCGGCGGCCGGCGCGACGGCGCGACCGTCCTGCCGACGGTGGTGGCCGACCCGCCGCCGGGCGCCGCGGTGGTGACCGAGGAGGTCTTCGGGGCGCTGGTCAGCGTCTCGCCCTACGACGACTTCGACGCGGTCATCGCGCTGTGCAACGAGAGCCGGTACGGGCTGCAGGCCGGCCTGTTCACCCACGACATCCGCCGCATCGTCACCGCGTGGCGCGACCTCGACGTCGGCGGGCTGGTCGTCGGCGGCTCGTCGAACTTCCGGCTCGACCACGTGCCGTTCGGAGGGGTGAAGGACTCCGGCTTCGGCCGCGAGTCGCCGCGGTTCATGATCGAGGACTACACCGTGGTGAAGACTCTGATGCTGCGCGACCTCTCGGTGTGGGGAGGAGGGTCATGATGGAGATGACCGGGGCCGAGGCCATGGTCGCGCAGCTGGAGTCCTACGGCGTCGAGCACGTCTTCGGGCTGTGCGGCCACACGAACATCGCGCTGCTCGACGCGCTCGGCCGCAGCGGCATCCGGTTCGTGATCAGCCGGCACGAGCAGGCCGCCGCGCACGCGGCCGACGGGTACGCCCGCGTCTCCGGAAGGCCCGCGGTCCTGCTGACCCATGTCGGGCCCGGCCTGACCAACGCGGTCACCGGCGTGATGACCGCGGCGCTCGACTCGGTGCCGATGGTCGTCATCTCCGGCGACATCCCGTCCTACTATCACGGGCGCCACCCGCACCAGGAGGTCAACCTCCACGCCGACGCGGACCAGGCCGCCATCCTCCGCCCGTTCGTCAAGCGGGCCTGGCAGGTGCACCGGGCACAGGATCTGGCCCGGTTCACCGAGCGGGCCTTCTGGACGGCGACCTCCGGGCGCCCGGGAGCGGTGCTGCTGAGCGTCCCGATGGACCACTTCTCGCGGCCGGTGCCGGTGGCGGCGTACCCGCTCGTCGCCGACCCGGGTGTGCCCGCGCTGCCGGCGGCGGTGGCCGAGCGGATCGCCGGCGCGCTGCTGGGTGCGCGGCGCCCGCTGGTCTACCTCGGCGGCGGGCTGCGCCGGGAGGCCGGCGTGCGTGCCCTGCGCCGGCTGGTCGAGCAGCTGGACATCCCGGTCGCCCACTCGCTGATGGCCAAAGGTGTGCTGCCCGACGAACACCCGCTGGTGCTCGGCATGCCGGGGTTCTGGGGTCTGGAGCTGACCAACGAGTACACCCGCGAGGCCGACGTGGTGCTCGCGCTGGCCACCCGGTTCGCCGAGACCGACGCCAGCTCCTGGGACCGCCGCTACACGTGGCGGTTCCCGCCCAGCCGGCTGATCCAGATCGACATCGATCCGGCCGAGATCGGCCGGAACTACCCCGTCGAGATCGGCGCGGTCGCCGACGTGAACCTCGCGGTGGAGGCGATCGCGGACGCGGTGCTGGCCGGGCAGCCCACCCCGGTGTCCCGGCCGGACCTGCGCGACCGCATCCGCGGTGCGCGCACCGCGCTGTTCGCCGGCAGCCGCGACCGCGGCCGCAGCGACCAATACCCGCTGCGGCCGGAACGCATCCTCGCCGACCTGCACACCGCACTGCCGCCCGACGCCGTGCTCGTCACCGACGTGGGGTGGAACAAGAACGGCGTGGCCCAGTGCTACGAGCTTCCGCCCGCGGGGCGGTTCATCACGCCGGGCGGCGCGTCCACCATGGGCTTCGGCGCGGCGGCCGCGGTGGGTGTGCAGATCGCGCAGCCCGGGCGCACGGTCGTGGCACTCGTCGGCGACGGCGGCATGAGCGCCCAGTTGCCGGCCGTACCGATGGCGGTCGAACAGGGCGCGCCGGTGATCTTCGTGGTGATGAACAACCGGTCGCACGGC
>DASRHY010000295.1:0-12075 GCA_035650275.1 Kribbellaceae bacterium | reverse complement strand
CGCAGGCGTCGAGGTCACTACCAGACCGAGTGTTGCCAGGGACACGACCGCCAGCCCGATGATTCCGCGCCTGTGCCGTAGCCCCCGACGGTGAGCGTGCTCACCGCGCTTACGTAGTCGAATCATGCTGATGCTTCCCTTCGATTCGTCAATTCCCCGAGTCGAGGCGGCCGCTTCGCGAACCGTCGTGTCACACGTGTCGACCTGTGCACAGCGAGACTCACCCGGTCGAGCCGGTGCCGAGGCGCGTCGGCGGCGACCTTGCGGTCCCGGTCCGGCGCGCAGGACTGCCGGCGTGCGGTTACTCCACCGTTCGCCGAGATAGACGAAAATCCCCCACTGCATCGCCCACGACAGGACGAGTCACCCGTACACATCAAGCAACTAGCGGCGCTGACTGATCGACCTATGCACGCCGCGCGGGCGTGGCAGCGAGCGCACTGGATATCAGCACGCCACAGTCAATGACCGTCAGCATTCGCCGTGATGGACTGCCCCTGGCGCGCACGCCGAAGCCAAGCGATGGGTACATGTCTCCCCCTCAGGAGATCCGGCTCGTCGGGCCTGGACCGGCCCGGCGCGGCTCCTTCGTGGCGCCGCGGATCGGCGCATACCTCCCCCACAGACCATCCCCCGGGACGCCGCGGCGCGGCGTGGGATCCACGGCACCTGGACCCGTGCCGAAAAAACTACGCCTTTGAGTCTCGTATCACAATTGCCTAACGCAACATTGACTCCTTGCTCAATCGTCGCTACTAAGCGCCGCTGTTCCGCTGGCGTTACCGTTCTGCCATGTTCCAGCGGCGGCGGCAGCTCGGCACCCCGGCGGACCGGGCGACGTACGCCACCCTGCATACCGCCTCGCTGGCGGCGCCGTACCTGCGCGAGGGCCTGACCGCCAGTGCCGCGAGCAAGGCGAGCCGGCACCTGCGCGACCTGCTCGGCACCTCCGCGATCGCGATCTGCGACTCGTCCGGGGTGCTCGCCTGGGACGGCGTCGGCGGTCCGTACGAGAGCAACCACCGGGCCGACGCGCTCGGCCTGGCGCAGCAGACGCTGACCAGCGGGCGCACCGCGGTACTCGGGCCGGACGACGTCGCGTGCCCGGACCCGACCTGTCCCGTGCGCACCGCGGTGGTCGCGCCGATCGTCACCGAGGACCGGGTCGTCGCGGTGCTCACGGCGTACGGGCCGCGGACCTCGGCCGGGCTGGTGCGGGCCACCGAGGAGGTGGCGAACTGGGTCTCCGGCCAGGTCGAGCTTGCTGAGCTGAGCCACGAGCGGACCCGGGCCATGGAGGCGGAGCTGCGCGCGCTGCGGGCGCAGATCAGCCCGCACTTCATCTACAACGCGCTGGCCGCGATCGCGTCGTTCGTCCGGACCGACCCGGAGCGGGCCCGTGAGCTGCTGCTGGAGTTCGCGGACTTCAGTCGCTACGCGCTGCGCCGCGGCGGCGAGTTCACCACGCTCGCGGACGAGCTGCGCAACGTGGAGCGGTACCTGGTGCTGGAGCAGGCCCGGTTCGGCGAGCGGCTCGAGGTCTCGCTGCTGGTCGCCCCGGAGGTGCTGCCGGTGGCGATCCCGTTCCTCGTCGTACAGCCGCTGGTCGAGAACGCGGTCCGGCACGGGCTGGAGGGCGGCAGCGGTTCCGGCCGGATCACGATCACCGCGAAGGACCAGGGCTCCGAGGCCGAGATCAGCGTCGAGGACGACGGCGCCGGCAGCGACCCGGACGTGGTCCGCGCGGTGCTCGCCGGGGACGCGGGCTCCGAGTCGGTCGGGCTCAGCAACGTGGACGCGCGCCTGCGCTCGGTGTACGGCGACGCGTACGGCCTGGTCGTCGAGACCGCCCCGGGCGCCGGCACCAAGGTCACCTTCCGGGTGCCGAAGTACTCGTCCGGGGTGCACGCGTCCGCGTGAGGCGTACCGCCGCGCAAGCAGGCGACACGATGAGCGGGCGCGTCCTATGGTGTGCGCAATGCCAGGTCCCCAGTCCCCCGCCGCACCGGAGCCGTTGCGCGCTCTGGTGGTGGACGACGAGCAGCCGGCGCTCGCCGAGCTGGTCTACCTGCTGTCCCGCGACGACCGGATCGGGCCGATCAAGACGGCGTCGAACGGGCCCGACGCGCTGAAGATCCTGCAGGGCGGTGACGTCGACGTGGTGTTCTGCGACATCAAGATGCCCGGGCTGGACGGCATCGACCTGGCCCGGGTGCTGTCCAAGTTCGCGACCCGGCCTCGGGTCGTGTTCGTCACGGCGTACGACGAGCACGCGGTCGCCGCGTTCGACCTCGACGCCACCGACTACGTGATGAAGCCGGTCCGGGAGGCCCGGCTGGCCGAGGCGGTACGGCGGGTCGTCGGCGTCGCCGGCGCCTCGGACGCGGACGACGAGGACGAGGTGATCCCGGTCGAGCTGGCCGGCGTGACCCGGTTCGTGCAGCGGTCGTCGGTCCGGTACGTCGAGGCGCAGGGCGACTACGCCCGGCTGCACACCGCCACCGCCTCGCACCTGGTCCGGATCCCGCTGTCCACGCTCGAGGACCGCTGGCACGACGCCGGGTTCACCCGGATCCACCGCAGCACGCTGATCGCCCTCGCGCACGTGGACGAGATGAAGGTGGAGGCCGGCCGCTGCTCGGTCCGGCTCGGCGGCGACTGGCTGCCGGTCAGCCGCCGGCACACCCGCGAGCTGCGCGACCTCCTGGTCCGGTCCAGCTCGCTGCGGAGCTAGCGCCGTGCCTCCCGAGGAACCGCCGCGGCGCGTCCGGGTCACCTCGCCACGGACCAGTGCGACACGTCGGCCACCGGCCCGGACCGCGACCCGGGAGATCGACGAGCAGACCGGGATCGGCGAGGTGTACATGCGCTCGCTGATGCAGGACCAGCTGCGGCTAGCGTTGTCGGTGATCGCGGTTGCGCTCGGGGTGCTGGGCGGGATCCCGCTGCTGTTCGCGCTCGTCCCGGCGACCCGGTCGGTCGCCGTCTTCGGGATACCGCTGCCGTGGCTGCTGCTCGGCCTGGTGGTCTACCCGATGCTGTACGGCGCGGCGCGGTACTACGTACGCCGGGCAGAGCGGATCGAGGCCGCGTTCACCGAGTTCGTCGGGCGGCGCTGAGTTGTCCCCGGCGCTCAGCCTCACCGCGATCGCGCTGGTGATCGCCGCCACCGTCGGGATCGGCCTGTTCGGGCTGCGGATCTCCCGCACCACCAGCGACTTCTACGTCGCCAGCCGGGCGGTGTCGCCACGCTGGAACGCCTCCGCGGTGAGCGGCGAGTACCTGTCCGCCGCGTCGTTCCTCGGCGTCGCCGGACTGATCCTGGTGTACGGCGCGGACATGCTGTGGTTCTCGGTCGGCTACACCGCGGGGTACCTGATGCTGCTGGTGCTGATCGCGGCACCGCTGCGCCGGTCCGGGGCGTACACGCTGCCGGACTTCGCCGAGATCCGGTTCGAGTCGATCGCGATCCGGAAGATCTGCTCGGTGCTGGTGTTCGGCATCGGCACCCTCTACCTGCTGCCCCAGCTCCAGGGGGCTGGGCTGACCCTGCGGATCGTGACCGGCGCCCCCACCTGGGTCGGCGCCCTGCTCGTCGCGTTGATCGTGGTGACGAACGTCGCGGCTGGCGGGATGCGGTCGATCACGTTCGTGCAGGCGTTCCAGTACTGGCTGAAGCTCACCGCGCTGGCCACCCCGATCTTCGTCATCTGCATCGCCTGGGGCTCGGTCGGGCACTCGGGCGGTGTACTCGACGCGCTGCGCGGAGCCGGGTCCGAGTGGGCCGAACCGCTGTCGACGCTGGCCGGTCGGGAGCACCCGCTGTACGCGACGTACTCGCTGATCCTCGCGCTCTGCTTCGGCACGATGGGGTTGCCGCACGTACTGGTCCGCTTCTACACCAACCCGGACGGGCGCGCCGCCCGCCGGACCACCGTGGTGGTACTCGCGCTGCTCGGCATGTTCTACCTGTTCCCGCCGATGTACGCCGTACTCGGCCGCACCTTCGCGCCCGACCTGGTCGAGGCGGCGAGCGACAGCGTCGTACTGGAGCTGCCCGGCCGGGTGTTCGGCGACGGCGCTGCCGGCGACCTGCTCGGGGCGCTGACCGCGGCGGGTGCGTTCGCCGCATTCCTGTCGACGTCGTCCGGCCTGACCGTCGCGATCGCGGGTGTGATCGACCAGGACCTGCTGCGGGCCCGGCTGCGGCGCTGGACCGGCGGCGACTACGTCGCGGTGAACAGCTTCCGTATCGCCGCGGTGCTCGCGATCCTGGTGCCATACCTGGTCTGGACCGTCGCCGGCCCGATCAGTCTCGCCGACACCGTAGGACTGGCGTTCGCGGTAGCCGCATCGACGTTCTGCCCGCTGCTGGTGCTCGGCATCTGGTGGCGGCGGATGTCCACCGTCGGGGCGGCTGCGGGCCTGGTGGTCGGCGGCTGTACGACGATCGTCGCGGTGCTGGTCAACGTCGCCGACGTCGAGCTGTCCGGCTGGGCCGACGCGGTATTCGGGCAGCCGGCGGCCTGGACCATGCCGCTCGCCTTCGGCACCGTCATCGCCGTCTCGCTCCTGACCCCGGCCCGCATCCCCCGCGGCGTAGCGCGCAGCATGGTCCGCCTCCACACCCCCGAGTCCGTAGACGTAGACCGCACCCTCCTCCCCTAGCTCCCTCCTCAGTCCGGCCCTGTCCGACCACCTGGCGCACCTCCCGTACGGACACGCCGTCCTGGCGCCGGGTCGGCGGCGTGTCCGTACGGGAGGTGCGGGCGTGCGGCGGGGCTGACGAACGAACGGAGTGTGACGGGACCGTTCGTCGTGCGGGATGGGCCGTTCGTCGTACGGGCGACGGCCGTCGGTCGAGAGTGCTTGGCCGCTTGCCGCTGGACAGACGTAGACCTCTTTCGAGCTGGTACGGCGCGGGCGCATGGTCGGTGACGCAGTCCGCTGTGCCGGCGTACCCGTGCCGGCCAACCGATATCCGGAGGCCCGCCCATGAGCGACACCCGCAGTGTCGGCGACCGGGACCTCGCGACGTACCGGGAAGTCCAGGCAGCGCCTGACTTCACCGAGCTGCGACGCCGGTTCCGCCGCTTCGTGTTCCCGATGACCGGCCTGTTCCTGGCCTGGTACTTCCTCTACGTCCTGCTGGCGGCCTACGCGCACGACTTCATGTCGACGAAGGTGGTCGGCAACATCAACGTGGCGCTTCTGATGGGGCTCGGCCAGTTCGCGTCGACGTTCATCATCACGATGGTGTACGCCCGCTGGGCCGACCGCGAGATCGACCCGGTCGCCGAGCGACTCCGTGGCCAGATCGAAGGAGGCGAGCGATGAGTACACCACAGTTGTTGCCGTTGGCAACCGATATCGGCAACCCCGCGCTGAACATCATCATCTTCGGGCTGTTCGTAGTCGCCACGCTGGCCATCGTCGTACGGGCCTCGCGCAACAACCGGACCGCGGCGGACTACTACGCCGCCGGCCGGTCGTTCACGGGGCCACAGAACGGGGTCGCGATATCCGGCGACTACCTGTCCGCAGCGTCGTTCCTCGGCATCGCCGGGGCGATCGCGGTGAACGGTTACGACGGGTTCCTGTACTCGATCGGATTCCTCGTCGCCTGGCTCGTCGCGCTGCTGCTGGTGGCGGAACTGCTCCGCAACACCGGCCGGTTCACCCTCGCCGACGTGCTGTCGTTCCGGCTCAAGCAGCGGCCGGTCCGGATGGCCGCGGCGATCTCCACACTCGGCGTGTGCTTCTTCTACATGCTGGCGCAGATGGCCGGCGCCGGCGGCCTGGTCGCGCTGCTGCTCGGCATCAACGGCAAGGCGGGGCAGGGCGTCGTGATCGCGGTCGTCGGCCTGCTGATGATCGTGTACGTGATGGTCGGCGGCATGAAGGGCACCACCTGGGTGCAGATCGTGAAGGCCGTGCTGCTGGTGATCGGCGCCGGCATCATGACCCTCTGGGTGCTCGGCAAGTACAGCGTCAACCTGTCGTCGCTGCTCGGCGCGGCGGTCGACAAGAACACCACCGCCGGCGAGAACATCCTCAACCCGGGCCTGCAGTACGGCCTCAGCGGCGTCACCAAGCTCGACTTCATCTCGCTCGCTCTGGCGCTCGTTCTCGGTACCGCGGGCCTGCCGCACGTGCTGGCCCGCTTCTACACCGTGCCGTCGTCGAAGGAAGCCCGGCGCAGTGTGGTCTGGGCGATCTGGATCATCGGAATCTTCTACCTGTTCACTCTGGTGCTCGGGTACGGCGCCGCCGCACTGGTCGGGCCGGACGCGATCAAGGCCGCACCGGGCAAGGCGAACTCGGCCGCGCCCCTGCTGGCCTACGAGCTCGGCGGTGAGCTGCTGCTCGGCATCATCTCCGCGATCGCGTTCGCCACGATCCTCGCGGTGGTGGCGGGCCTGACCATCGCGGCCAGTACGTCGTTCGCGCACGACATCTACGGCCAGGTGATCAAGAAGGGTACGGTCAGCGCCGACGGCGAGGTCCGGGTCGCGCGTATCACCGTGCTGGTGATCGGCCTCGTCGCGATCGTCGGCGGCATCTTCGCCAACGGGCAGAACATCGCGTTCCTGGTCGCGCTGGCCTTCGCGGTCGCGGCGAGTGCGAACCTGCCGACGATCCTGTACTCGCTGTTCTGGAAGCGGTTCACCACCCGTGGTGCGCTGTGGAGCATCTACGGCGGACTGGCGTCCTCGATCATCCTGATCGCGTTCTCGCCGGTCGTCTCCGGCAAGGTCGACGCCAAGACCGGCGCCAGCCTGTCGATGATCACCGACCCGTCGATCGACTTCCACTGGTTCCCGCTGGACAACCCGGGCATCGTCTCGATCCCGCTGGCCTTCTTCCTCGGCTGGCTGGGCTCGGTCACCAGCAAGGAGGAGACCGACGTGGACAAGTTCGCCGAGATGGAGGTCCGTTCCCTGACCGGTGCCGGCGCCGAGAAGGCGATCCAGCACTAGCAAAAGCCTGCCGGGCAGGTTCGGCCGCTGGCGACGAACCTGCTTGGCAGTTCCACCCCTCCCGCTTGCCGGGCGGTCCCGCCCCCAACCCCTCTCGGGACCGGCCGGCAGGCCCTCCTCCCGGGCGCCGACATACCCGTGGAGATGGCGGGTCCGGCCGTGAAAACGGCCGGACCCGTCTGCGTCCGGGCCGATAACGTTGGGGTCGTGACAACAGACCGCCTGCTTGCCCAGCCTGCTCCGGATGCCGACGCCGAGACGCTGAAGGTCTTCCGCGCGTTCGTCCGGGACGGCCGGATCGTCAGGTTCCCGGCCAAGTGGTCCCGGCGCACGCTTCTGCTGGAGCACGTGGCGCAGCTGTTCGAGCCTGGGATCCGGTACGACGAGCTCGAGGTCAACCGCATCCTGATCGCCGTGTACGACGACTACGTGACACTGCGCCGGTACCTGATCGACGCCCAGCTGCTCGACCGCGAGAACGGCCAGTACTGGCGCAGTGGTGGTCCGGTGGACCTGTAAGGCGTCCTAGCGGAGCCAGCCGGGGAGGTCGGCGAGCGGTACGCCGCCGGCACTGCCGAGAACCGTCTCCAGGTCGTCCTCGAGGGCGGCGACCCGGTCCTTGCCGAGGGTGCGGACCCACTGCCGGCGCAGCTGCTCGAAGATCTCCGCCGAAGCCCGCAAGGCGTCCTGGCCCCGGCGGGTGATCAGAACACGGGTTGCCCGGGCATCGGCCGGATCGGCCTGCCGGGTCACGTACCCGAGCCGCTCCAGCCCGGCCACGGTCTTGGCCGCTGCCTGCTTGGACACGCCGAGCCGGCGGCCGATCTCGGACGTGGTCGCGCCGTCCGCCCCGATCGCCTGCAGCGCGAACCCGTGCACCGGCCGTAGGTCGGCGTGCCCGCGTTCGGCCAGCTGCTCGTGCAGCTGGTCGATCAGCAGCCGGAACCCGCCGGCCAGCAGCAACGGCAGCTCGAACCCGAAACGCTCCATGCGACATCGTTGCACGATCGACAACCAGGTGTACTATTTTGGACAACCAGGTTGCCTACTTGTCGGAGGAGCGTCCATGCCCGTCGTACCCGAGACCGCGAACCGCCGTACCGAGACGCCGAACGGGGTGATGACCACATTGGCCTCCCCCACCCAGGGCCAGACCGAGTCGCTCAGCCTGTGGCGGGTCGCGATGAACCCGCACGCGCAGGGACCGCACCACGTGTTCGACACCGAGCAGATCTGGACCGTCCTCGCCGGCGACGCGAAGCTGCTGCTCGGTGAGGACACGGTCGCGCTGTCCGCAGGCGACACCGTCATACTGCCAGCCGGCACGCCCCGCCAGTTCACCGCCGGCGACCGCTTCGAAGCCGTCGTCACCGGCCTCGGAACCGCCGTCGTCTCCGTCCTCGGCGAGCCCACCGACCGCGGCACCCCACCCTGGATCGCTTGACCTTCATTCCGTTCATCGGGCCCTTGTGACCCGGCGTGTCGTCGTTCATCGGCCCCTTGTGACCAGGCGGGACTTACGAACGACCGGAAACGGGTGGTGATGGCCGTCACAGATGCCGTTCGTCGTGTGGGAAGGACCGCTCGGCGCGCGCAGCGGACCCGCTGGTCGAACGGGTTGCGCAGTTCGGCGTACGACGTCGGGCACGGCTTGGCAGCTGCCGGGCGGGCGTCGCAGAGTCGACGGCACGTGCCCCGCCGCCAGACCGAGGAGTGCCGCCGTGACCGACCAGGAGACGTACCCGCCCAGCGAGGAGTTCGCCGCCGACGCGGTCGGCACGCAGACCTTGTACGACGAGGCCGTGGCGGACCGGGAGTCGTTCTGGGCCGGGCAGGCGCGGGACCTGCTGAGCTGGGACACCGACTTCACGACCACGCTGGACTGGTCCGGTGCGCCCTTCGCGAAGTGGTTCACCGAAGGCCGGCTGAACGCGTCGTACAACTGCGTGGACCGGCACGTCGAGGCGGGGCATGGCGACCGGGTGGCGCTGCACTTCGTCGGCGAGCCCGGCGACCGGCGCGACATCACCTACGCCGAGCTGCAGCGCGAGGTGTGCAGGGCGGCCAACGCGCTCACCGCGCTCGGGGTCGGGAAGGGTGACCGCGTCGCGATCTACCTGCCGATGATCCCGGAGGCGGTGGTCACGATGCTGGCCTGCGCCCGGCTCGGGGCACCGCACAGCGTGGTGTTCGGCGGCTTCAGTGCGGACGCGCTGCGCAGCCGGATCGAGGATGCGCAGGCGACCCTCGTGGTGACCGCGGACGGCGGCTTCCGGCGCGGTGCGGCGAGCGCGCTCAAGCCCGCAGTCGACGCGGCAGTCGCCGGCACCGGCGTGACCAAGGTGCTCGTGGTGCAGCGCACCAAGCAGGACGTTGCCTGGGACAACGACCGCGACGTGTGGTGGCACGATGTGGTCGACACCGCGCCCGGCCAGCACACGCCCGAACCGCACGACGCCGAGCACCCCCTGTTCATCCTCTACACCTCGGGGACGACCGGAAAGCCCAAGGGGATCTTCCACAGCACCGGCGGCTACCTGACCCAGACGGCGTACACGCATCGGGTCGTCTTCGACCTGAAGCCCGACACCGACGTGTACTGGTGCACCGCGGACGTCGGCTGGATCACCGGCCACAGCTACATCGTGTACGGCCCGCTGGCCAACGGCGCCACGCAGGTGCTGTACGAGGGGACGCCGGACAGCCCGCACCAGGGCCGCTGGTGGGAGATCGTCGCCGAGTACGGCGTCACGATCCTGTACACCGCGCCGACGGCGATCCGCACGTTCATGAAGTGGGGCGAGCAGATCCCGGCCGGTCACGACCTGTCCAGCCTCCGGCTGCTCGGCAGCGTCGGCGAGCCGATCAACCCGGAGGCTTGGCGCTGGTACCACCGCGTCATCGGCGGCGGCCGCTGCCCGGTCGTCGACACCTGGTGGCAGACCGAGACCGGCGCGATCATGGTCAGCCCGTTGCCCGGCGTCACCGCGACCAAGCCGGGCTCGGCGCAGGTACCGCTGCCCGGGATCAGCGTCGACGTGGTCGACGAGGAGGCCCGGCCGGTCGCGAACGGCGAGAGCGGGCTGCTGGTGCTGACCGAGCCGTGGCCGTCGATGCTGCGCGGGATCTGGGGCGACCCGGAGCGGTACACCGACACCTACTGGTCGCGGTTCGAGGGGCTCTACTTCGCCGGTGACGGTGCGCGCGTCGATGCAGACGGCGACCTGTGGTTGCTCGGTCGTGTCGACGACGTGATGAACGTGTCCGGGCACCGGCTGTCCACCGCGGAGATCGAGTCGGCGCTGGTCTCGCACCCGAGCGTGGCCGAGGCCGCGGTGGTCGGCGCCACCGACGACACCACCGGTCAGGCGGTGTGCGCGTTCGTGATCCTGCGCAGCGGCGCGGCCGGGGCGTCCGTCGCCGAGCTCCGCGACCACGTGGCCAAGGAGATCGGGCCGATCGCCAAACCGCGGCAGATCATGGTGGTCGCGGAGCTGCCGAAGACCCGGTCAGGCAAGATCATGCGCCGGCTGCTCCGCGACATCGCCGAGAACCGCGAGGTCGGCGACACCTCGACACTCGCCGACGGCGGCGTGATGGACCTGATCAAGTCCGGGATGGCGCGCGGTTAGCGGGTGTAGAGACCGGAGACCTTCAGTGCGAAGGCGATCATGTCGTTCTTCGCGCCGGTGCCGACCGGTGCGGGCGTGAAGTAGGCGACCTTGTTCTCGCCGACCCGGACCTGGATGCTGTGGCTCTCCGCGTCGTACAGGCCGTCGTCACCGAGCGGGATCCGTTCGGCGGTCGGCAGGCTGCTGTTCTGCTGGAAGATCCGCCGGGCGCTCGCGATCCGCGTCGCCGTACTCGACACCGCCCGGGTCTTCGTCGCCCAGCCGCACTCCACGTCGCCGTAGGCGTTGCGCCGGTCGCGCCGGATCACCGCCTCCGCACCGAGCACCTTGGTCGCCGTACCGGTGCCGCGTTCGCACTCCTGCAGGGCGACGACCGGCTGCTGGACCGGGATGCCGGCGGTCTGCTTCGCCACCTCGCGGGCGGCGGCCAGGTACGACCCGAACGATGCCTTCGGACCGAGGCCGCTGCTGATCTTGACCAGCCGGCCGTTGCTCAGGAACACGACGAAACGGTTGGTGCCGTACCCGCCCTGGCCGACCGCCGCGGTCCGCGCCGGGTCGAACCGGCCCTGCGACACCGTGTACGCGCGCCGGGCCGCGGCAAGGTCCGCCGGGGTCGCGGGCAGCACCGAGACGCCGACGCGGAGCGGGGTCACGATCGGTCGCTTGGTGCGCGCGTCGGTCCCGGTGGTCAGGTCCAGCGTGCACACGTCATACGTCGGTACGTCGAACGCGGGGGCGGTCGGGTCCGTGCTCAGCCGGGTGGAGCGCACCTTGAAGATCCTCGTCATGACGTCCGGATCCATCCGCACGCACAACGTGTCCGCGATCTTCGCCGGCGGCGGAACACTCGGTGTCGCGGACTCGGACGGCGTGGCCGGAGCGGTCGGCGTCACCGAGACCAGCGGCGGCGAATCCGCCTGCGGTGGCGGATCATTGCCGCAGGCAACGGTCAGCGCGAGTACGGCAGCCGCGAGTGCTGCGCCACGAGTCCGGCTGATCACCCACCGAGACTAACCTGCTCCGGATCGCCGTTCCTGACGCCCGAAGTGTCACCGCGCCATCCGGCCCTCCACACGCCATCCGGCCCCCTCCACACGTCGCACACCCCTGGTATACACCTGGCTGAAGGGACCAGCTCTGTTGCAAAGAGGCAACATGCGCGCCGCCCGGCCGAATCGATCCTGCCTGCTGGCCGACACATTTCGCGTGGCTAACCCGTCGGGTGGAGGGTTATCCCCTGCTATAGCCGGGGGGGACCCGCAGGTCGGCGGGTTAACCACGCGAATGTAGGACCCGGTGCGAGCGCCGGCCAGCCCGGGCGGGCGGTCGGTGAAGCCGCCCGCCCGACCTACATTCGCGTGGCTAACCCGTCGAACGGAGGGTTGTCCACTGCTATAGCCGGGGCCAACCCGCATGTCAGCGGGTTAACCACGCGAATGTGGGACCAGGGCGAGCGCCGG